>PAPY01000007.1 GCA_002709565.1 Legionellales bacterium | reverse complement strand
ACTCATGCCTAACTCCATGTTTTACAACAGATATAGGTATAGTCGAGAACCGGACAGATGGCGTGCTACATAAACCGGACAAATGGCATGTTACCAACAATAGCGGTGTTCAACTATTGGCCGGGGAGGCATATTCGAGTATAATCAGCTGCAATTATAAGAAACAAACAATAAGAGGAAACCTGCCATGCCTTTGACTAAGAAAGAAGAACAACTGCATGATGCCGTTATGGCGAATGATGCAAGCACTGTTATAAAGCTAACAAAAACTGACGTTAATGTTAATGCTCAAAACCAAGATGGCGAAACACCACTCTTAATTGCTGTCTCAAATAGAAATATGTTAATAGTTCAAGCGCTCATAAGCACAGGAGGAGATGTTAATCATGGCAATTATCCCACGCCACTCCAGCTTGCCATTATGACGAATAATATCGACATTGTGTTAGCACTTATAAAAGCTGGAGCTAATGTTGATGATGCCGGCGCTACAAGCATCCCACCACTCACTCTTGCTATTGAACGTGATCATACAGAAATTGCTAGGGCTCTTATTCAAGCTGGGGCTGATGTTGATGCTGCTACTGATAAAGGTTATACACCTCTTCATTCAGCTATCAAAAAAAATAACATGAATATTGCAATAGCTCTTATTGATGCTGATGCTAATGTTTATTCGCCTGTTAATCCAGAATATGTCGATAGCATAACTCTATCAGAGCTAGCCATTAATAATGGTAAAGATGAAATTATCACCAGATTTGTTAATAGATATCATGAATTATGGATGACTTTACTTCTCATTATGAAAGAAGATGTTAGCTTTTCTGTACTGCCAGTAGAAATAATTGCATTGATTGTTCCTACAGTAAACCCATCACTCACTCGCGATTCAATTAAATATCAAAATAATCAACTTAGACTAAATACAGCCCTCAACCTTGTCTGTATCAAAGCCATCGAAGTGAATCAACAAGGAAATATTAGCTGGGGATTTTTCCCAAACCCTGGTATAACATATGCCGCTAATTGTATAAAACGTCGTATTGAGACCATAAATAATAGCAACCTCGAAGACATACTATTACATATAAAAAGCGATATGGAGAGCTTTAAAGGATGCACCAGCTACTCGTATCATCCTATATATGACGATGTGATATCGATAATCACGTCGGCCTTGCCACCAGCCGAATATAATGATAGCAATGAGACAGCAGAAACTTCATTGTCAGCTAGATCAGATAATGACAGGCGAGGCAGTGGTCGCTGTATTGTGTGCTAAGGCTAAAATATAGTTTTATTGGAAATTTACTAGCTACACTATTGAGCTGATTACGAATCAGGGAGTTGGGGTATAACTTATTGATACTTGGGCGAATGATTGTGCCACCATTTTTTCTCATCCGAGTAACTGCAAATAACGGCTTCTAACCCAATCTTGCAAAAATCACCCAAGAACCACCTCAACAGCCCGTGTCATCTGTCCGGAGTGGTGTAGCCAGGTCACTATGCCGTCAGAAGTTTTTGTGATGGTACTACTTCATGTACTTTTGCTGTTGATAATTCGTTATGTGGCGATCCAGCACCATACGATGTGAAGTCTATCACTGTTGACTACCGATGTGGTGAAATCGCTAAGCTAGGCACTGCTGGTGAAAACCATTCACTCACTCTCTCTTGTGCACAAAGCTAGCCTGATATTCTGCCCTCCCCGCTGATAGTATTCAACTGTCAGCGGGTTTTTACATTTTTACCCGGGAAAATTACTAGTTTCAAGAAGTTACGCCCATGGTAATATGCCTTTACCATTTACAAAGGACATTAACTGCTCTATAATTGGACAATTTTATACGGTTGCAAATAGCGCAATTTTAAAAAACGTCTTTTTTTCAAAGCGTTAGCTGCAGCTACAACGGGTTAACTCAATGTATAACGATGCCATACAGCAAGCTGTCAATGCCAGTCTCTTAGATGCGATGCCCCAGGGTATCTACATCAAGGATAAAGACTTGGTGTTTCGCTATGGTAATCACCTGGCTGTCGAGCCTTCTGGCCTAAAAGCTGATGATTATGTAGGTCGCAGTGATTGGGAAATGCCCTGGGATAAACATGCTCAAAGCTACATTGATTACGATAACGATACACTTGCCGGCCATCACTACTCGAAGCTATCTCTCAGCAATGGTACTGACGGCGAAAAAATTGTTATTCATGACAGAAAGTTTGTCTTAAGTGGGCTCAATGGCGAGCAGCTGGGCGTTATTGGTACATTTAAAATTATTCCTTTCAAGTACTTTGAAGTCTTCAAGGTGATTAATGGCCTTACCCAAGACAGTTATAAAATCTGCGCCGATCTTAATAACTACCTCAACAGCACCAAGGAAAATTACACACTGACCAAAAAAGAAAGCACCTGCTTGTTTTACACTTTACATGGCAAAAGCGCGAAAGAGATCGCCCGCGTGATGGGGATCTCTAACAAGACCGTTGAGTTCCATATCGCGAACATCAAAATAAAATGGAATTGTAATACTAAACAGGACTTATTTGTTAAAGCCTTCGAACTCGGTTGCTTTAACGTGCTGCCACTGCATATCTTGCAGGAGTTGTAGCTTGTTCAAAACCGTTAGATACTTAAAATCACCCGCTACGTCTTTGCAATGACTATGAACTATTTTTAGCAAATACTGCAGCCTAGGGCTTCGTCAGCGAAAAACTTCAGTTGCATCAGAAACACCATAAACAACATCATAGATTACGTTCATGACCTGTATGGCACCCATGCTATTTCAATGAAAATATTTCTTAACATTTGCTCCCGTTATCGCATACGTTTGTGCGGAAATAGCCATAAGGTAATCGCTGTTTTAAAACAGATATAGTTATAGTCGAGAACCGGACAGATGGCGTGCTACATATAACGGACAACTGGCATGTTACCAACACTAGTAATTCTCCTGGGTGATAGCGCAGTCTATTTTATATACAATAATGTCATTAATTAGATGTCGATAGAAATAATAATATGAACATTTACAACAACAAGGAGCGTTGTCATCACCTAGCTATTGCGATGGGGACTGTGTGAATTTCATATGGTTAATCAATCATAACGTATACGGGAGTAAGATCATGGGAGAGGTATCAACAGCAGGTATCTACAAAGCTGGCATTTCAGATCAAGATTTTGTCCAAATAATTAATAAGCCTGGCGAGTATAAGCGGCTCGTTAAAAGTATTAGTGACATACTACAGTTATCTTCACAATTTCCCCAGCACATTGAGCTTATATTTCGGCCATTGTGGACTAATCATGAGGTGTTTAATCAAATTGTCAGCACGGTTAACGACTTAATATTGATCTGTGAAAAATACCCACAATACACCAAACAAATGATGAAACAAGTATTAACCGAACCCAGCGAGTTTTGTCGCTTGATTACATGTTCTGATGATATACGGAAAATGTGTGAATATTTCCCCCGTTACAGGCAGACTATTCTAAATTATATTGTTAATGCTCCAGGTGAGTTTAGACGGCTTATCCGTTGCCTATTTGATGCTTTTTATATAGGACAGTCAGCTCCAGATGATATTGCTATCCTATTCCATCATATTCTTCATGCTGAAGGTGAATACTGGCGATTGTTGATTGAGCCTGATGATTTACGCAAGGTTTGTAATGACTATCCTGAATTGGTCGAACCATTCACGAAAAGACTTATTGAGAGTAAATACGAGTATAAGCGCTTGGTTACTGATATTGATAGTCTTAAGTGGCTATTTAACAGGACCTCTCAATATAAAAAAGACTTGTTTAAATATATTGCGGAAACAACAGCTGAGTTCACATCTTTATTCAAAACTATCGATGACTTGAAGTGGTTAATGAGTTCTTGCCCAGAGTATACAGATGTTATTATCAAAAAACTGCTGTGTGACCCAGTTATATTCGAGCGGTTAGTCATTGATAGTCATGATTTACGCTGGGCTATTGATGTTTGTCCAAGTTGTGTCAAATCAGTCAGTGTTGCCTTAACAAAACACGGTGTTCACTCGAGATTAATAGTTAGCCATTATGACTTACTTTTGCTTGCCGCAACTTTTCCATTTTTGAAGCCCGTCTTAATTAAGCCGCTATTGAGTGACAGTGGCATATATCAAAAAATCATCGGTTGTACTATTGCATTAAGACAAGTCGTAAAACTGTTTCCTGATTACAGGGATGAATTGATCCGGCCAGTTATCGATAACCATGAGGAATATCAGCGTTTAATAACAGCGGGGTATGAGTTAAATGGATTAGTTATTGACTTTCCACAACAGGCTGAGACAATGATTAGCACCTGTTTTGACGATATCAAAGAGTTTCAACGTTTAATACACAGTGTTATGGATTTAACGATGCTATTAATAAGCTATAGTCAATATATGGGGCTATTAATTAATATCCTTAGTGATAATCCTGATGAATTTAGCAGATTGTTCCACTCTTTCAATGATTTGAATGACATCATTAAACTATGCAGGCCACATGAGGCTAAGTGTTTATTTGAAATATTATTCAGTATTCCCGGTGAGTTTAGTCGATTAGTCAAGTCCTTGATGTCTTTGCATACCATAATAAGACTTATGCCTGAGAAAAGAGAGTTAGTAGCAAACCTAGTAATTGAAAATATGGATGTTTTTGAGTGCATGGTTGTATCACTGACACATTTACAAGAGCTAGTGATTATATTCTTAGAGCCTGATGTACCTGGGCTAAGAGGTTTTGAGCAGCAGCAAACCCATAGTCATAATACCTGTTGGTGGTTACCAAGGTCACTTCCTAAACATGTCTATAAGCTTATCCAGCCGATACTCACTAAGCGTAGTTTGTTTGAGGAGCTCGTGATATCTATCGATGATTTGCTTTTTTTGGCAGCGTCGTTCTCCGATGTGGCAAGTAATATGATAAATATGGTGCTGACTAATACTAGTGAATTTAAGCGGCTATTCACCTCAAATGATGATCTACAAAAAGCAGCTGATGCATTTCCCCAGCATGCTGACATATTTACATTACCTGCCGTAGAAGATGCTAGACAAGTCGTTGGCTGGAAAAATAGCCACGGAGAGCTGCGTAAAAATGCACGATTAATGGCCCAAGGTGTGAGAACAGGGTCTTTATTCTCATTATTGCCAAATGAACTAATTTTTCATATTGTAGCGGAAACACGGGATCATCATGCTCATTCGCGGTTTGATGCTATTGCTATCGTTAAGCGAAATATGCAAAAGCCAGAAATGCCCAATGATGTAAGCCCCCGGCGAATTATCTAATTATCCTCAAATTAATCTTAACAGGCTAACATAAATCTGACTTGGCTACGATAATTCTTACATCAGCGACAGCCCACCTGACAACCTGATTACGAATCAGCTTGCTGTTATTCAAATGCAGTGTCGGCAATAGTGTAGTCAGGTCACTGATTTTAAAAATAGCTAGTAAGTTCATTATATAGTTTCTGCTTCAGTTCGCCAAAACTTAGATTTTACCTCATCTTTTTCAACTCCGAAGCCTAAATGGTAGGCTTGAGCGACAAATAGCTGGGCTCTTTTATTGCCACCCTTAGCGGCACGTAGCATCCACTTCAGCCCTACCTCTCGATCTGTCTTCACCCCTAAACCGAAACTATAGGCACTCCCCAATGCCAGTTGGGCTTCAGTATCATTGTTCTCCGCTTGTGCTAAACAATCTTTTAACCTTTTGCCATCTTCTGCAAACACTGAAAAAACTAATGGCCTAATATCAACAATATTATTACTGTTGTAGTGGACTATGTTGACAGCGTATTGTATATCTCCCTCACTCGTGTGACTTGTCGTGATATCATTTATTAAATAATCACTCCCGGGAAATGAATCATAAAACTGCATCGCGTTAGCGACAGGAGGAGTCACTGTTTTTATCAACTTAGGTGTTTTAAACGCGCTTATTATAAAAATAAAGAAAACAGCTATCATTATGGCTACAAATCCTCTATGAGGACTATAGCGCCAAGCGGGCTGATAAGGAACATTAAAATCTAACGCTTCTGCGCGAATTGACTCAGATGACAGAAGCCTATACACGCTAAGGATAACAAAAAAATAAATGATATTCGTCAATAATCTTCCTGCACCATCATGTAATAAGAGTGCTTTATATAGTCCAAGTGGTATATCCCATAGATAGATACTGTATAGGCTACCAAATGTTTTAAATAGAGAAAAAGCAAACATAACAGAGACCAAAAAAGTAATTCGACGTGCTGATTTGTAACCTTTACATTTTAAGATCACGCCCAAAACAAAGTAAATAATCCCGTTGATATTTAAGCGATGAACACCTACTGGTGAAGAGGAAGCTTGATTAATTGCTGTCAAATCGAGAATAAATACGACTATTCCCAAAATAATCAAAATAGTTGCAGCTAAATTAATTTTACTTCGGCCGGGTGCTACTGATAATTGAGCCATCTTTTAATACCTAAATATTACCATTACTATTGTTTGGTGCGATTATAGCAGATGATAATTTTGCGAGCAATATTTAACCATAAATACGATACTTGGGAAACCATTTTAAATCATAGTGTTAGAGCACTAATGATTGCACCGACCGTTAGAGCCTCGCTTCTTCTGTAAAAAGGCTTGTTGCTGAAAGTATGCAAGCCATGATTGACCTGGCTACCCGATTCCGGACACATAAAAGGTATCGCAAAGATATGATTACGAATTAGAGGGTTGGGCTGTAACTTATTGATTATTGGAATATTGATTTCTTCCAATTAGCATGCACCTACAGTACTTATGCCTAATATCGTAAAGTCCTCTTCCACAAAATTCACGCATATTTAAAAAACATTCTGGGAGCAGATGTGAATACTTGTTAGCCTTAACTCTGGAATCAAAATTTTGACGCAGTCAGTATTCGCTAAACCTGTATATAACCTCCCAGTTTCCCATAAAATCTACTGTGGGGATTTTGTGGGGATGAGGTGTTGCTATGATTACCGATCTGTAGCAAACTGCCGCAATAAATAGAAGGTCATCATAATGTACGTCCAAACGCAACAACACATACTGCAGTCAGCGCAGGAGATACTAGAAAAAGGCAATGATCCCCTGACGAATTTAGCTTTATTATCTACGCTGCTAGATACAAAAGAAACACCGGAAAAATCTGCAGATAGCCAAGCTATGGGTAGTATCTTCACAGAGGATAAAAATAATAATCGAAAAAAATTATTTTCCATTTACGATGGTATTTTACCCAGTTCAATATCAGATGAATTAATTAACCAATATTTTATGGTGGAGTTCCGCCTTGCCAAGATAGCAAGAAATCAAACGGTCTATTCACTGTGCATTGATGACGTGAACGGTGCATTTGATTATTGCCGATTTTTTTATAGCAATCAATATTTTCCTTGCTTTTGTGATGCACTTACCATTATTTATCAATATATTGATGATGTTGAATTCAGCGAATTTTATTCGCTTGCCACAGAATCAATTGTTAAAGAACCGACTGGGTCATGTTACTTGGGGTTTTGGTCTACACAACTTAGTGGAACATTCTTAGAGCATAATAATTTAGAGCTTGGTAACCCAGACATTTATACGTCCAAGCTCACTAAACTGTTTATTTTACTTGCCAACACCCACTTCGAATTATCCGCAAACAATAATGAGAATAAAAAAGTCAGTTCTGAGATCTTCAAATGCTTTCAGGTATTATATAAAAAGCTAGGCTTAGCCATACTTGATGTTTTTAATGGGCTCACATGTGATATCAATGACAAGCAAAACCTATTTATTGATTTAACCAAATTCATTTTAGAGGCAATAAAAGATACAAGATGCGCTACATCATCGCAACCAGTTTTTCACTGTCAATCTTCGGATGTGGAAACTTTTATTAAAATATATCTTGATTTGTTTAGTGATTGTATTACCGCCTCAAAAAAACAAGCAGTGGAGCTATTTACCTCAGCAGATAACTTGCGCACTTTTGACAATAATCGCCAGCTCCTTGAGGTTATATGTATATTGATATTACCCAATAAGTTAGACCAGGGCGACGAGCTCCTTTGTGGTATTTACAGTGTATTTTCATACCTTCTTTCTGAAAGTCCGTTCATGCTTATTAATAATATAATCCAATTCGCTAAAAATGAGCCTTTTCAAATCATATCTGGGGAGAATAAATATTTGGTGGAGCCGGCAAACTATCAATCTCCAGAGCAATCACTCCTAAGAAACTTTGCTCGTGCTATCAAAGGCATTGTCAATATTACTGGGAGTAACTCACGGTTACCTTTGCTGAAAAAAATACAAGATGTCACTACACCCAAACAAGCTTATCAGTTATTAACGCTCTTTGGTGCCCGCACTATTTCAGCTAAAACGCAGTTACGTGACATTAACAATTGCCCACTAACTGGATACACAAAAATGCTCTTAGAAAGCTGGATATATCATACTTCAGATACTGGTAAAGATATTGATGAGCCATTAACACTATGGTCAGAGCTAATGGACCTGGCAAAATTGAATGTAACCGCCCTGCTATTAGTTTCATCGACTTTTTCAAGTAATTTGTCAAAAATGAGTAGCGATACCGATACCATTAAGAAGGATTTTACAATAGAACCTCACTCCAAAGAACCTGTCGATAATTCTGATATTTGTGGTATCCAACTAAGTCACTGGGTGTACCTACAACAAATAGTATCTGAGAAAAAGAACGATATTAATTGTCTCACTCTCAATATTGCAACGTATGGTAAACTATTTCAGTGCACAGTTAGTGAATTATTTGCCAATGAACATATACATGGATATATCTCTATTAATTCGCTCAGATGCTAATGTATAACTTCATACTTGATCTGACACACCCTCTCTGCCAATCTGCCTGAATCACGAATCAGCGATCAGGACTTTTCTACAACGTGAATATTAGGTATTATCAAACTTAAAACATTGCAACCATCCCATAACGAGATACCTTTATTATGCAACAGACATTCAAACTTATATCATATATTGGCTTACTTGTACTATCCACAGCCTGTTTAGCATACCCGAAAGATTGGGAATATAGTCACCTCGGTGTTCCAACCAAGGAGCATAGTAAAAACGAACTATATGACTCTAAGTGGAAGTACTATACTTGGGGCTATGACGAAAGTGAGTTTAATATTCAAATGCATCGTTTTGATGACGACGCACCGTTCCCTGAACTTATCAAGACTAAAGCGCATTTAGCTTTTAAAGTCCCTAATCTTAAAGACGCTATTAAAAACCGGGACGTTATATGGGGACCTATCGAATCCAAGCCTGGCTTATTCGTTGCGATGATCAAAGATCCTGCAACTGGAATGCCCATCGAGTTGTTGCAAACCCCTCTATCAAAAGAAGAAATGATTGAGAAATATCATGTGCCACTTCATAACCAAAGCCATAACTACAAGAGAAATATACCTACTTAAAAGTCCCTTGCTCCCCTCTCGACATAACAATATACTGTGTATTTTTAGCAATGAGGAAAAGCAATGACCCAACACTGGCACTGTAAACCCTACAATGAATTAAGCCTTGATGAGCTCTATGGCTGTCTACAGATACGCTCTGAAGTCTTTGTCGTCGGGCAAACTTGTGTATATCAAGATATGGATGACAGGGATCAACAAGCCTGGCATCTATTTGGGATGATTGACGATAAAATCATTGCTTATGCGCGGCTATTACCACCTGGGATCGCCTATCCAGATGCTATTTCGATGGGTCGTGTTCTAACGCACCCGGACTTCCGCGGCCAAGGGCTCGGAAAATCCTTAACCGCAAAAGCCTTAGAATTCCTCGCTGAAACCTTCCCCAAAGCCCACCTTAAAATCAGCGCTCAAGCCTATTTACAAAAATTTTATGAAGGTTTTGGTTTTGTTGCCCAGGGAGATCTGTACGACGAAGATGGGATCCCCCATATATTAATGGTGAAATAGCTACAACCCCGATATCATCTTCAATTGCTGCTTTTGCACTGCAGAAAACTTCAATAACGGCAACATAAAATGATTGCGGGCCCAAATCTTCATGGGACTTTGGGTCGTCATAAGGTTATAAAATTTCGTCGTCATGTTGATGACATGTCGGGCAGCAGGCCTTCTGTCTGTCGTATAGCGGTCTGTTTTACCTGCATCGATGTAGTCAGCCAGAACACAGGCATCCTCAATACCTAAATTCATCCCGCGTCCACCTACTGGTGTGTGAATATGAGCGGCATCTCCTGCCAAAAACACATTGGCTTTTTGGAATGTTTGTGCGAGGCGACAGCTTAATTTGAATTGCGATTCCCATAAAGAATCTTCGATACTATAGGGTTTAGGCAAAAAGCCAAACACTTCTTCACGATTACTGAGCAAACGATAGCGAGTCCCTCCCAACGGGAATGTCAGACCAACCGTGCCATCTTGCTGAAAAAATGCTTGGGCGTCATGGCCATTTTGTTGATACGGCCAATCAATGTGAACATCCGCTAAATACCAAGGTTCCTCGATAGCAATACCCTCAAAGTCAACATTGATTTGTTTACGCGTCATACTATGGGCGCCATCAGCGCCGATGATAAGACTATTACGAATAGTTTCGCTACCCCATTGGCTTTTGATCAACGCCTCATATCCCTGCCCCGTCTCAATCAAATCATCTAATTCAGCAACCCGTTCGACTTTCACCCCTAACTCATTAAGTCGTTCCTCAAGGATAGTCTCAGTTTCATCTTGGGGTAAGGCTATCAGAAAATTATATTTGTGGGGAATTTTATCCAGATGAATAGCAATCTGTTTGTCATCACCGTAATGCATACGCATCCGATTCAGTTTCAGACCCTTAGTCAACAAACGTGGCGTAACACCGGAAGCCTCCAACAACGTCAAACTGCGGGGATTAATCCCGATAGCCTTACTGATATGCTCAGGTTCTGATTTCTTCTCGATAATACGCACGGGAATACCGCGGCGGGCGAGTTCGATAGCACAGGTCAAACCAGTGGGCCCAGCGCCAATGATGAAGACGGAAGGTTTATCCATAATGATTAGCTCCTTGAAGGTTATTGGTCTTACTCTAACCTAAAATGACGTGAAATATAACCATATAACCTGCTCCTTCGTACCCGCGAGCAAAAAAGGCCATTTTGGTCTTATTTAGTTCAAAAACCGCCTAAAGTTGCAAAAAGTGGCAGTTTAAGCCACTTTTTACATGTAAAAAGTGGCAGTTTGTGCCGTTTTTTGCTTGTAAAAAGTGGCAAGCACTCCTATACTCGAGGCATGAGAAGACATGCAATGAACCGCTTAATGGCCTGGAAAGAGGCCAGCTCGCGCAAACCCCTGATCCTGCAGGGTGTGCGTCAAACGGGCAAAACCTACCTACTGACGCAGTTTGGTGAACAGCACTTCCGCCAAGTCCACATCGTTAACTTTGAAAAGCATCCCGAGTTAGTCAGTCTATTTGCTAAGAACCTCGACCCAAAACGCATCATTAGCGAGCTTGCCTTCGAGCACAATACCCCTATCGATATCAACCATGACTTAGTCATATTCGATGAAATTCAAGCCTGCCCGCCAGCTATCACGAGCCTGAAATACTTTTGTGAAGAAATGCCTGAGTTAGCACTTTGTAGTGCCGGCTCCCTATTAGGCCTCCATTTAAATGACACGTCTTATCCGGTTGGCAAAGTCAACATGATGCATCTGCATCCCATGACGTTTACCGAGTTTCTTGCTGGTGTTGGCGATACCATGGCCTTAGATGTGGTGAATGATTATGAGCCCAGCATGGATATTTCAGCCATCAAACATCAACGCTTGTGGGAACGTTTGCTGCAGTACTATATTACCGGAGGATTGCCGGAAATTGTTAAACTGTTTCGCGATCGCCAGGACAATATCTTCATTGCTTGTCGTGATGTACGTGAACGCCAACACGAACTGATTAAGGCGTATTATGCCGATATCGCCAAACATTCCGGCAAAGTCAATGCCATGCATATTGACAGGACATGGCGCGCAGTCCCCACACAATTAGCTGGCCATTATGACACAAGTACGAATCGATTTCGGTTCAAAGATATTGTTCCCACCATCAGCCGCTATCGTCAACTGGTAAATGTTATTGATTGGCTAGAAGCGGCAGAGTTGGTATTGCGTTTGCCCATAGTTGGCGCCTTTGAAGAACCTATTCATGCCTATACCAAAGATAACCTATTTAAATTAATGTTATTTGATGTAGGTTTACTAGGAGCGATGAATGGACTCGAACCGGGCAGCATATTAAATTCTGACTACGGCACATACAAAGGCTATTTTGCCGAAAACTTCATTGCCCAGCAGTTAACGGCTATCACCAACAAAACCCTATACAGTTGGCAAGAGGATCGCTCAGAGATTGAGTTTTTATTGCAATCTGAACACGGTGTTATACCGTTTGAAGTCAAAGCGGGCACGTCCACCAGAACCAAAAGCCTGGAAAAATACCTCAACAAATACCCATCGCAGTCTGCTGTTATTTTGTCCGCCAATCCACCGCCGGTTAAGCACAAACCGCCCATTGTTCATTTACCGTTATATTTCATTGAGCGGGCTTTGGATTGTTTGTATTAATTTCAGCGAGAGCCGCTGTATTAGGCCACAACCACTTGCCACTTGCTGTTTAGTAGCAGCTATGCTGAAATGCTCTTTCGCTGATGTTTGGAGAACATGATGACTGTCATCTGTTGGTTTCGCAACGATTTACGCTTACGGGATAACAGTGCCCTCATCGCTGCCGCGAAGGCCAGTGATGACGTGATCCCCTTATATATACTGGACGATAAACAATATCGCCCATTGGGTGGCGCGCAGCGCTGGTGGTTACATCATAGCTTGACGTCCCTCGCCGCTGATTTAGATAAGTATGGTTTGCAACTCTTATTGCGTAATGGCAACAGCAAAAAAATCTTAGCTGAACTCGCGGATACGCACAATATCACTGGTTTGTATTGGAACCAAGTTTTTGAACCAAAAAAACTCGCCGCTGATAACGCCATTCGCAAGTTTTTTGAGAGTAATAATATTGAGGTTGACGTATTTAATGATAATTTGCTCAACCACCCCGATGACATCAAAAATAAATCCGGCCAATACTTTAAAGTATTTACCCCTTATTGGCGCACAGCTAGTGAGTTTGTGGTAGACGAGCCGCCGCGACAGAAGCCCCGTACACTCGCCCAGCGTACCAAACGCCGTGGTGATAAACTTAATGATTGGGATTTGCTACCAACCCGGCCCGATTGGAGCGGTGGTTTTGATTGTTGGCAGCCTGGAGAGGCTGGTGCTCACAAAGCCTTAGGGCAATTTGTTGATGCTCATGTGCATGAGTATCTTGATAAACGTGACCGCCCTGATCTCCCAGGAACATCACAGTTATCGCCCTATATTCATTTTGGTGAATTGAGCCCGCGCCAAATTTGGCACAGCGTCAAACAAGCTGAACAAAGCCGTTCTGGCATGGCTAAAGGCGCTGCAGGCTTCTTGCGACAATTAGGCTGGCGCGAATTTTCTTATCATTTACTGTATCACTTCCCAGAATTCCCGACGGATAATTTCCGTGCTGAATTTGATAAATTCAGCTGGGATAATGACAAACAACAACTAAAAACTTGGCAACAGGGTCAAACCGGCTATCCCATCGTGGATGCAGGCATGCGTCAACTCTGGCATACCGGCTACATGCACAATCGCGTGCGCATGATCGTCGCGTCATTTTTAACGAAAGACTTGTTCATTGATTGGCGCAAAGGTGAAGCCTGGTTTTGGGATACCCTGGTGGATGCCGACTTGGCCAATAACGTCGCTGGTTGGCAATGGGTTGCGGGCAGTGGTGCGGATGCATCGCCTTATTTTCGTATTTTTAATCCAACCACCCAAGGTGAGAAGTTCGACCCCGATGGGGATTATGTCCGCCAATGGGTGCCTGAACTGGCTGACCTACCGAATAAGTTCATCCATAACCCCAGTGCTGCACCCAAGGCAATTTTAGATGAAGCAAATGTTATTCTTGGTGAAACCTACCCCTGGCCTATGGTTGATCACAAAGAAGCGCGGGAAACGGCACTTGCCCGTTATAAGGATGTCAAATGAGTACAATATTGATTTATGGTTACAGTGGTATTGGTGCTGCTGTCGCAAAGCAACTGCACGCTCAAGGTGATGATATTATCATTGTCAGCCGGCAAACCTTGAGGGACTTGCCCTACACCTGTATCCATGAAGATGTCTTGGAGCAGACACTACAGAGTGGAATACCTGATGTTGTCATTAATACTGCAGGGATATTACATACCGCTGATCATGGCCCCGAAAAAAATATTCAACAACTGGATGCCGCGTGGCTAAACGAAAATATTCAAGCTAACGTTATGCCAACGGTTAGGCTTGCACAATTGCTAACAAAACACATGTCACGAAATAGCGCATTACGGTTTTTGGTATTATCAGCGCGAGTCTCTAGCATCAGCGATAACCATTTAGGCGGATGGTACAGTTACCGTATGAGTAAAGCAGCCTTGAACATGCTCGTCAAAAACCTCAGTATCGAATGGCAACGGCAATTCCCTCAAGCCACCATTGTTGGCTACCATCCTGGGACCGTGGATACAGCACTCTCTAAGCCGTTCCAAGCCAATGTGCCCGCCGAACAGCTATTTTCCCCAGAACAGGCGGCGAGTTATCTACTCCAGGTATTAGAGGGCTTGAGCCTTGAGGATTCAGGGAAATTAGTCGATTGGCAGGGAGACGTGATCCCATTCTAGAGGCCACTGGCATCAGTCGGGTTGTTCAGGTACAATCCATTTTTTGTACCAACAATAGTCACAAACATGACCTTTAACACTGAGATCATCAAACAACACCCCAGCAATCAGGCCCGGGTTACCAAGGTTACAACCCACCATGGGGAGTTCACTACACCAGCCTTTATGCCCGTGGGGACTAAAGCGGTGGTAAATTGTATGTCACCCCGCGACTTAACCGAGGCTGGCAGCGAAATTATTCTCGGGGGCAATACCTACCATATGTTATGCACACCTGGCATGGATATTATCCAAACTGCTGGTGGCATGCATGAATTCATGGGTTGGAACGGGCCAATGTTAACGGACAGTGGCGGTTTTCAAGTGTTTAGTCTGTCCAAAGACAGTAAAATTTGTATTATCGATGAGGACGGTGCTCACTTCCGTCACCCAGTGACCAACCAAGTCATTAACTTAACCCCGACATCATCGCTAGAGACACAAAAGATCATTGGTGCTGATATCATTATGGCATTTGATCAATGTACGGCGGATTCCAACGAAAAAGACTTTGTCGTGAAAGCGATGGAGCGCACTCACCGCTGGTTATTATCTTCGATAGATTATCATACGAACAATCCAACCTCCGTTTATGGTTACCCGCAAGCCTTATTCGGAATCATTCAGGGCAGTTATTTTCAAGATTTGCGCGAAGCAAGTGCTGAGTTTGTAACGAGCCAAAACCTAGACGGCATTGCCATTGGTGGTGAGACCATTGGTTTTGATATGGATAAAACACGAGAAATTCTTAACTGGGTACAGCCTTATTTACCCGCAAATAAATTACGTTATACCATGGGCGTGGGATTACACCCACAAAATCTCATCGATGTTGTGGCTCAGGGTATTGATGTGTTTGACTGTGTGGCGCCCACCCGCAATGCCCGCCATGGTTCATTGTATGGCAGTAAGATACACATTAAAGACAATTGGGTTTGGCTTGAGAATGAAGAATCCAACGGCATTATTCATATCAAAAAGAGTAAATATGCCAAAGATAATTCACCTTTGGTAGAAGACTGTGATTGTCATACTTGTCAGAATTATACCCGCAGTTATATGCATTTTCTTTTCAAAGAAAGAGCGCTGGCTTATTATAACCTCGCCTGTGTGCACAATATCCGGATGTTACATCGCGTATGTGAAGCGATGCGTCAATGTATCATGGATGCGTGAATTAGCTCACATCATGTTCTGCTATTGCAATAATGTAATCGCCCTGCTCAACACTCTGTAAAGTCCAGGAGGCTGCTTTGTCACGACTATTCTCAATACTCAAAATAGCCGCGGGTTCATCCGCTAGCACTGTCACTTCACATTGATTAAGCGGAAACGTCAAACCTGCGCCGAGGGCTTTGAGTAAGGCTTCTTTGCGGGTCCAACAGCGAAAAAAAGCTTTGGCTTTATCGTCGCCAGAAAGACTTGCTAGCTTGTTGGTTTCATTCTCCGTAAAATAACGTTTGCTCAAATCGTCATACTCGACTTCACGTTGCCAATTCTCGATATCAACGCCGATGGGATTGTGGGGATGCAGTGCGATAACAGCGATATCTTCGGTATGGGATAGATTAAATTGCAACTCAACACCAGACACTGACGGCTTGCCATGTTCGCCATACTTAAATTCAACGGCTTCAGGAGCAATGCCCAACTGCTCTCCCAGCAGTTGTCGCAACTGGGCGCGAGCAATGATAAAGCGACGGCGATGAATAGGGAATTTGAAGCGCCGAGCCCGGTGCTGTTCATCTGATGCCAACAGGCAATAGAGGGCTTGCTCATTATATTGGGCCCCAGCCAAATCTATTGTAACTAGCGTTGTTTCAGCCATTAATTGGATACTCTCACCTGCAAAAATCTGCTATAGTTGAGCCAGTTTAACAGATACTAACGCTTATGAGCAAAAAATATCAACGCTCCTTCCTGAAGTGGGCAGGCAGTAAATACCAACTCCTGAAGCATATTCTTCCTATCTTGCCAGACGGGAAAACCCTGATTGAACCATTCGTTGGTTCTGGCGTAGTATTCTTGAATACCGACTATGACAACTATATTCTTTCGGACAGTAATCGTGACTTGATCAATGTTTATCAGTTTGTCCAAAAGGAAGGATTCAAGTTTGTCGACGATGCCAACTATCTATTTAAATCTGAACATAATCGTAAGTCTGCTTATTATCAATTTCGTGATGAATTTAATGCCAGCAAAAAGAAGCGCGAGCGCGCATTGCTGTTTATATACCTAAATCGTCACGGCTACAATGGCTTGTGTCGTTACAACAGCTCTGGTGAGTTAAACGTTCCCTTTGGTCAACATGACAAACCATCACTGAACATCGACAATATTATGCGTTTCCATGACAAATCCCAAAACGCCCTGTTCACGTGCGAGGATTTTCGTGACACCCTCAAGCGCGCCAAAAAACACGATGTAGTGTATTGCGACCCACCTTATGTACCGTTAAGTGATACAGCATATTTTACCAGCTACAATAAGCATGATTTTGATGTCGATGATCAACTGGCACTGGCGGAACATGCACAGCGACTACAAAAAAAAGGCGTGCATACGTTACTTTCTAATCATGATACTGAGTTTACTCAGTCTGCTTATCATCAAGCAGATATTACTAGTTTTGATGTCCAGCGCATGATTAGCTGCAAAGTCGATAACCGAGCCCCTGTCCGGGAACTATTGGCTCTCTATTCCCCACGATAATCTTTCTCTGCCAAACTGCTATAGTTAGAATTAGGCAGAAAAGGCAGATTTCTATGAAAAACCTTAATAAACAGCTGGTTTGGCTGGTAGCCCTATTATTATTAGTTGTTGCACTAGCAATCACCAGTGCCCAACTCCTTGTAAATGAGGCCTATTTTCTTGAAATTATTGTTTTTGCCTGCACCCTAGTGACGATGGGCCTTATTATCACCCTGTTTGCCAAAACGCTAGGGCAAATCAAGGCCATACGCAGCCTTGTCTACCGCGATTATTTGACCGGTCTACCCAACCGCCACCTATACGAAAAACTCTTAGATCAAACCATTGCCCGTGCTCACCGCCACCATATTAATTGTGCGATCTTGTTTATTGATTTAGATAATTTTAAACAAATTAATGATTCCTTAGGTCATGCTATGGGGGATATACTCATTAAACAAGTTGCCGAACGATTTCAGCCCTTTTTACGCAAGAATGACTCTTTATGCCGTTTTGGTGGTGATGAATTTATTATTATATTAGAAGGTCTCGCTCAGCATGATGATGCGACTATTGTGGCGAATCGGTTATTACACTGCCTAGAACTGCCCTTTGTCGCCAATAAAAACACGCTATTTACTAGTGCAAGCATTGGTATTGTAACTTTTCCTTCAAGCACTGATAGCGTATCGACACTAACGCAAAGTGCTGATATCGCTATGTACCAAGCTAAAGCTAAGGGCGGTAATGTTGCAGTAGTATTTACTGATAAGCTTCGAGATGACAGTGTCAAAAAAAACCAAATCCACAAAGAGATCCGTGAGGCAATGGAAAAAAATCATTTTTACTTAAGCTATCAACCGCGGGTATCGCTTCCCAACAAAAAAATTACTGGCATTGAGACATTAGTACGTTGGGATCATAAGAGTTTGGGCTTATTGTATCCTGATTCTTTTATTACAATTGCAGAAGAAACTGGCTTGATTATTGGTCTTGGCCATTGGATCTTCGAGCATGCCTGTGAGCAACTTGCTGCATGGAACAAGCTTGGTTTTAATGAAATACAACTTGCAATTAATTTTTCGGCGGAACAACTAATACATTCGCAACTCGCACAGTTCATCATTAAAACCATTACTAAATATGAACTCAATCCTAAACACATCGAGCTTGAAATTACCGAAACTGCTGCGCTCAAAAACCCTGAAATAACTGAACGCGTGCTAAAGGAATTAAATAATATCGGAATTAAAATTTTCATTGATGATTTTGGTATTGAGTATTCTTCTTTGCGCCAGCTGCGCCAGTTCCCTATTCAGGGTTTAAAGATTGACAAGTCTTTTATTCGTGATGTTATCGATGAGCCTAGTGATGCAGAGATTGTAAAATCCATCATTGCTCTTGGTAAAGGCTTGAATGTAGAAGTTATTGCTGAAGGGGTCGAAACTCAAGCGCAATATGACTTTCTTGTGGCGGCAAACTGCCCCCAGGCACAAGGGTTTTATATCAGTGAGCCTCGCAGTCCTGAGCATATCACAGCGCTATTACAACGGGATTGCGGTGACAATATTATCCCAGCAAAATTCTAGCAAGCGCTGGGATTTTTTGTTAAACTTTGGCCATAATTGCCTACAGGACTCCCATGGATTTAATCCAACTTAAAATATTATTTTTAATCATCATCCTTGCCAGTGGTTTAATTGGTGGGCTCTATCCTTTGTTAGATCCACTGAAAAAACGCCACTATGGCAAGTCTGAAGCCTTTGCCTGTGGGATCTTCGTTGGCGCAGCCTTATTTCATATGCTACCTGATGCTGAGTCGGCTTATTATCAACTGTACCACTCTAAGCAATGGCCACAAGTCGCCTTCTTCTGCGCTATAGGTATGGTATTTCTGTGGTTTATTCGTCGTCTCAGCCAAATTGTTTGTCCCCAAGACGACCGCCATATCCTCGCCATTATTCCTTATATACTCGCATTGATTTTGTCTCTGCATGCCTTTATTGCTGGTGCAAGCTTAGGTCTAGGTAACAGTATTGGCGCCATCAGCATTATAGCCATAGCAATTATTGCCCATAAAGGCACAGCCAGTTTTGCCTTGAGTGTGAACCTACGCAAGAGTGCCACCAAGTACTCATTACAGATCTATACCATCGTATTGTTCACCCTGATGACGCCATTGGGTATTTTATTCGGTGCGAATTTGCAGCATATCTTGTCGACACAACAGGCGCTATTCTATCAAGCGACATTTAATGCCATTGCCGCTGGGACATTCATTTATATTGCCAGTCTCCAACCCTTGGGTCAGCAATTGATGCGAGGCCACAAAATCGTCCCTGGCGAAATTGTCAGTGCCATATTTGGTATCTTGCTAATGGCAATAATTGGGATCTGGGTCTAGCACGATTGCCGACGTTTGCTACAATCAAAAGAAACCACCAGACTCTGGAGATAGAAAGTGCCCAAAAAGGAACAAAGTCTCATATATGCCTATATCCTCGATGGCAAGGGCGGTGGTAGAAAGCTTGATTGGAAAGAAGTTGAGCAATGGACTCCTGATCAAGGATTACTTTGGGTTCACCTAAATTACACTGCTACACGATCAATACGCTGGATCAATCGCCATAGCCCATTGGACAAAATAGCCGCCAAAGCCATTGTCACCGAAGAGTCTAGGCCCCGCGCCGTGCCCAGCGCTGAGAGTCTGTTGGTATTTCTCCGTGGCGTTAATCTCAACCCTGGCCAAGATCCAGAAGACATGGTTTCCATTCGTATCTGGCTCAATCATCACTGCATTATCACGACCCGCAAACGTCGCTTATTGTCCGTTGAGGATATGGTTAATATGGTTGAAATGGGCAATGGGCCAAAATCACCCTCTGAATTTTTGATAACCTTAAACGAGCGTCTGACCCAGCGGATGTCAGATGTTATTGACAATATTGACGAACAAGTTGGTAACCTCGAAGAAGAAGTCATCAGTCAGGAGAGCCGTTTATTACGTCCCAAAATTGCCGAACTCCGGCGTCAATGTATATCTATTCGTCGCTTCTTAGCCCCACAGCGCGAAGCCTTGAATAAGCTTTATAGCAATCAATCCCCCTTTTTAACGCCTGAAGACCGTCTCATGATCCGAGAGACAACAGATAGGGTTCAGCGTTATATCGAGGACTTAGACTCAGCCCGTGAACGAGCTGCCATTACTCAAGAAGAACTCGCCAGCCGCCTCTCAGAACAACTGGACAAACGCATGTACATGCTGTCATTGGTTGCTGTTGTCTTTTTGCCACTCGGCTTTATCACCGGCTTGCTCGGTATCAACGTGGCAGGCATGCCGGGAACCGAAGATAAATTTGCTTTTTGGTGGGTATGTATCCTCCTAGGTGCTATATTTATAGGAATTGTTGGATTCTTACGCAGTCGTAAATGGATGTAAGCATTATGCTTAAACGTTTTTTTATTTTAGTACTTATGGTGCTTGTTGCTACTGTCGCTTATGCTGAAGCACCCTTGCCCATTGCTAATAGCAACGCACAATTCGATGTGACTGCCGCCAATAACGAACTTGATAAGGTAAGCATTAAACTCTCCACCCAAGATCTCAGGCTCAATGATATGCTAGCGGCCATCGAATCATTAGAACTACTAAAAAGCAAAGCAGACAATTGTGTTACAGATGCGAAAGCACAAGTCAAAAATATCAACGAACTATTAGGTGAAACTAAGGCCATCGACGACAAGCCAAACGATAATAATGCCGATCAGCAATTTCTCAATGACAAGAAAAATACTTTCAGCAAAAAATTATCTGACTGTCAGCTGTTTGTCTATCGTGTTAATGAAGCACTTACTGCTTACAAAAAAGTTGCCACCAATATGAGTGCAACCAAAATTGTACGACAAAGTGCCCCCGTATGGGAGATCTTCGACCTAAGTGTCCTCAATAAATTCATTGAGTTTGACCGCGATAAATTGTACAAACAAAGCGGTATCGCTCAATTCACCCCTGGTAAATCTATTGTTATTATTTTATTTATCATTCTCGCCACCTTAATTGCGAATATAATTCGAAATATCCTCACACACTGGCTAGCCAAACAAAAACATGCCTCAATGCCTGTCTGTGCGATGATTACAACAATGACCCGATTTATCATTCCCTTAACCGCGCTTGCCGCATTTTGTTTATGTCTGGCGACGATGATGAACGGCGAATACCTAGAAACTATCGTCTATAACACGGTATTTGCTGGTTTTGCATTTTTGTTGATCTTTTCATTTTCTAAATTTGTCTTTAGCCCACCAGGTGAACTCGATAATATTATTGGGCTGCCTAAACCAATCAGTCAATCCCTGCATCACCGTTTAATAACCCTAGCATCATGGATAACCCTAGGCTATCTGACAATGCTGTATATGAATACAACAGCTCTTACTGATCAAGAGATTGAATTATTCAAAATCGCATTTGTAACAGTCTTAAGTCTTTTGTTGGTTGCGTTTTTGTGGGTATTTAGCCGTCTACCCGCTTTGTGTAAAAGCAATCACTCGCGCCCCTTCTACATCAAAAGTATCCTGATATTTTTGTTACTGGCGACCTTGACGGCTGAGTGGGTTGGGTTTCATCGGCTCGCGATTTTTATTGTTACAGGCTTGTCGCTTTCAATTCTATTGCTAGGCATCGCCTATGTTCTATGCTATCTCGTTGAAATTACCTACACACTGCTAACCAATGAGCGCTATACCTCCGCTTCTAAATTTCGCCGATTCTTCGGAATACGACCTCACCGCGTATTCCCAGAAATGGTCTTATTGAAGTTTTCGGGCTACATTTCTGTGATCACTGTTAGTTTTATTTATTTTATTTCTATCTGGTCGACTCACGTCAATCTTCACGAGAGCTTACTTGAGGCGCTTATCGATGGCTTCAAAATATATGGCTTAAATGTTAATCCAGTGCGCGCCCTGTTTGCTTTGGTTATATTCTCATTGTTATTATTGCTAGGGCGCTTTATATCTACCATTATCTCCACTCACTATCATGGCTCTAAAGGCAAAGATACCCAGGTTGCCATCGCATCAATTTCGTTTTATATCAGTTTCACAATTGCTTTACTGATCTCTTTATTGATTACTGGGATTAACTTCACCGGGCTCGCTATTATTGCCGGTGCACTCTCCGTTGGTGCTGGTCTTGGATTGCAGGATATCGTGAATAATTTTGTCTCGGGATTAGTGCTATTACTCGAGAAGCCAATCAAACCTGGCGACAGAATTATTATTGGTGAGACCGAAGGCTTCGTCAAAAAAATCCGTATCCGCTCTACTCAGATTTGTACGTTGTCACGAGAAGATGTCATCGTACCCAATGCGGATTTAGTCTCTAATCAAGTGACTAATTATATGTTTCGTGATGAGTATTGGCGGGTTATATGCCCCGTTGGCATTGCTTATGGTAGTAATGTCGACCTGGCGCGGGATTGCCTGCTCCAGGTAGCTAATGAAAATCCAGATGTACTCAAAGAGCCCCCAAATGAGCCCGCTGTATTGTTTAGAGAGTTTGGCGATAGTTCGCTTAATTTTGAATTATGGTGCATTATCAATAATGTTAATGATAAATTTAAAGTACAAAGCGAGTTGAACTTTGCGATCAACAAAATCTTCAAAGATCATGACATTACCATTGCCTTCCCGCAACGGGATATCCACATCAAAAGCGGCGACCTACCTAGCAATGATGATTAACGCTGCTTACGGTAAAGCTTTTTTGCCGCCAGCGGTGATAGTTTAAGTTGGTGGTAGGCAATCCCCGGATCAACCAAGGCACGCTGACTCAACGCTTCACGCCCTAACAATAACCGGAACTTAAGTGGGTCTCTATTTGATAGGGTTAACTCTATTGGCCATTGTTCTCCCCCAAGACTGAGTCGAGTTTCAATAACCCAACGTCTTTCTTTGTGGCCATTGGAACTCATGATATAGCGCTCATCAATAATAGGCTTGCAACAGCTGATGACTATTTTGTCGTTGGCTTGCAAGGGATACACATCAAATGCCACATACTCTTGGCCATTGCGCTTAAGGGGTTTAATATTTTCGGCGTGAATTGCCGAGGTTTTGGCGCCGGTGTCTATTTTGGCACGAATTGCTGGGATCTTAAGATCATGCAATTCACACCATTCGCTGCGGCCTAGGACTAATTTGTTGTGGATGGTTTTTGCTTTCACGTTAATCTACCTCAAGCTACAGGCTATCGACGTCATATTCCGCAAAAACTTCTTGCAGATTTTCAACTTGCTCAGCCACATGATGAGGTTTATCGTAACAGGCGATGTGAAAAAGCGCCGCACCTTCATGCGTCATAGGGAAATTACTTTTGCCAATGATAATACCCGAATCTGGCACTAGCACTTTGTGCTCCTCTCGACCTGTTGGATTCGCGATAGTTGCCAGGACTTCCCCCTCCTTGACACTTTTGCCCAAGCCTTTGTGAGGACGAAAAACACCACTACGAGGCGCTCTTACCCAGTAACTATGACGTACAACGGTAGGCTCAATATGTCTAGTCGCTAATTTTTGTGGTGGTAACATCCCGAGCGCTACCATCACACTAAGAATACCATTGACACCTGAACGAATAGAGACTTCATCAAAGCGCAATGACTCCCCAGCCTCGTACAACAAAAACGGGATCCCTTGTGACGTTGCATACTCACGCATAGATCCATCCCGTAACTCCGCGTGGAGTATCACTGGCACATTAAACGCATGGGCTAAATCTTTGGTCGCTGCATCATCGATGTTAGCTCGGATCTGCGGCAAATTGGTCCGGTGCAGTGAACCCGCATGCAAATCAATAATGTGAGTCGATTTAGCAATTAATTCCGTTGTCACCAAATGGGCAAGACGTGCAGCTAATGAGCCTTTTTCGGAGCCAGGGAAACAACGGTTTAAATCACGTCGGTCCATTAAATAGCGGTTTTGGTAAAGAAATCCGTAGATATTAACAATGGGTACTGCAATCAACGTGCCCGTAAGTTTTTTGAGGGCTGAGCGTTTAAGCAGTCGTCGCACGACTTCAACGCCATTCACTTCATCACCGTGGATTGCTGCCGTCACACATAAGGTAGGACCGGGCTGTTTGCCTCGGATAACATGAACTGGCATGGATAAGGGTGTCCAGTCATACAGCTCGGGCATTTTTAGCATGAGGGTTTTTTGTTGTCCTGGTGCTATTTCCTCCCCATTGATGGTGAGATTATGGTTTCCTTTTGTCATAGCTTATCCTTGGTAGCGACTCCGCGCACTGATTGGTTTAGCATGTTTGGCAATATATTCAATAATCATGCCCGCGATATTTTTACCGGTAGCAGCTTCAATCCCTTCAAGCCCAGGGGATGAGTTGATCTCTAGCACCAACGGTCCACGCTTGGAGCGAATAATGTCGACGCCGGCAACCCGCAAATTCATTACATTCGCGGCTTTGACTGCCATCTCGCGTTCGGCCTTGGTGATCTTAATCGCCTCAGCTGTCCCGCCCTGATGAATATTGGCACGAAACTCGCCTTCTTCGGCTTTGCGCTGCATGGTAGCAACCACCTTATCACCAATCACAAAACAACGCATATCAACGCCTTCTGATTCTTCGATAAACTCTTGGACGATAATATTGGCATTGATCCCCATTAAGGTCTGCGCCACACTCTCTGCTGCCTTGCGAGTCTCCGCCAATACTACGCCAACGCCTTGTGTACCCTCCAGTAATTTGATAACAACGGGGGGGCCATTCGCAATCTTGATCAATTGATTAATGTCATCTGGATTGTGAGCAAAGCCAGTGATAGGCATATCGATGCCTTTCATCGCGAGAATTTGATGTGAGCGTAACTTGTCACGGGACCGGGTAATTGCCAGTGAAGGATTGACTGAGTATGTTCCCATGGTTTCAAACTGGCGCACAATAGCCGTACCATAGAAGGTACGCTTAGCACCAATGCGTGGAATTACAGCATCAAAAGGCTTTAGCACCTCGCCTTGGTATTGTACTGTGGGCTTGCTCGCGGTGATATTCATGTAACAGCGCAGGTAATCGATAACCTGCGCATCATGGCCATGTGCAATCGCCTCCTCATAAAGACGTCGTGTCGAGTACAGGCTATCGTTCCGTGATAAAATTGCAATTTTCATTTAAATTAGTCCCATTTCTTTGACAGTGTCGCGTTCATGGCGCAACTCATCAAGGGTAGCTTGAAGTTTAGCTTGGCCAAATTCATTATGCTCAATTCCAGAGATAACTTGCAAGTCCCCATTCTTAACTCGCACCGGGTATGAGAAAATCAATCCCTCATCCACATCATACTCGCCTTGAGAGCATTTAGCGACAGAGAAAGTCTCTGCGTCTGGCGTATCATGGGTCAGGTTATAGACCGAACTAACAATAGCATTAGCGGCTGATGCGGCCGATGACGCACCGCGGGCCTTAATGATAGCGGCACCCCGTTGTTGTACTACCGGAATGAATTCATTTTGTAACCATGGCTCATCATCGATAACATCAGCAGCAGACTTGCCATTGATCTTAGCATTATAAAAATCCGGGTATTGGGTCGCTGAGTGATTGCCCCAAATAGTCATTTGCTCCACTGCAGTAACATCAACGCCGGCTTTTTTGGCTAATTGGGTACGGGCACGCTTCTCATCTAACATTGTCATCGCAAAGAAGTTCTCGTTGGCAACATCAGGGGCACTGTTCATTGCAATCAAACTATTTGTATTACAAGGATTACCCACCACTAAGGTACGTACATCATTGGCAGCATAATCATTAATGGCACGCCCTTGCTGAGTGAAAATACCTCCGTTAATTTGCAATAAATCAGAACGCTCCATGCCTGCTTTACGGGGAACTGCCCCAACCAACAAAGACCAATTGACACCATTCATCGCGTCTTTGAGGCTGGACGTACAAATGATATTTTTGAGTAGAGGGAAGGCACAGTCATCTAACTCCATCGCCACCCCTTCAAGGGCTGGCAGGGCGCCTTCTAACTCTAACAGCTGCAGCTCCACCTCTGTGTCAGGCCCAAACATTTGCCCTGATGCAATACGAAAAACTAATGCATAGCCGATTTGTCCAGCAGCACCAGTAATTGCTACCTTGACGCGATTATTTGCCATGGTTATCTCCTCTTTGTAAAATCGTCTGCCACTCATAGGTTGGATCCCCGATGGCAATAAAGTAGGGATTCAACACTGAATCTTTGTCGTTGTAACGTAAGCTTTGCCCATTAAAATCTAACAGAGCACCGCCAGCCTCGGTAATGATGCATTGACCTGCTGCCGTATCCCACTCTGAGGTCGGTCCCGTACGGGGATAAAGATCAGCACCCCCTTCTGCAATCAAACCTATCTTCAACGCGCTGCCGAGCTGTAAAATATCATCGTCTTTGAGTTCCGGCAAATACCGCTGTAATGAATCAAGCCCATGCCGGCGACTAGTAGTAACGCGAATGATGTCGCTGTCAATCTTATGAGTCATGATCGGTTGCGGCGCGGCAGCACCCACTACCTTGAATGCGCCGCCACATTGGCAGGCATAATACAAAATATCTTGCAAGGGACTGTAAATCACCCCAAGCACCGCTTCGTGGTCTTCTACCATGGCAATATTGACACAGAACTCACCGGTTCTATCAATAAATTCCCGGGTACCATCGAGGGGATCAACAAGCCAATAGGATGTCCACTGTTGCCGTTGTGCATAGCTGGGCAGCTCCCCCTCTTCAGACAATACCGGGACATCTGGGGTTAGCTGCTGCAAAGCATCGTAAATAATTCTATGAGAGGCCAAGTCAGCTTCGGTCAATGGGGTTTTGTCATCTTTGTAGCTAACGTCACCCTGCCCCACCTGCTCATAGATGCGCTTGATTTCACGTCCTGCAGTACGGGCGATATCAATACAGACAGTGACTAACTTATTAAGTGCAATGGTACTCATAGTGGTGCATATTAACGGAGTTTGGGGGCGCTGTACATTTGCAAAATAATTGTTCACACCTAGGGCAAAATAACGTATCATGCCGCCATGCACTATCAATTTGAACAACCGATCCCCCTCTCTCTGTACATTCACATCCCCTGGTGTGTCAAAAAATGCCCTTATTGTGATTTTAATTCCCATGCTAAGGGAAATGGGATACCTGAGGATGCCTATGTAGATGCTTTGCTAGAGGATCTAGAGCAAGACTTGCCCCTGATTTGGGGACGGCGCATTGTGTCGATTTTCATTGGTGGTGGCACGCCGAGTTTATTCTCAGGCACTGCCATGGCACGCTTGCTCCAGGGCATACGGGCCCGGTTGAATTTTGCCCCGAGTATTGAAGTTACCATGGAAGCTAATCCTGGCACCGTGGAGCATGATAATTTTGCCGGCTATCGTGAGGCAGGCATCAATCGTTTGTCCCTCGGAGTCCAGAGTCTCAATAATGACAAACTCAAACGCTTAGGCCGTATCCATAGTAGCGAGGAAGTCTTCGCTGCCGTTGAGACAGCCAAGACCGCGGGTTTTGATAATATTAATCTCGATATCATGTTTGGTCTGCCGGAGCAGAGCATTGATGAAGGGTTAGCAGACTTGCGCGGCGCCCTCGCCTTGGCGCCTCAGCATTTTTCTTGGTATCAATTAACCCTAGAACCCAATACCGTATTCTATAAGCAACCCCCTCCCTTGCCGGCGGATGATACGATTTGGCAATTACAAACTGAAGGGCAAGCATTGTTAACCAAGCGGGGTTACCAGCAATATGAAGTATCGGCTTATAGCAAACCAGGACGTGAATGTCAGCATAATCTCAACTATTGGCGCTTTGGCGATTACTTAGGGATTGGTGCTGGTGCCCATAGCAAAATCACTGATATGGCCCGAGGCGTTATCATCCGCCAATGGAAAGTGCGCTTGCCCGGGAGTTATCTCGCAGCGGATAAGCCCTTTATCGCCGAGAAAAAATCCATTACGCCTGGGGAATGTGTGTTTGAATTCATGCTCAATCGATTGCGCCTGAACCAGCCAGTTGCGTTTTCGGAGTTTGAACAGTATTGTGGCTTACAGCGAGCTGTATTGAGGGAACAATTAGACCAATTAGCGAATGATAATTTACTGCGATTAAGCAGTGAGGGCTTTACCCTCACTGACTTAGGAAAACGGTTCTTGAATGATGTTGTCGCGTCTTTTATCGAGGCGAATGGGGTCGTGGTTGTTGGGTCGGGGTAACATCACGGCCACAGGAACCCTGACCAGACGCTTGATAACGCCCACCTGTTAGACGATTTAATGCCGAACCAACACTGGCAAAACTGTCTTTCGCTGCCTCTTTTGCGCGCGTAACCCTTGAAGGACATTTAGTTTCATGAGCCGCAGGCGCTGCCAGATTAGCCGCAACAAAATTCGCGGCACCTTGCTCAAACGCTTGTTGATAAGCATCCACTAAGCCAGGCTGGGCAGATTTAAGAATATAAACTTGTTTGCCGTTAGCTAATTCAGGAAATAACTTATCCGCTGCAGCTTGATCGTCAATACCCGCCTTTTGGCCATAAATCCCTTCGATGAAGTCTCCGGTCTGTTGTTTAAGCCGAGCCTTGTTCGTCGAGCGTAGCCCAACACCGGCTAATACCTGCTTGAAAGCATCTTCTGCCTTCACATACTTAGATTTTGCCTCCCTAGGACGCTCGGTGGTGATGATAGGATCAGTGCCTGACATGGTATTCCCCTTATTTTTCAATAGGTTAGCACCCATATGGGTAAATGTTTGTCCCCATAGCTGACAGTGTACTCCTATCAGCCATGGATGAACAGGGTTAATGGCATTAAACTGCGCCACCCTACGCTCTGCGAGCTTCGGGTGACAGGCTGAACATATCGCGATGGGGGTTTCCTCGCGATTTTCCCCCTTTGGTCGCCATACGTGCGGCTTGGCCGCGCTGGCGATAGTACTTGGAAAGCAATTCCCGCTTTCAGTAGGAGTTGCTGAGAGTTAAACTGCGTCTTTACCGCCTGCCAGTGCTTGAAGCTAGCCCTCGGGGGGTTGGTATTGACATGTCACGCATTGCTACAACAATTGAATCGTCTTCCTCTTCATCATCATCGTCCCTAATGGTTTGCTCAATCTCGGGAGCAGTATCATCATAGCTTGTACTTGTCCTAAATGGCGAGCTTTGATCAATCTTGCCGAGCTCCGCTTCGAAACCATCATTGTCAGTTAAGTACTCACTACCGCCAAGCTCTACCCGCAAATCGAATGGCACAGGAACAGCTGTCATATAGCCATCATCCTCTGCTACACAGGTTGGTGCCACTGATTCATCATCACCATTGGCTCCACTGCTGCCTGTAGGAGAAGAACTAGCTTCAGAAGAAGTAGAACTTGAGCGATCACCGCGAGCCCCTTCTTCAGGCTGCATTCTTCGTTCGGCGGCTGTCCGCTCCACTAAACCTCGCATCCAGCTTTTGATCGGATTCTCTTGCTGGTCAGCGGTACTAGACACTAAGAAGATAGTTGTCGGATCACCCAAATGTTCAATCAACTCATTAACGATATCTTTTCGGAAGTAGACTTGGTTATTGTGATCCGTGCATGAATAATCCTCTTGGGCTTTCAACAGTTCTTCTAAGATTGCTAGTTGTTCAGCATCATCAGCAAAATGTGCTTTAAGCTCTGTCATTGCGCTCAAACTCATAGCAACCAATCGCTGATGCCAGTCTTGTTTCGCAGACTTGTCAACACTGAGATCATAATTTTGGAGCCATTTCTGTAGTACCACCTCACTGCCACGATAACCTTGCAAATAACCTGAGTCAGTGAAACGTGTCATTGCTGCGCCCACATGAGCACGAGCTTTGTTAACTGCGTTATTTGCCGCATCTAATCGATCCAGAAGTTTGTTAAAATCCGCATATCGAACTTTGTCATGGCGAATGAGTTGTTTAATGTCACCTGGCAAATACTGCAAAAAACCACTTTTTGTAAAAACATCATTATCCATCGCCGAGGGGCGCTGAACTAAAGTTTGTAGCGCTGCAATGACTGCAGTATTATCGCGAAAGTCCTGCGCAGGTAATAATGTCAAAATAATCCCGTTAAATAATTCTCGGAAAATTGCCTGACGCTTTAACGCTGCCTTAGTGGTGTATTTGTTATTAGCCCTAACACTGACTAGACGAGTTGCAGAGGCGCGATATGAACAACTTTACGTTCCCCTTCTCTAACCGCTGCTTTCGCTTCTTGCTCAAGGATCTCTGCACGAAAGCCTCGCTGATGCTGTTCATCCGTACCCAGGATGTCTTCAAAGGTCAGATACTCAACGCCTGACTTGCTGTATTTATCACGATAACTGCGTTTAGATGATGATGAACGCTTACGCGACGGACTGAATTTGCCAAAGGTCGCCAGCAGACGACTTCCGCGTTTCTTTTCTGAATACATATCACGACTCCCGCTAGTGTTTGTTTGCTAATTATCAAATGTTATCTAATTTGGAGCAGCTTCGGATACTAGCACAAATACCAAAAGAAAACAGTAGTTAGGGATGTTTTTTTAAATGTTTATGGACATTACCACAGCGGCCAAACCCACAGTATCAGCGGCAGTGCTGTGATTATAATCAGAATTTCCAGCGGTAACCCCATGCGCCAATAATCCCCGAAGTGATAACCGCCGGGCCCCATGACCAGAGTATTATTTTGGTGGCCAATTGGGGTCAAAAATGCCGACGAAGCACCCACCGCCACCGCCATCAAGAAGGGATTAACATTGTAACCTAACGACTGAGCGATACTCACTGCAATTGGGGACATCACCACAGCGGTAGCAGCATTATTCATTACATCTGATAAAGTCATGGTTATAATCATCACTAGGCCTAAAATCACGACCGCGGGAATATGGCCCGAGAATGACGCGATGGCATTTGCAATTAAGGTTGTACCGCCCGTCGTCTCCAACGCACCACCAACCGGGATCATTGCGCCCAACAACACGATCACCGACCAATCGATACTGCTATAGACTTTACGGATGGGAATAATATTCAACAAGATCATAGCGAGTACAGCACCGGAGAAGGCAATTTGCACCGGCAAGATTTTTGTTGCAGTTAAGATCATTGCAATCACAAATACAATCACGGGTTTAAGAGCGCCTTTTTCCATTCCGATCCGTAAACCGCGATCGGCGAGTGGCAAAAAACCAATATCCGCGATAGTCTCTGAAAGGTTATCACTCTTGCCCTGTAGCAACAGAATATCACCCGCTCTCAGACGCACATTCTTCAAGCGTTGCTGAAACGACTCACCCGCACGGGCAATTGCTAAAATATGTACGCCAAAACGCCGCCCCAGTTGCAAACGTGCCGGTGTGCGTCCTTCAATGCTTGAGCCAGGCATAATGACTGCTTCCGCTAACCCAACATTGTCAGAGGTTAATACTTCTGGGGTTACTGTGGCATCACCGACTAATTGTAGCTTGGCGCTATTAATCAGTTGCTCGAGATCTTTAGAGCCCGCCTCAATGATGAGAATATCATTCGCTTGTAATTCTTCGTCTTCAGAAAACTGTAAACGCTTACGGTTACCTCTAATTAATCCTAATACGGCATATTCTTTAGTAATGTATTCTTCTATAGCGGTGATAGGTTTACCCACCAAGACCGTTTCTGCGGGCACTAGCACTTCAGCAATATAGTCATCAATACTAAAAATATCTTCGGTACTTGTTTTTGAGAGTCGAGCTTTAGGGATACAGCGCCAACCAATAAAAATAATAAAAACTATCCCCACAATTGCGACGCCTAAGCCCACAGGCGTAAAGTCAAACATTGCAAAAGGTTTGCCGACCACTTCTTGCCGGTAAGTAGAGATTAAGATATTCGGCGGCGTACCAATTAATGTTGTCATCCCCCCGAGGATGGAACCAAAGGCAATCGGCATTAAGAGCAACGCTGGCGAGCGTTTTTGTTTGGCTGCTGTAACCATGGCAATTGGCATAATTAATGCCAACGCGCCGACGTTATTCATAAATGCCGACAGTACCGCAGCCATAATCGTTAACACTGCAATGTGCAGTAATGCATTATCCGTCGCCGGTGCTAAGCGCTTGACCACCACGTCGATAAGTCCTGAGCTCATGATAGCCTCGGTTAAGACCATCACTGCTGCGACAGTGATCACCGCGGGATTTGCAAAACCCAAAAAAGTGTCTCGATAAGGCACGGCACCGCAAGCCACAGTCGCCATCAAAGCAATCAATGCGACAATGTCATAACGCCAACGCCCCCAGATGAACAGGGCCAGCGCACCAATGAGGATGGCAAAGACGAGGTATTCCTTTAACATAGGTTCCTATAAGCTTCGAGTCATACTGAATTCTAAACCCTGGCTCAGCGTTTCGCAAAAAGCATGTCCCACACCCCATGGCCCAAGCGCTCACCGCGACGTTCATACTTGGTCATAGGGCGAGATTCGGGGCGCGGTATGTATAACTGTTCTCCCGCACAATTACTTAAACCTGAACAGTTTTGCAATATCTCTAAACAATGTTCGGCATAATTTTGCCAATCGGTGGCAATATGCAGGGTGCCTCCGGGTTTAAGCTTGCTAATAATCAATTCAACAAAAGGTTGTTGCACCAAGCGCCGCTTATGGTGGCGTTTTTTCGGCCAAGGGTCGGGAAAAAAGATCTGGACACATGCAAGGCTATTGTCAGGAATACACTGCGCCAGGATTTCTTTGGCATCTTCCGTGGCAACCCGCAGATTGCTCAAACCCAACTCACCCACACCTTTCAACAAGGCGCCGACGCCAGGGCGATGAACTTCAATGCCGATGTAATTGGTCGCAGGATTAGCGGCCGCCAACTCAAGCAAGGACGCCCCCATACCAAAACCAATCTCTAGCACCGTATCCGCTTCACGGCCAAATAATTGGGACAAATCTTGCATCCCCATCTCTGGCCCAAAGCCATACAAAGGTAGGTAAGTATCTAGTGCTTTTTGCTGGCCTGGAGTCAAACGCCCTTCACGGCGCACAAAACTACGGACAGTCCGTTTATGTTTAGGTTCGTTCATTATGCTTCTATTCGGGTGACAGTACGATAAAACCAGTACGATAATCCCAACGTCGTGGCGATACCGAGAATTTCGGTAATGTGCATCCAATCATTGGCGAGCAAACTAAAGGCATCCGCACTGTGCGCCAACGCTAAAGGCACCGCTAACACTACATCCATTAAGGCTGCCCCAGTAACCAAACCACAGGCAAGTAACATACCCATTTGGCGGCGTTTTTTGTTGATACGGGAATCATCATGCAATTTACGCCCTGTAAAGTATGCCAACAACCCACCAAAGAATAAGGGTACCGACGTCGATAAAGGCAAATAAATCCCCACGGCAACTGCCACGACAGAAATAGTCTTACCCCGTCGTTTCAGCCACAGATTCACTAAGATTGCGGCAATACCGACAACAATACCCAGCTCAACCATATCCCAGGGTAAATTATAATCGAGTACCGCCTGGCTCACAGCTGCTAATAATGCTGCAGGTGGTGCCGGCAAGGCATTCTCGAGTTTCATGGACGGATCAGGTAGCACATCACCAATACCATAAACATTAAACAATAACTGCATCACCAGTGGAATAACTGCTGCGGCCACTAATACCCCCAACATCAACATCACTTGCTGCTTCCAAGGTGTTGCTCCCACTAACTGACCGACTTTGAAGTCTTGAATGGTGTCATTGGTCAGGCAAGCAGCACTGATAATACTAGCCCCCACAAAGATCAGCAGGGCAACGGCCATTAACTTGTTATCTACCCCGCTAACCCCTTGGGTTTGTAGATAAAAACGCAACACCACCGCCGCAATAATAACGCCTAAAATCATAATTGCTGAACCCGGGCTTGTGGTCACACCAACTAACCCTGAAAGATACCCGCACAAAGCGCTGAGAATAAAACCAATAAATAAAACATAGAGCACAGCCACGATAGCCAATGGCAACTGCGCCGAAGCCCCAACCCCAAGCTGATCAAACGCGATGGTTTGCCCCATCAAATAGTACAGCGCAAATAACAACATTAGCATGCCAATGGCAACATAGTAGAGCGGTATGTCTCTCTCGGTGCGCGGAATGGGCACACTCTGAGGATCTAAAAGCGCCCGTAAGGTTTTACCAATGCTAATGACAAAGGGGCGCGTGAGTTCGACTAAACTCCAGACCCCTGTGACAATCATCGCACCAATGCCGATATAGCGAATCTTTTGTCCCCACAATGCCATGACCAAATCCGTTGGCGCCCCACCTTGGGCTGTCACATGGTAAACCTCGCTTAAAATGGGCACCGCGATAAACCAGCCGAGAAGAGCCCCAATAAGCACACTTAACCCAGCATTAAAGCCGATAAGATAACCCGCACCAATCATAGTCGCAGAAAAGCCTGCCCCAAAACCCACCAAGCTTCGCCCCGCCAAGAACCACACTTGAAGGTGATTTGCGACAATTTTAAAACCGGTCTGAGCCAACTCAATAGCAGCACCAACCATCCCACCCAGGACTAATTCTTTGAGCCCTAGCGCACGATTATCGCCAGTAATGAGCACCTCGGCAATTGCCCGCCCCTCAGGAAACTTCAATGTGGGTTGTGTCACCAACACATGGCGGATAGGTATGGCAAATAAGACCCCTAATAGCCCGCTCACTAACGCGATCAAAAAATTCTGCCAATAACTGAAATGGTCCCAGTAGTGTATGAGTATGAAAGCCGGCACGGCATAAACAATTCCGCCAGCCACCGCCTCACCGGCAGAAGCAGCAGTTTGCACTAAGTTATTCTGCAATATGTTGCTACCCTTAACAAAGCGCAGCAATCCCATAGAAATAATGGCTGCAGGGATGGATGCTGAGGTCAACAAGCCCACTTTGAGCGCTAAATAGGCATTGGACATGGCCAAAATAGCCGTCAATACAATCGAGAGTATAACGACTTTGACGGTCAATTCCGGTAATTGCTGCTCGGGGCTAATGTAAGGCTTTTCCATAGTAGTGATCTAATGTCAGTTCTATTCATTCGGGCTACCCATTAAAGCCGATTGATTGCGTGTTTGCAAGATTCCCCGTACAATCGATTTTTTCAACCATTGTTCAAAGAGAATACCATGGGTAAATTTATCAAAATCTTCCTTATCAGCCTTTGCAGCCTGATCCTTATTATTGCCCTCGGCGCCATTGCTGTACTGACGTTTATCGACCCGAACAACTTTAAGGACGAAATCAGCGCCGCTGTGGCGAAACGCACTGGCCGAGACCTAACGATCCAGGGCAATATTGAGTGGTCATTCTTCCCCTATCTTGGCTTACAGCTCTATAGCCTGCAATTGAGTAATGCCCCAGGATTTGATGATAAACCCTTCGCAGAGCTGGATGAAGCAGACATCAGTGTTAAATTATTACCCCTTATCACCGGTCATGTCGAAACTGGCAAATTGGCGCTGCATGGCTTAAATGTTAATTTGAGCAAGAATGCCAATGGCAAAAATAACTGGGATGATATGGTCAACAAACTAGAAGGCACAAAGCCTGCCCCTCAGCCAGCGCCTGTCAGCGAAGCAAGCTCTAAACCCACCAAAAAGCATTCACCCTCCGATCTGGATATCAGTATCTCTGGGGTCAATATCAAGAATGCTCAATTAAATTGGCAAGACCAACAACACAATCAAACAGCAACGGTTATTTTGCGTTCTTTAGCCAGCAAAAACATTAATACTGTTGGTCGAACTTTCCCGTTAAGCGTGCATTTATTCCTGAAGAGCACTAACCCGGAGCTGGATGGTAACCTGCGGCTGAACAGTATTGTTGAATACAACAGTCACCAACAGAGCTTAAATCTCAACAAGGTTGTCATGAATGCTGAACTCAACTCTGAGGATCACAATACCCTGTTGTTCAAGCTACAAGGCGATACTCATGTTAATTTAACCAAGCAAACTTTTAGCATCGAGCATTTACTGCTTAAGTTGAATAACCTCACCGCCAAAGGACAATTACGAGCTGAGAGTATTATTGATGCACCAAAGTACCGCGGCAATCTTACTGTTCCTAACTTTGATCTGGATAAATTGCTTAAGTCACTCAATATGGATCCGCACTTTAAATCATCACAGGCTCTAACCAAAGTATCCGCCAATGCAGGTTTCAGCGGCACAAAGAATAGTTTTAAGATCCTTGGACTTAAAGCGAATGTGGATGAGAGTCAAATCAAAGGCTCTATCAACATGAGTAATATCGAAAAAAATATTGCTGATATTGATATTAGTATTGATCAGTTAAATTTAGACGACTATGCGACGCTAGCCAGCTCCAAAACAACATCAAAAAAATCATCTGCTGCGCAGAAACAGTCTAGTGCTAGTCGTTCTCCATCATCCAGTCAACCGGCTTATGAATTACTGAACAAAATCCAACGTAAAGGTAAATTGCACATTGGTCGACTGACCGCTGCCGGTTTGCGCGCTGATTTTGTCAACACCAGTCTCAAAGCCAAGAATGGAATTATCAGTTTTAACCCGATTAATGCCAATATGTATGGCGGCAAGTTTGCGGGTAAATTAAGCATGGATTTCACGGGGCCGGTGCCACGTTACCGATTTACCGAGAGTTTGAACAATATCAAAATTCAGCCTTTACTAACCGATGCAGCTGGGATCAACAAAATCAGCGGTACCGGTTATATTAAATCTGATGTCACAGCCCTTGGCACCAATGGCGATGCTATTGTGCGTTCCTTAAATGGTAATTTGCGGGTAAATTTAACCAATGGCAAAATTGCCGGCCTTGATATTTTACAAAAGCTCGACACGGCCTATAGCTTATTCAAAAAACAACAAATACCCAGCAAAACTAGCCACAATGATACGAGTTTTGCGTCACTTCGAGGTAGTGCCAAGATCAAAAACGGTATTGCTTATAATAATGACTTGTTGCTCAGTTCAGGCTTGGTCACTGTCAAAGGTGCTGGTAGCGTTAATCTCATTAAACAATCCCTCAATTACGACATTACGGTAAAAACCTCTGAGAATGGTGTCGGTGGTTTATTAGGACAACACATGGAAGAAATTGGCGGTGAGATTTCGTTTAAGGTCACAGGTCCTCTTAGCAACCCCAAGTTCACGCCTGACTTGAGCAAGATAACCTTGAAAGTTATTGGCAATACCTTGGATGCTGATATTGGTGATACCAAAGAGACTATTGATAAAGCCACCAAAAAATTACAAAAGAGCATTAAGAAATTTTTTAATAACTAAGAGTGTCGGGGCTCATGCGTGAGCCCCCTGCAAAACCCAATGCCATTAACCGCCAAACAATTTCAGCAACGCATCTTCAAGTGGTTTGATAAGTACGGCCGTAAAACCCTGCCCTGGCAAATTGATATTACCCCTTATCGAGTGTGGGTATCCGAAATCATGCTACAACAAACCCAAGTAACAACCGTGATACCGTATTTTGAAAAATTTATGGCGGTATTTCCAACGGTCAATGATCTCGCCAATGCCCATGAAGATAAAGTCTTAGAGCTATGGACGGGTTTGGGATATTACGCCCGTGCCCGTAATCTACATCAGGCAGCAAAGCTTGTTGTTGATGAGCATGCCGGCGTTTTCCCAACAACCGTTGACGCACTACAACAGCTTCCCGGCATTGGCCGTTCCACTGCCGGTGCAATTGCGGCTATTGCCATGAATCAGCGGGCGGCGATCTTAGATGGCAATGTCAAACGGGTATTGAGCCGTTATCATGCCATTGACGGTTGGCCTGGTAAATCCACGGTGGCAAAGACATTATGGGAATTAGCAGAAAAACTTACACCTGACAACAAGCTACCAGAATACACCCAAGCCATGATGGACTTAGGGGCAACGGTTTGCACTCGCAGTCAACCTCGTTGCGATGACTGTCCATTGCAATCCCATTGTTGTGCGGCTAGACAAGGTAACCCGCAAGATTACCCAGGCAAAAAACCCAAAAAATCCTTGCCCGTTAAACAGCGCTATTTATTGATGTTATGTAATGAGCAAGGTGAAATTTTATTGGAGAAGCGCCCCGCCAAAGGTATTTGGGGTGGCTTGTGGAGTTTTCCCGAATGTCCATTGACTGATGATCCTAAACAATGGTGCCAAGACCAATTCTCGGCGAACATTATTGCTATCGACCACTGGGAGTGTTTTCGCCATACCTTTAGTCATTATCATTTAGAGATCACGCCGGTAAAAATCCTTGTCACTGAATGGCAGTCCAAGCCCATGGCCGGTGCACAACAAGTTTGGTACGATGCCGAGCAAGTTCAACAACGGGGTTTAGCTGCCCCTGTAAAAAAATTACTCGATAATTTATTGTAGGAGAGACTATGACCCATACCGTACAGTGCGTAAAACTCGGCTGTGAAGCCGAAGGTTTGGATTTCGCCCCCTATCCTGGTGAGCTGGGGCAAAAGATTTATGACAATGTCTCCAAACAAGCCTGGCAACAGTGGCTACAGCATCAAACCATGCTGATTAATGAATATCGCCTCAATATGCTGGATGAAGAAGCCCAGGCCTTCCTCAAGGCTGAAATGGACAAATTTTTCTTCGGCGACGGCAGTGCTAAGCCAGAAGGCTTCACGCCAACAGAATAATTTCGCTTGAGGCCTTGACTATCAATGCCGCAATCGGTTTAATAGCGGGCCTTATTAATGCTTATTTAACTGGTAATAGTTTGACCATATAAGGCCAGATAGCTCAGTCGGGCGAACTGGTCAGAGGCGAAGCACTGCTTCGCCCCAGTGAGCGACCGGCCATGGATGGACGGGCCGGTAGTGAAAAAAGCGCAGGTGTCGCGCCATGGATGGCAACATCAAATTTAACTAACAAGGCCAGATAGCTCAGTCGGTAGAGCAAGGGATTGAAAATCCCTGTGTCGGTGGTTCGATTCCACCTCTGGCCACCACCCTACGCACCTAAAGGTGCTTCGGGCGGCAGGCCATCTATACTTACCATGTTAATCAGTGAGATAAGCGAGGCTGAGCAACAGTAGGATACAACATGCCAGACTATGAAGTTCTTCTAAAAGAAACCAGTCGTAAACTCTCCAAAGCTCTAGAGCATCTTGATTATAGCTATAACAAGATTAGCAACTTACCTGACCAACTGTCTGATATGGATGATGAAATCATGGAGACGTGGGAGAGTTACTCGTCACGATTTGCCCGCGTATCAGATATCTTCGTCACACAATTTCTCAGAACTAAAATTGCCCTCGAGGAACCAGGCTTCAAAGGCACAACCCGTGATTATTTGAATAAAGCTGAGAAACTCGGACTAATTACTGATGCAAATGAGTGGGCGATGATCCGTGAATTGCGCAATGCCGCAGCTCATGAATACAATGATGAAGATTTAACGGCTTTCTACCAGAAACTCAAATCACTATGCCCCACGTTATTATCTATCAAATCCGTTATTGGTAGCTAAACACGATGCGTATTAGCAGCGATGAAAAAAAAGCATTCTCTGATGTTATCCTCAAATATGTAATTCCACCAGCAGAGTTACGATTATTTGGCAGTCGTGCCGATGATAGCGCTAAAGGCGGCGATATTGACCTTTTATTAATTGTTGAAAGTGATGCAATACGCTCAACAATAGCCTTTAATAAAGCCGATATTTTAAGTGAAATAAAAACCATTATTGGTGATCAGAAAATTGACCTGGTCATCACTACGCGAGAAAAAATGCAATCTGATGCTTTTTTACAAAGTGTTTATCCTGGCTCAGTATTGTTGGAACAGTTTGAGTGAGCGAAGTTAAGTACAATGTCTAATACAATATCCAAACTAATAAAAACCATGGAACTCGAACCTCACCCAGAAGGGGGTTATTTCAAACAAACGTATGCTGCTGAGGATCATTTCACTGTTCCTAAACAGTATGAAGGTTCAACAAGGCCAGCTGCTACCCATATTTATTATCTACTCGATGGTGAAGACTACTCCTCATGGCATCGCATTAAATCTGATGAGATATGGCATTTCTATGCTGGCAGCACGCTATCACTACATATTCTTAATACTGACGGTTTCTTAGAAACCATTAAGTTAGGTAATGGGATTACCGAACACAATGCAGTTTTTCATTATTGTGTGCCTAAAGAATTATGGTTTGCTGCATCGGTTGATGACAAAGACAGCTATTCATTACTGGGTTGTACGGTCTCACCAGGCTTTGATTACCGCGATTGGGAATTAGCTGATAATGAGACTTTACTTAAACAATTCCCACAGCATAGAGATATTATCAATCAACACCGAGTGCGTGGTAGTTAGTCTACGTTGAAACAAACCGCTTCAATATTATTACCGTCTGGGTCGAGAATAAATGCCCCATAGTAGTTAGGATGATAGTGTTCGCGCAATCCTGGTTTACCGTTATCTTGGCCGCCTGCCTCGATACCAGCTTGATAAAAGTCATCAACAACACCCCGAGTCTCTGCTCGAAGTGCAATATGAATTGATGAAGGTTGTTTATCTGATTGGTTGTGTCCCTATAATGCTGTAAAATCGTTTTTTATTAAAATATGATAATTTATCGTCCCTACCCCCTGAGTTTAAGTCACAACTAGGCTATAACCGACTGATTTTATTACACTTGTAAATTAAATCATAAATTAATATTACCTTAATAAGCATCAACTATCATAGCACTAACTAATAATTATGATAAATACTCATGTTCACATCAAAGACCGACATATATCTATTTACTATCTGCTATCTGCGTGATCTCTCTGGAAAGCATGATGATACTAGGATCGATAAAACCATCGAAGAATTCAAGAGATTGATTGATAACCACGAGCAGGACCTTACTATTGGTGCGCGTTTTTTAAAAGGACTTCATTATAACTGTGACTCATTAGCTAAAGAAGAAAAGTTTTTTTTAATTAGCCTTGAAGATATCTACAAGAGTATCACTTTTAAACAAACAGAACATGAACGATATGCAGCACCATTACAACGTCGAATTGAGTCACAATTACAAATAGAGCTATTCTCAAATCCAACTACAAAAATGACCGCATCCGTAAAAGCAGTGTCTGAAAAAATCATTAGAGCATTAGAGCATCATAAAGACTTAGTTAATCATAAGAACATCATGGAAGGTTTTTGCATAAAACTCACGGAACGTGAAACTGAAATTGCATTCGGCGCATTCAAAAAAAAACCAACCATTGATGATGTGATAACTGCATTGAAAAGTACTGATAATATTGACCTAGCTAGAATAATGTTAATTCACTTTAAATTTGCACAAGTTGTCATTCGTAATATAAACATCGGCATTGATAATGAGAAGGAGTCAATAGGGAAATTCCAAGAGATATGCAAGACAAACAAGGACAAAATACCATCTCGTCTCGTTAAGCATATCGCTGACGAACTTTTCTATAATTCAAAGTTATTCAAGTCCCATATAAATCGTGGCAGATATGGCAGACTCGTTACAGACAAACGGACAAACACAATGGGAATAATGTTGCTTGATCAAGAAGAGTTCAATGATGGTTTGCCATCTCATTCCAACTCATGGTGCCCTGATGCAAAACATCAAAAAGCAAATCTTGAGTCACCTTACGTAACTGATTTAAGCCATAATGACGCTGTTTATGTTTCTGGACCATCAGGAATGACAAGCTTGTTTTTATCACAAATGGAGGTACTTTGTAATTTTAAGACACTAGCTGACAAACAGCACTATCTAGCTGCTGTCGCAGCATATCTGGTTGCGGGTGGGTTCCATTCTCTCCATGAAGTGCTAGGGCCAGCCGAGTATGTACTTGGATTACTTCCAGGTTATAAAGTGCAACCACCATCAGTAGAAATGACCGCACCGCCACCTAATTATGCTATCTATTATCAGCAGCAAACTGAGATCGACTCTGAATTTTCTAAACGTCGCAATGATGGCTGGGATAAGATATGTTGTTTTTACCGAAGAAAGTTTTATGAAGAAAGACTAAACACCTATAGTGACCGAAAAACAAATAAAGTATCATGTATAACTAAATATGAAAATAGCAATTCAACCAGTGAAGTAGCATCCTCTGAGAGCGCCACATCTTCGACAGTATGGAATATTGCAAAATATGGTTTCTTTGGTGCGGTTTTTGGTTCTAGTGCCGGACTTGTTAGTGGTCTTATTGTTGGCGCCGTTGCAGCTTTGCTTTACTGGTTGACCGCACCGGTAACAATACCGATCACCATAGCAGCATGCTTGGTTGCTGGCGTCGGTGCTGGCCTTGCTACAGGCCTGAACGGAGGTGCCATTCTCGGCGTGAGTTACGGCTATATTCATTAGATACCCTAGCGGTAACAGTAACGTTTGGTAAAAAAGCTTAGAGTCAGTGTAATTACTGACATTGATGGTGATGTGGTCAATCATATTACTGCGATTAAAAATTCAAAACTACTTTTCTATGCTGCTTCATATGTATCATTAATCGCCTCGATTGACAAATGAAATCCTAGGGCCAACAAAACCTTTCCTAATGTATCAAGCCGAGGATTTCCTCTGCTTGATAATGTTTGATATAGACTTTGGCGATTTAAATGCGTTTTTTGCGCAAGCTTTCCAATACCACCTCTTGCTTCAGCAACATTGCGCAATGCTAGCAAAAACACTTCTGTATTACCATCTTCTTGATATTCATCAAGCGCAACTTTGAGGTATGCCGCTGCCGTTTGTTGATCTTGCAATAATTCAATTTGTAAATCATGCACACTACTTGTTTTATTAATCATTGATCGCTTGCTCATGATTGTTTCCCCTTAGTTCTCGACAGTATTGTTTCGCCAATGCAATGTCCTTTGATTGCCTGGACTTGTCCCCTGCTATCAGCAAAATAACTGTCACATTATCATATTCACAAAAATATACTCGATAACCAGGTCCAAATGCTAATCTTAACTCATAGACCCCATCACCTAGCGCTTTATAGTCCCCATAATGCCCTAACGCTACCCTGTCTAGTCTCCGCAAAACCCTCGCTCTGGTTGTAAGATCTCTTAGCCCTCTTAACCAGTCTGAGAATGGTTCCTTCCCACATAGGGTCCTGTAGTAACGAATATTTTTTGTTTTCATAGTTAACTGTCGCCTATAAGCGACAATGTGTCAAGAGCTAATTTTAAAGAAAAGATAACCCCTTGAATATATTAATGTTACACTTTCAATTATTTTACCCAGCTAAAATGAGTGTAACTATAAAACCATCCGAAATCCGGCCTTTCTGGTTAACTTAAACGATTTGATCTGTCTGTTCACTTTTGGTACAATCTGCCTTTCGTTGCCTTGAGGAATGGCTATGTTAACACTACAACTCATTGAAAATTCACTACAATCTCTGGATGGCTTCTATCTGTGGAAAGACACTGATTCAGAATATCTAGGTATCAGCCCCCAGTTTGCCCGACTTTTGGGGTATCAAACTTCTAAGCAAATTATTGGTGCACGGGACGAGAGTCTGGCCTGGGCTGAGTTTGCGGAGCAAGCAGTTCATGATGACCAAATAGCGCTTCACCAAGGTGGATTCCAAGGCATTGAATATGCGCGCTTCTCTCATCAATCAGAAATGATTCCGTTCTTAGTGAGCAAGCATCGCTTTAGTGATGGGAGTGGTGTTCATCAAGGCATTTTTGCTCAAGCCACACCACTAGAAGAAGTCACATTTCCAACGCTCAAACAACGACAATTAAGCCAGCGCGAACAGCAATGTTTGCAGCTGTTTTTGCAAGGAAAAACTTGCCGCGAAATTGGCGATGTTCTTTGTTTGTCACATCGCACCACGGAAAAATACCTTGCGAGTTTAAAGCTTAAGTTCAATGTTGGAAATAAAGCAGCACTAGTCAGCAAAGCTATCCAGGAAGGCTATCTGACTAATGTGACAGATACAATTAACTAAGCCATAAACAATTCATCATCAGCACTGACTATCATACACATTGACGTATTGCGCGTTAGCATCGATCATGTATACTTCCTCTGGAATTCTACCGCGAGACCAGCTTATGTTTTTTAAATGTTTTCCTATCTTCTTAATGACATCACTTCTCAGCATTGCAACCATTGCCGTCGCTAAACCATCACCCACTGCAGCAGATGAAAAGTTAGCTGGGCTTGAGCACAGTTTTAATGGCAAAATTGGCGTTTATGCTATTGATACCAATAATGGCAATATCATTGCGCACCGTGCGGATGAGCGCTTTCCATTCCAGAGCACCTTTAAAACCATCGCTGCCGGTGCGCTCTTGTACCAAGCCAAGACCGATGATGACTTACTGAATGAACGCATTACTTATTCACAAAAAGACTTAGTTGGCTGGACACCTATTACCAAGCAGCATGTCAAAGACGGCATGACGCTGGAAGAACTCGCCGAGGCTGCTGTCAGTTATAGCGATAATGGTGCGGTTAATCTCATTATGGAAAATTTAGGCGGCCCCGAAGCTATTACGCGTTTTGCTAACGCTATCGGTAATGCATCCTTTAACGTGACAAATTACGAAGTGAATCTTAATTCTAATCCTTATGATACCAGTGACACGTCAACACCAAAGGACATGGCGATAAGTTTACAGAAATTAACTTTAGACGATGTCTTGTCCCCTGAAAATAAACAAAAGCTAACGACCTGGTTAACCAACAATACCACCGGTAATCAACGCATACGTGCGGGTGTGCCTATCGGCTGGACTGTTGCTGACAAAACTGGTTCAGGTGATTACGGTGTTGCTAACGATATTGCACTCGCTTGGTCGCCATTCTGTAAGCCTATTGTAATTTCCATTTATACGAATCAAACTGACAGTGATGCTAAGAATCGCGATGATATTATTGCCCAAACCACTGAGATTGTTTTTGCTGAATTAGCTAAATCTAATCAATGCATGAGTAAATCAGTGATGATGAGTTAGTGCAGCATCACCCGCCCCCAATAATCGGCGGTTAAATACCTTTATTTTTGCTTTTGTGTTATAGCGCCGGCGATAGACTACTTATAACCGGCGCTATAACACAAGGTCAGAAATGTACCTGTTACGAGGCTAACTTTCTGTAACCTTATTCAAATAGATCTTCAAGGGTAACGATGCTACTAACTAGGGTTTGCTTATACTGATTATTCGTTAATCCCTCTGCCGCAATAAATGCAATTAGTAGCTGTTTCTTAGAGCGTGTTTGTTCTTTGAAGACAGTTAGCTTTTGATTTAATACGTCAGCATAGCTCTTTGTTATGGTATATGGTTTATCGCTATATTTGATCTCACAAACGGTGATGGCATCATCGCGTCTATCGAAGAGCAAATCTATTTGTGCTCCCTGGGTATTACTTGATTGTTGAGGGGAATAGTTCCACGTACTGGCTAAACTCATGGGTGGTAAATCAAGTTTTTGTTTAATTTGAGCAATATGTTTATAACATACCGACTCAAAAGCATAGCCTAACCAACTATGCCATTCAGGCGTCAATTGCACTGCCTGCCAGTCATTTTTGTCAAACGCGCCAGCTTGTAACTTTGATTTGATAGGCTCAATCCACCTTAGATAAAAGTAGGTATACTCATCAACTAAACGATAATAAATACCGCGTCGACGATGATAGAGTGGCTTAAAGCTCATGATGAAGCCCGCATCTTCTAACTCATTTAATCGTTTTGCGCTATTGCCGCCAGTCGCGCCAATCTGTTTAAGCAGTTTATTCTTCATGATACCGTAGCGATTTTGGGCGAGTATTTTGACTATTTTTATATGGTCACCATGATCTTTAAAGAGGGACGAAAATAAGTTATCAAATTCGCCCAGAAAAAACGCATCCTCACTGAAGCAGAGTTTTTGGATGATTTGCATCGCTGATGTTTTCCATTTTATTTTAGCCAAATAAAATGGGATCCCTCCTGTAACCATATAAAGCAAAAGAATCTGTTTATCGCTGAGATTAAGATCACGCGCTTGTAAGAACTTTTTAGTGTTTGACAAATCATATGGTTTTAATAACATTTGTTCGGTGACGCGATTATGTAGACCGCCTTTACTATTAATGATTTTATTGATTATCCAGGAGGCTGAAGAGCCACAAATAATTAATTTGATTTTAGGGTTTCGCGACCAGTATTGATTCCAATAGTAATCCAGGGTTTCGAGTAATTTTGAGCGAGGAGTTGCCATCCAAGGCAACTCATCGAAAAACATCACTATCCTCTCCACGCTGGTTTGGTTTTCTATCGCATCATTAATCCGCTCAAATACATCACGCCAGTTTTTTTCGTGTTGCAGCTTTAATCCGTTATAAAAAATCTTGCCAATGCGATCCATAACATTGGCAATTTGAGTGGCCATATTTCCGTCTTTTAGACCTGTGACATCAAAGAATAGACAGCCCTTTTTATTCTGAAAGTACTGCCAAATTAGGTAGGTTTTGCCCACGCGTCGTCGACCATAGAGTGCCAAAAATTCTGCAGAATCTGACTCATACAGTTGTTGCAGCTGCTCGACTTCCTTTTTACGCCCGATTATGTTCATAGTTTAGCCTAGATTTGTGTTATAGCGCCGGATATAAACTTACTATAGTCGGCGCTATAGCACAAGGCAAGTTTGCTAGTCTTTTGTGTTATAGCGCCGGCGATAGACTACTTATAACCGGCGCTATAACACAGACTTCAGCCTGTGTCGTGGTCTTATGCTGCACTAGCGGCATAACAGTTTGATATTTTGTTGTGGACATAGCTGATAGCAGCCACGCCTGCGACTGCAGCGACAACACCAATTGCTATGGTAATCGCCAAAAAGACAGCCGTTGCTGCGATTGGGTTTGCGATCAAACCAAAGCCTGCAAAGGTCAGCCATCCCATTACTAGCGCTCCTTTTATGCCACCGCCGGCAGCAAGCCCTAAGCCACCACCGGTAGCTACCGTTGCTTTCCATTTATGTCGAGCAAAAAAACCAAATGCGCTGGCGGATGGTTGGAGGACTTGACTACTGGAAGAAGATGGCTTTTGATTAGGAGCTGTAGCGCGTCGTGAAGATTGTATTTCTGTCAGCCCTTTTAAATCCTGAATATGCTCTTCAAACTTTGCCGATAGAGACTCTTTTGTATTCCATTTTTCGTGCATAGTCCCTAACATACCGCGCAGAGTTTGGATAAATTGGTATTCAGCCTGGTATCTAGCACTCGTGCCATGTGCCTCATAGTTAACTAAATCTACCGTATCATTATCAGTCTCTTCATCTACACATGGTTCAGTCGCCGTGGGCTTCGCAGTCTTAGGCAATTTCCCCGTCAGTAATTGCGTTAAGATCACCGCAATCGCAAAATGATCATGCTCTATGGTAGAAGAAATATCATCATCTTCTCGTTGCTTGCGATGGCGGTAGCAAGCTGTATCATAGTTTACAGATGGTCGAGAAGAATTTTTATCTACTATCTCTGTAACCTTGAAATCCAAGCTATCGCTATCTAGCTCACTCAGCATCTCAATAGTAATATATTCAGGAACGATGTCGCCGTATACGTTATTCTCTTCTCCCGATTCGTCTGCTGGCTCAAGTATTTCTGCGAGTTGCAAGCCAAGCGCTGCCACTTGTTCCAGTGTTAATGGTATTCTTTCGTTATCGTTATCGGTGATTTGATCAATGATCTCGCCGAGGTTTTTTGGCAGTTTTTTTCCTGACTGTGGCTTCATCTTAGGCACTGCACTAGAGGTATCAAGCTCTTTCAACGGCGGCTCTGTCCGCCATCCATGATCCACATCACCAGCTTCAGTGCCCGAATCTTCTCTATGAGTTATCTCAGGCGTCGCTATTTTTGTAAGCATCTTACTTGCTGTCTCAATAAGATTATCCGCTGCTAAGGTACAAGGGGTCTCACCAACATTTAGCAAAACGACGCCAAAAAAGGCTTCCCATTCAGAATCATTATCCAGTATTTCAAGCGTAGGTAATTTCTGCCGCTCACCGCTTCTACGAGACCAAATATTTTCAACGACTTGATTTGCAACTTGAGGATAACTGCCACCGCTATAGCACTGAAATAACATCACACCGATAGCATGCAAGTCGGCCACTTTTGATGGTGTGGGCTCGCCATCCTGGTTTGACTGATATGGCGTGTAATACTCATCGGGTAGTGCATCTTCAGAGGCATTAATTGTTACCTTAAGATTGGCAGGATCAATCGAGACACATGCTGGGCTAAGACAGCCGTGGGCTTTGTTTTCGTTAGACTCATAATAGGTCGTCAATGCTTGTAGGATATTAGCACCCAGCTCAGCGAGCCGATTGTTATCAATCGTTACACCATCGATAGTGCCGATGACGCCAGCGAGTGTGATTTTGTCTTGGGCTTCAGTGGCTTTATAGCCTGTTTCGAGTAAATGAGGCATTGTAGCTATCCTGTTCAGTGTTAATATTTGCGCATCATACGCTTGTTGCGGTAGAAAAAACAGCAAATTTTGCTATTTTTTGCTTGAACCGGTTAATAATTAAACAGTTTAAAGAGGGGGTTTAGGGTTAGGGATCTAAAGATACACACTAACCCTTACAATACCGCGTCGCTGAGCCTTTGCCGGTTTGTTGTAAAATACCTGGCACGGTATTTACCCATAGTTGCGAAGCTATCGGTTTTGTACACCACGTGCATTGATTTATCGAAGAAAACTAATGCTTTGCTCGTCCAGCAGCATATATTCCAAACATGTCGTGTCCACTTATTGAACGCACATCAACATGGTGTTAAACTGCGGCACATCAATATAACAACAAATGCGAGTATCTATTCACAGTGTGACTTGATCCCCCGGCATTTTGGGAGAATTATACCGAAAAATCAAATGACTATGAGTAATTGACTGAAATCGGAACTGTGATAGAATTGCGCATAAGTTAACAATTATGACTATAAGGCGGTTTACAATGTCCAAGAGCCAAATCATTCTTGATAAAGCAGTCGAGATTATTAATGCTCATGCTGATGGATTAACGCTAATCGAGCCTGGTGAGCTTCCGGCAAAGACAAGTGAGATTCGAACGAGAATTCTCGATGATTTGGGTATCACATCTGAAGATCCTCGCCTCAATGGTATTCGGCCTTTGGATCCAACCGCATTCGCCACGATGAAAGAACTTGCAAGTGCAGGTTGTCATTTGTTTATGCGTCATGGGGAACAAGATTCCAATGAAAAAATCTCTGCTTTGAAGGGTGCAAAAAAGAAAATTGCCCAAATGCAAATTGATAATAATTTTCACGACCCAATCACTGCACGTTCCGCAATTGAACTCATACCACAATTAGTTCTATTTAAATATTTAAAAGAAAAATTCGGCACGACTTTCATTATTCACACATCAAATAACCAACGTGCTTTACAACCTGCACAGGCAATATCAAACGTACTTGGCTGTGCTTTGTGTGACTCTCGAGAACTAACCTGTATTAATTATCCAAATAAATTGACGTCCGAGCAAGAAGCTGTGCTGAATGACGGTGCACTGCCATGGACGCAAGAGGCTGTCGATGCTGTTTGTGGTGAGGGGCAATATAAGAGAATCAAAGACGATATGGAAGCGCGCATACCTGTTTTGGATGATTCATCGATTAGCACTAATACGGTGATTATTGATATCACCCATACTCAACAAATCAATGCTGTGTGTGAAGCCAAGGGTGAATCAATCCAACGCCTAAAATGTTACGGCTTCGTCATGATAGACCGCAGCGGAAATGTTCTCGTCAAAAAAGACGGACTCTATCACAATGAGCTCACTGTCAGTTTAGCAGCATTACCCGCTCCCGCTTACGCAACACCATCAACAGCGAGTGAAGAACCTGGGGATGTTGAGAGAGAGGAAGCCCCTGCCAAGCATATAGCTAGCGCATCATATTCGTAATTTTATGGATTCACTGTCTATTTTTAAGAGGCCGCTGAACTAACACAGCGGCTCATCCCAATTGTATTGTCTAGCATTCTAACGTATTATTGCCAGGAATCACCTTATCAACCTCAGTTCGTGCTTCGAAAGCCTCATGCTCTTGGATAACTATACAATTAGCCATGAACTCAGCCGAAAAAGTCCGGTTATTGATAGCCAGCTCCGCGACAAGTCTTCCGTATTCTTGAGCCTGAGCTGTATCACCACATTTTTCTGCGCTAAAAGCAAGGTTAAAATAGCATTTCGCTAATACATTCGCATTACAAGCGGGTATTAATAAACACTGCGCTAACGCCTCTTTGTATGACTGATGAGCCGCCCGATATTTTCCTTCATGACTATACGTGAGTCCACTCTGTGTAAAACGCTTTGCGCACTGATACATTTGCCTTAGATTAGGCACTTGTGGGGGCTGTGTTCGCATCAGATCCCGCATATCTCTGTCCCTACGCTCAGTGCACGGATTTCCCCCTAGTCCCATTTGACCAAGCATGCCCATCAGGGCCCATAGATCCGTAGTGTTTTTATCTTGGGGTGGAAATTCCCAAAGATACTGCCGCAAGTTATTAAAATATTTATTCGCCATCCCAACACTTAAACCAAGGATGTAGTCAGTAAAGTCATCAACAGTCAACCCTTTGCGTTGAATCAATCCCATATATTCATCATCATTTTCGACAATAAACGGCATAATGCAATTGGTCAATAGTTTGCTGGAGTTCAATATAACTGAGGTTGCGCAACTGTATCGGCTTATTAAATAAGAACGGCTCTGACAGAGTCTTGTGGTATTTTGTGTCATCGATATCTGTACTCTGGGCATGACCGGAATGAACAAAATACATCATGTGTTCGGGTAATTTGTTAAAACGCACCAACTGAAAGTGTTGCTGGTAACGGTCAAGATAAGTCATTGGCATTATGGTCATTTCCTCAATAATTATATTTTCATAAAAAAAGCACCGTTAGACGATGCTTTCAAAAATTTGTTCACTTAGGTACTTAGTCTGCACAGCACCCTAAGCTAAAATTACTTCGTACCACATTCAAGATCAGGATTACACACGCCGCTCGCGGTAACTTTAAAATATTTTATCTTATCGCTAGCATCTGTCCAGCCATATTGAACTTGTAGCCCTTGTAGATAATAGCCATCGCCGCCTTCATAAGATTTAAAACCTAGCCATGCTTTATCCTTCTCGCCGCCACCATTCACTGACAGTGTACCATAGTAGTTATCATTACCATCATAGATATTCCAAACACTCCAACTGGGATTTTCGAAAACGAAATTGTAGCCATAACCAACCTTTGTGCCAATTTTATTGCCTTCTTCGCTCTTCACCAATTTCATAATAAAGTATGGATCTTCTGTAGTACCCTTGCCCGTGCCAATGTAATTAGCAAGCCCAATGTACGCTTGGGCTACACTAGATAGACTGACACCGACCAAAACTGACATAGTTAATAATATTTTTTTCATGATATACCTCTATCATAATAATGAATAAAAGCGCCCCTCATTGCCTCGACTTAACGGTACTATCGATCTTCTACAGGACTATAAACTGTTATAGTTATGAGCAGGTCACTCATAACGCGTATTATAGTCGTTATTATTGATTTCACAACCTCTCTGATTTATAGTAGCTTTTCCAACGCTATAGGAGCATATTATGAAAAAATTAATTCTAACGGTTGTTAGCTTTGGGGCTTTATTTGCAGTTGCTGCCAATGCTACAACGTCTGATGCTAAGAGCATGAATCTTACTTATCACTTGAGTTTCGAGAACAATACCCCCAGCCCCATGAAGCTGTTATTAGCTGAAGAAAAAGGCGTTGAGTCTTTATCTGGGATCGCTGTCGGTCAAGCTGTGAGTTTCCCTGCACAAGTAGATGCAACTATCAAAAACTCTACAACTCACTTTGACTTGGTATTCCGTGCTTGTGAAGAAGGTGCTTTGAAAAAAGCCCGTGGTGGTTATGAATGCCCTGCTGACACCCTCTATACATGCCGTTTTGAAGCCAGTGGTTATGGCCCAACTGGCACCTTTACCAGTAGTTCACAGAACAATTATAAATGTTCACCGGTTGCTTCTGCTGGCCACAAAAGTGTAACTTACTCTGTCGGTTAATCACTGACGATATGGCAGGCTCCATGGCCTGCCATAGCTCTTCTCAGTTTACTCAGTTAGTAATTTCAAATCGTTAATGACGGATAACCAGTTGTGTCATATTAGTTAGTTTGGTGTGCACTATACGATGGCATCATATAGAAACAATGAATACTATACGATACTATCGCATAGTCAATAAACGACCACCCACATCGCTCTGCAAAAAATATATTTTCTCGTTAATAATCAAAAGGTTAGCGGTTACAGCCGCTTTAGCACGTGGCCATCGGGCCTGACGAGTATAGTATTATTAGAAAAATGGCTTAGGAACATGTCTTTGAAGCGCTATACTTGCTTCTATGACAACATTTGACAAATTCGCTAAAAAATACCCTGATCCGGTACAAGCTCACCGGGAATTTGCTATGGATTTGTACCGCCATGGCAAATTTGTTGAGGCTATTGCTGAGCAACATAAGGCAGTTGCCAACGCCGAGAAAACCAAGAACATTGATGCTGATGAATATAATCGTTTAGCCAGTTACTATTATGCCGTAAAAGATTTCACTCACGCTGCTGAATTTTATCAAAAAGCACTAACCATCGCGCCCAATCATCCTGTCATTCAAGAAAATCTCAGCATAATGTATTTCAAACAACAAAAGTACCAAGAGTCCCATGACTTACTTATCTCACTTTACCAGCAAAAACCCGATAACATTAATGTTAATGATATGCTGTCAGCAACCAATGGTTTACTGGGTAATCTTGATGAAGCGAAATTTCATGGCGAAAAATCGTTAACCCTTAAAGACGAATTGGTACACCAACCCGATAATCTCAAAGCAATTGCCGAGTTAAAACACGCTTATGATAGAAATGCTCCAGCAGCAAAGCCTTTTTGTTATGCTAACCCACAACGCAACGTGATTGCTTTTAGTCTATGGGGCAATCATTATTACTATATACAAGGCGCATTATTGAATGCATTGTATATTCGTCACCTCTATCCTGGTTGGACGGCTCGATTTTATTATGCGGATGATGTCCCGCAAAAAACCATTACGAGCTTAGCCAAAAGCGGTGCACAAATGATAAAAATGGGTAAACATGAAGGCGCTTATCAGGCTTTATTTTGGCGTTTTCACGTTGCTCATGACAAAGATGTCGACCGCTTCCTGATCCGCGATACGGATTCTGTTGTTACCTGCCAAGAACGTTTAGCGGTCGATGAGTGGTTACGTTCAGATAAAGCCTTCCACATCATACGTGACTTTTATACCCATACGGATTTAATTTTGGCGGGGCTCTGGGGTGGCGTGGGAAATTGCTTCCCGGATTTAACCCCCTATATCCGTAAGTTTTATCAAACACATATGCCTGAACGTACCATAGATCAGCAGTTCTTACGCTATAATATTTGGCCTTTGATCAAAGATAATGTTCTCATCCATGACAGTTGCCATCAGGTGTTTGACGCGAAAGACTTTGCCCCCCTAGGACACAACCCCAGCACTATTCATGTTGGTTTGGGGTGGACAAAGATACCCTATATACCGGGCAAGGAGCTATTGCAAGAGATCAACCATGATTCTTAATGGAACATCCCGCGATGGGGGATCCTTAAGGGGGAGAATCGCGATTCTCCCCCTTAAGCGCAAGGGCGAATTTACTTCGCGCGCAGCGTAATATTCAGAACAAAACTGCATCATCGATAATGTCACTCTCTGTCTCACGTTGCTGTTCAAGGTTTTTGAAATCCCATAACTTATCATCCATCATCTGACTCGGCTTAATGGCAGAAATTGCATGTAAGATATTACTTGGGATTTTAGGGTTCTCCTGGGCAAGTTCATCAACAAGGCGCGTGACTTTTTTGCGGATTAAATTTTCTTGTGAGCCGCATAAATTGCAAGGAATAATCGGATATGCCATCAGTTTAGCAAATTCGATAATATCCGCTTCTTGGCAATAAGCTAATGGGCGAATGACGATGTGTTTTTTGCTGTCCGTTAATAACTTTGGCGGCATCGAGCGAACTTCGCCATTGTATAAGATAGACATTAATAAGGTTCTCACCAAATCATCGCGGTGGTGACCTAAGGCGATCTTGGTGAAGCCATGTTGTTCGGCATAACGGTAAATAATCCCGCGACGCAGCCGCGAGCACAGTGAACAATAGGTTTTGCCGGCGGGAATTTTTTGTTTGACAATACTGTAGGTATCTTCTGATAATATTTTGTAAGGAATGGCCCGCTGTTCAAGCCATGCCTTAAGCTTAGTATCATCCCAACCTGGTTGGCGTTGATCTAAGGTAAATGCCTCTATCTCAAAGCGCACTTTAGCCCGCTTACGTAACGTCTCCAACATTGTCAGCATCGTAAATGAATCTTTACCGCCGGATAGACAGACTAAGACTTTGTCGCCGTGTTGGATCATATTGTAGTCGGCAATGGCTTTGCCGGTATAGTGACGGAGTTTTTCTTCGAGTTTGTCGAGTTGTTTTACTGTTTGCATTGCGCTACCAATTCGCCCACTAAATCTCCATCATTAGGCCCAAAAATATCCCAGTGAATACAATAATTCGTATCTTCGTTTGTACTTACATCCACATCACTTTCGATAACCGTTGTCGTGTTAGTAAGCCCCGCTTGCTGTAAGGGTGCGGGCTCGGTATTGCCATGATTAGACACCATCAAGTCATGTTGACGTGCTGCGCCCTGCCCCTCAATCATGACGTTGGGTGATGCCGTCAAAAACTCCGCTCGGCCATTGACGGTGCCGGAATAAATTCCGCCTTTATCGCCTGCCTCATCGCCAGAACTTCGGCTAACTATCGATTGCCCATGGGCAACGGGGTTACCATTGATAAAAACCGAAGCCGCCGTATTCGCAAGATCAGCGACCTGCGCAATATTACGATATGTCACTGGTTTGCGCTTTGCCCCCGTATAATTTATCGAGGTGGTCGTCAGTACTCCGCCACTAGCAGCGTGTACGGCACTTCGACCATTAATGAAAACTGTCATGATGGATTATATTCTTCGTGATCGTTGTGGTAGGTCTCTTTGAGGATCAGGATTAAACCCGTGCCCAACAAAATACAAATGGGAATTGAAGTGATGGCGAGGCGGTAATTCTCGGGAGTATAGATGTGAATATTATTGATGATTTCACCGGTCCAACCCATATCCAGCAGCATACCAATCATGGGTTGGAATACAACACCACCAAGCATAATTAACATATTGGTAACCGCGAGCGACGTCCCGGCAGATTCTTTGGTCGAAATATCACGCGCTACAGCAAATACAATAACCTGCGAGCCAAATGCTAAGCCCAACAGTAACATCAACCCATAAACCGCAGCTACAGGTAAGGCTGGTACATACAGAATAATAAACATACAGGCCGCGGCAATAACACCACCGATCAACATCGGAACACGTCGATTATGCAGTTTGTCCGAGAACCAACCCATCAAGGGTCCACCGATGGTAAAGCCTAAAAATACTGCCGAAACCGCATAGTTGGCCTCATGGGTCGAAAAATGCTGCGCCGCACGAAAATAAGGAATACCCCAAGCCTCGGCAAATGCTGTTGCAGGCAAATAAAGCAAACAACCAATCATACCGTTGATCCAAATATAGGGATTCTTCAGCACCACGAACATACCTCGTAGCACCTCAGCCATATCGACTTTGCTTGTGCGTCTATCGAGGGCTTTTGCTTTGGAACTTCGGCTATCACGCACCACCAACAAAATAACAACCGCAATCACAATCCCCAGCACCGCGGTAATCATAACCGTAGAGCGCCAGCCCATTTGGGCAACAACACCGGATAAAACATTATCACCCACCAATGCACCGATTGAACCCAGTGCACCCGTGAGACCTGCTACCATGGCAAATCGTTCAGGCGGCAACCAAATTGTTGCGAGCTTCAGCACGCCCACAAAGGCGAAGGCAGAACCAAATCCCACCAAAAAGCGCCCAAAACCAGCTACCCCAATATGACCGGAGCTTGCAAATAAATAAGAACCAATAGCACAGACGATACAAGCCAGGGTTAATAACCGGCGAGGACCATAACGGTCTACTAGTAGTCCCACGGGCAACTGCATAGGGGAATAGGCGTAATAGTAGAAGGCAATCAAATTACCGAAAGCCCCAGCACTGATGCCATAAGCTTGCATAAGCTCAGTGCTCATGACGCTGGGAGAAATCCGGAGGATGTATTCATAGGTATAGAACAGTGCACCTAGACCACAAACGATCCAGGGGAAAATTGCCATTTTTTTGCGGCTGTTGTTGAGCTTTTCTGTTGTTGACATTGAATTACTCATATACCTTCCAGAGAATATTTATCTTATAGATAAATGCATTAATCGTCTAGCATATCTGCTTATTCTTGCGAAATATGCCCCTGCAACACAAACAATTCCCTTTCCGCATGCGGCCGATGGGCCAGTTAAACAAAATTTTTCGCGCCTTACAACCTGGGTAACGGTTGTCCTGCCCATATTAAAACCAATCTTGTGTTGGTTTTTTTCAGTTAAAACAACGTGTTAGAAAAAACCACGTTGTTGAAAACGACAAAGGCGCTGTTTTGAGCGCCTTTGTGCAAAATTAGAACTAATTCTTAGTCTTTTTTCTCTTGTGTCGCTGAGTCAGCGGCTTTTTTGCCACGACGGAAGCGATCTTTGAACTTCTGAACGCGACCAGCGGTATCAACAATTTTTTGTTGGCCGGTATAGAATGGGTGACATTCAGAACATACTTCAATGTGTAAATCGCCCTTTAGCGTAGAACGAGTATCGAAGCTGTGGCCACAGCTACAAGTGACCTTAATCTCTTGATAATTAGGATGAATTTCCGCACGCATTGTTTTTTCCTCTTACTTGCCGCCACCTGAACCCATCAGGCACGGCCATTGATTGTGGCGGCATACTACCCAATAAGAGGGCCAAAATCAAGTTTTGCTAGCAAAATCCGCCAGTACCGGCGCATGGTCCGAAGGACGCTCCCATTTGCGGGGCTCTTTGTCGATAATACAGGCTTTACAGCGGGCTTTGAGGGCTTCAGACACCAAGATATGGTCGATGCGTAAGCCTCGATTGCGGCGGAACCCTGCAGCCCGGTAATCCCACCAGGAGAAGCTCTTCTCGGGTTGCTCAAACAAACGAAAACTGTCACTTAAGCCCAAGTCCATAATGCCTTGTAGCGCCTCGCGCTCAGGTGGACTCACTAGTACATGGCCTTCCCACTCTGTTGGGTCATGGACATCATCATCCGCCGGCGCAATATTAAAGTCCCCTAACACTACCAGCTCTGGGTATTCCTGCAGTTGCTGTTGAATAAAGGCTGTGACTTTTGCCAGCCAGTTTAATTTGTAGGGATATTTATCCGAATCCAGGCTCGCACCATTGGGCACATACAAATCGATAATGCGCACCCCGTTAGTGGTGGCTGCGAGAATACGTCGCTGGGGATCAGCCAAGTCAGGAATGTCTGTTACCACATCAGTTAATTCATAACGGCTCAATATCGCGACGCCGTTATAGGTCTTTTGTCCCGCGTAGACCACATGAAAACCCGCATCCGTAATATCTGTTTCGGGAAAATTTTCATCGGTAAGTTTCGTTTCCTGCAGCGCAATAACATCGGGTGTTGCCATCTGTGCCCATTCGAGCACATGGGGTAAACGGACTTTGAGGGAATTCACATTCCAGGTAGCGATTTTCATGGTTGACTCTTATGCTGGTGAGTGGATTGCAACGTTAGCATAAGAATTATGGAATTAAAACATTCTCAAGTAATAACTAATTCCTGGATCTAACACGCGATAAACGCCATCATCATCTTGCAGAATTAAGTCTTTTTTGAGGAGTGTTGCGATAACTTGACTAACACTTGATGTTGATAACTCACAAAACGCTAGATAATCCTTACCATAAGGTTCTTTTGTGGGTTGCCTTGCCAGTGCAGTTAAGAGCTTCTTTTGATTCAAGCTCAAGCCACTATAGTCACCCAACAAAATACTCTTGTGACCAAACACATAATGCCCCCAAACTTCATGCACCCTTTCTGCTGTCGGCGGTGTATCTTCACCGCGCCAAAGCGTGCCGCAAAGCGCATTGACATAGTAAGGGTGGCGCTCAGTGAGTTCCATAATTGCAGAAATCGCTTCATCACTAATGGTATTTTGCCATTGCTCCTTCGCTTGTTTTATTAAAAAAGGCTCATAAGCATCCACATGCATACGCTCAACAATCAGTAATTCACACAGTCGATATAGGGGCCGCGAGCTACTGCCAAACATTTCATTAAGCATATGACGGTTACTGCCAGAAAATAAATAAACCACGTTCTTGCTGCGCTCAACGGCATGGCGAATACTGGCTTCTAGCGCTTGCCCATTAGTAATCTCTGCCAATTGCTGAAATTCATCAAATACCAAAATCACTGTCTCTTGTGCTTGTTGGGCAACCTCATCTAATTTCATGAGAATATCAGTAATGGATTGTTCTGGTGATTCTGTGGGATGCAAAGTAATCTTTTGCCCGAAGGCACCTAATACAATATCTGGCTTCATGGCATGAAAGAATTTTGTAAGAATAGTTTGTAGTTTCTTCACCTCAGGGTATAAATCCATCATCACCGAGCTTACCGCACGAATAACCTTGTCTTGCACGTCAGTAAATGAGGTAGAGGATAGCAACTCTATCCAGCCATAGTGCTGGCCTAATTCTTTGGCAACTTTGTTCATCAGGCTTGTTTTGCCGTAACGTCTAGGGGCAACTAAGACCGTGTGGTCAATATTCGCAATGTTATCTTTTAGGCGTGCCACCTCTTTGACGCGATTCAAAAAGGCATGTTCTTCCGCTAAACCTGTTGGAAATTGCTTATTAGGCATAATTTCTCCTGTATTTCATAAGATTATGACTCATATTTATATGAAGTATATATTTCATATAAACATGAGTCAAATGCTTCATAAAAATATGAGTCATATAAATATGAAGTGACAAATATTGAACAAGACTGGATCGCGACCAACACTATAAATTCTCTCGAATATTCAGTAAGATAGCTTTCATGAATCACGGAATTGAACAACGCCAATCGCAACACGGACAATGGTCTTCCCGCTGGGCCTTCATCATGGCTGCCACCGGGGCAGCAGTGGGTCTCGGCAATATCTGGAAATTCCCCTATATCACCGGCCAACATGGCGGCGGTGCTTTTGTCCTGATTTACCTTGTTTGTATTTTCATCATCGGCATTCCAGTGATGATGGCAGAGATTATGATCGGTCGCTCTGGCCGGCAAAACCCCCTAGACTCTATGAAATCTGTCGCTGTGGAGAATGGCCGTAGCTCCCATTGGCGCTGGGTTGGGGCCCTTGGTATCCTCGCGAGCTTTTTGATCCTGTCTTATTATAGTGTGATTGCTGGCTGGTCATTGGCCTATGTCTTTAAGGTCGCTGTGCCTTCTTTCATTGAGCGTAGCCCCCAAGCCATTGATGCCAGCTTTGATAATTTTGTTGCTAATCCCTGGAAGTTATTGTTTTGGCACAGTGTGATGATTATTGCGACGGCTGTGATCATTGCCAAAGGCGTCGAAAAAGGCATCGAAAAAACCGTCTATGTCATGTTCCCTGCTATGTTGACTTTATTGGGGGTTCTTGTTGTCTATGCCATGGAGAGTGGGCATTTTGCCCAGTCGGTAAGCTACTTATTCCATCCTGATTTTAGCAAACTTAAAACCCATGGCATTGTTGCGGCAATGGGGCAAGCATTTTTTTCATTGAGTCTGGCGACTGGCTCCATCATGATGTACGGCGCTTATCTGCCTCGCAGCGCATCGGTCACCAAAGCCGCTGTGGTTATTGCACTGTCAGATACGTTTGTTGCCTTGTTGGCAGGGCTGGCTATCTTTCCTGTCGTCTTCGCTAATGGGCTGGAACCCTCATCGGGGCCAGGTTTGATTTTTGAAACATTGCCGATTGCATTCGGACATATGCCTTTTGGTAATGTGTTCGCGACATTATTCTTTGTGATGTTAGTGTTCGCTGCATTTACCTCAGCTATCTCGTTGCTTGAACCCTCTGTCGCTTGGCTGATTGAGACCTTTAAGATCCCCCGCCGCAAAGCCGCTATTATCAGTAGTTTTGGTATTTGGTTTGTGGGTTTGGTGACCGTTGTATCTTTCAATTGGGCGGCCAATATTAAACTCTTTAAATTGACGATGTTTGAAGTATTAGACTTCTTGACCGCGAATATCATGCTGCCATTGGGTGGCTTCTTCATTGCTATCTTCGCCGTGTGGTTCTTAAACCGTGACGTTGCTCGTCGTGAATTACAACTCCCCGATGGCAAACTCTTCAGTACTTGGCGTTTTGTCGTACGCTATATCTCGCCAGTGGCAATTTTGGTGGTATTTATTAGCGTAATTGTCTAGCGATTGAGTTATCGGCGCGGTCCTGTCGGAGTTATAGCATGGCATACTTGGCTAAGCTCTCCCACACTACAAGCAATTGTCGCCATCATGAACGCAACATAGGGCAGCGGGATATCAGGGTCATTACTTATCACAGCGCCTATCACTAGACCTGTTACGATAGCTGCAGGCAGAACGATACCATTGTTTTTGGGCAGTGGCATTGCCTTCCTTATAATGAATTAATTTACAACTGGGACTGGATTCGCTGCACGGGTTGGACTGTTGCGTGTTACCCGTTGCAAGAAAAACTCTACCGGTTCACTACTAATAAGCACTTCGTCTTGTTCATTCACCACTTCAGCAAGCAAGGTATGTTCGCCTTTATCGATGCCTTTAAGATCATAACTGGTAGTAGTGGCATTAAAAATCGTTGCCTTAATAGCACCATCAACGCGGATATTGAGTTTATTATTCGCTTGCAAAGGCGGTGCCAGACTAAAATTCACTCGTACTACTCCAGGACTACTCCAGACCGTGCCTTTTGGCGTCGGTTCCGTTATTTTTAATGACGTATAGGTCTGCTGCTGTATCTCCGGCTCATCGAGTTCTTTCTTTTGTGCAGAAGTTGCAGGTGCTGTCGTCTCAGGCGCAGTGAAGGTTTGTAGTGGTTTTAACTGTACCTTGGTGGCGCCCTCTGACGGTGTATCAGAAAACACCGGCACCCCTTCAGCATCGCGGGTTTCATAGACGGTTTGCGCAACCACACCTACAGCTAAAATACATCCCAAGATAGCTGCAATAATACGAAAAATATTCATCCTATTCCTCCTTGTATCAGGGCGTCGCCCTAAGCACTTACAGACTGTAATACAATTCAAATTCCAATGGGTGGGTGGTCATATTCACCCGCCCAACATCGTCTTGTTTAAGCTTGATATAAGCATCAATCAAATCATTACTGAAGACATCGCCTTTTAATAGAAATTCACGATCTTCATCCAGAGCTTTCAAGGCATCCTCGAGACTCGCACATACCGTTGGTACATCTTGTAATTCTTCCGGTGGCAAATCATAGAGATCTTTCTCCATCGGATCGCCGGGATGAATTTTGTTTTGGATACCATCTAGACCCGCCATCATCATCGCGGTGAAAGCCAGATACGGATTACAAGCCGGGTCCGGGAAGCGAATTTCAATGCGTCGGCCTTTCGGGCTTGCAACATACGGAATGCGAATCGATGCTGAACGGTTACGACTAGAATACGCTAGCAATACTGGCGCTTCGAAGCCGGGCACTAAGCGCTTGTAACTATTCGTTGTACCATTAGTAAAGGCATTCAAGGCACGCGCATGCTTGATGATACCACCAATGTAGTAAAGCGCCGTATCAGACAACCCTGCGTATTTGTCGCCGGCAAAAATATTCTCGCCGTCTTTGCTCAAGGATTGGTGCACGTGCATACCATTACCGTTATCACCCACCAAGGGTTTCGGCATAAAAGTCGCCGTCTTGCCATAAATATGGGCGGTATTATGCACGACATATTTTAAGATCTGCATTTCATCGGCTTTGCTGACCAAAGTATTAAACTGCGTCGCGATTTCGTTTTGGTTACCGGTGGCTACTTCATGGTGGTGGGCCTCAATCACTAAACCCATCTCTTCCATGGTTTGACACATGGCGGAACGAATATCCTGAGATGAATCCACCGGTGGAACGGGGAAGTAACCGCCTTTGACCATAGGCCGGTGACCAATGTTGCCACCCTCAAAATGGGTCTCAGTATTCCAAGCCCCCTCCACAGAATCAACTTGGTAAGCAGCACCGTGGATGTCAATCTTGAACCGCACATCATCAAAGATAAAAAATTCAGGCTCAGGACCAAAATAACAGGTATCAGCAATGCCGGTAGATTTGACGTATTCTTCTGCTCGCTTAGCGAGAGACCGTGGTCCCCGCTCATAGCCGGTCATGGTGTTAGGATCATAAACATCACAGCGCAAAATCACAGTGGGATCATTATAAAAAGGATCTAACATGGCCGTCGTTGCATCCGGCATCAAAATCATATCGGATTCATTGATGGCCTTAAAGCCGCGGATGGAGGAACCATCGAACATCTTACCGGTGGTGAAGAAATCTTCATCCACGGTATGGGCACCAATAGAGACATGCTGCTCTTTACCGACAATATCGGTAAAACGTAGATCTACAAACTTCGCTTGACTCTCTTGGATCATGCGTAAAACATTATCGACTGACACGGTGCCCCCTGGGTTGCAATAAGCTTAAGAACAAAACGCAATTGTATACAAATGGTAAAAGGAAATCACCCTACTTGTAACAAAATACGCCCGCCGCGATCATGTTGTTCAAGTTCTAACACCCTATGGCCATTGACCCGACACCAAGCCGGGATATCATGGGCAGCACCAGGATCAGTGAAGGTCACCTCAAGGGTATCCCCTGCCGCAAGACTGTTGACCATTTGTTGGGTTTTGATCACCGGCATGGGGCAGAGCAACCGGCTGGTATCGAGAACGCGATTGTTCATAGGAACCACGCTCCCGGAATATCATCGGCGGCTAATGGCGGGACCTTAACTTGCCATTGGGTGCCTTCCCGGGAATTGATTTCGAGGGTGACTTCCTCGGCATCTCGGCCACTGCTATAACGAGCCACAATGCGCGCTGCCATATGCAGATCTTCCGCGCTAGGTTCACCATCCAATAGGGTCAATGGCCCCGGATGACTGACCGTACGAATGTGAGTAAACTCTTTGCGATAACCTTCAAGGAAATTACCTTCCCCTTCTTCCCGGGCCACGATCATTTTGTAATGCTCCGCCGGGCGTAGATGCCGCCCCACTTTGAGCAGCATAATATCGTCCAAAGTATAATCCCGGCTGCAACGGTGTTGCCACAAATCCCCCAATTTATTCGAATATTGTTTGTCAGTGAGGAAGCAACAGCCCCCCGCTGGTTGGGCAAAATCATCTAAGCCAATGTCCTTGGCCATGGCAATCTGTGGTTTGCGCCCACGACCTGATAAACCCATTAACTGCTCACGGTCCACCCAGCCTTCACGCTCCGGCAATGTGGGCGGCAAATTCTTCGCTGATAAAGGGCGTAGGAGTAAATCATCCGCCCCTGAATGCTTAGCAATCACCGGCATGGTGTTCTTGCGCTGGGACATGGGCCGCTGGCCAATGACTTCGCCGGTGATAATAAAGTCAAAATCATTCTCCTCCAGCCATTGTTTGGCTTTTTTGACCATGAAGACTTTGCAATCAAGGCAAGGGTTCATATTGGCGCCATAGCCATACTTAGGGTTCAAGAGCACATCTTTGTATTCTTCCACCACATCGATGATATGCAGCTTGATACCCAGTTGTTCCGCCACCCACAGGGCATTGTTGCGTTTGGGCTTGGCTTTGTCCTTTTTGCGGATAGCATGGGTGTGGCCTTCAACGCAAAAGCCAGTGAAAAAATTAATCCCCTCGACGTGGATCCCCTGTTTAATCATTAAGTTAACAGCCAGCATAGAGTCCAAGCCCCCAGAAACCAGTGCTACTGCCTTACGTTGTTTTGTCATTGTACTAACCTGTTGTTTTTGTGCAAAATTTGGGCTAAATTATACCAATTTTTACAAAAAAGCAAAGGATTTGCTTGTCTAAAGCGGGATTTTCTTTTATGATTGCTCGAATTATAAACAGCCCGAAGAGATAATAACGATATGCCAAAAACAGCCGAACCCATCAACGACTCCACCGCAAGCCAGGATTCTGGAGAGATTCTTTTAGGAACGGATAGAGCTCCACTCTTACCCGCTGAATCAGAAACCGGCTATGGAGCGACTGGCGATGAGCTCCCTGTTGTCGTTCGGTATGCTCCTGGAACCAGCCCCGGCCAATGTTGCTCTCGTTTTTTTAACAAAAAGTATGCTGCCATCGGTGTAGCTGGCAGTGTGGCTATCGCTGCCGCTGGTTTTTCTGGGGTCAACAGCATGGATACAGCAAAAAATGCACTCCCCTTGTACCCATGGCTGCCTGAAGAGCCAACCACCTACACTGCACTTGCTGATAATTTTCTTCTGGTTGCTGCAGCAACATGGGGCGTTTACCAGAATGCAGAGCACATCAAAAAATGCCTCTCAGAAGCTAGCACCAGTTTGAAAGTGTTTTACTGGAGCGTTGTTCTCTCATGTTTGATCTCAGCCGTCGGTGCTGCTTTTATCTCTGCACAAAATGAACCCACTCAGGTTAGGGCAGCTATTTTTGGGGCTGCATCGATGATTTACAATTCAATCCTGATGTTTTTCTATGGCTTTGTGGTAACACCGCAGCTCGTACAGTTAGTCGCCCATCGCAAAAAAGCCAACGCTGTTGGGCATTTCAAGACTGTAGGCTATGACTTGAGTCCTTTCTATTCTAATAAGGCCTATGATAAATTACGTCACCTCTTTCGACAGCAGGCAAATCATCAAGACGATCTTGTCTCTATTCGCAGGGGAATGAGTGATATTGAAAAAAGACTGGTTGATACACTCATCGGTGCAACTATCGACACAAAAAGTGCCAAATACCCAAAACTCTGGCCCGCTTTGAATGCCCTAGCGAGTGGTCTGGGTGTATTTGGTTGCGCTGTTTTTTACTCTAAAATTCTTGGCGCAATGTTAACACTTGCTAATGATGGAATGTGTCTTTTCGATCATACAACATTTTGTGAGACACGAGACATTGCTGACTTAGAGGGCTACCAATATCATTTTGAAATTGTTGCTGCTATTGTCTTAGGGCTCATCGCTGTCTTTGGCTTTGCCATCAAAAGTACTCAATATATCGATGCTGCAACAAAAATTGTTGAGCACACTAGCTATGCAACACAATGGAAAAATTACCTGCTATCCTATGTTCCCTTTGAGGGTCCTTTAGCTAAAGTCTTTGCTGCCGTACCTGTGAGTGTCTTTATGGTTGCCGCTGGCTGGCAACTGTTTTTCAGTGGTGCGGGGGCTGCCGGCATTTATCAAAAATGGCTCGAAAATGGCATCTATGCTAGCCGGCTAGGCTTAGCGGAACATGTGGTGGTACTGACAGCTATTGTTGCCATTGTTTGGTTCTTAGCCGCTGCCATTAACACTATCGCGGTTAATCGCCTAGGTTGGGGCGCACTGTCTGGCCTCAGCAATGCCGCCCGCCGCACAGCCGCTAATTGTCATCCAACTGGTGGCCATGTTGATGTTGAAAGCTTAGCACGAGAAATTCTCAGTGATGTTAATACTATGGAGCGCACCCATTACCCTCGTGGCACTGCGATGCATGAGTTATTGAACCGCATTAGTGATTGGAATAAAGCTGGTTGTGATCCAGCAGAGATTCGTGGGCTATTCTTGGAGCTTCCTGGCATATCAGAAAATGAAGTGTCCGCACTATTAACGAAATATGCTGCTGTCCTGTCAACGTTTGAAAATCAAACCCCTTCAACAACTTCCGCTGGTGATACAGTGGTAGAAATAGGTGAAACTTACACTGCCAGCAGCCAACCTGCACCGCGTCGTTTTGGTTGTGGGCTCTGCTAGCTCACTGCAAGGTATCATCCCTGTCTACAATAGGCAGGGCATCGGATAAATCTTTAAGACACGCATAAGCCCGTTGGCTTTGGGTGTCTTGCCAAAGCTCCATGGCTTCTAAGGGCAATAAGGCATTAGCGCCAGTCAATTCACGCGAGGCTTGTAGTACTTCCATTAACACCACAAACTCATTACGCAGCGTGCCATAAAGTTCACCCAGTGCTGCGCGACTGACAAGGGATAAATGATGATAAGCAGTTTGCCCTAAATCGACAAAATAACTGATTCGCACCCGTTTGCGTTGGGCGTGCCCGGGGAAGAGGCCGGCAAACAATAAACATTTGTCCCCCACTGCTTGCAAAGTTTCATGTTGTTGTCCTCGACCGTGTAATTGACTGCGCAAATACTCAAGGGCTAAGGCCTGATTGCTGAGGTGGGGTTGCTCGACAAAGCGCATCAGCAAGAACACCAAATAGCTCTCGAGTTCTTCATCGAGTTGCAGGCCTGCGTGGAACGCAGCATCTTGCACCAGATGATGCCACTGGGCGGTTGAAGTCGGGTTGAGTACGAGATTATCCATACAATTCCCCTGCTGAAACAAGCACATACCTATAGGATAGCCTATAGCTGAATATTTATCGTGCAATATGCCCAGAATCCGGTATAATTCCCCAATGTTTTCAAATGGATAACTAATTACATGAAATTACGTAACATCGCGATTATCGCCCACGTCGACCATGGTAAGACAACCCTCGTCGATAAGCTATTACAACAGTCTGGCACCTTCGAAGAACGCAAAGAAGTCAACGAGCGGGTGATGGATTCCAATGCCCTAGAGCAAGAACGGGGTATTACCATCCTCTCCAAAAACACCGCCATCAACTGGAAAGACCATCGCATTAATATCGTCGACACCCCAGGACATGCGGACTTCGGTGGTGAAGTCGAACGGATCCTCTCGATGGTGGATTGCGTATTATTATTAGTAGATGCTGTAGATGGCCCCATGCCACAAACCCGTTTCGTCACCCAAAAAGCTTTTGCCCAAGGTTTAAATCCCATCGTTGTGGTAAACAAAGTTGACCGTGATGGTGCGCGACCGGATTGGGTCGTTGACCAAGTATTTGATTTGTTTGACAGTCTCGGGGCGACGGATGAGCAATTAGATTTTCCTATTATCTATGCCTCAGCACTGCAAGGTTATGCGACCTTGGACTTGGCACAACCCTCTGACACAATGACGCCATTATTAGATGCTATCCTCGACAAAGTTTCACCCCCGGATGTGGATCTGGATGGTCCTTTTCAGATGCAAATTTCTAGTCTTGATTACTCGAGCTATGTCGGTGCTATTGGTATTGGCCGCATCAATCGCGGTAGTGTGCGCACCAATATGCCGATCACCCTAATTGATGCTGACGGCGAAACCCGTAGAGGCAAAATTTTACAAGTATTAAGTTACTTAGGGCTTGAGCGGGTCGAAGTACCAGAAGCCAAGGCAGGTGACATTGTTGCTATCACAGGTATTGAAGGCCTGGGTATTTCTGACACCTTGTGTGATCCCAATAACGTTGAAAGCTTACCGGCGCTAACGGTCGACGAGCCCACAGTAAGTATGACCTTCCAAGTTAACAACTCACCCTTCGCTGGTCGTAGCGGTAAATACTTAACCTCACGACAAATCCGCGAACGCTTAGAGCGGGAACTGATCCACAATGTTGCTCTTCGCGTTGATGATACCGATGACCCAGACAAGTTTCGCGTCTCTGGCCGCGGTGAATTGCATTTGTCGATTTTGATCGAAACCATGCGCCGTGAAGGGTATGAACTGGGCGTGTCACGTCCGGAAGTGATTAACCGTGAAATCGATGGCAAACTTTGCGAACCTTACGAGTGGCTATCCATTGATATTGAAGACACTCACCAAGGTGCCGTGATGGAGAAACTTGGCCTGCGTAAAGGTGAACTCAAAGACATGCAACCCGATGGCAGTGGCCGCGTGCGTTTGGATTATATGATCCCATCCCGTGGTTTGATTGGTTTTCACACTGAGTTCCTAACCACCACCTCCGGCACTGGGATCATGCACCACGTGTTTGATCATTACGGTGAAGTTAAAGCCGGCAAAGTTGCCTCGCGCAAAAATGGCGTGTTGATCGCTAACGGTAATGGCCCCACCAGTGCTTTTGCCTTGTGGAACTTACAAGAACGTGGCCGCATGTTAGTAGGCCCCCAAACCGATGTCTACGAAGGCGTCATTGTAGGCATCCACTCCCGGGATAATGACTTGGTGGTCAATCCACTCAAAGGTAAGCAATTGACAAATATTCGCGCCGCCGGTACGGATGAAAATATTAACTTAACACCACATATTCAGTTTTCATTAGAACAAGCACTGGAATTCATTGAAGATGATGAGTTGGTGGAAGTCACTCCAGAGACCATTCGCTTGCGCAAAAAGCTGCTCAAAGAACACGAGCGTAAACGGGAAAAGCGTCAAGCTGACAAGTAACTTAAGCACCGACACAACAGTGCATCATTGCGATTGCCCTCACCTGTGCTAGTATAACGGTATCAACAACCTGGCTATTGGTGCCGTTATGTTAACCCACTTTCCGCCCATTAAACCTTACACCACCCATGAATTAGCGGTGGATGATACTCATACCCTGTATATCGAAGAATGCGGCGAACCTGATGGTATACCCATCGTTTATGTCCATGCAGGTCCCGGAACGTGTCTTGATCCAGTGTCACGGCAATTCTTCGACCCAGAGAAATACCGTATTATTTTGTTTGATCAGCGCGGTTGCGGTCGTTCCAAACCCCACGCCAGCGTAGAGAACAACACCACAGCACACCTCGTTGAAGACATGGAAAAGATCCGTGAATACCTTAACATTGACGCCTGGATATTATTTGGTGGTGCTTGGGGAGCAACCTTGGCACTGGTCTACGCAGAAACCCACCCCCAAAATACCAATGCCCTGATTTTGCGCGGTGTATTTTTAGGTCGGCCACGGGATATTGACTGGTTTTTTGGCTCAGGTACGCGCCATTTCTTTCCTGATTATTGGGACGACTTCATCAAACCTATCCCTGAAGATGAGCGGGATGATTTGTTAGGTGCCTATTATCGTCGTTTAACAGGACCCGATGATTTGCTGCGCATGACTGCTGCTAAGGCTTGGTCCACCTATGAAGGCCGAGTTGCTACATTAGAACCCCACCCGCGCTTGATTGCCCATTACAGTGAACCCTTTCTTGCCAATACCCTGGCACGTATTGAGTGCCATTACATGTTGAACAATTGTTTCTTGGAGCCCAACCAGATTTTGGATAATGTCGGCAAGATCAAAGATATTCCCGGCATTATTGTGCATGGTCGCTACGATATGATCACGCCGCTGGATAATTCTTGGGAATTATACCAAGCTTGGCCAGCTTCAGAGCTCAACATTATCCGTGAAGCCGGGCATTCTTCCAGTGAACCTGCTATCGTCGACGCGCTGATCCTGGCAACCAATCGCATGGCAAGGGGATTACCGGGCACTGCCTGAATGCGTACTGTTGCTGCCATCCCTCTTGAGGAACATCATCACAATCAGTTCGGTAGGAGCCACTGAGCAATTCCCACCGAGCTTGACCCATACCACTGCGCCTGGTTAAATGGAGCATTGCACGTTGAGGGCGTGACTTTGTTTTAGTGATAATGGATAGGCAATTAATGACGAGTGCTGTCATAAATTTTTCCAGGAAGATGATAATCATCGCTGCGGTGGCTGCTTCGGTATGTAGCGCGGCTTTCGCCAGTGAGGCCACGACACCAGCTAACTCCCCTGCTGCTAAAGCCACAACACCCGCCCAAACTTACAATAACGAAGCCACAACACCCGCCCAAATTGCCGCCGATGAAACCACAGTATCAGCTAACGCTTCCGACGATGATGAAACGACCACTGCCGCAGCAGCTTCAACCGATGATACACCCCGAAGCTACGACAAAGGTGACCCACTGGAGGACATTAACCGGGCGATTTTCCGCTTTAACCGGGGCTTTGATAATGTTGCCCTAAAGCCTGCTGCTCATATCTACAATGATATAACCCCAGCACCCGTACGTACCGGTGTTACTAATTTTTTTAGCAATATGGGTGAAGTGCCCATCATGATCAACGATACCCTGCAATTCAATTTGGTTATGGGGTATACCTCCTTGTGGCGCTTTATGATCAATACGACCGTGGGTGTCTTGGGGATATTTGATATCGCCTCCCATATGGGCTTGCAAAAACATTACAACGACTTTGGCATCACCCTGGCCAAATGGGGTGTGACTGAATCCCCTTATATTCAAATTCCCTTCATTGGCCCAAGCAATATCCGCGACGGTTTGGCAATGATCCCTAACTTTCTTTTCTTCTCGCTGTGGCCCCATATCGAGCCATCAGAATTAGCCAATGGTTTATTTGTACTCGATGTCGTTAACTTACGGGCTTCGCTACTCGATTCAGAAGACATCATGGAGAAAGCTGCACTGGATCAATATGTGTTCCTCCGTAATGCTTACATGCAAAAACGCCAAAATATGATCAACACCAAGATCCATTACTTGGATCCCGATGTGGCAGAAGATCAAGATCCACTAGCAGAGGAAGGGGGTGATCCTCTTGCCGGCTACCCAGAAGCCGCTGAACAACTGAAAGAAGACGCCGAGCTTGTAGATGATCCCGAAAAAGCCGCCCAAGACAATACCGACACCGACGCTAATGCTGCTGACGAGGCCACGAAGACCGGTGTCGAAGATATTACCCCTAAGGATAATCCCCAAGCCAACAAGGATAGAGCACCAAAAGCTGATGCGATGAATAAATTGCCAGCCAAGGCAGCGCCTAATGCTTAATATCGTTCTATTCGAACCTGAGATCCCACCCAATACAGGCAATATCATCCGCCTATGTGCCAATACCGGCGCCAAGTTGCATTTGATTGAACCTCTAGGCTTTGCCCTGGATGACAAACGCATGCGTCGGGCAGGATTGGATTATGATGAGTGGGCAGATGTGAAGATTTATGGGGATTTTGATGATTATTTAGCAACCGCTGCCCCGACACGGGTATTTGCCTGCTCCACAAAAGGCACGCACCACTACCATGAGGCTCAATTCCAAGACAATGATCATTTACTATTTGGCCCAGAGTCCCGAGGCTTACCTGCCGACGTCCTAGAGCAAATTCCCCCAGGATCCATTATCCGCATCCCCATGCTGCCCCATAGCCGCAGTTTAAATTTGTCCAACGCCACAGCCGTGATACTCTACGAGGCCTGGCGGCAATTGGGTTTTGCTGACAGTACGTAACTAGGTTTTCTCACAGCAAAAACTATCGTACAATAGTCGATTACCACTTCAGGCCCTATCAGCAATATAAGGTTCATGGAAGCATGTTCGAGAAACTCATCAAAGGAAGCAAGCTCAACAAAAAAAAGGGCTACACGTCAGCTCCCAGTCATTTCCCGGTATTATCATCGAAGCAACTCCTAACCAGCAAACGCTGTGAATATGTCCTCAAACGCTTTCCAGCTATCATTAATGCCCCCAAAGAACATTACGAAGAGCTATACCTCGATGCCATTCACCATTTTGCTGACTTTGTTCAAGGCTTACCGGCAGTACGGATAGCGCCCTACAATTATCATGGCGGCATGTTGGACTTAGGCTTAGAACGCGCCTATGTTACCCTGCTCAATTACCGCAAAGAATTCCCCATCAAAGGTATCAAACCTGAAGATATGCCACCGAGTTTGGCCCGCTGGACTTATGCCCTGTTCACTGCCGGCATGCTCTACGGTATCGGTCAAATTGCTGCAACCTATTGGGTCACAGTGTGTGATGAACATGGCAAGGATGGCACCCGCTGGCAACCCATTGTTTGCCCCATGGGTCGATTGAATACCCACTACCGCTATGGCTTTGAGACCATCAACCGCGACCCGATTGCCTCACGGGCCACGTTAATGATCAGCAAAATGATCTTGCCCGATGCCGGGCTTGCTTGGATTGCTGAAGACAAAGATATCTTGAACTATTGGTTAGCCATTCTAGAGAATGACGAATCTGGTTCGGGCGTGTTCGCCAAAATTGTTTTACCGGCGGAATGGCAGTTACTCGAACATCCACCGGAAGCCCTGGGGCTATTAGGCGATACCGCCGGTCGCGAAATTACCCGTAAACCACAAACCGAAGCAGAGAAAAAGCACAAAGGCTTCTTGGGAGATCATGAAGCTTTGCTAGCTGCTGAAGCCCAAGAGCATCTCGCCGCAGAAGAAGCGAAAGCGGGTCACGGTGAATTGCCGCCAGGAGCAGCCCTTCGTGAAGTCAGAAGTGAAGACATCACTGGCGCGGGGCTTGAGATAGGTGAAGTCTTTTTGCAATGGTTACGCAATGGGATCATTGGCCAAAGTATTAGTGTCAATCGTGCCAGCTCCAAAATACACGTCACCAGCGCCGGGGTGATGATGTTATACCCCGAATTATTTCAGGAATTCATCAAACAAAACCCGCAATACAACACATCTCCCCAAGCCATCAACAAAAGTCTCGACTCCCTCGGCCATACAGCTAAGACACAATCAAACGTACAACAATACTTAAAGGGGCAACATCAAAGCAGTGCGTCCTTGATCGCCAAGGGTTCACAACAACAGCAACACCAAAAACAAGCCGTGGTATTAAAAGATCCGACGGTAATATTTTACTCGACCAAAATCCCTTATATGAATGAAGCATTTAAGGTTACATCATTAGCGATGCAACATACCTACCCAAATTTAACCGCCTGGAAAAGTGTCCCTGCTACCTATCAGCCACCAGGCCCACCAAAGCCAAGCAAGAGTTAAAACCCTCACTGACTAATTGATAATTAAATTATTACCCTCTGTTTCACAAAGCGCTTCTCCCTGTATTGAAATTGACACTGGATCTGAATGGCTTGGTTGTACTTCATTAGCCGACACCGTAAAGTCTCCAGCATCAGATGTTATCATAAATACATATTCGCAGCTGCCATAAGAAACACAAAAAGCATCGCCTTGTGATGCCGTGATAATATCATAGTTGGCTCGGCTTTTAGCAGAAACTGTTTGAGGGAAATCAACTATTCTTATTGTGGCTGGCTCGGGTCTCTCTCTCGGTGGAACATTGCAAGTAGCAAAGCTAACCATCGCTGAAGATTTATTGATAACCTTTCCATTCGCCGCGATAGCACTGACTGCAAATACGAGAAGACAGCTTGCCAACAAACCCGTTAATACCGCTTTCATAATCTCTCCTTAAGTTTCGATAGAGTTATTATTGATTCCTATGAGTATAGACAAAGAAGAAGCCATGAGAAATGCTACTATTCAGCTCGCAACGCCCTGGCAAACAACGCATTCACGGCTTCAGTTGGCGTGAGGGATTGATAAAGGACTTGATAAATTTGTTCAGTGATGGGCATCTCAACCTGGTACTGTTCGGCTAATTGATGAATTTCAGCGGTGGTCTTCACTCCCTCGACTACTTGGCCAATATTAATTTGTGCTGTCTCAATAGACTCACCCTGCCCTAACGCTAAACCAAAACGACGGTTACGGGATTGATCGTCAGTACAGGTCAATACCAGATCCCCAAGCCCCGCTAAACCCATGAAGGTCTCTGACTCACCACCCAGCGCAACACCAAGTCGCAACATTTCATGCAAACCACGAGTAATAAGTGCTGCTCTGGCATTCGCACCAAACCCTAAACCATCAGAAATACCAGCAGCGACTGCCAAGACATTCTTAACCGCCCCTCCTAATTGCACACCAATGATATCTTGGTTGGTGTAAGCGCGGAAACGATTGTTACTCAAACATGCACTCAACTGTTTCGCATACTCAAGTTCACGGGCGGCAACCACCAATGCTGTCGGCATTCCTCGTGCAACTTCATTAGCAAATGAAGGTCCGGAAATCACTGCATACGTGGTATCGCCGACTAGCTCATCTGCCACATGATGCAATAAATTATGCGAGTGTGGATCCAGTCCTTTAGTGGCCCAAGATAATTGCGCTGTCGGGGCAAAGTACTGACGCGCCTGTTCAAGCACTTCGCGAAAACAATGACTGGGTACCACGAGCATAACATCCGTGGCATTGGTCACGGCATCAGCTAATGAAACCTGAGGCGTGAGTGTATCGGGTAATATTACCCCTGGGAGAAATTGTTGATTCTCACGATGTTTATTCAAACTGTCGATGTGATCAGGCTCATGTCCCCACAATGAGGTTGGATAACCATTATTCGCCAGTAAAATTGCCAGTGCCGTTCCCCAAGAACCTGCTCCGAGAACGGCAAACTGTCGAGAAGTGTTAGTCATGCTTACGCAGCAGTCTTGTCACTAGACTCCGCAAGGTGTTGTGCATACAAGGCATCGAAATTAACCGGTGCGAGCAATAATTGCGGGTAACTACCACGGGTTACAATATCAGAGACCGCTTCACGGGCATATGGATAAAGAATACTTGGACAGTAACTGCCGAGTAATTGCTTCAGTTGCTCTTCAGGGAAGTTACTGATAGAGAAAATACCTGCTTGTTGAATTTCCACCAAAAAGCCGGTTTTCTCTTGATTCTTAACCGTGACTAATAACTTCAACGTCACTTCATGAATATCTTCTGCCAAGTTAACAGACTGGGTATTCAACTCAAGTTCCACATTAGGTTCCCACTCATCACGAAAACTTTGTGGTGCGCTGGGGGATTCAAAAGAAAGATCTTTGATGTAAATACGTTGGATAGCAAATTGTTGTTCGCCGCCTGCTGCTTCTTTGGCAGCACCGCTATCGGTTTTGGCTTCAGCTTTTTTGGTGGTTTTTTTCTTGGTTTCTTTTGCTGTTTCGGCTTTCGCTTTTTTGGGCATGTTAAATACTCCTCAGTATTTCAGTTAATTCCCCGGATTCTTCCAAGGCATACAAATCATCACAACCACCAATATGCCTATCATTGATGAAAATTTGCGGCACCGTATGGCGGCCCGTGCGGGCAATCATTTCATCCTTTAGCTCAGGTTCTAAATCAATGCGCCTTTCGGTGATTGTCAAACCCTTGGACTCCAATAAACCCTTAGCTCTCACACAATAGGGACAGGTTGGTTTGGTATACATCTCAATCATGGTACAAATCTCAGTTTTTTTCTACCGGTAGGCTATCAGCCCGCCAAGCATTCATACCGCCTGCCAGTATAGCAAGCTTTTCGAAGCCGTGTTTGCTTAATTCCTGAGCAGCCTGCACGGCGCGGGGCCCCATTTGGCACACCACAATGATTGGGGTTTGCTTATATTTGACCAGTGAGTTAATTCGGCTAAGGATCTCCGTATGGGGGATATGTTTGGCATTAACGATATGCCCCTGGACAAATTCGTCTTTACTGCGGACATCTAACACTAGCGCATTATCATGGTTCATTGATTGAACCGCAGCTTGGGGGGAAACCCGGGGGATACCCCCGACACGCTGGCGTAACTCAAACACCAAGATAGCCACAGCCACAATAATAAACGCTGACCATAACAGCCAGTGATTCACAAAAAATTCGATAAATTGGTTCATTGGTTACCAGTACTGTTGCTAAAGGAAGGCATTATAGCATACACGCTACCGGCTCATAGTGCTTTTTGTTACAATATTCGCCACTAGTAATTGCGGATCTAAGCTATGCCACAGCAACCCAAGCCCCTCGTCCTAATTGTCCTCGATGGTTGGGGCCACAGTGACAATCCTCAACACAATGCAATCTATACAGCAAACACCCCCCATTGGGATAAACTCTGGCAACAACACCCCCATACCCTCATCAGTGGTTCTGGCCATTGTGTTGGCCTGCCTGACGGCCAGATGGGTAATTCAGAAGTGGGGCATTTGAATATTGGTGCAGGGCGCATCGTCCACCAAGACTTTAGCCGCATCCATGAAGCTATTGAGACAGGTGAGTTTGATAACAATCCAGTTTTTCGTGACGTTATTGATAAGGCAAAACAAACCGACCACGCGATTCATGTGTTTGGCTTGCTCTCACCCGGCGGTGTCCACAGTCATGAAGACCAAATACTACAATTCCTAACACTGGCTGCCAAACAAGGCTGTCGCAAGGTGTATTTACATTGCTTCTTGGATGGCCGTGATACCCCACCCCAAAGTGCTAAAGCCTCGTTAGAGCGAATCGAAGCACTCTTCAGCGAAACCCAGAGTGGACAGATTGCATCGTTAATTGGCCGTTACTATGCAATGGACCGAGACCAACGCTGGGAACGGGTTGAACAAGCCTACAATCTTGTTTGTGATGGACGCGCTGATTATCATTATGATTCGGCAGTGACAGCATTAGAGGAAACTTACGCCCGCGGCGAAACTGACGAGTTTGTTAAAGCAACGGCTATTCACAGTGATAATGATCCCGCCATTGCCATTAACGATGGTGATAGTATTGTGTTTATGAATTTTCGTGCTGATCGCGCTCGCGAGATCACCCGCGCATTTGTCGAGTCGAACTTCAAGGGCTTCAAACGCCAACGCCAGCCTGCTCTCTATCGATTTGTCAGTTTAACTGAGTATGCAGCCGATATTCCCACCACCATTGCTTACCCCAAGCTTGAGGTAGCCAATAGCCTAGGTGAAGTATTGGCCGAGCATGGCCTAAAGCAATTACGTATTGCTGAAACCGAAAAATACGCCCATGTGACCTTTTTCTTCAACGGTGGCGTAGAAACACCGTTTGTTAATGAAGACCGCGAACTCATTCCTTCACCAAAAGTGGCCACTTATGATTTGCAACCTGAGATGAGTGCAGTAGAAGTAACTGATAAGATTGTCGAGCATATTCAAGCCCAAGATTATGATGTCATCATTTGTAATTATGCAAATCCCGATATGGTTGGCCATACCGGTAACTTTGCAGCAACCGTAACTGCCATCCAATGTATTGATGACTGCTTAGGCCGCATTCAGGAAGCTTTAGCCGCGGTAAATGGCGAAATGCTTATCACCGCCGATCACGGTAATGCAGAATGCATGCATAACCCCGCCACCAACCAACCCCATACAGCCCACACCAGTGAGCCTGTACCCCTGGTGTACGTTGGTCGTGACGCCCAATTTATCATTGACGATGGTAAACTCTCAGATATTGCCCCAACCATACTGTATTTATTGGGCTATGATGCTCCCGCTGAAATGACTGGAAGGATTTTACTTAAATGCCAATAAAAAAATTTATTCTCCTGCTATTACTCATAACCCCCTGGCACTTAGCATTAGCCAGTAATGAAAGTGGTGACATTGCTAGCATCGACTCTAAACTAACAAAACTCAAGAATGATTTATTTCATACTAAGTCGAAACAATCCGAATTAGAATCTCAATTACAGCAAACCGAAACAGCCATTGGTAATATCAACATCAAAATCCATAAATCCAACCAGCAACTCCAAAAAGAACAAGCTCTGCTGGATGAAGTTAAACGCCAACACCGGGAATATCAAACGAAACTTTCCCGCCAACAAAACCAATTAGCTGAGCAACTGCGCGCTGCTTATATGATGGGACATCAAGAGTATTTAAAAACCCTACTCAATCAACAAAATCCCGAGATGATGAGTCGCACACTGACTTATTTTAAATACTATAATGAGAGCCGTGTCACCCTCATCCATGAACTGGAAGATACTCTGACAAAAATCCAACAAAGTGAAGCAGATATCAAACGCCATACCGATAATCTTCAAGCCCTAAAAACACGGCAAGAAAAACAAAAACATCGGCTGGAGCAAGATGAACAATACCGTAAAACCTTACTGACGAAAATTAAACATTCCATTACCACCAAGTCCCAGCAAATTGCAGCCCTACAAGGTAACAAACGACAATTGCAACACATCGTCAACGAACTGAAACTGCAACGCCGAGCTATCACTGTGCCGCCTATACCCATCGGCCAGCTCAAAGGACAGCTGCCCCTGCCCACCCTCGGTAAAGTGAGCCATCACTTTGGTAATGCCGTTGACGAGAGCTCCCTAAAATGGAACGGGATCTTAATTGATGCCCCCAATGGTGAGGATGTCTATGCTATTTACCCCGGCAAAGTCATCTTTGCCGACTGGTTGAAAGGCTTCGGTTTGCTCCTGATTATCGACCATGGGGACAATTACATGACCCTGTATGGCCGTAATCAAAGCCTCTATGCGCAAGTGGGCGATCACGTTAAAGCTGGCGATTTAATTGCCAAAGTGGGCCATAGCGGCGGATATAGCGAAAGCGGACTATACTTTGAAATAAGACGTAATGGGAGCCCGTTGGATCCCGAGCGGTGGTGTAACGCCAAAAAATCATTAAGCCATGCTTAATCGATAACATGTTCACCCCGCTTTTTGCAGGAGTGAACGCATGTATACAGCCCTAAACACTATCCGCCAATGTATCATTGGATGTGTCATTAGTATTGGTCTCATCGGTGGTGGCGCCGCCTTTGCTGAGCCCGCCGCCAATACAGAGCAAAGCACTGACTACTCCCCCACAAAACTCCCTATTGATGACGTACAGCGTTTTAGTATGGCCATCAGTCAAATCAAAAACTACTACGTCAAACAGGTGGATGACAAAGACTTATTCGAAGATGCTATCCGTGGCATGTTATCAGGACTCGACCCTCACTCGACGTATTTAGACATGGAAGAATTACAAGATCTCAAAAACCACACCACGGGTGAATTTGGTGGGCTAGGTATTGAAGTCGGCATGGAAGAAGGCTATATCCGCGTGGTTAGCCCGATTGATGATACACCCGCTGCTAAAGCAGGAGTGAAGGCCGGTGATCTCATTGTTAAACTCGATGACAAACCAGTGAAGGGCATGACACTAAGAGAAGCCGTTAACCTCATGCGCGGCAAAAAAGGCACAGACATTGTCTTGACCATTATTCGCAAAAACGAAAAACTGCCACTCAAAATCAGCGTCACCCGTGATGTCATCAAAATCAAAAGCGTCAAAAGTGAGATCCTTGAAGATAACTATGGTTATGTCCGTATCAGTCACTTCCAAGATCCCACCAACAAAAACCTCAAGCAAGCCATTGCAAAACTTAACAAAGAGTCCAAAGGCAACTTAAAAGGCATTATCGTTGACTTACGCAATAATCCCGGTGGTTTGCTAGATTCGGCAATTGATGTGTCTGATAGCTTTTTGGATAGCCGTAAACTGAATGACAATAAATTAATTGTTTACACCGAAGGTCGTATTCCTGGCGCCAAATTTGAAGCCAGCGCAACACCCGGTGACTTAACTAATGGTATTCCTATCGTGGTATTAATTAATGAAGGTTCGGCCTCAGGTTCTGAAATTGTTGCCGGTGCTTTGCAAGATCATAAACGGGCAGTATTGATGGGAACCGAAACATTTGGCAAAGGCTCCGTACAAACTGTCCTGCCATTAGATGAAAAACGCGGCGTTAAACTCACCACCGCCCTGTATTATACTCCCCTGGGCCGCTCTATTCAGGCTACAGGCATTAAACCCGATGTCATCGTCGAAGATATGGATGTGGCACAAGACAAAGACAAAGATGCTTTGGAGATGGTCTTGTTAAAAGAATCTGACTTTGATAATGCATTACAAAATGGCGGCGAAAGCACGGCAGCAAGTAAAGTCGATAACAATAAAGACCATGACAATCAACCATTAGCCAGCAAAGACTATCAGCTCCACGAAGCCTTAAACCTCCTCAAAGGCTTGAGTATTGTGAGTTATCAGAAGTAGCTCTAAACAGCCACTGCGCCCTTGATATGCGGGTGGCTTTGGTAGTTTTCAATAACAAAGTCTTCAAACTGATAAGCAAAAATTGACGCCGGTCGTCGGGTAATACGCAATTGTGGCAGCGGATAAGGTTTGCGGGTCAACTGTAATTGCACTTGCTCAATATGATTGCTGTAAATATGACAATCACCGCCTGTCCAAACAAAATCACCAGGTTCAAGATCTGCTTGCTGCGCCATCATGCACGTCAGTAACGCATAAGAAGCAATATTAAATGGCACTCCTAAAAAGGAGTCTGCTGAACGTTGGTAGAGTTGGCAAGAGAGCTTGCCATTGGCAACATAGAACTGAAACATGGCATGACAAGGCGTCAATTGCATTTTGTCTAAATCACCAACATTCCAAGCATTGACGATAATGCGGCGAGAATCTGGCTCAGTCTTTATCAAGTTGAGCGCCTTGCTAATTTGGTCAATGGTTCGACCATCCGCTCCTTCCCAAGCGCGCCATTGTTTGCCATAGACAGGACCTAAGTCGCCATTGGGTTTTGCCCATTCATCCCAAATTGAGACGTTGTGTTCATGGAGGTATTCTACGTTGGTATCACCGTTTAAGAACCAGAGCAGTTCATGAATGATACTACGCAAATGCAATTTTTTGGTAGTTACTAGGGGAAAACCTTTACTTAAATCAAACCGCATTTGATGGCCAAATAAGCTAATAGTCCCGGTTCCGGTGCGGTCAGTCTTGGTGACGCCTTCATCAAGGATCCGTTGCAAGTAATCTAAATATTGTTTCATGAATGTCCCTCTGCCTTGGCGGCATATTTTGGATAACGATACCCATACCATAACATAAGACCGCCAGCGATAATCATCGGCAACGATAATAATTGTCCCATGGTCAGCCAATTGAAGGCTAAATAACCATACTGGGGATCGGGTTGGCGAAACAGCTCGATAAATATTCTAAAACAGCCATACAACAGCAAGAATAACCCGGATACAGCCATTCGTGGGCGTGGTTTGGCAGAATAAACCCAAAGGATCAGAAATAATAAAACCCCTTCCAACAAAAATTCATATAACTGCGAAGGATGCCGTGCTAGCGGCCCGCCGGAAGGAAACACCATCCCCCAAGGCATATCCGTGGGACGGCCCCATAATTCACCATTAATAAAATTACCGAGGCGCCCTGCCCCTAAACCAATTGGCACAAAAGGCACTAAAAAATCTGCCACATCCATAAATGGTTGTTTGACTTTGCGGCCATAAAGCCAAAATGCGGCTAATACGCCCAACACACCACCGTGAAATGACATGCCACCATCCCAGACTTTAAATAGCAATAGTGGATTGTGAAGAAAACCACTAACGTCGTAAAATAACATATAGCCTAGGCGACCACCGACGATAACGCCCACTGCGCCGTAAAAAATCATGTCCCCTACCATCGTCGCAGTCCATGGGTTATCACTACGGCGCGCTCGTAAACAACCTAAACCCCAGGCTGCTCCAAAGCCGACTAAATACATCAAGCCATACCAATGTATGGCAATGGGACCTAATTGCAAAGCGATGGGATTGATAGCGGGATATTGCAACATCAAACTCTCTTATACGTGCATCATTATCCAATTCCAGCCGGAAACAAAAGACTTATTTAACATATCGGCACCTACTAATATCAAGAAAACCGCAAAGATCATTCGCAGTATTTTAGTCGGTAACTTATGGGCTATTTTTGCGCCCAGTGGTGCCATAAAAATACTAGGAATAACAATTCCAATAAAAGCCGGCAAAAAGATATAACCTAATGTATGTGGTGGTAAACCTGATTCATTACTACCCGCAATAATCATGCCGATAGAGCCCACAAGCGCAATTGGAAAACCACACACCGCAGAGGTTGCCACCGCATTGCGTATCGGTACTTTACGACTCGACAAGAATGGCACGGTGAGAGAACCACCACCCACGCCTAATAATGTTGCACAAGTCGCAATAAACGTACCATAGCCCCATAATTTATGGGTGCTCGGCATATCTTTCATTTTGATGAAACTGCCATCAAACGTAATATTGAACGCCATCACAAACATGAATACACCAAAAAATATTCGAAGCGCATCACTTGGCAACAAGTCAACAACACTCGCCCCAATAACAGCCCCCAAAATCAACCCCGGTAACAGCTGCTTCACCCTCTCCCATAAAATGCCACCCCGTTTATTGTGTGCATAAATAGACGATAACGATGTTCCAACAATCACTGCCAATGATGTCGCCACCGCCACATGCATTAAATGCTGGGGTGGTACCCCGACACCGGGCAACAATAACACCAAAATAGGCACGACTAAGATCCCACCACCGACGCCGAGTAAGCCTGCCAAAAAGCCGACACTCGCACCGCTCAGTACATACAATATAAGATGTAACACAATATCATTCATCTAGCCGCAGCTCCTACTTAATTTCTTTGTGCGCATAGCGTTATGCTTGGCTATTTCCCCGCGCGTATTAAACCACCAAGCCCAGCTTTCTCGAGCGCACGCTCTAGTCGGAATCGGATCATGGTCGGATTATCCATCAAGAGGACTTCGTTAGTTAACGCTTTTGCCTCATCCAGCGAAAAGTTTCGCACAATCCATTTCATTCGTGGAAGACTAGACGCTGTCATACTCAAACCATCAAACCCCATACCCAATAAAATAGGAATAGCCAATGGATCACTGGCAATTTCACCACATAAACTCACCGGGATTGCTTCTTGTTTTGCTGTTTCAACCACATACTGCAAGGCTCTTAGCACAGCTGGGTGTAAAGCATCATACAAATCAGACACACGGCTATTGTTGCGATCCACCGCCAATAAATACTGCGTCAAATCATTGCTACCGACCGAGAAAAAATCCACCCGCTTAGCAAATTCACGAGCTTGATAGACAGCTGATGGTACTTCGATCATCATTCCTACTGGTGGTAATTCAATCTCAGCGCCCTCTTCTACTAGTTCGACATAGGCACGCTCAATGAGCCCAACCGCCTCATCCACTTCACTGACCATAGTGACCATGGGCAACATAATGCGAAGATTATTCAAACCTTCATTTGCACGTAGCATCGCTCTTATTTGCATCAGGAATACTTCAGGATGATCAAGTGTCACCCGAATACCACGCCAGCCTAAATAGGGATTGTCTTCTTCTACAGGAAAGTAAGGCAAAGCCTTATCACCACCAATATCTAATGTTCGCATCGTTACTGGACGTGGCGCAAAGGCTTTAAGTAACTGCCGGTAAATCACCCGCTGGTCTTCTTCGGTAGGGAAACTCTCCCGCGACATAAATGCAACTTCACTGCGGTATAAACCCACACCAGAGGCACCAACACTTAATGAAACGCCCGAATCCGCAGCCAAACCGGTATTAACATATAAATCAACTTGATATCCATCTTGGGTTTCTGCCGGCAAGTCTCGTAATTGTTGCAGATCAGCATCGAGTTCACGCTCTTCTGCCGCCAGACTTTGGAACTCCTTAAGGAGTTTCTTCGATGGTGCGACATACACATGACCGTAATAACCATCAACGATTAATTGTTGTCCCTCGAGCTTTTGCATGGGGATTCCCGTTGCCGCCATCACTGTTGGCACCCCCAACGCGCGGGCCAAAATAGCCACGTGAGAATTGTTTGAGCCCTTGGCTGATACCACACCGAGCAATTTGCCTTCTGGGACTTCTGCTAAGTCCGCAGCGGTGATTTCTTCCCCCACCAAAATGACATCATCAGCAAACTGCTGCTGCGGCGATTCTAAATCTTGTAGATGAGCAAGCACACGCCGCCCAATATCACGAATATCCGTCACACGCTCCCGTAAATACTCATCATCCATCGCTGCAAATTGTTGCACATGATTATCAATTACGATTCGCAATGCTCCCTGGGCCCAATTGCCTTTTTCGATTTCCTCGATAACCTCTTTACCCAGGCTTGCGTTAGAAAGAATCGTCAAATACATATCAAATAATGCGTATTCTTCCTTAGCCAAGTTTTCGCTGAAACGTTTTGCCAGGGTTTTAATGTCCTTGCGAGCAGCAAGCACAGCTCTTTCGAATAGGGCTTTTTCGGCGTCCACATTGTCGGTCTGTCGGTCAGGCACAGCAGTCAAGTCTGCTTTGGGGAAGACAACAACTGCATGACCAATCCCTACGCCTGGGCCACTTGGAATACCGCCCATGGTCGCGACGTCTGTATTTGTTACGCGATTGTTTTTTGGTTTAATCAACTCATTAATGCGGCCAGTCGCCTCGGCGTGAGCAATTACACCAGCAAGCTGCGCACACAGGGTGACTAGGAAAGCTTCTTCTGCTTCATCATAACGGCGCTTTTGTGCTTGCTGTACTGTCATCACCCCTAATAATTGACGATGATGAACAATGGGTACGCCTAAATACGCATGAAAGTTTTCCTCTGCCACCGTCGGGTGAGGCAAAAAACTCGGATGCTCACGCACATCTTCAAGATTCAAAGGTTCTGCCCGTTCTGCAACAAAGCCTACCAAGCCTTCCGTAAAACCAACACGCACATCATCAAACGTTTTAAGATCTATCCCTTCTGCCGCCATCAACATAAATTCATCGCTGTTGGGATCATAAATAAAGATACTGCATGCATCAGTCTCCATGGCTTCTTTGACCCGCGCCACGACAATATTCAATACTGCCTCAATATCACTGGCAGTACTGACTTCTTGGACGATGCGTTTTAGCGTAGTTAACATATTACGACTCTGGTGTTGGCGTTACGATATCAGCAAAGGCTTTTAGCGCTTGACGATACACATCTTGTTTAAAAGCAATTACTTGATCTAATGGATGCCAATAATCCACCCAGCGCCAATCATCAAATTCTGGTTGTGCCGCGCTATCAAGTTTAATATCCGCCTCATCACCCACAAAGCGCAAACAAAACCATTTTTGCTTTTGGCCAATGCAGACCGGTTTGCTGTAATAACGAATCAAAGGCTTTGGCAAATCATAGCGCAACCAATCTTGCGTCTGGCCTAATACGCTGACATGCTCCGGGGCAAGGCCGATTTCTTCGTCGAGTTCACGGTACAGTGCATCCTGAGGAGACTCCCCCTTTTGCATACCGCCTTGGGGAAATTGCCAGGCATCCTGGCCAATACGCTTGCCCCAAAACACTTCACCGCGAGAATTGGCTAAAATAATGCCAATATTAGCCCGATAACCTTCTTCATCTATCACTTATTTGCCCTGATAGCCCCAAAAAAGGGGTTATTTTTTCATAAAGTGGGGGTAAGTACAATGTAGAAAAGGAAATGGCTTTTTTTACCATACGATACAATTTTGCTCTAAATCAGCCCGTTACGGATAAATTTGTACCGTACGGTAAAATTTCCACGCGCCGAATAGCTGTCATCTCAATCCTTAAAGACTGGACAAATCCGCAAAAACCGCGCATGATGCTCCCGTGCAAGACAATCAGACAAAATTTAAACAGCCTCGGGCTTTCTATGTGATCTGCTTTACCGAATTGTGGGAACGCTTCGGTTACTATGGCATGCAGGCGTTGTTTATTCTCTACGTCAGCAAAGTTTTTCTCTTCAGTGATGACAAATCTTATAGCCTATTCGGGGCTTTCGCAGCCTTGGTTTATGCAACACCTCTCATCGGTGGTTATGTCGGCGACCAATTAATCGGTAACAAGCGAGCGTTAGTGCTGGGTGCGGCCCTCCTGGTCATCGGTTATGGTTTACTTGCTGTACCCATGGGTAGCGGCGCTGATAGTACCCATGTCTTGTTTTATCTCGGGTTAGGTTTCATCGTTACGGGTAATGGCTTCTTTAAAACAAGTCCATCAAGTTTATTAGGCAAAGTCTACGGCCCCAACAGTCCCCAAGCCGATAGTGGTTTTACGCTCTTCTATATGTCAGTCAACATTGGCAGTTTCGTGGCAATTTCATTATGCGGTTATGTTGCCCATCTATTCGGCTGGCATGTTGCATTTGGCATGTCATCATTCGGCATGTTCATGAGCTTAGTTGCGTTTTTGTATAATCGTCATGTATTGGATGACGTGGGTTCTGAGCCTGACTTCGCGCCGCTACGCCGCAAACTCATTCCACAAGTGGGCCTTATTGTTGCTGCGATGATCATCGGTGCATATTTCCTATTTACTTATCTCATGTTTACCCATTGGGTATTAGTGATGGCAACCCTTGGCGCGTTGCTCTTCTATGCAGCACTCATTCAACGCAGTAACTCTGAAGAACGCCGTAAACTTATTGCTTGTTTGATTTTGATGATTTTCGCTATCAGCTTTTGCTGTCTCTATTTCCAAGCACCACAATCCATGAATTTATTCATCGACAGGAATGTGAACCATAAGTTGTTGGGTTTTTATATCCCAACCCCTTCATTTCAATCGTTTAATCCGTTATGGATATTAGCGTTAGCACCCGTGCTGAGCCATATCTACAATCGCCGCCAGCGTCAGGGCAAAGACTTAACTATCCCGACGAAATTTGCTGTCGGTATTATGATCATGGGGAGTGGCTTTTTGTTACTGTTCGTTGGCACACACTTTGCCAGCACTGATTCTCAAATCTCCGCTTGGTGGGTGGTATTATGTTTCTTCTTATATAGCCTTGGTGAATTATTGGTAAGCGCAATTGGGTTATCGATGATTTCGCAACTGGCGCCACCGCGATACTTAGCAATCATGATGGGAATTTGGTTCTTGTTCATTGCTATCTCAGGCTTACTCTCCAGTGCCATGGCAGGCTTGACGAGTTTGCCTTCTGGTAACATCGACCCTGCTATGTCGTTACATATCTACGGATCTGTTTTCGCAAAATTTGGCTTAATCTCCTTAGGCGTCGGCTTAGTTGCCCTGGCCCTAGTCCCCACCCTCAAACGCCTAATGGGCTTAACACCGCGTTCAGCGCCTGTGCTGGAAATTACGGCAACTGAGTAGTTACTACTTTGTCGTTAATAGATCGGCAAAATCCACAATACGGTAAAAATAATCCGCGTCAAGAACTTCGTCGCTCACACCATTAACATGTATCAATATGGGCACACAAGTAAAGTTCTTTGGTGTTGCCATGCGTTTGATCTTTTCTTCCACTTCCTGAATGACTTTTGTTGTCAGTGGTGAGCTCGAAAATTTTATTTCGCAGACGAATAAGGTATTTAATCGAGTTTGAATTAAATAATCAATTTGGCAACCCTGACGTTGTTTCGTTGCTGTTTGATAATAAGGACTGCTAATTGTGATTTCTTCAGGTCGCAAGTGAAGAATTTGATGTAAAAGATCAGCATTATTAATCACCAAGGCTTCAAACTGAAAACCTAACATACTATTCATGCCTGGCAAGCTACCTATAGCAATATTTTTGTATTGGCCATTTTTGATCAAGTCCAGCTTAGGCTGAATATACTTATAATAGAATCGTAAATAATTATCTGCTAAACGATAACAGGCCGTTTTAGTAGGTTTGCCTGTTTTGATAGACCATGACATCGTTTGTCGTACATAACCCGATTCAATAAGCTCACTCAAATAACTCGTCAATGTGCCACTACTGGCATAACTAATGCCATCTGCGATTGCAGAATATTCAGCAGCGCCATTAGCAAGATACTCGGTGATTTTTTCATATACTGCACTACGCTTACCAAATAAATCATGAAAAATATAACGATGCTCATCCACCAAGATGCCATCTTCATTAAAACAGAGTTCATTGATATTTTCGAATGCAGAGCGTTTCGGCTCAATTAATTCAATATACCAGGGCACTCCTCCCGTTAACGATAACATCATAAATTTTTCGTGCACTGAGCGCTTAAATCCAACAGCATCTAACAAATCATTACAACAGCGCAATGGTAATTCTTTGAGAGTGATCTTCTTAGCAATACGACCAAAATAACCAGTGCTACTCAATATATGCTCTTCAACCCAAGCGGAAATAGAGCTACACAGAACTAAAATCAACTGCGGGTTTTGTTTGTAATAAAGCTCCCAGGCATTTTTTAGTTTGCTCAAAAACGTTGGATCCCGCTCAGCCATCCAGGTAATTTCATCAAACAGGATAATATGACGGCCTTGTTTAACAAATTGTCCCAATAAAGCGAACAGTTGGCTCCAATCATCTGTCTCAATTTGGGGTAAATCTGTTTGTTCCGCGAGTAATCTCGCGAATTCATCCCGCTGGCTCTGTGCTGTAACCCCGTCTACAGGGGCCAAACCAACAAACCGCAAAAACGGCTTACCTTCAGCAAATTTCTCAATCAAGCTAGTCTTACCAATCCGGCGACGGCCCTTGATCACCATGAGGGTAGATGTCTTTTTTTTCAGCAATTCATTGAAGGTGGCTAATTCCTCTTCTCGGCCAATAAATTTGGTAGGATTCATAGTATTCTCTGCGCCAGAATGTATTTTCTCATTTTGGCGCATGTTGAGGAGCATTTCAAGATCTGCGCCAAAATAAGTTTTCGTATTCTGGCGCATGCTGGAATGGCATTTATAATCTGCGCCAAAATAGGTTTTCGTATTTTGGCGCATGCTAGAGTGGTATTTATAATCTGCGCCAGAATAAGTTTTCGTATTTTCGCGCAGATTATATTTGACTCAGACAAAAAAAATGGCCCTAAAACATCCTGTTTTAGGGCCATCGAGACTTGAGCTTTCAACGGGTGGTTTCAATCCTTGAAATCACCGGTTTGCGAGGTTGAATTCTCAGACATTTTCAGTACATTACAATCGAAGCTAATCTAGGAGGTGATGCTACCCAGGCCCGAAGGCCTGGGAGCAAACCTTTTCCGTTCCTTTTTTTGCACATTGTCAGCTCTCACTAACGCTATGCAAAAAGCTACAATCCCTGTATAACTCGTCCTTGAGTTTGCTTCCTTTCGCGGTTCGTCCTGAACCAACAAGATGAATTTTAGCAAACACAAAGACATCAACAAGGGATAAAAAACACGCTTTATGGGATCGGAAACAGGATCTAATTTTCTGGATCGATTTCTTTTTTTCTTTTATTTCAATGGGTTATGTCGAATAAGAGGGGTCGAAAAGACTAAGAAATAAACAACATTTGAGATATGTCTCACACGCCTTGCGGTCATTTCTTTAGCAGAGACGGGCTGATCAATTAACGACCGACCAAGAATCAAAGGCTTATAAACGAATAATTATTGAACAGTTGCAGTGGTGCTTTCCCAGATCCCCTTCTATAGTTAATGAATACCACAGAAAGGCACAATGTATGACAAGAATACAAGGAAAGCGGCTTACCACATGGATACTGATGATAGCCATGGCGCTATGCAGCATTGCGGCCTTCGCCAAAGATACCCTCACACAGCAGCGAGAAACCTACAAACAGGCTAAACACGCCCTAGAGACCCACAAACGGGCCAAATACGAGGCTGTCCTGCCTAAACTCGAGAATTACCCGTTATACCCCTATTTACTCTATAGCGACCTCTCACAACGGATGGGATCTCTCCCCAATGACGAAATCGCGGCCTTTTTGCAAACCTACCCAAATACCGCTGTTAGCGAGAAGCTGCGCCGAAAATGGTTCAAGACCTTGGCCAATCAGCATCAGTGGGAGGTGATTTTGGCTAATTATCAAGAAACCGATGATCCACTGGTGACCTGTGTCAGCCTACGAGCCCTCATTTGGCAAGGCAAAAAAGAACTGGCCTACCAAAAACTCCCAAAACTCTGGCTCACCGGAAAATCCCAAGTTGAAGAATGCGATCCGGTATTTGATGCCTGGCTTAATTCAGAGGCGTTAAGTTCAACCTTAATCTGGCAGCGTATTCAATTAGCCTTTGATGTGAACAATATCGGGCTTGTGAATTACCTCATTAAACAATTGCCCGAAGCTGAACGGGACACGGGCTATCTGTGGTTGAGTGTCAATTACCGTCCCGAAACCATGATGACCGATGAAGCGTTCAAACAAGAATTCCCGCTACGTAGCGCTATCCTCACCCATGGTCTTAAACGTCAAGCATACCGCGACCCTATCAAGGCCGAAAAAAACTGGCTGCAGTTAAGTAGCGAAGTTCCCTTCTCCGATGCCGAAAAAGCCATCGTCAACAAAGCTATTGCTAAAGGTTTTGTGCGTCGCAAACCTGAAATGGCCGCCAGCCGTATTGCTAAAGTGGAAGCAACTGAAGACAACAAAAAACTCTATGAATGGCAAGTGCGTTCAGAGTTGCGGGCAAAAAACATTGCTGCTATCGAAAAATGGTATGAATTGTTACCCAAAGATCAACAACAAAATCCATTATGGCGATACTGGTATGCCAGAAGTATCGAAGTTAACGGCAAACCCAAACAAGCACAAGCAATTTACCAAAAATTAGCGCTGGGACAAAACTACTATAGTTATTTAGCCGCTGATAAGATCAACAAAGCAAAGCTGTTACAGTCAAAACCCTTAACTATCACGGCTGAAGAACGCAAAACCGTTGAAAACAACCCTGCTATTATTCGTGCGCGTGAATTTTATGCCATTAAAGACTACCAAAAAGGCAATAAAGAATGGTGGTATGCCTTCAAGAACATGACGCCAAAACAACAATACATTGCAGCAAAATTATCCCGAGAGTGGGGTTTAAACACCTTGTCCGCCTACACTGCTGCCAAACTTGATTACCAAGAAGACATGGTGCTGCGCTTCCCGACGTTTTATGCGAATCACGTTAACAAAAAATCCAAGCGCCTAGCGTTATCACCGGCATTGGTATTCGCCATGATCCGCCAAGAGAGTTTATTCAAACCCAATGCCAAATCCCATGCGGGTGCCCGTGGCTTGATGCAGCTGATGCCACGTACGGCAAAACAAGTCTCGAAGAAGATCAAATCCCCCTATACCAACCCCACCAGTCTTTATGATCCTAACTATAATATTCTATTAGGCACAACGTATCTCAAAGAATTGCTCGACCGTTTTGATAACCATTCAATTCTTGCAATCGCCTCTTATAATGCAGGTCCCCATCGAGTGGTGCGCTGGTTACCAGAACAAGGTACGGTAGATGCAGACATTTGGATTGAAACCGTGCCCTTCAAAGAGACCCGGGATTACCTGAAACGGGTCGTGGCATATTCCATCATTTATCAGCAATTATTGAATCCTAATGTCCATTACACGCCAGTATTAAGGGATATTCCCAACAATCCTTAGCATTACGCCAGTACTCGTAATCTTCATCCGTGCAAGCTATAATGCCCCTCACTGTTGAGGGAGAGCATTATGGCTATCAAAGTAATCATTAATGGCGCCAATGGGCGTATGGGGCGTGAAGCGGTACTTGCCGTGGACGCAGACAATGGATTGGAACTCGTGGGTCAAACTGGCCGCAATGACGATTTAGCGGCAGCCATTCAATCAACTAACGCTGACGTGGTGGTGGATTTAACCGTGCCCGATGCTGCATTCAGCAACACCATGACGATTATCGAAGCTGGCAGCCATCCCGTCATTGGCACCAGTGGCTTAAGCCCAGAAGATATTGCCAAGCTTGAACAAGCCTGTGCCGAGAAACAACTGGGTGCGCTCATCGTGCCGAACTTCTCTATCGGTGCGGTATTAATGATGCGTTATGCCAAAGATGCCATGAAATATTTTTCCCATGCGGAGATTATTGAATTACACCATGATGGCAAAAAAGACGCGCCATCAGGTACCGCGGTGAAAACCGCGCAAATGATGTCAACAGCACGCCAAGCGTCTGTCACTGCACCGGAGTGCAAAGAACTCATCTCCGGTGCCCGTGGTGCAGATTGTGATGCTATTAATATCCATTCTATTCGCTTGCCAGGACTGGTCGCACACCAAGAAGTAATCTTTGGTGGCCACTATGAGACCTTAACCATTCGTCATGACTCCATGCATCGCCAAAGCTTTATGCCTGGTGTGTGTTTATCCTGCCATAAAGTCATGGAGTTGGATAAACTGATCTATGGCTTGGACACTATTCTCTGATGAATACGACCACTCACACTATCACCATGCAACCACGTTTTTTGTGGTTCTTGATGTTGTGTTACACCATGGCGATGGTATTAGCTAATTGGTTTGATCCCCGTTTGATTCATATCTTTGGTTTAAATACCGATGCGGGTGCCTTAATATTCCCGCTGACGTTTTTGTTCGCCGATTTGATCACAGAGATTTATGGATACAAACACACCCGTCGTGCCATTTGGTGTGGTTTTTTGTTTAACATCTTGTTTCTTATCTACGGACAAATTGTCATTCACCTACCTAGTCCTAGTTACGCTACTCACAATGAGATTTTTAATGATTTAATGACGATGGATGGTCGTATTATCTTAGGTTCTATTGTCAGTTACTTTTTGGCAGAACCGTTGAATGCCATTATTCTCGCTAAACTCAAAATCAAAATGCAGGGCAAAGCGGTCGGCTCACGCTACGTCTTATCAACCTTTATTGCGGCTGGCTTTGACAGCGTATTCTTTAGCACCATTGCCTTCTACGGCATGATGAGCAATAACAATCTCGTAGAGTTTATTATTACCCTGTGGTTTATCAAAGTCGCGGTAGAGATATTAGGCTTGCCGATTTCATTACCATTAACCAAGAAATTAAAACGCCTCGAAGGTTTGGATATTTACGACAAGCATACCAAGTTTAATTTCTTGAGTTTGGAAGGGGATTATTCCAGTGAGGATAATTTACTTGAGGGTGAAGCAAACTCACCCTCAAGTGATTAAGTGGTTAGACGTATCTTTCTTATCTTAGACAGGTCGCAGGCTTGGAATCATCAGGATTCTCAGCTTTATCCTGGCCGTGAGCATCTGATGATGATTCTGTGGTAGATTGACTTGACCACCATTCGGAATAAGGGGCTTTTATTGCTTTCCGCGTCCCTGTAAGCTTAGCTTTATAACCCACTCCTTGGCAGCCAAAATGAATACTAGTTAAAGGATCTTCTTGCCCTGATTTACTTATTGCTGTCTGCAGTTCAAATTTTTGGGTTAGCATAGCGCTCTCTCCGTTAACTTATAATTGGACCAATAGTACCCCTTCAAGGCTGGCTTTGCAAACTTATTAGTCAAAAATACGCGGGACAGCATTAACTATCTGATTAATAGAGTAACCCAACCAGATATAAAGGAACTTTGTTCCCACTACCCATGACAATGCCGTCTGCCAGGATATAGGCATTGTCCACATCACGGATTTGCTTGCGAGTTTTATTGCGGCCACCCACTTCGAGCACCACATCATCCACCACAAAATCACCAACATTATTGTAATGTGGTTTGAGGCCTGCATTTTGTAAATGGGAGATAACAAAGGTTTCACGTACCTTACCAATGGTTGAGTCCGCCAGTTGTGGCAAATAACTGGCATAAATTAAGTTTGGGTTATCGGGGTACATCTTAGCCGGATTACGCAATTGAGCTTTACCTGACTGTTGAGTAAACAAGAACCGTATTAAACCTGCCTGCTCGAGAAACTTTAAATATTCGCTAATACTATCAAAATCTTTATTCAGTGCGCTTGCTAATTTGTACGCACTCATCTCACCGGGCTGTGAATTCAAAATATATTTGTAGAGCCGCTCTATGGTTAATAGAGTTGATGTCTTCAGTTGATGCAATGTGCCGATATCTTCATAAATTGTTTTCTGGACGGCATTCTCAACGGCATCAAATTTTTCCCGTTGCTCATCAAGCTCTTTAAAAAAAGGATAATAACCGATTTGCAAATAATCGTTGAAATACATCAGTATCTTTGGGATATCAATTTGATTCACGATATCCACATGGTTAGCCAATAATTCATTGAATGAAACACGGGGGAGCGACACCTCTAAGTAAAACTCGAGATACTCACGAAATGACAAACCATTGAGATGATACAGTGCGACACGTCGTGATAGATCGTATTTACTGTGTATGATATCAATCGCTGAACTACCGGTGAAGAGCACACGAAAATCTTTATAAATATCCGCAATGTTTTTTAGCTCTTGATTCCAATTCGGATATTTGTGGATTTCATCAATACACAATAGACGGGTTTTGGTACCTTTATACAGCTGATCGACCAAGTCGACGAGTTTGTTCTCGAGGAAAAAAATATTATCCGCCGAGACGTACATTGCCTCACCTTGTTTTGCCCCAGCTTCTAACGCTTGCTTTAGAAGATACGTTGTCTTCCCGATCCCCCTCGCTCCCACTAGGCCCGTGATTTGACGATTGAGATTAAATTGCTCGAATACTTGGCGCGGATAAAACGGCGCTCGATTAAATTGTTCAAATATTATCTCTTGGATATCGGAGAGTTCTTGCATGACAATGACTCAAGTGACTTCGGTTGTAACCGAAGTATAGCCCCATAATCCTTCGGTTACAACCGAAGGATTTACCCGAAAACCTTCGGTTATAACCGAAGAGTCGGGACTAGTTACTACCAATGATGGGGCTCGAATAGGTCTTCTAGGGTAATAATTCGGTCAAAATAGGCACGATTAACCAGAGACTCCGTTGCGCCATGATTACAGATCAAGACCCGCTGGATTCGATAGCCTTTTGGATTAGGAAATAATTGAATTTTACGCTCCATCGCCTCGATTACACTAGTATCAACTTTGGACTGTAAGTACTTGATCTCACAAATCGTGAAAACCCTATCTTTTCTATCAAATAGCAAATCAATTTGATAACCCGGCTGTTCCCCGACAGCTTTACGACTAAAGTAAGCGCCAAACTCATAATCAATCGCATAAAATCCTAAAATCCGCGCGATGACATAAGCGTAACGCCGACAAAACCGCTCGAAAGAAAAACCAAGCCACTTACGATAATCATCAATCGCCAGTGCCTTTGTTGGATCTTTATCAAACTCACCAGAAGCGATACGCGCTTTGATAGGCTCAATAAATTTAAAGTAAAATTGCAAATAGGCATCATTAATATGATAACGTGCAAGTAAACTATCTTGCTTTAAATGGTAAGGCACAAATTTTCGGATAAATCCGCAAAGCTCTAGATCTTGTAATAGATTTGTTAAGCTACCTCCCGTTGACATTTTGATAGCTGTAGCGATTTCAGCGCGGGTAGCAAAGCGATTTTTAGCGAGAAATCTAACAATCTTTTCGTAATGTTCATTATTCGCTAAACTGCTCACAAATATTCTGTCCGTTTCACCGAAGAATGGACTACCCGAACGAAATGCTTGCTGGCAGAGACTCAAAAATACCGAGCCATCTTCCTTTAACCACTGTAAATATTCAGGAATTCCACCGACAGACAAGATAGCATCCATCACATCATGAGCTGTATAATTTGGCATAAACTGTTGCGCATCATTCAGGTGAAATTCATGTATGGGTAACTCAAAGAGACTGCGATTGTACAGCGCTTTGGAATGAGTTACTTGATTGATCATAAAGGAAGGCGATGAGCCACAAAGAATAATAATCAATTCATTATTATGGCGAAAATGATTATCCCAGACATATTTTAGCTCCGCGACAAAGTCTCCCTTATAGGCTGCCAACCATTGCAATTCTTCAAAATAAAGCGTCCAAGGACCTTCGCTAACTTGCTCCGCAATCAACTTAAATATTTCGGTCCAACTGCTGACAGCGAGTTTCTTCAGCAATGGTTCATCACACAGTTCCGCCAGTAATGAGAGAACATGTGACATCTGTTCAGCCTCGGACTTACCTTCAATCCCTTCGAATTTGACCAAATTGCGCTTGCGAAATGTTTGCTCAAGTAGCTCTGTCTTGCCAATACGCCGGCGGCCATAAACCACCAGAGTCCGGGCTTTTGGATAGGTAATAATGTCCTGCAACCGTTCTTGCTCCTCTTCACGGCCACAAAAGTCGATATTTACGGGTATTAGAGTCGATTTCATAGGGTACCTCAGCCACACGGCCCTAATTTTAGTGCGTGTGGCTGGATAATTCAATTTTATTCAGCCAATTAGGGGGTTATTTTATGCTAATTGGCTGAAGATTTCAAAGTTTATCAGCCAATTAGCTTGGTTTTAGAGTGTAATTGGCTGGATAATTCAATTTTATTCAGCCACATGGTGTAATTAGGCCCGTGTGGCTGGAATTAGTAGTTTTAACCCCTGCGAGGTATTACCGTTAACATAAACCACTTTATGGCACTCGGGATCCTGTTGCGGCGCACCGGGGAGGTTGCCCCAAGCGCCGAGGGTGCCGCAATTTTTTATTGCGGTATCGTAATTGTCACCTCTAAACCACCACCATCAGCATTCTGAGCAGTGATACTGCCGTGATGAATTTTGACAGCTTGTTTAGCAATCGCTAAACCTAAACCATAACCGGTTTGGTCTTGTTGATCGCTTCGATAAAAAGGCATAAAGATAGCCTCTAAATCAGCCGGGGCTACCCCTGGTCCATGATCACGGACAGTAATAGTAACACCGTCTTCCTGACACCGCAGTGTAACATTGACCGCACTATTGCTGGGATTATAACGTAATGCATTACGCAGGACGTTTTCGATAGATCGGCGTAGCAAGCGCGCATTCACTGTCATAACCTGTTGCTTGCGATCTGTATTGAAGTCAACAGATTTAGCTTGCTCGGCAAATTCCAAATCAGCATCAGCAATAATATCCTTAAGCAGTGCGACGATATCTTGTTTGTCTTCCAGTGCTTGATCCATGCGTTGAAGATTGGCCAGTGATAGGATTTCGCCAATTAGATCATTGAGCCGAGTTGCCTCTAATTCGATGCGATCCAGCGCAGACTCTGCAGCTTGGGGCGAGTTCCTTCGCGCCAGCTCTAGGCTCACTTGTAAGCGCGCCAAGGGTGAGCGTAATTCATGGGAAACATATTCCATTAATTGTTTTTGTGACGTGACTAAGGTTTCAATTTTTTCCGCCATATTGTCGAACTCATGGGCCAAGTCACTGATTTCATCTTTGCGGTGTTGAATTTGTTGGCTCACGCGGGTTGATAATTTACCTTCAGCTATTTGACTGGCGGCAATTTTAAGTTTGCGTAATGGTCGTGTTAAGTAGACTGATAGTATATAACAAATAACACCGGTAATAATTATCGCAAAGATAAAACGCACAGCAATATATGACTCATGACGTTTACGGGTCATCATACGATGCGGCGGTAATATTGCCACTAATTGGTAATTAGTTACTCGTTTGGTTTGTAATGGGACGCGGATAATCGGTCCACGAGGACGTTCCAGCATACGAAGGGCACGGGGTGAACGTGGCATTATTTGTTGGCCATTGTCTGATTGCACGAATAGATGAATGCGTTCTTTGGGATTCACTTGTCGCAACCAGCGTTCGAGTGCCCTATCACCGCCGCTATCATAAGCCTCCGCCGCAGTTATAGCATACATATTCAATAACGCTGTCACCCGCATAGGACCATAACGGTGATGAATAAAATAACTGCTGTAAACTGCGGTGGCAACAATTATCAGCAACATCGCTAGCCAAAACCACAAGAAAATTTTCCAATACAAGCGACTCATGTATTCGCCTCAAACAAATAACCAACGCCGCGAATGGTTCTGATCCGTGGATTGCCATCGGCTTTGGGGCCAAGCTTGTGGCGCAAGCGACTGATATGAACATCGATACTACGGTCGAATTGTTCAAGAGGACGGGACAGTGCGGTTTCGCATAAAACTTCCTTGCTGATCACCTGCCCTGTTTGTTTGAGCAATAATTTCAGCATATTGTATTCTGCTAAGGTTAATTCAACCGCTTCCCCTTTCACTAGTACTTGATGGGTTTTGTCATCAACAATAATATCGTCTACTTCAAGGTACTCATCCATACTTGGGCTGTCTTTGTGTGCCCGTCTTAAGATAGCCTTCAACCGCGCTAATAATTCACGCGGATTACAGGGTTTGGGGATATAGTCATCGGCGCCCATCTCAAAGCCCACAATTCTATCGACCTCTTCGCCTCGGGCAGTGAGCATCAATACCGGAATATCGGATGATTCTCGTAGTTTGCGCAAAACTTCAAAGCCATTGAGTTTGGGCATCATCACATCAAGAATAACGACATCATAACTCTCGTTACAAGCAGCAATACCTGCTTCACCATCATGCACTGCCGTCACGGTAAAATCTTCAGGAGTTAGGTATTCCGTCAGTAATTCGCAAAATGCTTTATCGTCATCGATAAGGAGTACTCTCGTCATAGTCAGTCTATCTCAGTTTTTTGATAAGACTAACTATGACATAGTTTAGGTTACATTTGCAGTGCTTTACCCAGTCTTTACACTGACTTTGCCCGGGCTTAACACACAGGCCATGGATTGGGTTGTAGACTTTGAGTTGTCAGATGACATTAACTAACTAGGAGAAATCGATGAAAAAATTAGCAACCCTTTTAACCGGCGGGATCTTAAGTGCCTCCCTCGTAGCAGCAGCCCCAGCCATGGCAGAGAAGCCATGCGGCGGTTATAACCATCACGGGAGTGGCAAGCATGCTGTAGCTAAAGATGGCGTCCATCCACGCCTTGCTCATATGAAGAAAAAATTACAATTAACCGACGAGCAAGTAACACAAATCAAATCTATCATGAATAAGAACAAACCTGAATTCCAAAAAAACCGTGCCGCATTAAAAGCCGGTCACGACAAGATCCGGGCCCTAGTAAACAGTGATAATTTTGATAGCCAAAAAGCCCAAACCCTTATTGACGCGCAAACCCAAACCATGGCGAGTACGATGTTAATAAGAGCTGAGCAAGGGCATCAAATTTATACCTTGTTAACACCAGAACAAAAAGCAAAAGTCAATGACTTCAAGAAATACCACAGTGTTGGTAAGCGAGGGTAGTGCTATGGTATAGAATGACATATGCTCACAAAACCGAGCGCTTTCTTAAGCGCTCGGTTCTTTCCACACCAAATCCAATTCCCGAGCTGCTTTAACATCATCGAGTCTGCGTACCGGACGCGTATAAGGCGCGTTACGCACCATGTCTGGATCGCTTTCAGCTTCTTGCTGAATTTTAATCATTACCTCAACGAATTTATCTAAGACTTCTTTACTTTCTGTCTCAGTAGGTTCAATCAGCAAACACTCAGCAATCAGCAATGGGAAATACGTGGTTGGCGCATGCATATCATAGTCCAATAACCGCTTGGCAAAATCCATTGCGGTAATATCCATTTGTTTTGCTTGTCGCGCCATAGTGATGATGAATTCATGGGTTGCCCGACGCTCAGGATAAGCTAAATCAAACCCCGCATCTTGTAATCGCTTCATCAAGTAATTGGCATTTAGTGTGGCAAATTCACCCGCACGAATTAAGCCTTCACGTCCTAGCATGCGTGCATAAATATAAGCCCGCAGCATAATGTTGGCATTACCCGCAAATGCCGACAAGTGACCAATGGAATCAGGCCGCTCACTCTCAGCGACCAAACGATAATACTCCCCTTCTTTGACGACAATGGGCACGGGAAGATAAGGTTCTAAACATTCTGCTACGGCCACAGGGCCAGAGCCAGGTCCACCCGCACCGTGAGGGGTGGCAAAGGTTTTGTGTAAATTCATGTGCATGACGTCAAAACCCATGTCACCGGGACGGGTTTTACCTAAAATAGCATTCAGGTTCGCGCCATCGTAATACAACAGTCCGCCAGCATCATGAATCAAGTCGGCGACATCTTTGATCCGACGTTCAAACACCCCCAGCGTAGATGGGTTTGTTAACATGATCCCTGCGGTTTGCGGACCAACGATGCTTTTCAGAGCGTCAAAGTCCACATCACCGTCATCAGCAATTGGTAGAGATTTTACGGTGTAACCACACATCACCGCAGAGGCAGGATTGGTACCGTGGGCTGCTTCAGGGACAATGATTTCACTACGTGCAGTATCTCCACGGGCTTCATGGTAGGCCTGGATCATTTGCACACCGGCGAATTCACCTTGAGCACCCGCCATTGGGGCGAGGGAAATGCCCTGCATGCCGGTGACAGATTTTAAAATTTCTTGCAATTCATAAATACTTTGTAAATAACCCTGACTATGTTGGTCTGGCGCTAATGGATGGCGCCCCAAATATCCTGGGTAGGTCGCTAAGCGATGCACGCCACGAGGGTTGTATTTCATGGTGCAAGATCCTAACGGATAAAATTGCGTATCGATAGAAAAGTTCTTTTGTGATAACTTGGTGTAATGACGTACCGCTTGTAACTCAGAGACTTCGGGTAACGTTGGTGTGGTTTCCCGTAATAAATGCGCCGGGAAATCATCCGTACTAAACTCGCCTCGAGGAGCTTGCATAAATGCGCGACGGTTCTTAGTGCCTTGCTCGAATATCAACATATTTACGCACCTCCCAATACAGTTGCTAAGGTATCCGCATACTGCTGAATTTCATCATTGTCTTTTTTCTCGGTGACACAGACTAACAAACAATCTTGATAATCAGGAAAATCATCCCCTAAAGGATAACCCACTTGAATGCGATGCTCAGCCATTTTGTCCATCACTTCATGCACCGGTTTCGCTAAGCGTAATACCACTTCGTGGAAATACGCACCCTCGAAAACAACCTCAACGCCCTTGATTGCTGTGACTTTCTCTACTAACAATTTAGTATTGTGATGACTCGCAAGGGCCGTTTGTCGAAGACCACCTGCACCAACAATACTCATATAAATTGTCGCTGCTGTCACTGCTAAACCTTGGTTGGTACAAATGTTTGAGGTGGCTTTGGAGCGACGGATGTGTTGCTCCCGCGCTTGTAGCGTCAATGCAAACCCGGGCTTGCCATCCAAATCTGTCGTGCGACCAATAATGCGTCCTGGCATTTGTCGGACTAAAGCTTGTTTGCAACACATGAAGCCAAAGTACGGACCCCCAGACGCTAATGGGATCCCTAAAGGTTGTCCTTCGCCTACCGCAATATCTGCGCCTGTATCTCCCCACTGGCCAGGTTCACGGAACAAACTCATCGCTATGGGATTCACTACAGCAATAACTAAAGCACCATGTTCATGACCCCAATTAGTTAATAAATCAACTTCTTCAAGACGACCAAAGAAGTTTGGCTGTGGAATAACAACGGCGGCAATATCTTCGCCATTGTAGGGGGCCAATGCATCCATTGCCGTTATGCCGCTATCGGGACAAAACGGTAATTCCTCGATGGTAATGTGTTGTCCTTTTACTAAGGCATGGGCAACACGACGATAAACAGGATGAATAGTGCCTGCGACTAAAATACGTTTAGACTTGGATTGTCGATTCGCCCGCACCGCCATTAAGATAGCTTCGCCCATCGCGGAAGCACCGTCATAGAGGGATGCGTTAGACACATCCAAACCCATCAGGCTTGAGATCATGGTCTGGTATTCGTAAATTAATTGTAACGTGCCTTGGGATGCCTCAGCCTGATAAGGAGTGTAGGCTGTCATGAACTCACCACGGCCAGTGACTTCCCAGACTGCTGCGGGAATATGGTGCTCATAAGCGCCAGCACCAATATAGCAAGCATTACCAATATCTTGTAATGCCCGTTTACGCATGATGCCTGCTAGTTCCATTTCGCCGAGGCCTTCAGGCACGTCAGGCAAGTCATGGATCCGCAAATTATCTGGAATTTCATCAAATAACGCATTAATGCTATCAACACCAATGGTGTTTAGCATTGCGCGAACATCGTCCTCAGTATGGGGAATGAATGGCATGGGTTACCTCATTGTTATTTGAAATAGTGATTAATCTGCAATATGCTCTTCGTAAGCATCAGCGTCTAACAATTCACTCATCTCTGCATCATCGCGAAGTTTAAGTCGGAAAATCCAACCCCCGCCGTAGGGATCAGAGTTGACGATCTCTGGTGCGTCTGATAATTCTTCATTAATAGCGACCACGAAGCCACTGACAGGTGCATAAATATCCGATGCCGCTTTGACAGATTCAACCACGCCGCACTCATCACCGCTGTTAACGTCGGTTTCAAGATCAGGCAATTCAACAAATACCATATCGCCCAATAACTCCTGGGCATGTTCGGTAATGCCAATAGTCACGCTGCCGTCATCTTCCAGACGTACCCACTCGTGGCTTTTGCTGTATTTTAGTTCGCTTGGGACTTCACTCATCATTTGACTCCTTACTCAAAAACTTTTTTGCCATTGCGCACAAACGGTGGTTTAACCACCCGTGCCCGTAATTGTTTACCTCGTACCTCTACCGTGCAATGCTCGCCAATACCTTTGGGTACTCGAGCAAGGGCGATAGAACATTCTAGGGTTGGAGAAAAACCACCACTGGTAATTTCACCTTCGCCGATACCTTCGACAATAACTTTTTGGTGGGCTCGTAATACACCGCGATCTTCTAGGACTAAACCGACAAATCGACGGTCCACACCCCGTTGCTTTTGTAGTTCTAACGCGGCACGGCCGATGAATAATCTGTCCTGTGGTTCCCAGGTAATGGTCCAACCTAGCCCGGAACTCAAGGGAGAAGTAGAATCATCCATATCAGAACCATAAAGGTTCATGCCGGCTTCTAAGCGCAAAGTATCCCGCGCCCCTAGACCGCAAGGGGCAACGCCTTCGTTAAGTAAGGCTTGCCATAATGCAATGACCTTGTCATTGTGAACAATGATTTCGTACCCATCTTCACCGGTATAGCCTGTTCGGGCGATGAATAAGCCGTCACTTTCGACAGCGGAGAATGGTTTCATGTCCGCAACGGCGGCTTGTTGTTCGGGGGTAAAAACGCGGTTGGCCTTGTCTCGGGCATTGGGGCCTTGGACAGCAATGATAGCCATCTCATGACGTTCATGCAGACCAACAGAGAAGCCATTAGTTTGCTGATTCATCCAGGCAAGATCTTTGTCATGAGTACCGGCATTCAGCACCACGCGATAATGATTCACATCCATAAAGTAGACAATCAAGTCATCCACCACGCCGCCGTCTTCATTGAGCATGCAACTGTACATAGCTTTGCCGGCTGTTTGCATTTTGTCCACATCATTGGCGAGCAGGTGACGCAGATAATCCCGAGCCCCGGGACCCAGCAAATCCACCACCGTCATATGGGATACATCAAACATCCCGGCATCGGAGCGGACTTTGTGGTGTTCTTCCAGCTGGGAGCCATAATTCAATGGCATATCCCAACCGGCAAAATCGACGATTTTGGCATTTAATTGAACATGTTCGGGATAAAGTGTCGTTTGTTTGCCCATGAATGACCCTCTGCTATTCTGCGATGGCCGATTATAGCGTGCTATATCGGGCGTGGGAATGTGTTTTTTTCTGAGCGGCTGCGCGGGCTTAAGATTTCCGTTACAGAGTGTTACAAAACGAGCGGTTACCTATACCTCTCTGTTACACCAGCCTTCTATGCTTTTAGGACACAATTAAGCAGGCAGGAAGAAACATGGCATCAACCGATATACAAGCTTGGAAGCTAGCGGTTCAGCGACCAAATATGGCTTATTTGATGACCGAGTCAGTGGGTAGTTTCATTACCGGCGGCCGCAAAAATAAGACCGTCGCCGAACAAGTCCAAGGTCTCGTGTTTGAACCTACAGGTAGGGATGAAAAACACATTCAGTTCGCTATCTTAAAAAATACTTGTCTGTTGTTTGCTCAGATTCATCACCTTGCCACTCAATCCCATAGCAAACATTTATTGAAATTAGCCTTACAAGAAGTACGCGAATTATTTCCAGAGATCAAAGATAACGAGCTTAATCCTGCTCGGCTTAAAGAAACCTATAGCCTGGCAGAATTAGCCGCTAACCATACCAATGCAGCTACTATCTTGGGCCAGATGGATGCAAGTGAATTAAGCGCGCAGTTAAACAATGAAGAACAACGCACACATCAAAATCTCATCAGCGACAAGGGTCGATCCAGTAGTCTAAATACAAGTCCACAATATGCCTTCTGCAATAACCAAATTGATTATTACGCAGAGCAGCTCAAGGCATCCTCACCCAGCGCCAATTCAACGGCCCAGCAGACTAAAACTGTATGGGAAAGTTTTCTTGAAGCCTGTGCCACACTGAAACGCCTCTTCACCAGCCTCGAAAGTGCCCGTCAAACAGCGACACTGCAGTTGAGTGGTAACAAATCTTAACTTACCTCACAATGCCATCCCTTCAATCTGCTGGCTTTGTTCCAGTAAGTGTGTTGCTCTCTCTTTAATACATTGGGAATAACGCTCGATTGTGTTATTCTCACCTTGATTGACAGATAAAGCTTTTGGGATAGCATCCAATGCCACTAATAATTTCAGGCTTAAATCATTAAGACGATTTGCAACTAAGGAGCGCGGCAATTGGCAGGTATCTGCAAAATCCGCTAATTGATAGGCATTCACACTATTACCATCAAATTCATCTCCCAGCGCCATCGCCATGTCTTGTTCGAAGTCTGGGTACATTCTAATATTCACCAAGTCATAAAACGGTGTTAGTGATAGGCCCTGCGCACTCACATAAAAACTAATATTCTTGCCATGGGCATCGTAGTTAAAAACTAAACTATTAAATAGCACCCAATCTAGCAGCACCTGTCTCGTCTGGATGGGACTGTTACATTGATTAGCAAACTCAAATAATTTGGGCAAACTTGCGCCTTCACGAATATGAGCCACATCTCTGCTACTACCAAAATTACGCTCGTATTTATACTCCGGCGGCAAGTTAAGCGCTTGGCAGCCATCGATAATATGATGCCGTTCAATCTCTTTCGCTGCTATCAACTTACGGTCAAAACGTTTTACCAATAATGCAGGATGCGATCCAAAACGCATCAGCTGTGTTTCAGCAACCGGCAAACCACAGCGCTTAGCTAACTGCATAGTAAGGTATTCATTCAGCACCAAATGGGATAGTCTTTGTTTTTCGAATTTAAGAATATGTGTAGAGCATAAACGACCTTCACCAAAACCTAATAGCCCATCCTCAGTCACAATAAGATTAATCTTATCTTGAATACCTGCCACCGAAAGACGAGGTTTATCGTCCCAAATAATCAAACCAAACTCATCCCGAGAATTTAGGCGGCTTGTTAACTCCTCCGTTGTCAATTCACGAAATGCGGCACTCTCTGGCAGCGACTCACCAGCCGGGACAATAACCAATGCGCCGGGAACATCTAGGCCTAATGCTTTGACTAAACCAAAGGTGTTTTGCTTACTTAAGTGAAATGAACGTAATAGTTCCTCAAGTCCATCGCCTTCAGGCAATAAATTTCTCAAAAAACGTTGCGCATTAACCGTGGGTATATCCTCTTGTAACGGCAAATGTGGTGACAACGAATAGCCCTCATGCAACCAACCCGATTGGTATTGCCAGGTGATATCATCGTCTTGCAATGCGATTTGCGCTATTAATGTTTTGCCCAAATACACATCTAATGCATGCTCAGTACCAGCCATCACTGTCATCTCCCGGTTCTAACCACGGCAAAATTTGTAACTTGATACCCAGACCGTGACAAATCTTCAAAATATTATCTAGCTGCGTTGTTGGCTTACCGTTCTCGATATCTGCTAAGGTCTGCTTCGCCACGCCACAAAGTAATGCGGTATCCTCTAAGCGCAAATTGCTTTGAGTACGCCGGGCTCTCACTGCTTGACCCAATAATTCCGGCGTCAAGGTTTGCGTCAGATCTGGTGTGGAAAGAGATTGAATACGTTTTGCCATAATAATCCTACTAAAATAGGTTTAATCGCTAAAATGGCTTAAAAACAGCCTTTAGTCCTATTCTAGTAGGTTTATAATAAAAAATGCAAGGGGATTGGACAATAATCCCAGCCTGGTAGGATTAATGGGCTAGCCCCATGATTTACTTGATCATATTCCTCGTAATTACTACGTTTTATAGTAATTACGAGGAATATGATCAAGTAAATAGCGTTTTCACCTTGCAGGTTGGTACCGCATGAGGTGCCATTTAGTGTATGGGTAAACATAATAAACAACTGGAAAAGATGCGCAATAATCCGAGGAATTGGATTATTGGAGATCTAAAGGTGTTCGCGAAACGCTATGGCATTGAATATCGCCTCCGTGGGCGCTGATGATATCCCGGGCGGTGGAAAAACCAAGGCTTAATATTAATTCTCTAACAGCTCGCCAAAATCAACAATATGTGCAAAAAAGTCATTTGTTGCCATTCCCTCTGTAGCACCATTAATGTGGATTAGTACAGGTAATACAGAAAAAGTTTTTGGCAGGTTTAATGCGGCAATTTTTTGCTCTACTTCATTCACAATATTCATACCCACTGGATTTTTAGAGAATTTAACTTCACATAAATAAAGTGTATTGAACTTCGTTTGGATCAAGTAATCAATTTGACACCCTCGTGATGACTTTGTTTCTCGTTGAAAGTAAGGATTATCATAAACGACATGACTTGGTGAAATATTTAATTTTTCAAGTAAAATATTGCGGTTATTAAGCACTAGATTTTCAAACTGATAGCCCATTATAGTATCCCAACCTGCTAAATCTGTCACTGAATAATGTTGGAATCGCCCCTTCGTTATCTTCTGATAATTTGGTGAAATATATTTTAAATAAAATCGCATATAATTATCAGATAATCTCAGCTTATATAAACTTAGCTCTTTCGAGGACTTGATTGACCAGCTATAGTCTTTTGTAATATATCCTGAAAGAATTAAATTGTTTACATACTCTGTTAGTGGACCGCCGCTTGGATAATCGATACGCTCAGATAACTCTTTATAGGTAACTGGCCCCAGAGATAATGTACTAATAATATCCTTATAGATATTATTATTTCTTCCAAACAAATCATGAAAGATATTATCAAACTCATCGACAAGGATCCCATCTTCTACAAAACAAAGCTGCTGAATATTTTCCACAGCAGATAATGATGGATCTATTAATTCGATATACCATGGTATACCGCCTGTCATAGACAACAACATAAATTTTTCAAAGATAGAACCTCTAAAGCCGATCACTTTTAGCAAATCATTGCAGTGTGGTAGTGATAATTCTTCCAAAATAATTTTATGCTTGATACGACCAAAGAACAGTGTACTACTGAGAATATTCTTTTCTATCCACGTTGATATTGAACCACACAGAATTAAGATTAAATTTGGGTTCTTACTAAAATAGTTATCCCAAGCGATTTTTAATTTCCCTAGAAATGTTGGATCAAGGCTCGCCATCCAGGTTATCTCATCAAATAAAATTACCACTCGACCTTGTTCAGTGTGTTTTGCAAGCAATGAAAATAGATCACCCCAATCGTCTGCTTTTAAGCCAGGTAAGCCAAAATAATGACTCAATTGCCGTGCGAACTCTTCCCTTTGTGACTGAGCTGTTGTTTGTTTTGTCGGCGCCAATCCCTCAAATTTGTAATAGGTAAGATCTTTGGCAAATTCCTCAACCAGGCGGCTTTTACCAACACGTCTTCTCCCCCGTATCACAACCAGACTCGCTGTACGCCGCTGAAGAAGACGCTTCAGTCCAGCTAACTGTCTATTCCTGCCAATAAAAGTATCAATATTCACAACTATGATAACCCTTTGAATTTAAATGTTTTTTCTGAATTTATTGCTAAAATCGATATAAATTCATTCTAGAACGTCGCTTCAACTTACGCAAGAATACCAAAAATACCATTTTCGCGTAAGTTCTTGAGGGTACTAAAACTTACGCGAAAATACCAAAAATGCACTTTTTGCGTAAGATTGTGTTGGATTTGCTCAATTTAAGGTTAGAAAACATTAAGGGTGCCTCTATAAATTAGCGACTTGTCCTAAATCGAGATGCAAGGGTTTCGAGGAGCGGAGTTTATACGCTAAAGCTCTAGCAAGGCAGGCAGAAACCGTTGCAACGACGAGTTAGGGCAAATGAGCAATTTATAGAGGTAGCCTTACCCCGGCAACACCACGGTAACCCTAAGCCCACCACTGGGGCGGTTGCTTAGGCGGATATCGCCACCGTGGGCGCGGATGATGTCGCGGGCAGTAGCAAGGCCGAGGCCGGTACCGCCAGTCTCCCGGGAGCGGGAATGCTCGCCGCGATAAAATGGCATGAAGACTTTATCCAATTGCGCGTTAGCTATCCCAGGACCATTATCATCAAACAAGATATGTACTTCATCGCCTTCAGCGTGCAAGTCGACAGTCACAGAACCCGCATACTTGCAGGCATTGTCAATGACATTGGTAAACACACGCCGCAACGACACACTACCGCCGTTGATGAGGACTCGGGTTTGGGGACCGATGTATTGCACATCTTGACCGGTGTCGGCAAAATCTTCGCATAATGACGCCAACATCGAGACGATATCTAAATTCACCCGCTGCTCACTGCGACTGTCTTCGCGAGCAAACGCCAAGGTCTCAGAAATCATCGCTTCCATTTCGTCTAAGTCTTTGATGATTTTTTGTTGTAACTCCCCTTCATCGAGATATTGCGTGCGCAATTTCAAGCGCGTGATGGGTGTGCGCAAGTCATGGGAAATCGCTGCTAACATTTGCGTGCGCGCCTGGATCAAGTCTTGAATACGCTCTTGCATCTTATTCATCGCAGTCGCGGTGGCTCGCACTGCCACAGGTCCGTAAATGGGCAATGGTTCAGAGTGCAAATCCACCCCGAGACGTTCAGCAGCTTTGGTAAATTTATGCAAAGGCTTAGTAAAGCGATTAATAGTCCAAAGGAAAAAGATAACCGCCACGGCGACAATGATTTCTAAGCTGAACAAAAACGATTGTAGGCCAAAGGATGTTGGCACAATGGTTGCCGTAATATTCAGCCAATCATTTTGCGGCAACATAAACGATAATTGAATATTGGGTTGCTGATCGCTGATTTTCTCGAGCACTTGCCAAAGGCTGGCATTCACAAAGCGCAAATCATTTTTGGCCCGGTGATCAATGGAGGCTTTAAGATTGGGTAAATCCAGCGCCTTGACCATTTCTTGTTGTTTTTCGGGTGATGTATTCTCAATAGTTTGAATAAGGTTAATCACTTGCCGAGCAACAATGTCACGGTTAACCTTGAATTCAGTGCTTTGACTGCGTTGGGAGTAAATCACAAACACAATCAAATGGGTCAAAATCATCCCCAGCAGGATCAATAAAATAAACCCGCCCCCTAAACGGCGCGGCATGAGCTCCGAGAGGACGTTAAACATTCGCGCTCTTCTCGATAGCTGGGGTAAACATATAACCGCCGCCGCGGACGGTTTTGATGATCACAGGATTCTTCGGATCCTCTTCAATCTTTTGCCGTAGGCGACTCACTTGAATATCAATACTGCGATCAAACGGTCCCGCCGAACGATTACGGGTGTATTCAAGTAATTGATCCCGACTCAAAACACGCCGGGGATGTTCAATGAATGCAATCAATAAATTATACTCACCGGCACTCAAGGTGATCTCAACCTCATCGGGAGAAACTAAGCGTCTGGTGGCTTGATCTAAACACCAACCACTAAAATACAAGGTATCACTATCATCATCTTGCATAATCGGTGTATTTAAGATCTGTGTGCGGCGTAATAAGGCCTTAGTGCGTGCAACTAATTCCCGAGGATTAAAAGGTTTAGGGATATAATCATCCGCCCCCACTTCAAGACCAACAATTCTATCAGTGTCTTCGCCAATGGCCGTCAACATGATAATAGGCACATTGGACTCGGAGCGTAATTGCCGACACAGAGCAAAACCATCATCTCCCGGCAACATCACATCCAGGACAATCAAATCCACCGTGTTCTCCGCCAAGATCGCAAACATAGCCTTGCCATCACCAGCACACAAGACGTTATACCCATACTTGCCATACAAGTCTGCCAGTAGTTCGTTAATGTCTTTATCGTCATCGACGATCAAAATCGTTGATTTATCCATAATGGTTCCTAATAACTTGCGCCCAAGCCCAAGGCTTGTGACATAATTAATTTTTTTAACGGTGCGCAACTGTCTGTCATGTTCAAACCATAACTGCGTAGACTGACTAACGCCTCATTATTGCGAGTAAAGCATTGTTTAAAACCTTCCATCACTGTGATCATCGCCATATTGTCACCCCGTCGCGCGCGTTCGTATTTGCGCAAGGTCGCAAAACTATGCATGGGTCGTCCTTTAGTGTGGGCTTGGGTAATGACATTGGCCAACGCCATGGCGTCTTTGATGCCGAGATTTAAGCCTTGGCCGGCCAAAGGATGAATAGTGTGGGCTGCATCGCCAATCAACGCCAGACAGGGGCGAATATATTGCCGAGCATGGCGCATCTTGAGCGGAAAACTCGCTCGCTGACTGACGTCATCAATCATCCCTAGTCGCAATTCAAAGGCATTGGCCAACTCCATCTTGAAGGCTGTATCACTCAATGCCAATAAGCGTTGGGCTTCTTCTGGTGTTGTGGACCAGACAATAGAACAGGTATTGGGATCAGCTAAGGGCAAAAACGCTAACGGACCGGTGGCCAAGAACCGTTGGCGCGCCACTTGCTGATGAGGCGTTTCAGTTGTTACCGTTGCCACTAGGCCATGGTGACCATACTCCCATTGTCGCACCTCGATACCGGCTTGCTCGCGCAACCAAGAATTACCGCCATCGGCACCGATGATTAACCGACAACGGTAATGCTCACCAGCATCGGTTGTCACTTCATAACCACCGGTCATGGGCATGGCTTGGCTTAAACGCACAGGCGCTAAGAATTCGATATTGTCCTGTTGAATGATAGTGTCATACAGCGCTTTGTGAATAACGCGGTTCTCAATAATATGGCCTAGATCAGTTTGTCCCAGCTCCGCACAATCAAAATGAATGTGTCCATCACCGAGGGCATCCCAGACATCCATTTGGTGATACGGTGCGACACGCGCGTTGTGGATAGCTCCCCAAACGCCAATTCGTTCGAACGCGACTTGGGACGCACGGGTAATAGCACTAACCCGTAAATCATAATGGCTAGGATCCCAATCAAACTGCGGGGCCTTACCATCAATAATAAGGATCTTCACTGGCAGGCTCGCAATTGCCGCAGCAAAGGTCAGACCGACAATGCCGGCACCCACAATGATAATATCGACGTCTTGGGCTTGTACTGTTTGATCGTTCATTGGTATAGTCCGGGTCACGAAGTAGCCATTATAACCTATTTAGGTCATGACAAAAGCACAGTTTGACATCATTATCGTTGGCGGCGGTTTGGTTGGCGTCAGCCTAGCCCTGGCATTGCGTCAGCAAGGCCTTGCTATCGCCATGGTGGAAGCGGTTCCACCCCGGGTTGCCCAACAACCGGGCTTTGACGCCCGCACCTTAGCCCTGTCTTGGACCTCTCATCAAGTCTTATCAGCCCTGGGACTCTGGGCAGAGATTGCCCCCCATGTCACTCCCATGGAACATATTCACGTATCTGACAAAGGCCATTTTGGCTTTACCCGACTCCATGCTCGGGACTATCACGTCCCTGCATTGGGCTATGTCATTGAGATCCAACGCTTGGGCAAATTACTCTATGAGACCTTAGAACAAACCGATGTTACCCGCTTTTGCCCGGCCACCCTGGAGCAAGCAAACCGTGACGGCAACACCTGGGAATTAACCATCCGTGGTGAATCAGGCCCAATGACCTTAACCACTGGATTATTGATCGGTGCCGATGGCGCCCAATCCCCGTTGCGCCAACAATTGCAATTAACGACCCGGGAAAAAGACTATCAGCAAAGCGCTATTGTCACCACTGTGAGCACGAGCTTGGCCCATGACAATACCGCCTTTGAACGCTTCACCCCCAAAGGTCCCATTGCCCTGCTGCCCATGACCCATGACCGACAAGCCTTGATTTGGACCCTAGATAATGGGGATTTTGCGCCGCTAATGGCACTGAGTGACGAATTGTTCTTGCAACAAGTACAACAGAGTTTCGGTTATCGCCGTGGTAAATTTTTACGTGTCGGTAAACGCATGAGTTATCCCCTTAAATTTATTCACTGTGAAGAACAAGTCCGCGAAGGTTTTGTCTTATTGGGTAACGCGGCCCATACATTACATCCCGTCGCTGCCCAAGGGTTTAATTTGTGTTTGCGCGATATTGCTGAACTGGCCGAAGTCGTCGTCAATGCCAAGCTGGCCGGTAATGATTTTGCGAGTCTTGCAACACTAGACACTTATCAAGCACGTGTTAATCAATACCAATCTAAAACCATCAAAATCACTGACAGTATCGTTAAGTATTTTTCTGATGATCCATACTTGTTAACTAAGACCCGTAATGCGGGATTAGTATTGCTCGATACCCTGCCGATGTTGAAACGACGCTTTGTCAAACGCACCATGGGCACAGCCGGTAATTTGCCCAAACTGTGCCGCGGCTTAGAACTCTAGTTAACGATTTTCTGCCATTAATGGCGACTCTATAAATTAGCGACTTTCCCTAAATCGAGGCGCAAGGGTTTCGAGGAGCGGCGTTTACAGGTAGTAAATAAGCACCGCCTGCCTACGCTAAAGCTCCGGCAAGACAGGCAGTAACCCTTGCAACGATGAGTTAGGGGAAACGAGCAATTTATAGAGATGCCATTAATGCTTCGATATCATCAATACGCTTAGGCAAACCAACGGTCAAGACTTCATGGCCTTTGTCCGTCACTAAGATATCGTCTTCGATACGCACGCCAATGCCACGCCATTTGCCATCAGCGGCTTGGTTATCTTCGGCGATATAAATACCAGGCTCAATAGTGAATACCATGCCCGGCTCAAGAGTACGCCACTCGCCATCCACTTTGTAATTACCCACATCATGGGTATCCAAACCTAGCCAGTGACCTGAGCGATGCCAGTAGAATGGCATATAAGCTTGCTCAGCGATGAGACTATCCACCTCCCCTGCTAACAAACCAATATCCACCATACCTTTAACCATCACTTGTAAAATGACTTCTTGAATGGCGTGCCAGCTGACACCAGGCTTGACCGATTCAACTGCTGCCATTTGCGCATCTAAGACAATTTGATAAATCGCCCGCTGCGCGTCACTGAACTTGCCGTTGACTGGGAAAGTCCGAGTAATATCCGAGGCGTAATTATGGAACTCAGCACCCGCATCAATTAACACCAAGTCACCGTCTTGCATCTGACGATTATTGGCAATGTAATGCAGTACACAGGCATTATTACCGCTGCCAACGATAGAGGTATAGGCTGGACTGCGGGAACCATGGCGGTAGAATTCGCGCATCAGCTCAGCTTCCAGCTCATATTCATTCATGCCTGGCTTACAGGCTTTGATGGCAGCCAAGTGGGCTTCGACAGAGATCTCTGCCGCCGTGCTTAACACGCGGATTTCATTGTCGCTCTTGAAGAGACGTAATTCATGAATTAACGGCTCGATGTTAGCAAACTCTTCAGGGGCCGCAACACCGGCGCGCACCTTGGCCCGTAATTCATTGATACCGTCCATCAACAAGTCATCAAAGAAGCTGTCTTGACCGACAGGGTAATACACTTTGTCCCGCCCTTGTAATAACTGCGGTAGCACGTCGACAAAATCTTCACTCGCAAATGCTTCATCGGCACCATAGGTTTGGCAAGCCCCTTCAAGACCGGCACGTGGACCATCCCACGCTTCGCTATCAGGATTACGGGGACGACAGAATAAAATAAACTCGCCTTCGGGCCGACCAGGGATGAGACAGACAACCGCTTCAGGCTCTTCAAACCCACTCAAATAGACAAAATTGCTGTTCTGACGATAGAGATGATGACCATCGCCGTTACGGATTAATTCCGGGGCTGCGGGAAGGAAAGCGACACTGTTCGGCCCCATTTGTGTCATCACTTGTTGACGACGTTGTTGATATTCTGACATTGGTACCATTATTACTTCCTCATCAGCGTTAAACATGACCTGTTGTTTGCTGCTAGTGCAGCGTATCGCCAGCACCGGATTGAGATAATGCGCTCTCTTGGCCAGTTAATGAGGCAAACACCATCAATACCGCCATCCGCACATATTCCACCACCTCGGCGAAAGCTTGTTCATCTTCTTCTGAGACGTCTAAATCTTCGTATTCGATATAGGAAATTTCTGCCAAACGCTGTAACGCTTCGCGAGTATCCTCGTCATGGTGACTATCATTGACGCCAATTTCCAGACCGCCCAGCGCAAGTCCGGTCACAAAACCCAAGCACCAGCTGCCTAGTTCGCTGGCTCTCATTTCAAGCCCCGACTCATCGTCAGGTAAAAGTAATTCAAAATCAAACTCCATCGAGGTCAATTTTGCCTGGGTGGCGTTAAAAAGCTCTTCAAGGATACCGATTTGCTCATCATCACAGGTTTGGTTTTCGCTATTAGCAGCGGCAGCTGCGGATTTTGCCCAGGTAATGCCATCCATGCGTCCGGCAGCGCCGGTACAGAACAAACCACACAGTAAACCATGGGATTCGGAGGGACTTGCCACATCACTGGCATGGCGCAGCGCCCAGCTCACATCATCATAGGGCGGCAATGAGTTATCTTGCATATAATATAGCCAACTATTTCTTGTTCAAAAGGAGACAATTCTAGCACCTTTTGCGGTGGTTTTGTAAGGCTAATGACACTCTCCCAATTTCAAATGGATATGGTATAGTCTAGCGATATCAATTTAGTGGGATGTGCCATGGATGATGAAATCATACAACGCTTAAACTCAAAAACCGACTTACTGGTACAGAAATACCAGCAATTGCTCCGGGAAAACCAACAATTGCGCGCCGATAAGACGGAGCTTGAACAGCAGTGTGATACCCTTCAGCGCAAAAATCGCCTGGCCAGCCAAAAAATTCAAGCCGTTGTTCATAAGCTTCGTGCCAATCAGGAGGAAACCACCCATGCTTAACGATAACAACCTCAAAAATATTCACATTCTTGGACGTTGTTTTTCCATCAAATGTGCTCCTGAACAACGGGCCAAACTCGACCGAGCTGCGGCTTACCTCGAAGATAAAATGCAAGAGATTAAAGATTCTGGCAAAGTCGTAAGCTACGACTTAATGGCTATCATGGCAGCATTGAACATTACCGATGAATTACTGAACCGCGCGCCGGTAACTAGCCCAACCACGGTAGCAGCGCCTGAATCAACCACTGAGCTTCATGCGCTGGAGAAAAAACTCACGGAAACCTTGGCACAAACCCAAGTCGAGGAAGAAGAATTTGCGTTAATATAATGAGTGATACCACTCCTCGCAATCTTACCCGTAAACAGCTCAAACAATCACGAGCCGATTTAACCACTGATGACTGCCATCGCCTATCCCATGCCATCTGCGAACGAGCAAAGTCACTTAAACTCATTGAGGCTCACCAGCATATTGCCTTTTATATGCCGTTTAACAACGAAGTAGACCCAGCCGCCTTACTACACTATGGATTAGAACATCACAAACGCTGCTATTTACCCATCCTTGATCCTGAAATACCGGAGCAATTAGTTTTTGCTTCTTTCGCAGCAGATGATCCCTTAGTCGATAACCGTTACGGTATCAAAGAACCCATTTACCATGCCGACAATATTATTGCGCCGGAGATGCTGGAGCTAGTCTTCGTGCCTTTGGTGGGTTTTGATGTGCAAGGTAATCGCTTAGGTATGGGAGCTGGCTACTATGACAGAACCTTTGCCTTCGTTAAACAAAGCGATGCCCCAATCCCCCGCCTCATTGGTCTTGCCTATGAGTCACAAAAAATCACGGCTATTGAACCTATGCTGTGGGATGTTAAACTGGACGGCATTATTACTGAAGCTGATTTTTATTCGTTTAAGGGGCAACCATGAATTACTGGTTAATGAAATCCGAACCGGATGCATTTAGCATCGATGATCTCGCCAATATGCCCAAGAAGACGGAACACTGGGATGGTATTCGCAATTACCAAGTGCGCAATATGATCCGTGATGACATCAAAAAAGGCGATTTAGTATTATTTTATCATTCCAATTGCAAGCCCCCGGGTGTGGTGGGCATGATGGAAGTGGTCAAAGAAGCCTACCCTGATCACACGGCGTTTGATCCTGACAGCAAATACTTCGACCCTAAAAGTGACCCTGATAATCCTCGCTGGTTGATGGTAGATGTGAAATTCAAGAAAAAATTCAAACACATGGTGAGTCTTGATGAGCTAAAAGCCAACCCAGCGCTTGCCGAGATGCGCTTAGTACAACGGGGAAATCGCTTATCCATCTTACCGATCACTAAAGCCGAGTGGGATGAGATCATTGCAATGTGTGGTGGGTGAGCGGCTAGTCGTTCATAGTTTTAAGCGGCATCGCGATGCTCAACTTCTTTTTCGATGATTTTTCCGCTTGCTGCAATAGCATTTTTAAGATCAAATGCTGTTTGTAAATTCAGCCAAAACTCAGGCGTGGTCCCAAAATATGTCGCCAAACGCAGTGCTGTATCTGCGGTAATCGCCCTTTGACCATTCAAAATAGCTGTTATCCTGTTAACAGGAACATGAAGTTTTTTGGCAAAGGCATTTGCTGATAAATCCAACTCATCTAATTCATCTCTGAGAATCTCACCAGGAAGTATTGCTCGCATTTTATTAGTCATAATTTATATCCCCTACCACTCCATAATCACCTTGCCACTATTCCCCGAGCGCATGCGGTCAAAGGCTTGCTGGTAATCATCCACCGCAAAATGATCGGTGATGACGGGTTTAATATCAACGCCGCTTTTTAGCATGGTTGCCATCTTATACCAGGTTTCATACATTTCGCGGCCAAAGATGCCTTTGAGAGTAACACCTTTAAAGATAACATTAGTCCAGTTGATACCAGCGCTCTCTGGCAACAAACCCAATAACACCACGTTACCACCATTGTTGATATTGCGTAATATCGTATCTAAGGCATGTGGACTGCCGGACATCTCGAGAGCCACATCAAAGCCTTCTACAATATCTAACTCTTTCATGACATCACGAATACGGGTTTCTTGGATATTCACCGCCCGGGTTGCACCAAGCTGACGGGCCAATGCTAAGCGTTCCTCATTTAGATCAGTAATTACCACATTGCGCGCACCAACAAATTGCGCGATGGGAATAGCCATCAAACCAACAGGCCCTGCTCCTGTGATTAAAACATCTTCGCCCACCATATCAAATGATAAGGCACAATGCGTTGCATTGCCGAAGGGATCAAGGATCGCAGCTTCATCATCACTAATGCCATCAGGGATCTTAAACGCATTACTGGCAGGCAACGATAAGTATTCGGCAAAACAGCCCGGGCGCTGACAACCCACACTGATAGTATTGCGGCACAGATGGCATTTGCCCGCGCGGCAATTACGGCAATGACCACAGGTTAAATGCCCTTCACCAGAAACCCTATCGCCGACCTTATAGCCCTTAACTTCTGAACCCACCTCAACGACTTCTCCCGCAAACTCATGACCAATGATCATCGGCGTGGGGATTGCTTGTTGAGCCCATTCATCCCAATTATAAATATGAACATCGGTACCACAAATGGCAGTTTTATTGATTTTGATCAATAAATCATTGGGCCCGCATTTGGGTTCTGGTACATCGGTCATCCAAATACCGGGTTCAGGTTTTAATTTACTGAGTGCTTTCATAGGTAACCTTATTTAATCAGCCCCATGTCTTTGCCAACATTGGCAAAGGCATGAATGGCTTTGTCTAATTGTTCTCGTGTGTGGCCTGCTGACATTTGTGTGCGAATACGGGCTTTGCCTTTCGGCACCACAGGATAAGAAAATCCAATGACGTAAATACCTTCGGCTAGTAGTTTGTCCGCCATGGTAGATGCAACTTTTGCATCCCCTATCATCACCGGAATAATAGGATGCTCGCCAGGTACCAAATCAAACCCCAACGCCGTCATTTGTTCACGGAAATACTGACTATTGTCTCGCAACCGCTCACGTAACTCATCGCTGCCCTCGAGGATATCCAACACTTTGATTGATGCACTCGCAATCATTGGCGCAAGACTGTTCGAGAATAAATAAGGCCGTGAACGCTGCCGCAACCATTCGACAATTTCTTTGCGGGCACTGGTAAAACCACCTGACGCACCGCCTAGGGCTTTGCCCAAGGTACTGGTAATAATATCGATACGCCCCATAACATCACAATACTCATGGGTCCCACGCCCCTTTTTACCCGTGAATCCGGTAGCATGGGAGTCATCCACCATCACTAGAGCGTCGTATTTATCCGCTAAATCACATATCGCGCCAAGGTTTGCGATGATGCCGTCCATGGAAAATACACCATCAGTAGCAATTAAACGATAACGGCAATCTTGGGCTTGTTTAAGTTGCTCCTCTAGATCTTGCATGTTGTTGTTTTTGTAGCGCAAGCGTTTCGCTTTACACAAACGGATACCATCAATAATACTGGCGTGATTCAACTCGTCACTGATGACCGCATCTTCAGGGCCGAGTAAGGTTTCAAATAAACCGCCATTGGCATCAAAACATGATGAATATAGAATCGTATCTTCCATCCCAAGAAAAGCAGAAATACGCTGCTCCAGTTCAATATGGGGTGCTTGGGTACCACAGATAAAACGCACGGATGACATGCCATAACCATATTCCTCCAACCCGGCTTGGCCGGCTTTGATTAATTCGGGATGGTTGGATAAGCCAAGATAGTTATTGGCACAAAAATTCAGTACTTGCGCACCTGATTTTACATCAATTGCTGCTTGCTGTTGGCTTGTGATCACCCGTTCTGCTTTGTAGAGGCCGGTTTCTTTTAATTCGTCGACTCGTTGTGCTAAGTCAGATAATATCGCTTTGGTCATGATGTTCTCCCCTGTCTGTGGACGACATTATCGACATGGGGCTCTGGGTATGTCAATTATTTTTCTTCTCGTTTAGAGCTCACGCCCGGGATCTCAATAATATCTTCGATTTCTTCTTTGAGGCTTAATTTTTCACCAGCGGTTTTGCTGGTGCCTTTGGCCAAGGAAATCTTCAAACGCAGGTTATTGGCGGAGTCAGCGTTGCGCAATGCCTCTTCGTAGGTAATTTTATCTTCTTGATAAAGATTAAACAGGGCCATGTCAAAAGTTTGCATACCAACATTCTCGGAACGTTCCATCACCCCCTTCAGCTCAGAGATCTCACCACGACGAATTAAGTCCCGGATCAGGGGTGTACCGAGCATAACTTCTACTGCTAACGCCCGTTTACCGTCCTTGGACGGGATCAAACGCTGGGAAACAAAAGCAATTAAGTTAAAAGATAAGTCCAATAACACCTGGTCACGCATTTCTTCAGGGAAAAAATGGATAATTCTGTCGATTGCTTGGTTTGCATTATTGGCATGCAAAGTAGACATGCACAGATGTCCAGTTTCGGAAAAAGTTAAGGCATATTCCATGTTCTCAGCGCTCCTCACCTCACCGATGAGAATAACATCCGGTGCCTGACGTAACGCATTCTTGAGGGCATCCCCGTATTCTAAGGTATCAATCCCGACTTCGCGCTGATTAATAACAGAACGTTTGTGCTTGTGAACAAATTCAATAGGATCTTCGATGGTTATAATATGACCATCACTATGTTGGTTACGATGTTCAATAATAGAAGCCAGGGAGGTTGATTTACCGGTAGATGTGGCCCCGACAAACATTACGAGTCCACGCCTTTGCATGGCGAGCTTCTTGATGATGGGCGGCAATCCTAGCTCTTCTGGGTTCGGAATGTCGTATTTAATGTAGCGGATAACCATCCCATATTCGCCGGATTGCATGAAAATATTAATCCTAAAGCGACCCACTTTGTCTCGCGATAAGGCTAAATTCATCTCTGGGCGCTGGGCAAATTGCTCTTGTTGGGGCTTGGTCATGATTTTGTTGGCAATATCTTTGATATCGCTGCCTTTGAGGGCAGTTTTGCCCACCGGCTCAAGCTTCCCAAAGACCTTCAAGGTGGGAGCGATACCCGTGCTGAGGTAGAGATCGGATGCTTCTTTCTCGCCCATTAATTTGAGGAGTTCTTCTAAGTCGACCGCCATTCTTCCTATCCTGTTGCGAGATTACACTTCAATAAGCATAGCAGGGATCTCGCGAATGGGCTTGCGAGCCTATTCGCGTGGCCGGAGCCTACTTCAGCCAATGTCTGCCACCGTTAGGCGGGAAAAAGCTTAAGGTCGCAAAATTTTGTTAATTTTATCTTAAGCTTAGCTGCCTATACTTCCCCCTACGCACGCGATTGTTAGCTCTTCATAATTGATGACAAACCGTTAACAAGCAATGAGAAAGTATTGGGTGGGCAGAGGAAGCCGCTGGAAATAACCGCACCTGATCAACGAGCTATATCTCTTAATTCGCGTTGCTAACAGTGCAACTATTTACAGACAACAAGGATACATATGGCGATTCTTTCCAATAGCTTATTGGGTTTTGTAGAACTCAATCCACTGCGACGCGGGCAACGGCGTAAGCGTGCTCAACAACAGCTACCAACCGAACTGTTTATCAACCCCTACAGAACTGCTGCTAATGATACTATTCGCTATATTGATGTGTATATGATTTATTCCGGCCTAAATTATCGCCAACGGCGCCGTAAACTTAAATACTTCTTCAAACGATCAATTTTTAATCTCGATGAACGGCTGGATACGAAGACTATCTTTATTAGCCGTGAGAAGGCGCTGAGTTATGCCCGCTCGATGGATGCTAGCTTTGCTGTTATTCGTGCTATCGTACCGGATAGTGCTATTGTCAGTCATGGCGGCCACCTTAGCATCCGTTCCGACGTACTAGATCCACAAAATATTCATGGCTGTTTCCCTGGCCAAGGCAAAGGCAAAATTTATTACGAGAATCCGCATTTTAAGATGGATTAAATCAAAAGCCGCAATGACAGAAGAGTTTTGCGACTTTTCTCATACGCTATGATTACAGCCCCCAAAAAGAAACCCCGCATAAGCGGGGTTTCTTGTATCAGGTCTAGACTGAATGTCGGCTTACATCATGCCGCCCATTCCGCCCATGCCACCCATGCCGCCCATATCAGGCATGCCAGCATCTTCTTTAGGTATTTCTGAAACCATACATTCAGTGGTTAACAGTAAACCAGAGATAGACGCTGCATTCTGCAGAGCGCTACGGGTTACTTTGGTTGGATCAATGATACCGTTAGCAACCATATCAACATACTCGTCAGTGGCCGCATCATAACCAAAGTTACCTTTTTCGTTGATCACTTTGTCGAGTATCACAGATGCTTCTTGACCCGCATTAGTCACGATTTGACGTAATGGCGCTTGCATCGCCCGACGGGCAATATCAATACCAACAGTCTGATCAGCATTATCACCTTTGAGATCCTTGATGCCTTCTAAAGCACGTAGTAATGCGACACCACCACCAGGGACAATGCCTTCTTCTACCGCTGCACGAGTTGCATGCAATGCATCTTCAACACGGGCTTTTTTCTCTTTCATTTCAACTTCAGTAGCAGCGCCCACTTTGATCACTGCAACACCACCAGCTAATTTAGCCACACGTTCTTGCAGTTTTTCACGATCATAGTCAGAGCTTGCTTCTTTGACTTGCTTACGGATTTGTTCGATACGATTTTGAATATCGCCTTCGCCACCATCACCATCGACGATAGTTGTATCATCTTTAGAGATAATAACTTTCTTCGCGGTACCTAAATCTTCAAGTGTCGCAGACTCTAAAGTGCGTCCTGTTTCTTCAGAAATTACTGTCGCACCGGTCAAAATAGCAATATCTTCCAGCATTGCTTTACGGCGGTCACCAAAACCTGGGGCTTTAACCGCAGCAACTTTCACAATACCACGAATGTTATTGACAACTAAGGTTGCAAGCGCTTCGCCTTCAATGTCTTCAGCAATGATAACCAAGCCACGACCAGCTTTAGCAACATTCTCCAACAAAGGAATTAAGTCACGGATGTTGCTGATCTTCTTATCAGCCAACAAAATGAATGGTGACTCAAGTTCCGCTTTCATGTTGTTTTGGTTATTCACAAAGTAAGGTGAAATATAACCGCGGTCAAACTGCATACCTTCAACAGTTTCCAGTTCATTCTCGAGGGATTTACCTTCTTCAACCGTGATAACCCCTTCCTTACCGACTTTTTCCATCGCTTCAGCGATAGCTTCGCCGATTTCAGGATCGCCGTTGGCAGACACAGTACCGACGTTTTTGATTTGTTCTTTGCTTTCGCAAGATTGGGACAGTTTTTTAAGAGCTTCAACTGCAGCACGGACAGCTTTGTCAATACCACGCTTAAGATCCATTGGGTTAAGACCGGCAGCAACACCTTTAAGGCCTTCACGAAATAATGCATAAGCAAGTACAGTTGCAGTAGTCGTACCATCACCGGCCAAGTCAGAGGTCTGTGATGCAACTTCTTTCACCATTTGCGCGCCCATATTTTGGAAAGGATCTTCCAATTCAATCTCTTTGGCAACAGAAACACCGTCCTTAGTAATAGTTGGTGCGCCAAACTTCCTATCCAAAGCAACATTACGGCCTTTAGGGCCTAAAGTTACTTGTACTGCACGTGTTAACAGCTCTGCACCTTGGAGAATTAACTCCCGAGCATCAATACTGAATTTTAAAATTTTAGCAGGCATTTGTAATTCCTCTCTTCTAAATAATTAACCTTCAACGACACCCATGATGTCATCTTCACGCATAACCACTAACTGTTGACCAGCTAGCTCAACTTCAGTACCGGCATATTTACCGAATAAGACCTTATCGCCAGTCTTAACCACAGGTTCAACAACGGCACCGGTTTCTAGGGTTTTGCCTGGGCCAACCGCTTTGACCAAACCGATCATTGGCTTTTCACCAGCCGTATCTGGGATCACAATACCACCAGCTGTAGTACGTTCTTCTTGGCGTTCAACCACGATGCGGTCACGCAAAGGACGAATATTGCTCATATGTTTAACTCCTCAATAATGAATGACAACCTGTATAGGCAGCAGTGCTGCCACACTGTTGCTTAGCACTCTCTCTTAGAGAGTGCTAATTCTAACGGGGTGATGCCTTGTGTCAAGCATTTCCCCCGCTTGCAAGGGAGATAGGGACTGTATGAAAGAATTCAAGGGGTACTTTAGTCTTTGCGGGTAAATTCACCTTCGATGACATTGTCATTAGCAGCAGCTGGTTGTGATTGTGTGCCGGTTTGGCGTCTAACCAGCCAGCTACTCATATGTGGTAAGAGTAATGCGAGCCCCAGGATGTCGGTCAAAAATCCCGGTAAAATCAACAACATACCCGCGAATCCCCGGACCAGCATCTGATTCATTGGTGGTATTTCGGCTTGTCCCTGTGCACGCCAAACGGCGAGCATCCCAGTGGTACGCAAAACCGCGACCCCTAGTACTGTCGTGATAAAAATCAGTAACAGCATGGGCCAGATACCAAACCACTGCCCCACTAGGACAAAGCCAACTATCTCTACCAACGGCAAAAGCAGCAGTAACCATTTGAAAAATATAGGGAATCTGATAGGAATTGGGGTCAACATGGCTTTTTACCTCGTAAAATGTCCCTCTAATATAAAGATGTTCAGAGAAATTACAACATGATAACAGCAAATGCTTGACTCATCTTTCCAGCTCACTTACGGTGTACTACTATTTCTTATGTAGATCCGAAGGAACCGAAATGCTCAAAAAAACCACTTTTATTGCTCTATTTGTTACCTTTTTGCTCGCCCTCACGGCTTGTTCTCAGTCCAACTCCACCACAAAACGGCTTTATGATGCCCTCCCCGTGAACGTGGATGGTAATCCTGAAGGCGATGTCACTTTAGTGGAATTTTTTGATTACCGTTGTAAGTTTTGCAAAAAAATCCAACCTGATATCGAGCAAATTATCCAAGCAGATGATAATGTCCGCGTCGTCTATCGTGATATTGCCATCCTAGGGGCTGATTCTGAATTTGCTTCTCGTGCTGCCCAGGCGGCTAAATTGCAAGGCCGCTACTTAGCCCTGCATCGATTATTGATCAACTCTAAACAACCTTTGACCATAGAGCGGGTTTTGCAATATGCCAAGCTAGCAAACTGTAATGTTGAACAACTGCAAAAAGACATGTTCTCACAAACAGTCACTGAAGCCATGGCTGAGAACAAAGCCTTAGCCAAAATGATGGACATCAAAGGCACACCAACGCTGTTTGCAGGCAAAACCCAAGATACTAACAGCAAGCCGAAAGAGTTCGCCGGCGATCCGACTAAAGCAGAAATCGAAGCACTGATTAGTAGTGCTACGAATAGTTAACCGCAATAAGAGACCCTGATGAAACGCATACTACTCACTGGCATATTGTTATTAATTTCAAGTCTTGGTTTTGCCCAAGAAAATGGCCAACCGTTGCCGGTTGAGCAAGTGTTTCATCCTGCGGCAACGGTTACTGACGCAGATACCATCACCGTGCATTGGGATATTTTGCCGGGGTATTATCTCTATAAAGACAGGTTTCAATTCAAACTTGCCAAGCCCGCCAATGGCCAAGCCACGCCGGCTCAGTTACCGGAAGGCATTCACCGGGAAGATGACATCATCGGCAAGTACGAAGCCTACGAGCAATCTGTTGATATTCCACTGAATGTGGCCAATGCCCAAGGCAAAATTACCTTACTCATTGGTTATCAAGGCTGCTCAGAAAATAATTTCTGCTACCCTCCCCAAGCCAAGCAAATCACATTGAACTTAAATATTCCCAACAGTGCCGGCACAGGAATAAAAGATATCGATCCTGATGAGCTTGCGGCTGCACTGCCCCATGCTGTAGGTAGTCCCACATCACAGAGCGAACAAGATAAAGTGACTGAACTTCTCAGCCAGCACAGTTTATGGGTAAGCTTATTGAGCTTTTTGGGGTTTGGTTTATTGCTCTCATTCACCCCTTGTGTGTTACCCATGATCCCGATTTTGTCAGGCATTATCATTGGTCATGGCAAACATATCAGTGGCCTCAAAGCCTTCTGGTTGTCGTTCACCTACGTGCTAGCAATGTCAGTCACCTATGCCATTGTTGGCGTCATTGCGGGTTTTGCCGGTGGTAGCATCCAAGCAGCCATGCAAACTCCGTGGGTGATCACAGCTTTTAGTATTATATTCGTGTTGTTAGCACTGTCTCTGTTTGGCTTTTATGAATTACAACTCCCTGCCAAATGGCAAGAAAAGATAACAGGTGTCAGTAGTCACCAACAAAGTGGTACATATCTTGGTGTTGCTATCATGGGAGTGCTATCAACGTTGATTGTTTCTCCCTGTGTTACAGCCCCCTTAGTTGGGGCACTGGCTTATATTGGTAACACGGGTGATGCAGTGCTTGGTGGTTTAGCACTCTGGGCCATGGGAATTGGCATGGGTATACCATTAATTATTATCGGCACATCACACGGCAAGCTGCTGCCAAAAGCAGGCCCCTGGATGGACAATGTCAAAGCGTTCTTCGGCGTTATCATGCTCGCTGTAGCAATTTGGATGTTATCGCGAATTATCCCAGGTCAACTAGCGATGGCATTATGGGCCATACTATTATTGGTATCCGCTGTCTACATGGGATTATTACACCGTGAAGTATTAACCGGCTGGGCACAGTTCTGGAAAGGTTTAAGCCTAGTGATGGCTATTTACGGCATCATTTTGATGATAGGTGCCGCCACGGGTAATACAGATCCCCTACAACCCTTAGGGAATTTAAACTTTGCCAGTGATCAGGTTGCCACCTCAACCCCGAGCAAACACGTATTCACTCAGATCAAAACAGTTGACGATTTAAATCAACAACTCGACATGGCCAAACAGCAAAACAAAATCACTCTGTTAGATTTCTATGCGGATTGGTGTTTATCCTGCCTTGAGATGGAGAAACAAACCTTTAGCGACCCAACGGTACAAGCAACTCTGGCCAACTTAATTGTCCTGCAAGCTGATGTTACCCAAAATGACGCCATTGACAAAGCCTTGCAAAAGGCCAACCGTGTTGTCGCGCCACCGACTATCATGTTTTTTGATCAAGACGGTGACGAAATTCCAAATTCTCGTATTGTCGGCACCATGGGACCAGAAAAATTTATTGAACATATTCGGCAATTCACAACGCAGTAACTAAGGATGCACTATGGACAGCCTCAAGATTTTATTCGCGACTGACTTTTCAGAGACTTCAAAGTTAGCACTTGATTTCATGTGTGAAATTGAAAAACTTTTTACTATTGACGTATTGTTACTGCATGTTATTGATTCATTTTGGAAAGACTGGTTTTCATCGGGTATTTACGAAAAAGAAGTACAACAACGTTTAGAAACCTGGCAACAAAAACTTGCACACAGTGGTGGTTCAAATAATCGCACCAGCGTCCAAAAAGGTAACGCGGCTAATGCCATTTTACATGAGGCGAAAGATCATAATGCCAATTTGATAGTCATGGGTGGTGACAGCGAGGCTTCACCAACTCATTTTCTGACAGGTACCACAGCAGCCTCTGTTGTTAGAAGTGCAGAGCAGTCGGTTATACTCATCAAGTCTACTGCTTGCAAAAAAATTCTCTGTGGCTTTGATGGCTCTGATCATGCCATTTTGGCCTTGCAATTAGCGATTAAAGTTTGTCAAAAACTCAATGCCGAATTGACTATCGTCTTTGCCGTTCCGCGTATGGATTTTAATCCATTGGGTATGAGTGATAAGGATATCGTCACTAAAGAAGATACACTAAAAACACAAAAGGTCGCCGACATGGAGGATATCCTGAGCAACATCGACTTGTCCGGCATTAAAGTCGAGAAACATTTCCCCTGGGGCCAACCATCCCGGGTTATTCTCGATATGGCAGAAGACTTTGATCATGATCTTGTCATCATCGGCGCTAAGGGCCACAGCTCTCTCACCAAGACCTTAATGGGGAGTACTGCCGAAAAAATTCTCGCACATGTGCCTTGTTCATTATTGGTTGTGCGTTAGTACTCAGCAAGGAGTTTAAACTCCTGATAAACACCGCACTCTTGGTAACCCAGTTTTTTGTACAGCGGGTAGCCTTCGTCTGATGCCTGTAAAACTGCAATGTGATAGCCGCGATCTTTGGCGCGCTTTAAACGATATTGTTGCATCGCTTTGCCATAGCCCTGGTGGCGCTCATCAATAGCCGTTGATAGCCAATGTAGACCTGCAACATTGGCAAAGTAACAAATCAGCCCCCGCACAACAGGCTTATCATTGACATAACCGACATAGTATTCAATAGGGTCGTCATCAGTATAAACATCCGCAATCATACTGAAGTATTGCTCGAATGATTTTTCGTCATTTGCTAACACAAGAGCGAAATCTCGCAAAGATTTTTTGTCTTCTGCTTTGATGATATTTAGTTCGGGCGGTATAACAACGTCTCCGGCCCATTGATCCAAATCGAAATACATAGCGGTATTATTTTCGCTATTAATATAACCCTCGCCTGTTAGTAGTTTCATTAAGTTGTCTGGCTTGTCTCCAGGCCCCACCCACCAAGAATAATCGCGCTGCTGTTGGCTAAAATAGTTATTTATCTCAACGATTGATTCAACCGCACTGTCATCTGCAAAATTAGCTCTTAATATGTAATTGAATGTATCATCTGTCAAGCCTGAATCAACTAGGGTATAAGCGGGTTTTCTAACGAGTATTGCGCCTTGTAGATATTGCGAAAAATGCGTCATATGAACACTTAGATTCGCATTCATCGAATGAACAATTTCATTCTGTGACCACTCACTCGCCGGTATATCTAGGTTAGGTAGTAAGAAATTATTACGCCGCTCTGGCCATTGTTTGGCTTTATGATCAGTTTCCTGAACAAATTTATTTTTTGCCATTGTATATGCCTCGCGGTCATCAAAATATTTTTGTGCTAATTGTTGTTTAAGCTCAGCATAATCCTTCGCGTTCGCCGGATGAGCATTCATATAATCACGAAAATTCACATGACGGCGAACTTGGGGATCACCTTGGGCAAAGATATGCAGATGGTAAGCAATTTCACCCGCCTCCCGTCTGGCAAAACGACTGAAGTGAGGAATGATATTAGGTGTTACGCTATATCCAAGATCCGACAATGGCTGTGATAGATTTTCAAAATCACGCAAGTCTGCTAATTCAACAATAATATCGATTACCGGCTTCGCTGGCATATTGATGATGGCAGTACTGCCAATATGGTGGGTTGTTGCAATGCTGTCACCGAGAGCTTTCTTGAGTTGCTGAGATTCTTTGATGTAGAATTCAGGCCATGTATGATCATATGCGACTATCGTAATATTTGGATATTTCATAGTTAATTCCTAGCAAATACAATGATTATAAATCGAGTTGTGCTTCTCGCCCCACAAACTGCTATAATCCTAGGGAGTTATGGTCCTTATACTATACATCAATAAAATAGTGAAGCTTTATTTATGCCTAAGAGATCAAATTTTATCGTTCTGCTACTATTATTTATAGGAATTAAACTTGCGTTGGCAGAGAGTATGAATAGTAATACAAATCTGTACCCTGGTGAAACGTTACAGACAATAAACCAGACCGAAGTACTAACCTATTTCCGACCGGGTGATCCAGAGCAGCCAACTATTATTTTTATACCAGGAAATTCACATCTTGCCAGAATTTCATATGGCTTTCCTGACGGTAAAGAAGACGATTTTATAGCCTACTGGCTCCACAAACAGGGCTATCCATTTTTGGCAATATCATACCCCTTAGAGAACCCTATTTTCAAAAAAACCTACCCTGACTATACGTTACAAAACTGGGCTGACTCCGTTATTGGAGCTACCCAAAAGGCCATTAGAGAAAATAAGCTCTCCAATGAAATTATCGTTGTTGGCTGGAGTATGGCTGGTGAGTTAACCCCTGTGCTTGAAACAAAGGCTGATGAAGCAGGCCTTGAGCTTTCGTTATTTATTGGTTTATCACCCGCAGTACCTTTATATAATTTACAGCCTGTCGGTGATTTTTTTGAAAAACTTACACCACTCAGCAATGGCCTGGCTAACACAATGCAATTTTCTGATTTTTTTGTTGAAATGAAATCTCAACAAGAAAAGCAACATGGCCATACTATTATTCCTGATACCGTCTACACAACTCAGTTTATTGGTAACTGTCCAATCAATATCATGGGAACGTCCAAACGATACTCTCATCAGGAATTTATTAACAACCTTGCTGACACATTACACGATGGTCACGCTGAAGATATAACCGAGTATCCACATATTGCCGTGATACATGGTAATCCCGGCTCAGATCTAGATTATGTTCAATACAGTAACTATGACTGGGGATCCATTATACTGCGAAAGTATGATAGCCTGTGCACGAGTTATGAGCAAAACCATAATCCGCTAACAAATCCCCTATCTGAGTTGATTAAAACTATTGATGGCAACCATATGTTTTTTATTGGCAAAGAGAATGCTACAACCACAGCGAAAACCATTGATAAACTCATCAAAACCAATAATGACATACTCAATAAAATACATCGCATTTGTGTTAAACACAGTAAATAGCCATATCATTTCGACTATATTTCGTTAACTAATTCCCTCTTTTTTTCTTAAATACATTAATTACAGACAAGACAACAGGAATAATCGTCGCTATCACTAGAATTTCACCAAATGATGCCAAGCTGCCATCATAGACAAAGCTCACTATTGCACTACCTCCCATACCTGACATACCGATAAAACAGGAAAATAACGCAATCTTAGCGCTCATCACTTCATCGCTTGCTTCAACGGCTAAGCGATTCACAATGGGATAAGTTAAACCTGTACCCGCAGCGAGAATAACCATGGCAATGATCATATGTGTAAGCTCATCAGGCCATAGCATTGATGTCACAAAGGCATAAATACCTGCAGTAATGCCCAGAATAACGCCGAACATAACCAGCGAGTCTAGCGAGAATCGTTTAATGAGTCGACGTACACAGTGGGTTCCCACAATATACGCGCCAAAGACTATAACCTGTACCAGGCCAAAACTCATCGTTGATAAATGAAAACGGTCGATTAATAAGAAGGGTCCCGCAGCTATCCAGGCAATCATCGCACCGAATAAACACACTGCAATCAGCGCGTAACACAAAAACCTAGCATTGAATAACACATTTTTGTACTGGCGAAAGATGCCTGACAAGGGTTGTTTTGACTGAGATGGTTGTCTAGTCTCAGGCATTTTGAAAAACAAACCAGTGACTGACAGTACTGCCAATAATGCCAAAATGACAAAAATCCATTGCCAGTCGACAAAATATAAAATAATAGCGCCTACCAATGGTCCAAATGCTGGAGCGAGTACTGAAATGCCATTCATAATTGCGATAGCATGGATTGCTTGTTCTTGTTCAAAGAGTTCATGCACTGTGGCATAGCCAGCAATAATCATGGAGGTAACTGTTACCCCTTGAATAAAACGAAATAGTAGTAATACGTGAATATTGGGTGAAATGGCACAACCAAGAGAAACGAGAATAAAAACCAAGCCACCAAATAATAATACGGGCCGTCGGCCAACCCTGTCACAGAGAGGTCCGAATATGAGTTGCGTTGAGGCAAGCCCCATAAACCAGGTGGTAAGAGTTAACTGGGCTAAGTTATGTGTGGTTGATAAGTCATCCGCTAACTGCGGCAAGGCAGGTAAATAAGCATCATTGGAGAGATACAGTGATATTTCATACAATGCGAGAAGGATCGGAAAGAATAGCGCTGAATCATAAATACGAAATAGTTTGTATTTCATGATAACTCCTTAAGTAAATTAAAAAATAAAGGCCACTATAATAACCAATACCACGTCAAGATGCTAGGGGAGCCCTCCCACTTCACCATATCAGCCTGATATGAGAGAGATAAATTAAGCTCTTTGATTTATTTGTGGTTTTTATTGCTTCTCAAAAATTAGCTTAAGAGAGCCTGTGCTAGCTGTTATTTCATCAATTAGTGTTATTGGTAATTCGCCTAAAACCTCATCATAAATTTCAGCTTTTGTGTATAAACACACAGGTGCCGTCATTGATGATCGTTTTGCAACATCACTAGTTAGTCGATAGAAGCGTTCATCTAAAGCCTGGTTGACAGGATAGCCTTTAGCATAGTGCCCATCAACGGTGAAAAAGCTAATGAAAAATCGCGTTTTACTCAAAGATCGTTCAACCAATAGTTTCATTAAATGCCTAATGTGAGTATGTTTCATAAAACAAAGGCAACGATTACTGTATATCAAGCTGTACTGATGGGCTAAATCACTTGCCTGTAGCTCTCTTAAGTCTTTGACGAGATAGGATATCCGTTTATCAAAACTCTGGTTTATGGACTGGAATGCTTTATCAGGAGGGTTAAGATCAATGGCATCAACATAGCATCCCTGTTTTGCGAGTCTTAAGCCCTGAGGACAATAGGGAGAACATCCTAGATCTAGCGCAAAAATATTCTTGCTGGACGAATAAAGCAATGAAGTTGCATATTCAATGGTCTTAATATCCAGAGCATCAAGATTATTGTAGGAACGACAAACACCATGTTCACCGTCGATGGGTAACGCCTCTTCTTCATTATAGTCAATACTCATACGACCTCTCATTAACCTTAAATGGTAATGGTTTATCTATTCCTTTCATTCAGTAGTTGTTCTTATCTTAACTGCCCGCGAGTGAGAATGCACTGGTAAGCTCCTGGCGAATGCTCTCTCAAACTACCCTAGGTTGCTTATATACTACAAGAGCCCCTGCCCCATAACCATCCCTCTCGGCATTAGGGTGAACTTTATTATGTTCCTGGGAGAAAATACGTAACCGTTGCTGGTGATAGTATTCTTTGTTCCAGAAATATGTCAACTTCTCCGCATTTAAATTAAAAATACTCGCTGGCAACTGCAAAATCTGATCAATAACCGCTTCCATTAGCAAATTCAAATCATGGTAGTTGTTACTCAGAATGATTATTGTATAACGAAGAGCTGGAATAAATCCGAAAAAACTTGAATAGCTATCAAGCCCCCCTTGGTGGCCGATAAGTGGGCCACAGGCTGTTTCTGATTGTGTGAAACCAAGATTAATAATGTCCCCATCAGAATCTGTTCCGTAGTTACTAAGCATCAAATCACAGATCGATTTAGGTGCCTTGTTAAACAGATAATCTGCCCATTTATTCAAATCATCAATCGTCGATATAACATTACCTGAACCAATAGCATTAGCCATGTCGATAAATACGTTACCGTTTAAGTTAGGCGTCAACCTAGGATAACGATCATTTCCTTTATAATAAAAGTAATTCCCTGTTACCGGAGCACTGCTATGCAGCATTCTTGATGGTAATTTGATATGCCTATTGAATACTTCCTCATATGTGCACCCCGTCATTTCTTCAATCAATTTTCCGAGTAGAAAGTAATTAGTGTTTGAATAGTAATGCTCTTTACTCGGATCAAACGATATCGCTTGAAGTAATTTGGTAGCACTTACAGGCTCATTCAGCGCTTCAGCTGCATAAACGCCACTGCTGTAAGGATCTAAATATTCAGATAATCCCGACTGATGAGTCAACAAATCTAACAAACTTATTTGTGTAACCCAAGATTTTTTTATAGCGTTTAGGAACTGTGAGCTTGGAAATAGATCAATCAACTTCTCACGGAGTAAGTCCTCTATATTTTCATATGGGAATAATTCTTGTAGCCTTGCAAGCAGCATGTAAGCTGTCATATGCTTAGTTACTGAGCCAATATAAAATTGTGAATCACGATTCACGTCTGATGTAGAATAACAGAACCCATTTGTCCCTGAAATTGATATGCCAGAGCTTCCTGTTAATTGTTTCTGCAATTTAGTAAGTGATTTATTAAAATTATACATATTGGTTTCTCTTATTTTGTTATTGAACAAGAAGGTAATGAGATGTGTTAACACTTTTACGAACATCAATTAACCAGGAGTTTATAAAACAGTTTAATAACATTAAAGTTTATATGGAAGTTTTTGCTATCTATCTTTATAACCGCCAAGTTATCACATAATTTCAGACTATCAAAAAAACCTTGAAGGTCGCTCTGTTGATAATTTGCAAATGAAATATCAAGATAGCGCAAGGTTTTATTTACTTAAAGCGCTTGCGATAACAACTGGAAATCATCTTTATAAAGTGAGTTTAATGATAAGTTCAATGACAATACAGTTGTGTTTTTTGCAAGTGCTCTCATAAAGCGTTGCTTTTCATCAGAGGTAACCCCCATATCAGAGCTGTAATATCCAAAAAAACCATCTGCTGTTAAATCAAGGCTAACAAAATCTGCTGGGTTGTCTTCCAGACTTTTACATAATTTTTCATTTGCAAACATTGTATTTCCTCATTTTTTAATCATTACTTATTATTCCTTATAAGATTTGGATGTATTTTCACTACAAAATAATAAAATCGAATACATTTACATTAATCAGCTATAGTAGCTCCCTTTAACTGCTGAACTAAATCAGCCAAATTTTTCTCGACCTGGTGAGGGTCATCACGCAGCTGTTCAACAAAGTCATCGCCGAACTTATCTGTCGTTATCGTTTCAATACCATTTACCATTCCATCAAAAATTCGAGCTGCTGCATAAGCCGGTGTTTCCTTCGTCATTTTAATCTCATTCGCCATATCAGTATCAATGGGCCCTGGGTATACACCAAAAACCTTTATTCCGTATAGTGCTAGCTCCGCTCTGACAGTCTGCGTCAGTGAATGTAAAGCAGCCTTTGAGGCTGAGTAGGTTGCTGTTAGAGGAAATGCAGACAATCCTGCTAATGAACAAATATTCACAATAGCACTGTTTGCTGGGTGCGAAATGAGATGCCCCTTAAATGCCTGTATTAGATGAAGCGGACCCCAATAATTAACTTCAAATTCTTGTCTAGCTGATGCTGAAATATAATCGAAACAATAACCTGAGAAGCCGCATGCGCCAGCATTGTTAATAAGTATCTGAACATCCGTTGCAACGCTCGCAGCTTGGTCAATACTATGTTGGCTGGTAACATCTAGACTGATTGGTACAACTATATCTTCATGTTTTGCAACTACATCTTCTAATTGCGTGACATCCCGTGCTGTGACATAGACTTTTTTTGCACCTCGTTTTATAATTTCGTCCACTAACGCGCGTCCTATGCCATTTTCGCGGTTTGTGCCTGTTATAAAAACCACAGAATTAGTTAACTCTATATTTGACATCATTATCTCCTCTAACGATTTTTTAATTAATAGACATTCAGAACATCTTCACTACTCGTAGTCTATGTATAACCTATAAACGCATAGTAAGGATAATCAATACCTTTTCTATCAAGTTCTTCCCTATTTTTTTCCATGACATAGCCATTACACAGAGTGCCGACTGTATATAGTGCTCCGGCTGCCACGAAACCAGCAACAATCAGTGGCCATCCCACACTACCAATCGCCGCTAGACATGCAATTGTAATCACAATAGCACCAATATTTGATACTAACGAAACAGCTGTAGCTTTCGCAGATGTTGGTTTAAAAAATATTGACAAGCACGAGATACTTTGAGCTTCCAGCTTAGTGCTGTATTTTTTCTCTTCGACAACGGCATGCCGGTCATCACTAACTTGTTTTGATCTGAATTTACTATATGTTGTCGCTGCTACACGTTTAAACACATCATTAATATTGATATTTTCTTTAGCAGAGCTTTCTGTATAACCAGCGTCATATTTGCTGGCTAGCTCAATCGCTGTGTCTCTTGGCACCTCTCTTTGATGTGAACGATCACATTTATTTCCGACAATATGTACAACAGTACCCTCGTTGATATATTCATTCTCCTTCAACCAAGCAAGCCTCGTTTTTAAGTTTATAAAAGAAGATCGGTTGCTGATATCAAAGCAGGCCATATAGGCAACTGCTCCACGAAAATGATTATTTGTGGGTCGGCTCTGTGACTCACCACCAGGCCAGTCCCATACTTGTAATCGGATCTTAGGTCCAGGATTGCTACCATCACCTTTAAATTGAATCGTCTGACATGAAGATTCCATACTCGTCGAAGGTTTAGTATTGTCATAGAATTCATCATCTGTAAAACGACGTATCACACTTGACTTCCCAGTCCCAGCATCACCAATTAAGCATACTTTGTATAAATGATCATACTCTCTGCTTTCCTTGTGTCCAGACATGTTGTTTTCAGTTTTTTGCAATGTTTCGTCTATGCTGTCAGCATATATTGGATCTTGTCTATACATATATCTACCTCATTTCATAAGCATCTTTACTTGTTATACGATGCTGTAGTTATTATTATCTTTAAATGATTTATCCGTAAACAGGGATTATCTCCCTATGGTCATAGTTCTGTTCATTTTTCATAAAACAGCCCAAACAAACAACACAGACTAAACAAATTGGAAGCCCTACAATTGATGTGATAACAACTGCAATCGCACCATCTTGTATCAATTCTTCACTACTGGATAATGCTGTAGTATTTGATGAGCTATTTACTGTCGTATTCAGCGCTGAAACTGCCTCTAAGGACATTGATAGCATCGCTAAAACGGTAAGCGACTTATGACTATTATTTCCTGACTTAAAAAAACTAAACATCATTCACTCCTGCTGTATTTTTCTCAATTTAACACAATCACTATTACTAATATCCTAGGAAAACTACCCATTCTTCACTACTTGAGTGGCACATAAATCTTGATCCGCTCTTCATCCATCCCTGTGGGAATGTTCTCAAAACACGTAAATGCTGGTTTGCTATGGTCAATATCGTATTCGGATACTGTCTCCCATTTGCCATAAATATAATGGTATGCCAGCCCTAAATTGTTTGGCTTCCCCTTATATTGAAAACGTGCGTAACAGCCACCTATTATGTTAATCCGTGCAATCTCGAGATCATCATTCACATGTGATACACAGGCACTAAATCTAACAGCTTCCGGCGCTACTTCACCATTGTGAGGATCATCATGGCCTATCCCAATAAATAGTCCAGTAAAGTCATCCTCTAACTCAACAGCCGAAATTTCTGTCGCTAATGCCTCCCACGCAGCTGGCGCAGATTCAAAATACAATCCCTGCTTTGTTACGCCTTGTAACTCTATGGTTTCAAGATCAAGTATTTCGGGCTCTTCAAGGCTGACACACTCCAGCTCACTGATGATATTGTTCACCTGCCTTGATGCTTTTGGTGTAAAGCCAAAAGCTTTCTTGAATTGCCGTGCAAAAGCGGACTGATCTTCATATCCTACAGATAACGCCACTTCTAATACTGAAATATTCCGTGTCCTCAAGGTTCGGAATGCCAACTCCATACGCAGCCCACGAATAAACTGGCCGGGTGACTGCCCTACAGCATCATCAAATAGCCGCTTGAGTGTTGCCACAGATACCCCTGCAGCCTTGGCAACGTCATCTAAGCTGATAATCTCGTCGAGGTTATCATAGATAAATGACACCGCTTGACCAAAATTGCTATTTTTCATGTAACTCATTGATTTCTCCAGATTCACCCTATTTAGTCGGCTATTCTACACAATTATTTTCCCATATAATGTGCAGAATAGCTCAAATTTAACACTACCATTCTCCTTTGCGTTCTAAAATAGTTAGGCTAGTGCTGGTGTAAAACCAAACATCGCTGCAAGGTTCTGATCCTCACAATGGGATCAGCCATTAAGCTGATTTTAATGGTTTGATCAGTGCTTTTCACAAGTATATAGGTTAGGGGAGCCGACACGTCGGCCCCACTATCGATAATATTACTCTAATAACAGCATTACTTCTGTTAACAATTCCGTTTCAGCAACATCATTCTCAAAATTGAGATAACTGAATATGCAGGGTAAATCTCCTAGTGTCTCATCAGTACTAGGTAACCAATCTCGATACAGCGCATAGACAGCCTTATCAAGATTCTCTCTAGAACCTTTATGGACAGTCACTGCATATCGACCTGCAGGCAGTGATTTTTCGATCACATCTCCTGTCAGTTGAATATTTCCAGGCACGCGTAATCCTAAATCAAAACGGAATTCACTCGGTTCTGTTGTATTAGGATCATCGTAGGCAATACCAAAGGCATCACCTGCTTGTGGTTTCAAGTTCACACGCTGTGCCTTCGCCCAAGCGATTAATTTATCCACCGAGTTTGCAATACCCGCTGGGTCACCCCTATGTTCAAGTACCGCGAGTCGAGTCTGAGGTCGTTCTCGTATTTCAACAATCATTTTATGATCTCCAAGTTCAGGCAATCGATACGGTGGATTTTCCCATGAGCTCCAGTTGTTCGATTTTCGGAACTGGCTCGGACTCAAACCGCAGATTTGTTTAAATGCGCGGCTGAATGCCTCATGGGAATCAAATCCCGCATCCAATGCAATATCAAGAATGGATCGCTCTTTATCCATAATTAGCCCAAAGGCTGCGCGTTTCAATCGCAGCCAGCGGATATACTGGTATAGAGACAATCCCATATACGCAGTAAATAAGCGATGGAAGTGAAATTTAGACATACCTGAAATTGCAGTTAATCGCTCCAATGTCAAATCCTCATCAAGGTGTAACCCAATGTAATCAATGATATTTTGGAGTTGTTGTCGCTGTTTCATGCTTGTCAATTTACCTCATTTCACTTAAATACGCGATAAGAATAATAGACATTTATGGTCAAAACTTGATTGATCTTGCGACACGACTACTTCTTTGCGTGGATTACTGGGCTTCTTTCAGCTCAATCTCATTGCCTTGGGGATCCTTAAGATAAAAAGAATAACCGCTACCTTGAGCGCCATAGCGTTTACCATGCCGGTAGACATCTATGTCGTGTTTCTCGAAATAGGCTTGCAGTTCATCAAAGTTATAGTCCGCGACCCGTAAGCAGAAGTGAACAAGATTAGGCGTTGTCACAGTTTCAGTATCTTTAGTTTCAAGGAAATCAATCAAGCTATCCCCTATACGCAATTGCGTCAAACCAAAATCCGGCTGGGTCTTTTCCACCTTACAGCCCAAAATATCACAGTAAAACTGTAACATTGCATCAATATTGTGAACCGATAAAACGATATGATCTAAACCAAGTATCTTTAGCATATTAATTACCTCATGTTATTGATTAATGTCTTCTCTATGCACCATGGTAGGAGCAGCTTCTGCCGTAGAATATACCATAAGTTCAGACACATTGACTCGTTCCGGTCTAGTGGCGCAATATATAATGGCATCCGCAATATCGTCTGCAACTAATGGCTCAAAGCCCGCATAAAACTGTTCAGCGCGCTCTTTGTCCCAGCGTTTTTCGCTGAATTCAGTTTTAGTCATACCCGGATCAATTTCTGTGACTCTGATCATATACCCCATCAAATCAAGTCGCAATGAACGGGTTAAGGCTTTGACAGCATGTTTGCTGGCGCTGTAAACATTACCACGAACATAATAACTATGACCTGCTGTTGAGCCAATATTAATAATATGTCCAGAATTGCGAGAGACCATAGTTGGCAGTACAGCCCGGGTTACATATAACAAACCTTTTACATTAGTATCAATAATACTATCCCAATCATCCGGACTGGCCTCATGCATTAGCTCAGTAGTCACACCAACACCTGCATTATTCACCAAAATATCAATATTGCGCCAGGATTCATCTAAATCAGCAATTGTTTGTTGGACTGCTTGTTTATCTTGGACATCAAGCTCAATAGGTAGGACCTGTGCTTTATACTCAGCTGCTAGTTTAGCAGCAATTTCCTGGAGTTTTTCAACTCTTCTCGCTGTTAATATTAACCTGGCACCTGCGGCTGCAAAACTCTCTGCACTGGCCTTCCCAATACCGGATGATGCACCAGTTATCATAACAACTTTATTATCTAAGTGACTTAGCATATCACGCTCCTCGTTTGATAATGAATGAACTATTTGATTTATTGGATTTTTGACGATGGCTATCATAAACACTAGTAAGTCAGCAGTAAACCAGTAAAAATCCTAGTTCTCAATACATTCGCGGCTTTATTCTAATAGAAGCTTGTAACCCATTGACAAATAACAAACTTGTGTAAAAACGGATTAAAATGTTACAATCTGGCCATTCACACCTTAATTCAATTTTCTGAGGGCACGTAATGATATCTGTTCCTAATAATGATCTTATCTCGGCAGTTAAATCAAAAGAAGGAAAGTATTTAAAAGTATCTCACAAACTCGCTGAAATGTGCCATTTCCCTGAACCTGAGGCCATGATTGGTTATTCAACTATTGAACTTTGCCATGCGGCGTACCGATCTAAATTCTATGACCCTGCTAAACAAGCTGAGGAATATTTAATAGAGGATGAAGAAGCGTTACGCGGCAATCATGTCTTCATGTTTGATTCTACCTTTATTAATGATGAATTACATTGCTTGCTCGTCCATAAATATCCTTATTTTGTCGATAATCGCATTGTTGGCAGTCATTTCGACTCAATCCAACTTGGCAATATCAACCAGCATGTCATCAAAAGCTACCTATCTAATCCTAACATTGGTATATCTGAACATACCAGTCGTCACCTAGATGTGTATGACCTTGCACCTAGCCGTCGTTATGAGTTTACCCCTCGCCAGTGGCAATGTTTACAATTACTCGCTCAAGGCCATAGCGCGAGTGAAATTGCCACTAAGTTATTTATCTCAAGAAAAACCGTCGAATTTCACATCGGCAATATGAAAGACAAAGTGGGCGTCAGAAAAACTGCAGAGCTGATTGCAAAAGTCGCAGCTGAAGGTTTATTATAGCGCCATCGTCTATAAAAGCGAGGTTTCCAAATGGACAAAATCAATATCAACGACAAATTTAATCTATTTAGTGACCATTGGACACCAAAGATCGTCGCTGATCTCAATGACTCTCATATTAAACTGGCCAAGTTTAAGGGTGAGTTTGTCTGGCATAAGCATGATAATGAAGATGAACTCTTTATGGTGATCAAAGGTGACTTAACCATCAAGTTCCGCGACAAAGAAGTTCAAGTATCGCCTGGCGAGTTTATCGTCATCCCTAAAGGTATTGAACATCTTCCTATTGCAAAAGATGAAGTTCATGTCATTCTCATAGAGCCCAAATCAACACTGAATACCGGTGATACTGATAGTGACTTAACGGTGAGTGATTTAGATAGGATCTAATTGATAGGTTAATTACACAGAATGACGTTTACAATCCGACAAGCTATACCAGAAGATGCTGAGGCACTAACAAAATTAGCTAAGCGCTCAAAAGCGCATTGGGGCTATAGCGCTGATTTAATTAAGGCATGGGAACCCGATCTAACTATTACTCCTGAATTTCTCGTAGATGCTATTGCATTTGTCGCTGAAAAAAATGGCAAAATCGCTGGCTTCTGGGCTCGCTCTTGTCATAATACTGACGAAGTAAGTCAGGGCTATTTATTTGTTGAGTCAGAATTTATGGGACAAGGGTGCGCAACGCAATTATGGCAAGCTGTTAAATGCGAAGCGAAAAATAGAGGATTAACATCATTTGTTATTGAAGCGGATCCAAATGCAGCAGAATTTTATTTAAAAATTGGCGGCATAAAAATTAGCGAAAAAGAATCACCCGTTGTTCCTGGCAGATATATACCGATTATCAAATTTACACTTTAAATAATCAAGTTCACATTCAAATTTCACCCCACCGCAATGACAACTGCCTGAATATTTTGCCATGCTTTGTCCTCTATGAATACTGCTCGCTCGCTGCCATTTCTTCGATGATAAATTGGCAGAACTTAGCAATGCTATTCTCTGTATGTGTATATTCAAGACTATCAATATATTGCTTTCGACGACTCACTTGTACGATAGTCCAAGGGTAACCACCAGATGCTAACATAGCATTCAGTATAAATCTCGCAATTCGGCCATTGCCATCCATATAGGGATGAATGAAGACAAAAATATAGTGCCCCAATACAGCACGCACAGCCGCTGACTCTTCATTGCTCAAACAATCAAAAAAAGCTTCCATACAATCAATCACAACTTCATTCGTTGGTGGTGTATGGCGTGAATTACGAATATAGACCTTGCTATTACGATACCCCGCCAAATCGCCCGCCGAAACAATATTCGCCTTAACTGATGGAGAAAATAATTGTTGATACCATAATGACAAATCTTGCTCTATACATTCTCCAGGGTTCTTGCCATCAAGAATATCGGCCAATGTCTCTTTTACCTGTTGAAATGCATCGTAATAGCCTCTCGCGGCTAAGGCGTTACGCTGATCATTATCAAACTGGTTCTGCTCAGGATTCCAGTGATTATTTCTCACGCGGTGTATTAACGCGGGCGTAACTTGATACCCTTCTATGGACAATGAATTGTATGCATCATACTCATATAGCTTATCAACAGCCGCCAAATATTTACCTTTTTGCTTTGGTAGCCCTTTTGCTTCGGGAAATTTATGGATAATTTCTTCGCGATATTTTTGCCACAATAGTCGTATTCGCGCTGCATATGGGGAGCGTTCTTTTACAGAAGATAATACCGGCATTTTCATATCGAATGGATTTGTTTTATTGACTGTCAACCCAATAGCGTTAATCGTTGTCTCTATATCTTTGGCATAATTTTCCATCCCCAAAAAATCATAAGCACCAACAATGCGGTCCGCGGCCCTTCTGAAATCATTTTCAATAATAACTCGACTTATTTCACTCGAACTGCGAACAGAACGCATCGCAATTTCAGCATTTTCGGCATTGTTGCGAAAGTAAGTTGGCGCAGCTTTGCAAAGAGCATAGGGTAATGACATTACCTGCAGTCCATCATATTCAATTTTCTCATCAGGTATATTCTTGGGATCAGCATAAATCATTAAGGACGTATCATAAGGAAGATTAAGTAGCGTCCCCCCTTCTGGGACAATTGCAATCACTTGGCGTGGCATTGCCATATTACCTGAATACAATTCAAGTGATGCTTCCGCTGAAAGACAATAACGATTATCGTAACGCTGCTGTAAATAGACCCTTATGAAATCCCAAAAATTCGCATACCACGCTGCTGAGTCACCAGCTGCTAAATCAGGCCTAGTCAACATATACCAACCTTTAGTGATTTCCTCCAGCCAATGTGTCCTTACTAGTATTTCACGATCTTGGCGATCTATATCAACTGTTGGCACAATGTGGCTATGATATTTATCAGCCACTGCCTTCACCCGCTCTAATGCGGCTGCAATTCTATCTGTTTGAGCCATTAATTTATCCTCGTAATTGCAGAATTCTAGCAATTACTCAGTTTTCCTGCAAACGATTACTCAGTTTTGCTGCGATCAATTACTCAGTTTTCCTGCAAACGATTACTCAGTTTTCCTGCAGTAAATTATAAACTTTTCAATAAATTCAATGAGTTAGTGAGCCTTGTTACATGCAACAACGTGGCCTATCTTGTTCAACCTTTAAACGCTTAACCCGTTCTAAGTAGCAAACTGACTAGTAACTAACAAAAGATGTTAGTTACTGGTTGATTTAAGCTCAATGCTTCTCTTCCATTTTGAGCCTATCAGTAGCAGCATGGAATAGCGCTCTTGACCATGCTTCAATACTGCTCGGTGGTCTGATAAATTTGATAATATCTTCCTTCGCCAATTCTATATCTAATTCATCAATTCTTGCGTGCAACAACTGCTTTACTTCATCTGTTCCCAATGATTGGTCAGCCTCATAAAAGCCATAGTCCCGTAAACGTTGTTCTAAATGCTTTAAATCTACTGGCACACCGCGTTGAATGAACCAGAGAAAATCATACCAATCTCGGCCTTTCACACGCTTTTGCCATTGCCGCAATAACACCGCACAAATTTTACCTGCAAATAAGCTCGGCAAGGTAAAGCTTTTTACCCAAAATGGGATAGGCTGGAAAACTGCAACTTGCTCTGTTGAGAATTCCAGTGGCGGCGTTGTATCTACTTCAAGTTTAATCTTCAATAAACTTCTGCCATGGCTACGTTGTAAAATTTCAGCTGGCGCTTCGATGCGTATCAGATGCTCAAGGGTGTTTGCCTTCAAGAAAGCTGACTGTATGGCGCTTTGGTTTGATTTCTCTTTCATTGACACCGACGTCGTAAAACCAAATGCTTCAAGCTCAGATTCAATAGCATTCAGATAGCTCGCTAAATTGAACCCCGTGTCTTTGGTTAATAATGAAAAATCCAGATCTTCGCTATATCGGTCTAATTGATAGAGGATCCGCAGTGCAGTTCCACCGTAAAATGCAGCATGCTCGAAGAATTTGGCTCGCCACAGTCCAACCAAGGCCACTTGCTGCATAATCTCTTTGAGTGCATTTTCAAAATCATTATCAGTTTGACACTGATAATTGTCTAACATAGCACGTATTGTTTTTTCCATTATGATAGTTCCTGTAATGTAGTAACCAGTAATGTGACTGTAGGGTGGCGGTAGTTCTTAGCGATTTTTTGGCAGCGATCATGATCTAAATGACTCAGCATGCTTTCATCAATTCGTAAATCTTCAAACAGTAAATCTAACATATCTGCTTGTGTTGTAACATCCCGATAACGACTAATTGTATCTATCAATGCTTTCTCTGGTGAGGCAATGAGAATATGGAAATTTTTGCGAACCGCTAACCAATCAATACCAACTGTATAGCGACTAGTATTTATATAGGTATACTGAAAATTTCCCACTGGCGTCGTGAACTGTTTATTGCGCTTGGTTGTCATTGAAGTTACTAACTCAACTCGCTCAGGGATCATGCCATAAAACGACAAAGCAAATTCTTGGGAAATATATGATGGCCCAAAAATCAAATTTGCTAATAACTCACGACAAATGGGTTCCGTTCGATAGTGTTCACCAAGGACATACAAGCCTTTTTTGACACGAATGAGCTCGCCCTTGGCAAGCATCGTTGTTATTTTGCGATGCGGTGCTTTATAGTTTTTTAGACAATCCATTACCTGCCCATAGTCTAGCACCCCAGCGATGGCATTATTAATCAAGCAATCCAAACCAAATCCTCCAGTAACTAACAAATTATGTTAGTTACTGGAGGATTTGTCAATTTTAGGGGTAGACAACACCTGCCAATGGAATAGCAGCCCCCTAAATCCTGACTAAACTGATACAGAACAGGAGCTCGCAATGACACAAACCTACATCACAGACGGCGGTTATCGCTTCATACTGGCGACCACTAATGAACGGGCTAGCACCAATTGGGTATTTTTACCTGGCGGGCCGGGCTTGGGTTCTGAATATTATTCACCGTTGATTGAATTATTAGATTTACCGGGTTCTGTGTGGCGTTGTGATTTTCCCGGTGATGGGTCGAATACTTCAGATTCAAATACCGAGTTTGATAAATGGGACGAGCGTTTGCCGTTAGCACTTGCTACATTGGGCAACGTGATTTTAGTAGGTCATTCATTCTCCGGCATGTTTATATTGACAGTTCCTGAGGTTGAAAAGCATCTATCAGGACTTGTACTCATGGATACGGCCATTGATCACCATTGGCGTGACGGCATCCTCGAGCGAGCACGGGCCCAAGGGATAGAGAACGATGACGAGTACTGGAAAATTCGCAAAGCAACTCACGATAATGCAAGCCTTAAACGGGCAGCGCTTGCCGGCTGGTATTACTATATGAGTGCGGGCGTTAAGGAGCAAGCCCTCGCCTTATTGTCACCACTTCCTTTTAACTACAAATCGTTTATTTGGGCACAAGAACAGTTTCATCCAACTTTTGAAGCACAATGGATCCCCGAGACAATCCCAACACTTATCTTGTCAGGCAGCGAGGATATGCTAACACCTATTGATTTTTTCAAAAACGATACACGCTTTCATCGAGATAATATTCAACTCAGCGAGATCCCCGGTGGTAGTCACTATCCTTGGATGGAGGAGCCGGAGGCTGTTAAACGGATCTTTAAGAAATTTTGTGACCAGCTATAGCGTTATGGCCAGTTATATTTTTTTATAAGTGGCCATAACTCCCAATTCTACTCCACCCGCCCATGGAAAAAGCCGAAATACAATAGTAGGCAAAAAACGTTGATCCCGCAGAATACCATGGCCATATGAACTTGCGTTTGGCCTTCGATATAACTGGCAATACCGCTCAAAAAACCCGTCATCATCATCACTGAAGCAGCAATAATACTATTCGCTGTGCCTGCTAGGCGAGGGAATAAACCCAGCGCATAAGCGAATGTATTAGGGAACACTAATCCACCGCAGCCAATTGTAATAAATGCGGGGATTGATAGCACCCAAATATTCATCGTGCCGGCAAGGCCTATGCCTAACATCACCACACTGGCAATCGTTGAAATGATAAAAGCGACAATCAGTTTACTGTTCATATCCACTTTGATGAATAAACGATTGACTAAATTACCCAGAAACCATGCCACCCCCATACACAATGCAATATAACCAAACACAATCGCTGTGTGTTTTAGCCGTACCTCTACCAAGAACGGCGCAATGGTATTAAAGATCACGAACATGGAATACTGAAACCCCGTTATCAGAACGGCGGCAATATACTTTTTGTTGTTAAAAATAGTTCGATAATTTTGGGCAATAGTCGATACCTTAAAAGGATGCTTCTCGTGAATTGTTTCTTGATAAATAATTAACGCAATACACCACGTGACTAATACGTAGGCAGCTAAGGCTGCAAAAGCAGCTTGCCAACCATAATAATGCTGCAAATACCCACCAAAAAACGGCGCAATGATCGGCGCTAATGCCCAGATTAATGTCGTATAATTAATGTATTTCTTAAATTCATCCCCTTCAAACAAGTCAGAGGCAATCGCTCTTGCAGCAACACCCGAAAAACTAATCGACACCCCTTGCAAAAAACGCAGTGCCACTAACACATGCACCGTTGGCGCAAAGGGCAATAATGCTGATGTCAGAGTGGCAAAACCAAGGCCGATATAAATTGGCTTTTTGCGGCCAAAACTATCGGAGATGGGACCACTCACCAACTGGAATAAACCATAACCAAACACAAAACTCACAATCAGTAACTTGGTCATGAAGGCGCTGGCATTAAGGTCGCGTTGAATATGTGGCAATGATGGCGTAATTAAATCAATACCAAAACCTAAAATTGGTAAGCAAGTATAGGCCACAATCATTAAACGCTGTTTGGCCTTTAATGAAAACTCTGGCGCCATCGAACCCCCTTAATCGTACCGTTATTCCGGACGGGCTAATGCAAATGAACAACGCTCAGGATGATTCACCATTTGGCATTCATAAGATGTCTTACCACCGGGAACAGATCCAATATTGTGCCAACCAATGTCATGGCTGTCAGGGACAAGACGATGACTCTCAAGGATCAGCGACGTCTTGCTGTCTTTGGTAGCGTAAAAACACTGGGAAGGCCCACTGGCTGTATGGGGACCATCACTCTCACCAAGAATACGTTCCGGATAGTAAATCCCCGACGGGGTTTCTGCAGGTGATAGCGTAAATTGTGGTGGAATGCCATCACAGCTCGCGTGGGAACCAAAATTACCCTTACAATGAATAACAGCGGGACAAATGGCAGTACCTGCCATGACTGCACTAGATAACAAAGCCATGATCAGTGCCGTAATTATTCTGTGCATTATCTCTCTCCTTGTCTCAGTGTCATCAGAAATGCGTTAAAAGTGTCGCATTAATTCGACGCCAAAACAAGAAGCGATCAGAAACTTACTCAGGGCACTTCACAGTTAAGACGTCACATTTAGCGCCATGTACGATGCTAGACGCGGTTGAACCAAGCAATTTACCCACGCCATGACGACCATGGCTACCAGTAATAATTAGATCTGCCCCGATATCCTCAGCCACATGAAGAATTTTAGCTTTAGGGGAACCCACCTCAATTATTTGCTTGTCTTCGGCTACCGCCAACACCCGACCAAGCTCAGCGATATTTTTTTTGGCCTCATCGAACAATTCTTGCTCTATATCCACAGCGCCTAAGTAGCCGCTGGCATAACTCGGCAAAGACTCTACAACATGAATCAATGACATCTGAGCACCGAACTGCTCTGCCAATTGCAGGGCCTTATCCGCAGTCACCTTACTGTGCTCAGTAAAATCGGTAGCTAATAGGATATGTTGATACATCGTCATTGAACTATTCCTCATGTAAATTCATAAACTGAGTTGCGTATTAGACAAAAGCCTTTCACAGAAATCAACAAAATGCATCTATTAGATCTATTTTTGCACAGATTGTTCCTGACCGATTTTCACGTTATTCTTTCTTAATCTGTATAAACCATTTTAAGTTGAGGATCCCCATGGCCGAGAAGAAAGATACTGAAAAAGACCAACCTGACAACAAAGTCGCCAGCAAAGCCCTATTTGAATCCCGAACCATTCTATTCTTCGGAGAAATGAAACAAGAAGTCTCCAAAGCGCTCACCGAACAACTGTTAGCGATGGCCCACGTGAGTGACGACCCCATCAAACTCATCATCAATTCACCCGGCGGTCACGTGGAGTCTGGCGATACCATTCATGATTTGATCAAATTCATCAAACCCGATGTCAAAGTCATCGGTACCGGTTGTGTTGCCAGTATCGCTTCCCATATCTTCTTTGCCCCTAAACTTGAAGATCGCCTGTGTCTGCCCAATACCCGGTTCTTATTGCATCAGCCCAGTGGCGGCATGATGGGGCAAGAAACCGATATCAATATTCAAGCCCGCGAAATTGTGCGCATGAAACAGCGCATCAATAACGTCATTGCCGAAGCAACCGGTCAGGATTACGACAAAGTCGCCAAAGACACTGAACGTGATTACTGGATGAGTGCGGAAGAAGCGGTTGCCTATGGCATGGTGGGCCGCATTGTCGACAACATTGGGGATGTTTAGAGCCTGCTCCTACCGATAAGGGAGCACGTATTTATTCCAATACTGAGCAGTCAGTTTGTCTGCTTGTTTTTGTTGTTTAGGTGTTAAAGCATCCAGTGCTTGGGCGCGATACTTCACTGCCGCAGGAGCTTTGTTGCCATTCGAGACTGCAATATTTAACCAGACATAAGCTTGTAACATGTCTTTCGGTGCCGCCAACCCTTTGAAATACATTAAACCAAGATAAGTTTGGGCACGGGCACTGCCTTGTTTTGCTCCGCGCTCTAACCAATAAAATGCTTTTTGGGGATTCTTATCGGTACCTAAACCTTCCGCATACATATACCCCAGCGCTGCTTGAGCTTTAGGGTAGTCTTGCTTAGCCGCTTTTGTCATCCACTCGAAACTATTGCTATTACTCTTCGGTACGCCAATGCCATCAAGATACATTAAGGCCAAATTATACTGGGAATCCGGGTTTCCCGCTTTCGCTGCCTGCAGATACCAGTGCGCAGCTTTGGCATGATTCTCTGGTGTACCTTTGCCCTCGTCATACAACCAACCTAATGCATGCATTGCCCGCACATTGCCTTGATTGGCGGACTTTTCCAACCAATGAAAAGCTTCTGCATAATTCTGCGGCACACCGTGACCTTCGATATGCACCGCACCTAAATACAATTGCGCCGTTGGGTGCCCTGCTTCGGCGGACTTGCGCAGCCAGACCACGGCTTTTTCGTTGTCTTCACCACCACCCTGGCCTTCAAGGTAATATACCCCAACACGAAACTGTGCTTCGGGATGGGATTGTTCTGCGGCATATTCATACCACTGTAATGCTTGAGTATCATCTTGGTCGACACCCTCGCCCCGGGCATAAAGACGCGCTAGCTGGAACTGTGCATCTACATCGCCCTGAATGGCCGCTGACTTCAGATAACGCGCGGCTTTGGACAAGTCCTTCTCGACATGCTCGCCAGTCAAATGCATCATACCCAAATTGTAACAAGCATAGGGATTGTTTTGCTTAGAGGCTTTTTGGAACCATTTGGCTGCGTCTTTTTGGTTCTGTTTGATACCATGGCCTTCCGCTAAGAGGCGGCCATAATTAAGTTGAGCTTGAGCTAAACCTTGATTGGCTGCTTTACGGTACCATTTGGCGGCCAACTTATAATCCTGTGGCACACCGAGGCCTTTCTCATAGAGTAGCCCAAGATTAAATTGTGCATCAGCTTGATTTTGTTGCGCGGCTTTCTCGAACCAGCTTGCGGCTTCTTTGTAATCTTTGACGCCACCCGTGCCTTCAGCGTAATACAACCCAACAAATAGTTGGGCCGCTTTATCGCCCTGCTGGGCAAGTGGTCGACAAGACGCTAGAGAGTCACAGTGCTCACCCTGGGAGTCGCAACCGACGAGTAATACAGGAAACAATAAAATTAGCCACCAAAGCCGCCGTGCACTACTCATCATGCCCTGTATACGCTCCTCGTTGTTAGGCGACTTTAATTGTTGTTGGCTGTACCAAGTCTATAAAGTCAGTTACCTTAATTTGTATCAACTCTGAGTAACTCCCCGCGTTAAAAGCCATTTCGTCTTCGCGGCTGAGATCTTCGGTCAAATATACCTTCATTCCATACAAATTGCCAAATGGCGGCATCGTACCCGGATCGCAGTCTGGAAACTTTTCCCGAAATTCCATTTCATTAGCAAGCTCCACATTACCAACCCCAAGCTCTGCTTGCAAATCATAAAAGTGCACATGATTCGCAGCCGGTAAAACCACCATAGCCATTTCGCCGTCGATTTTGACCACCACGGTTTTGGCCAAGGCCTTACCTGAAATATGGGCAGATTGTGCCGTCTCTTGTGCAGTATAGGCAGGCGAATGACTGATAGTCACGTACTTAATATTGTGCTCATCTAAAAGTTGTTTGAGTTTTTTGGCGGGCATAGTCACCTCCTTCAAATTGCGCTCTTTTTTGAGAGTATAGACAGCCTAGCTGATAAATTCTCATACAAATTGCACGGATGCTGCTAAACTTAGTTATATACCCACATATATCAATAATTAAGGAGATAACATGACACTAGCCTGGATTTTAGTTGCAAATGCAAGTCTCGCCCGCCTCTATGCTATTCCAAAAGCGAAATTATTCAATGGAAGCTGCAAGTTAAGCTTAGTGAAAGAATTCATGCATCCTGAAAGCCGGCTGAAAACCGCTGAACTCACCAGCGATATTTCTGGCCATCAAAATTTCGTGGAATCTGGTGATCCCAAGGATCAAGAGGCTGAACGCTTTGCTAAAGAGTTGGCGGATGCCTTAGAAACTGGCCGTGTATCTCATAAGTACGAAGAATTAATTATCTCCGCACCGCCACAGTTTCACGGCACCTTGAAAAAATATATCAATGATAAAATTCAACACCTTATCAGTGTGGATATCAAAAAAGACTACACCAAGGACAATTCCAAAGCCCTCGTGGCGCACTTACAATCTTATGTTTAACAGCAATTCCCGCTAAAAGCAGAAGCGGCTGTACAGGGAGAAAAATGGGGCCTAAGGCCCCATTTTTTGGGCTATTGAAAACGTACGGTCAATACATCGCACTTAGCGCCATGCAGGACAGCATTGGCGGTAGAACCCAGCAATAGAGACAATCCATGGGTACCATGGCTACCTAATACAATCAAATCTGCGCCTAAACCTTCAGCGGCAGCTAGAATTTCCGTCTTAGTGGGGCCGATTTTGACATGGGTATGATCAGGGGTGACATTAAATTCTTCAGCGAACTTAGCGATAGCTTCTTTGGCTTCATCAATATGAGGACTAGCAATATCCGTGATCCCCATATAGCCATAAGCAGGGATTGGTTCAATCACATGGATAATACTTAAGTCTGCGGTAAAAGTATCTGCCAATTGACGGGCTTTGCGGCCGGTGGATTTGCCTTCATCGGCTAAATCGGTGGCAAATAAGATGTGTTTGTACATGGGAAACTCCTTCTCTAGGCCTAGCACTTAGCGAAGTGTAGCCGGAATAGTCAGCAAATGCTACTATTGCAAGCTATGACATTGAGTATCTTTAGCCTAATCATTGTCCTATTGATGGCTGCAGTAGCAACTACTGTGGTGTTTCGTTATCTACGGATCCCCGTTATTCTCGGTTATATTGTAGTCGGCGTATTGCTAGGCCCCCATGCTGTTGGTTTAATCGCTGATGGACAAAATATCCGTGACATCGCTGAGTTTGGTGTTGTATTCTTGCTCTTTACCATCGGGCTTGAGCTCTCTTTTAAAAGACTAACTACCCTCAAAAATGTACTGATTAGCTACGGGGGGCTACAGATATCAGCCACTGTCATAATTACACAAGTTATTGGCATATGGTTGGGGCTAACGCTAATAGAAGCAATGATTGTTGGCTTCGTTGTCGCAATGTCGTCCACTGCGATTGTAACAAAACAGCTTGTCGACCAAGATGAATTACATACACCTCATGGTACCAATGCGCTAGCGATTTTATTACTCCAGGACCTTGCTGTTGTTCCTTGTCTAATCCTTATTCCGAGTCTTGGGCAAGCAGCATTATCATCAACTATCATGCTTTCTGTCCTTTTTGCACTTGCTAAGGGCGTAATTGCTATCGCTTTTATTTTGCTATTAGGCAAACGCCTGTTGAGGCCCTTGTTCCATCATATTGCAGCCGCGCAATCCAGCGAAATATTTACACTGGCGACTCTACTTGTTGCTTTAAGCTTTGCTTGGGTTACAGATTACATGGGACTCTCTTTAGCTCTAGGTGCATTTTTGGCAGGCATAACCCTGGCTGAAACAGAGTTTCGGCATCAAATCAGTGCGGAAGTACGCCCATTTCGCGATGTTCTCCTCGGGCTTTTTTTTATAACCATTGGTATTCAATTTGATCTTCAAGCATTGTCCATCACGTGGCAATGGATACTTATCTTAGTGGTTGCATTGGTGATCGGTAAAACCCTACTCATATCCGCATTAGGGATCATCCTCAAAAATGGCTTAATCACCTCGACACGCACCGGTTTAGTGCTCGCTCAGGGGGGCGAATTTGGCTTTGTTATACTGATACTGGCTCTTGATTATGAACTCATTCCACAAGACTACGGTCAAGTCATTCTATCTTCTCTGCTAGTTAGCATGATGCTCTCACCTGTATTCATCCGCTTTAATGCTAATATTGCGAATATACTCAAGAAGAAACCTTCATAGTATTCACGATAGATTTCAAGGCCATAGGGTCTAGGTAACTAAAAATCTTCCCAGATAGTCTGACCAGACTCATCAGATTTAGGGTTATCGCGCAAATCAGCGATCCGCTGGTGCTTTAAGCGTTCTGCCTTTTGGGCTGCGGATTCCTGGATCCGCTGACGAGTTGATTCAAGCAGCTTATCTGCATCACTGACATAATCGGGTTTTGCCATGGGATCCCCTACTCATTCAATAAATGTGCCGGGCATGGTAGCATAGTTCTTTGATCATCGGTACTCAGGAAAACAAAAAATGTCTGAAATTCAAACAGCAGATGTTCCACATTTGCTCACCGCCATCACTGGCCCTTTGCGCCACCTTGAGAAACATATCCTAGAACACCAAGTAGCCATTGAGACCTGGTTTCGTAAACAGTGGCAAGTGACTCCCGCGCCTATTCACAGTTCTGTAGATTTGCGTAACTCAGGCTTTAAGGTGGCGCCGGTGGATACTAATCTATTTCCTGCAGGTTTTAATAATCTCAATCCTGAATTTATGCCATTATGTATTCAAGCAGCTCAATCCACCATTGAGAATCACTACCCTGGCTGTGACAAGATATTATTGATCCCCGAGAGCCATACCCGTAATTTATTTTACCTTGAGAGCCTGCACACCCTACAGACTATTTTACAAAAAGCCGGGTTTGACGTGCGCATTGGCACTCTCTTAGAGCAAATCACTGCCGCGAAAGATTTTGAATTACCTTCGGGCAATCGTATTACCCTAGAACCTGTTGTCCGCACTGGCGCCAAAGTTGGCGTTGATGGTTTTTCTCCTTGCATGGTCATGCTCAACAATGATATGTCCGAAGGGACACCGGAGATTCTGCAGGGCATTGATCAGCCCATTCGACCACCACTGGATTTAGGCTGGTCAAAACGCTTGAAATCCATACATTTTGACTACTACCAAAAAGTCGCGGAACAATTTGCTGAGGTTATTGATATTGATCCCTGGCTCATCAATCCCTTATTTCGCAGTTGTGGCGAAGTGGACTTTATGCGTCGTGAGGGAGAAGAATGTCTAGTACAAAACTCCGAATTACTCCTCAACCAAATCCAAAAAAAATACCAAGAGTATGGTGTCGAGGATACGCCCTTTATTGCCATGAAGGCCGACGCTGGTACCTATGGCATGGGGGTAATGATGGTGGACAATCCCGAACAGATAAGCCAACTCAATCGCAAAGAACGCTCAAAGATGGCGGCAGGCAAAGGCAAACAAACCGTCAACAAAGTGATTCTCCAAGAAGGTGTATTTTCGTTCGAAACCTTAGGCGAAGAGAATTCTGTTGCGGAACCCGTGGTGTATTTGCTCGGTCATCATGTCGTCGGCGGATTTTATCGCGTCCATAAAGGGCGCGCATCGAACGAGAACTTGAATGCACCAGGCATGCATTTTGAGCCGTTAGCTTTTGCAGATTGTTGTAATAATCCTGATAGTCGCTTAAAACCTCACGATACGCCGAATCGCTTTTACACCTATGGTGTGATTGCTCGTCTGGCAGTGTTGGCAGCTGCCCGTGAATTAAAGGATGTCTCATGAGCATTAAACTTGGGATTGTGATGGATCCCATTCAAAACATTACCATTCACAAAGATTCAAGCTTTGCCATGTTACTCGAAGCACAATCTCGGGGTTGGGAACTGCATTACATGGAAGCCAAGGATTTATTCCTTGCCAATGGCCAAGTTCAAGCATCAATGCAACGGTTACAAGTAGACGATAATACCCAGCAATGGTTTCAACTATCTGAACAACAAACATCGCCATTACACAAATTAGACGTTATCTTGATGCGTAAAGACCCGCCCTTTGATATAGATTATATCTTTACGACCTATTTACTTGAACTCGCAGAACAACAAGGCTGTTTAGTGCTGAACAAACCCCAAAGTCTGCGCGACGCTAACGAAAAACTTTTTACCGCGTGGTTTCCGCAATGTTGTCCCAGCACGTTGGTGAGTAGCAGCGAGGAACGCATTCGAGATTTTATTGATGAACATGGTGATATTATCTTAAAACCCCTTGAAGGCATGGGTGGCGCATCCATTTTTCGGGTTAAGCAAGGCGACTTGAACACTTCTGTCATTATTGAAACCCTCACCCATCATGGTCAACGCAATATCATGGCGCAAGTATTTATCCCGGAGATTAGTGACGGCGATAAACGTATCTTAATGATTAATGGTGAACCTGTCCCCTATGCGCTCGCACGCATTCCCGCTAAAGGCGAATTACGGGGCAACTTGGCTGCCGGCGGTACTGGCAAAGGTATTCCCTTAAGTGACAAAGACCGATGGATTTGCCAGCAAGTTGGCCCTACCCTGAAAGCCAAAGGATTAATTTTTGTGGGTTTGGATGTTATCGGCGATTATTTAACAGAAATCAATGTCACTAGTCCCACCTGTATTCGAGAGCTTGATAAAGCGTTTGATTTAAATATTTGTCAACAATTATTTGATGTTATTGAGGAAAAACTATCGTGAGTGAATATTGGATTGCCCCATCAATTTTGTCCGCTAACTTTGCTTGTCTTGGTGATGATGTGCAACAGGTCTTGAGTGCCGGTGCTGATATTATTCATTTTGATGTGATGGACAATCACTTCGTGCCTAACTTAACCTTTGGCCCAATGATCTGCAAAGCGCTGCGTGACCATGGCATTAATGCCCCCATCGATGTGCATTTGATGGTGAACCCTGTTGATGGCATCATTCCGGAGTTTGCTAGCGCAGGCGCCGATTATATTACCTTTCACCCCGAAGCCAGTCATCATATCGACAGAACCTTGCAATTGATCCGTGATAATGGCTGCAAAGCAGGACTTGCTTTTAACCCGGCAACACCATTGCATCATCTTGATCATGTGCTTGATAAGTTAGATATGATTTTGATTATGGCAGTGAATCCGGGCTTTGGCGGGCAAAAATTTATTTTAAGCACCCTAGAAAAAATCCGCCGAGTACGCAAAGTGATTGATGAGAGTGGCTTAGATATCCGCCTCGAAGTGGATGGCGGTGTTAAAATCGACAATATCGCTACAGTTGCTGATGCGGGGGCTGATACCTTTGTCGCAGGCTCGGCTATCTTCAACAGCGATAACTACCAAACTACCATTGCTGCCATGCGGGATGCATTGGGGAGCTAGTTTTGCCCAGTAAACAATTTGATGACAATCCGAACCGCTACTGCGGATTGTCATGATAATCCGAACCGCTACTGCGGATTATCATGATAATCTGAACCGCTACTGCGGATTATCTTGACAATCTGAAGTAGCGGTGCTAAAAAATAAACATAACTTGTTGAAATTACAGGCAAATCCGATGCGAACACCCTTACAACGCTTATTAAACCTACCTAACCTATTGAAAAAAAAGTCTTTTTTTCTATTTGGCCCCCGAGCAACTGGAAAATCAACCCTCATTAAGCAACAATTTCCCAAAACTACCAACCTCATCAATCTCTTAGACAATGAACTGTACTTTCGACTAAAAACCGCACCGAGTGAACTAGAATCCATCATCATGGCCCACGACTATCACGATATTGTCATCATCGATGAGATACAAAGGATCCCCGAGCTACTAAATGATGTTCACCGCCTCATTGAGGATGCAGGCATAAAATTCCTCCTCACTGGCAGTAGCGCGAGAAAACTTAAACATAACCAAAGCAATCTCTTAGCCGGAAGAGCCAGACAAGCTGAGCTATTTCCACTGACGTACTCTGAAATTCCTGATTTTAACTTAGAGCACTACTTACGGTTTGGTGGCATACCAATGATTTATTTAAGCGATGACCCAACTGATGATTTACATGCCTATGTTAATACCTACTTAAAAGAAGAAATCCAAGCAGAAGCATTAGTGCGTGAGATACCTGCGTTTTCTCGTTTTCTGCACTTTTCTGCATTAACAAGCGGTGAATTATTAAACTTCAGCAGCCTAAGCAACGATGTTGCAATTAGCGCTAATACTGCCAGAGAGTACTATCATATTTTGGAAGATACATTTATTGGCTTCATGTTACCTGCCTGGACAAAGTCAACCAAGCGTAAAGCTATTAGCACTGCAAAATTTTATTACTTTGATATTGGTGTTAAAAATACCTTAGCTAACATTAAATCTATCGATCCCAACTCCGACCTCTATGGCAAAGCATTTGAACACCTCATTGCCTGTGAATTACGCGCCTATATTAGTTACCGTCGTAAGCATGCAGCATTGCGTTATTGGCAAGCGAAATCTGGCTATGAAGTTGATTTTATCATTGAGGATGATATTGCTATTGAAATTAAGTCCACAAAAAGAGTCCATGATAAACACCTTAAGGGATTAAAAGCCCTTGCGGAAGAACAAATCGTCAAGCAGTATTATTTGGTCAGCCATGATAAAATTAATCGTAAAGTCGATGGAAAATATATAATTATCTACTGGAAAGATTTCCTCAAAAAACTATGGGATGATGCTATTTATTAACGAAAAGCCCACTAATTACTCTCCCCAGCAAACTATCCATATCTTGCCTATACTTAATGATGTTCCTCCTCAAAGCATCCTAATAAGCAAAGGAAATATCATGTTAAAACAATGGGTTATCATATTTACGCTATTTTTTACGACGGCTGCTCTGGCCGACAATGCAACCTTTACCTGCCCAAGAGCCAATGGTGAAGTCAATGCAGGACCTAATGCCTCCTCAGATGGTTGGATAACACTCATTCAAGGCGGGGAAAAAAAAGCAACCGTTGAATCATTTAAGTGGGTGGATTTTCACATTATGCCCGGCCATGATGGCCAAACGACAATATTAGATTGTGTGACGCAGGGCGAGAATGGCAAGCGAGTCACGTTCCGTAAGAGTGTTAAAGCCAGCAACTGTCAGTTGACGAATACCAGCACCGGTACATTTCGCTGCTTAATGCACAGCTAAACCAAGCTGTGCTTTCGCAAATAGTCATGGGCGACATCGGCAGGAGAACGTTTGTTAAGATCCACTTGATAATTCATTTGTCGCATATCGTCGTCGCTAATTTTTCCAAGTAACGGTTTCAACACGGTTATGATTTCAGGATGGGCGTCTAAAACTTTGGCCCGCACCAGGGGTGCAGCATAGTAAGGCGGAAACGACTGCTTGTCATCCTGTAACACCTGTAAATTGTACGCTTTTATTTGACCGTCAGTGGTAAAAACCATCGCGATATTAATTTGGCTATCGGCAATTGCCTGGTACATCAAGCCGATGTTCATTTCTTTAAGCTCGCCAAAGTGCAAGTTATAGTTCTTTTCAAGCCCAGGCACACCATCTGGACGCTGCAACGACTCTGATGGCATACCCGCAATTAATTGTTGTTCGATAGGTACTAAGTCACTAATCGTGCTGAGCTTATGCTGTTTAGCAAAGTCCTCTGTGACCGCCAAGGCTTCGGTATTATTAAAACCAAATGGCGTTAGCCAGGTAATATTAAAACGCTGCTGATATTGTTGTTTTACCAGTTGATAGACACTGTCTTTATTGAGTTCTGATTGCATAGGCTTTTGTAATACGATGAGATAGGCAGTCCCAGTATAATCAGCATACATATCCACTTCGCCATTGACCATGGCAGCTTGGCAAATCACCGTACTGCCGAGATTAAATTTGCGCTGTACCTTAAGATCTGTGTGTGCTTCTAACATTTGCGCCATCATTTCACTCAAAATAAATGACTCAGTAAAGTTTTTGCTGGCAATGACAATAGTATTCTCACTTCGCGGCATTAATTGCACGACAATAAAACCACCAATAGTAACAACACTTAATACCCCAACGGCCAACGCCCAACGCAGACGGCGACGACGCTTGCGTCCAGATAAGCCGCGTTTGTAACACAACAAACGTTCAATACAGCCAATCAACCCATCAAATGCCAACGCCAGTAATGCTGCAGGAATAGCACCTAGCAGTATTAAACGGGTATTATTCATCGCCAGACCACGATTGATAAAATCTCCTAACCCACCGGCACCAATAAATGCAGCTAATGTCGCTACCCCCACACTGATCACCGTTGCCGTACGAATACCGGCAATAATCGTTGGCATAGCTAGTGGCATCTCCACTAACCACAAACGTTGTCGGGGTGTAAAACCCACCCCTCGGGCTGCTTCAATTAATTCTTTGGGAATGGCTTCGAGGCCAGTTAAGGTATTACGAATAATGGGTAACAATGCATAAAGACTTAGGGCGATAATTGCCGGCGTTGCCCCTATGCCAGTGAACGGCAACAAAAACGCTAACAAGGCAAGACTAGGGATGGTTTGCAAAATACTAGCAAGCCCCAATACCGGCTTGCGCACCCGTAGATTACGTGTCGCCCAAATACCCAGCGGGATCCCGATGATGATAGCTACACCCGTGGCAATACCTACCAAGTAAATTTGTTGGATGAGTTTGACCCACAGCTCTGCCATGTGATCCGCTAGAAACTCAGTCAGTGTCTGTTGCATTGTCTGTCAAATACCGTAGTTGTTCTGCTGGTTTAGCAAATAAGTCTTGTACAAAGTCCGTTGCCGGGTGACTTAAGATGTCGTCTTTGCACCCCACTTGTTCGACACGACCTTCATGCATAATAGCAATACGGTCGCCAAGACGTAGGGCTTCGAATAAATCGTGGGTAACAAAGACAATAGTCTTGTGCAATTCTTTATTGAGGCGAAGAATTTCTTCTTGTAATTCATCCCGAGTAATCGCATCCAATGCGCCAAACGGTTCATCCATGAGCAAATAATCCGGATCCGTTGCTAACGCCCGTGCCACCCCCACACGTTGTCGTTGTCCACCGGAAAGCTCATGGGGGTAGCGCTCGGCAAATTGGTCTGGTGGCAAGTTCACGAGATCTAATAGCTCCCGCGCCCGAGCATCACGTGCGTCCCGCGGTGCTTTCATCAATTTCATCACCACCGTGATATTCTGTGCCAAGGTCATATGGGGGAATAAACCTATGCCCTGAAATACATAGCCAATACTGCGCCGTAGTTGTACAGGGTTTTGTTCCAGGATCGGTTTGCCATCAATAGTGATATCGCCGCTGGTTGGTTCTACCAGGCGATTAATCATTTTCATGGTGGTAGTTTTGCCCGAGCCTGAGGAGCCCAGCAATACGAGAATTTCGCCACGCGCAATCTCGAGGGAAACATCGTTCACCACATAGGATTGACCATTATCGAAGGATTTGGAGAGATGCTTGAGGGTAATCATTGCCCTGACTTGTTACGCCAACGAGGCAGCACTGTAACAAAGCCCCTGCAGGAATACAACGGTTGGTTGATTTGGCGTTCGCTGTTCGCGAACAGCGAACCTCTACAGCGCTAACACTAGGTTCTTAGGTGCCGTCTTCACCAATGAGATATTACGTAGACCTTTGTACTGCTCCAAAAAATGCTTGCCCTTATCCGCATTGACTTCACTGATATGCTCAAAAATATACAAACGGATAATTTTTTCGATGTTGATGTCCATATTGGTGATATCATCACCGAACTTCTCCCATTTGCTGACAGCTGTGTGGGATTCATTCACCACTGTCTCAGCAAATTGCCGTAAAGCCATGGAAAAATAACTGCGGATAAACTTCAGCTGGTTGCCCGTCAAGCGTTGTTCCTGGGCTCCCAACGCCAAAATGGCTTTATCCGCAACAGCTTGGATATCAATCTTCGGCAACCATTCGCCATCAATCAGCACCATATCAACTTGGTCTAAGCGAACAGGAAAGCCTAAGCCGTCGTATATATATGGTTCCTCTGTCTTCATCTCTATAGCACCCACTCTCTGGAATGTAACTTGTTACAGACTATAACGAGCAAACCGGCGCTTGTAAACCTAGTTTACAGATATTGCGATTGATAACATCATACCACCCTAGCCCACACCCCCTATCTGTGTTAAATTCGTATGTCTGTATGGTTAAGGAACACCCATGAAAAAAGTCGACTTGAACAAACCTATCGCCACTGCCGGCTTGCGCCACGTGGCCCTTAAAGTGCTACATTTCGAAGAATGCGTGGATTTTTATACCCGTATCCTTGGCATGGATATTGAGTGGCAACCAGACGATGATAATGTCTATCTCACCTCCGGCATTGATAATTTGGCCCTGCACCGTTGTGACACCCCCATCAAGGCGAAATCCCCTCAGCGATTAGATCATATTGGCTTCGTCATTAACACCCCTGAACAAGTCGATGTCTGGTATGATTTTCTGAGGGATAAACAAGTCAACCTGCTCAACGTCCCTAAAGATCACCGCGATGGCGCCCGTAGTTTTTATTTTGAAGATCCCGATGGCAACCAAATTCAACTGATTTATCATGCGCCATTAGCCAAGAATGCGCCACAGGTGAGCCCACTGAAAAAAATCGGCAAACCTGCCACCAAGAAAAAGGCCCCTGCTAAGAAGACAGCAACCGCAAAGAAAGCAAGCACCGCGAAAAAACCTGCAACTAAAAAAACCCCCGCCAAAAAAGCCACCAGCAAAAAGACAACTGCTAAAAAAACCACAACCAAAAAAGCTGCAACTAAAAAAGCCGCAACCAAGAAAACCACTGTGAAAAAAGCACCTGCCAAGAAAAAACCCGTAGCGAAGAAAGCAAAAGCCACAACAAAAGCCAAGTCAACGCGCAAAACAACGGCGAAGAAATCAACAACGAAAAAAACAACAAAACGCAAAAAGTAACGGTACCCAATGCAGCGACACTACAGCCCTTTAGATAACATGATCGACCGCTTTGATCATGGTTTAAGAACCCTATTCGGTAAGCCGGTCACCACTGACCGTGCTTATCCGGCAGAAAACACACCTATCCCTAAACTCACCAAACAGGAACAACGCCACGCAGCAGGCCTCATGCGTGTTAATCACGCCGGTGAAGTTGCCGCCCAAGGCCTCTATCAAGGCCAAGGCTTAACGGCTCGACTGCCTGAAGTCAAAGAACAAATGCGCGAAGCCGCTATCGAAGAAAATGACCATCTCGACTGGTGTGCAAAACGCCTTGATGAATTAAACAGTCATACGAGTGTACTCGGTCCCGTTTGGTATGGCGGTTCCTTCATCATCGGTGCGGTTGCTGGTGCCATTGGTGATAAGTGGAGTCTGGGTTTTGTCGCTGAAACAGAACACCAAGTGATGGCCCATTTGGATAAGCACCTCAAAAAACTACCCCAACAAGATCAACGTTCTCGCAAAATTATCGAACAAATGCACACTGACGAAGCGCACCATGCTGAGACAGCCATTGGCGCTGGTGCCGCAGAATTACCAACACCTATCAAAAAAGTCATGGGTATAGTGTCAAAAATCATGACTTTTAGCGCTTATCGTATTTAGGACTGTTGTACAGCGGCTAGACGCTCCGGTGTCCCAACATCAAACCATTCGCCATCGTAATATTCACCACTCAGTAGCCCATCGGCAATTTTGTGTTTAAACAACGGGCCTAGTGGAAAACGCGTTGCGCGAATACCCGCAAAAAATGCCGGCCGATAGACCGCAATGCCACTATAGGTATATTTGGGTGAACCCGTCAAGGAAAGCTTATCATTATCTATCGCAAAATCCCCATTAGGCACATGTTCAGGATTATCTACCATCACTAAGTGAGCCTCGCTCGCAATGGTACTTGGTAATTGCGAAAAGGGATAATCAGTCCAGATATCACTGTTAATAGCGATAAAAGGCTCATCACCCAACAGGGGCAATGCATTCGCAATACCGCCACCGGTCTCAAGGGGCTGGTCTTCTTGTGAAAAAACCACGTTGATGCCCCACTGACTACCATCACCAATAGCGGCGATTATCTGGTCCTTAAGGTGAGACACATTAATAACAACATCGCTGATGCCATGCGCCGCTAATGCCCGTAAATGGTGACCCAACAAACTCTCACCCCGTATCTCTAATAACGGTTTCGGTGTGCTTTGGGTTAATTCACCCATACGTTTACCGTGGCCGGCAGCCAATAGCATTGCTTTCATCATCAAAATTCCTGTTGATAGGCAGGTAATACTTCCTGCTGCAATAATTGATAAAATGGCGCGAGTTCTGGGAAGCGTTGTAACCCATCGAGCAAATAATTCATCACCAAAGGAATATCCTCTAGATAACCAGGCTTGCCATCCCGTAAGTGCAGACGCGAAAAAATACCCAACACTTTAATGTGACGTTGAATACCCACCCAATCGAACCAACGTAAAAATTCATCAAAATCTACACCTGTTAAAATGCCGGCATTAAGCGCTTTGTCATAATAGACTTTCACCCAAGCCTCAACCTTTGTTCTCGGCCAAGCAATATAGCAGTCTTTTAACAGAGAGACTAAGTCATAACTTACGGGTCCTATAACAGCATCCTGGAAATCTAACACCCCAAGCCTGCCATCTGCTAGCACCATTAAATTACGGGAGTGATAATCCCGATGCACACACAGCCGTGGTTGCGCCAAAAAGCCAGCGCAAATGATAGCAAATGCTGATGCGAGTCCATCCCTTAAAGCAGGGCTTAGCGACAATTTTAATTGTTTGCGTAAAAACCAATCTGGGAAAAGCGCTAACTCTTGAGCAATTAAATGCTCATCGAAGATGGGTAATGAATAGCCTGGAAAATGCTGGCACTGTTGAATTAACAATAATTCATCGATAGCTTGCTGGTAGTAGCCGTCAACGGACTCGTCATTCAGCGCTGACAATAATAAATCATCGCCAAAATCCGTTAACAATAAAAAACCATTGGTTAAATCTTGCTGAAGAATGGTTGGGACAATAACGCCTTGATTAGCAAATGCTTCGGCAATAGCGACGAACGGATGGCTGTTTTCTTTTTCGGTAGGGGCGTCCATCGCGATTAAGCTCATATCCGGCAAAGTGACGCGAAAGTAGCGGCGGAAACTGGCATCACCGGCAATTTGAGTAATATCTTGGACAGTTTTTTGGCAGGTATTGGTTAACCAGGCGGTTAATTCTGTTAATCTTTTATCCACTTTGATGTCTTTTGTCACTTTGTTCAATCTTTTATAGCTTTCAAATTCAAGGTTCGGTAACATTCCACGGTTTGGTAGCATAACAAAACCTGTCGGAAAAAATTTTATCAGTTTTCAATGGAAAATGGCACAGCATCGTGAAAAAAAATAAGCTAAAAAAAATACAACTTGGCTTGATTGCTGCCATTGCTGGGCAACTCTTACTACCGCATGTTTTGGCTGCGGCTTCATCATCAGAAAATATTTCCCATCCTTCCCCACCGACGGATACTGGCAAAACCACGCACAACCCCAAAAAATCCGATAAATACCCTAAGGGCATAAAACCAATCGATCCCTACCAGCTAAGCCGCAAAGAAATCGCCGATTATATTGGCTGGGTCAATGATAACTGCAGCAAGTATCTATGTAATGGTTACTATAAAGAACCCCTGCTCTTCAAAGGCGATAAAATAATCTCTACGGTCAACAAAGCCCCGGTAACGATTACTGCCAATCAGACGGAGCTATCTCAGGCTTCTACCTCTATCCTCAAAGGCAATGTGGTGGTTTCACAACCCTACCGACGTTTAAATGCTGACATCGCTTACCTTAATCGTAGTAAAGAAACCGGTAAAGTAGATACCGTCGACGCCTATGGTAACGTCCATTTGCGCGAGCCTGGTAAATTAGTAATTGGCGATCGCGGCCATTTACGCTTGTCCGATAATACAGGGTCGCTTTATGATGTTATATATAGAATGACATTTGATGCTGTACCGCAATTACCCGTCACATCAGCTGAAGACGACGTCAACTTCAGCGGTACTACGGCATGGGGACGCGCCAAAAAAATAAGACGCAGACCTGATGGTATTGTCACAATATCTGACGCCAGCTATACCACTTGTCCGCCCCCCAAAAATACCTGGCATGTCTTTGCAAAGAAATTACATCTCGATAAGGAGAGTGGTCGGGGAACCGCTGAAAATGCAACATTGTATTTTCATGAAGCTCCTGTATTCTATTCACCATACTTTAACTTCCCCCTAGACAACCGCCGCCAATCTGGTTTTTTGTTCCCAACCTTTGGTCACTCCGAGGATGATGGATTTGAACTGGCTGCACCGTTCTATTGGAATATCGCACCGAATTATGATGCGACTATAACGCCTAAATTAATGACTCAACGGGGCGTACAACTCAACGGTAATTTTCGTTATTTAACCGAAAGTAGCCATGGTGATATTCATGGAAGTATTCTCCCCCAAGATCAAGAATTCAAAGATTTTCGCCAGGATACGCTAGATAAATACCCCGTCGGGACACCCGGACGTAATCGCCTTAAAAACGACGGCTTAGACAGGTATTTTATTTCCGTCCAGGATAACACAGCACTAACCGATCACTGGTCGACGTTTCTCTATTTAAATCGCGCGAGTGATGATTATTACTTTGATGATTTTAGCAGTGACCCTGCACAGATAACAGATAATCAACTGATTAATAAAGGCAGCCTTTTTTATAATGATCAGCATTGGCATTTCACCGGTAATGTGCAAGGCTATCAAACCTTGCACCCCGTTAACCAAACGGCGGTGAATAACCAATACTCGATGTTGCCGCAGTTACGCATGCGTGGTGAATTTCCAGATGCTGTCGACGGCATTAACTTTGACTTAGACAGTGAGGCTGTCTATTTTGACAAAGATACCAATCCCGGTGAATCAGAAGCCCCTGTTATCGGTAATAGATTGTATTTGGAACCGGGTCTAAGCATGCCCATATATCGTCCTCAAGGCTATCTTAAACCCGAAGTAAAACTCTCTGCAACTCAGTATGATTTACGCCATCAAGTACCCGGCGAAGATAGCAGCATTACACGGGTATTACCTATTGCTGATATCGATGCGGGGTTGTTTTTTGACAGGTATTTTAATTTTTTGGGTAATGGCTATCAACAAACCTTTGAGCCACGTTTATTTTACTTGTTTGTACCCAACGAAAATCAAGATGATATTCCTCTGTTCGATACTGACGTACAACCTTTCACGTACAATCAATTATTCAGAACTAATCGCTTTAATGGGATTGATAGAATTGGCGATGCTAACCAACTATCTGTTGCTATGACGTCTCGATTCTTACAACAGGCAACGGGTGAAGAAAAACTACGGGCCAGCATCGGACAAATTTATTATTTCCGTAACCGCAAGGTCAACATCGATACCTCTACCCAAGATTTAGTAACTCTCGAAAACTCTGTACCAAGTGACACGCCATCCTCACCCATCGCCGGGCAACTACTGTACCATATCAATAATGCTTGGAACTTTGAATCTAATATTGCCTGGGATCCGAATGTTAACGAAACTAACAACGGCAACTTCTTTTTCCAGTACATGCCAGACCATGATCATATATTCAACGTGGGTTATGTGTATTTGCGCGGCGGCGATTTGGATCCGGGGACTAACCCCAAAAACTCGTCCAATGATTTAAACCAAGTAGACTTTTCTGTCGCTTGGCCACTCATCAAAAACTGGAAGGCAGTGGCTCGTTGGAACTATAATATCAGCCACAACCACCCTCAGACCTATTTTGCCGGCCTTGAGTATGACAGTTGCTGTTGGGCTATCCGTACTGTTATTGGCCGTGAGTTCAATTACCTCGAGACATTGCCCAATGGCAAGAACCACGAAGTCTTTGACAATAAAGTCTATATTGAATTTGTTTTCAAAGGTCTTGGCGATGCTGGCGTTAACAGCGCAACAGGACTTCTCAAAGATGGCATCCCTGGCTACAGCGACAATTTTGGCATGGTCAATATGAATAATATTACTAACATTATGTAGCCGACATCCCACCAGTCTTGCGCATAAAAGGGTAAAAAATAGCGCTGGTGCGAAAAGCCGGATGTAGCACATAACTGAAACAATATTGGACAACCATCTATATTGTCTAACATTGAACAACTTCCCAAGATAGTAGATAATGAGCAACTTTTTAGTTTCTCGAGAATGAAATGATGAATAAACCTGTTAAATTATTAGCCATACTATCCCTGATCGGCCTACTATCAGCCCCCTCTTTTGCCTTCGCTGATGACGTAAAGCTTTCTTTGCCAGGCGCCAATAACGTCCCTCCAACGGGTAGTGAACTACCACCGATACCCTTCGATAAAGATGGTACATCCGACCCATTGGCTGTACCCGATCTCAAAACTCGAGCAAATACCGCTGAGCTACCTAACCCCATGAAAACAACTCAGCACACGCCAACGACCCGGAACATGAACAAAATCGTCGCTATTGTTAATGACGATGTCATCACCGAGAGCGAACTCAATCGCGAATATCGCCGTATTACTAAAGAACTCAAAAAACAAAATACTAATCTACCCAACGAAAATGTCCTACGGGCACAGATCCTGAATCAAATGATTGACGAAAAACTCGAACTCCAAGCGGCTAAACGCGTTGGCATTGAGGTCGATGATGCAACGCTAGATAAAGCCATCGCTAATATCGCTAAACACAATAAAATGAGCGTTGCCCAGTTACGTAAAGAAATCACCGCTACTGGCTTAAGTTATAGCGCTTATCGCAAACGCATTAAAGACCAAGTCACTATCGAGAAGCTCATGCAAGAAGAAGTTGGCGCCCATATTTATATCTCTAAAAGCGAAGTTGATAATATTCTTAACTCCGTTGCTTATTCATCCAATAACGTCCCTGAGTACCACCTCAAAGATATTTTAATCGCACTACCCGATGAACCCTCTTCACAGGAAGTTCATGATGCCCAAACCAAGGCAAAACAAATCATGGCTCAACTCAACAAAGACAGTGACTTTGGCCAAATTGCCATAGCTGAATCCAACAGTCAGACAGCCCTTAAAGGTGGCGACCTAGGCTGGCGCCGCGCTGCAGAGTTGCCCACTGTATTTGCAACCAAAGTGAAAACCATGCATAAAGGCGATATTGCGGGCCCTATCCGTACGGCTAACGGTTACCACATCCTTAAACTGGAAGATGTCAAAGGTGGTACCAGCAAACACTATATTACTCAAACCCACGTACGTCATATTTTAATGACGCCCAATGCCTTGCATTCCGATAAAGAAATCAAAGTAAGTCTCGAAAAACTGCGTAAGCGCATTAACAATGGTGAGGATTTCAGTACACTTGCTAAAAAATATTCTGAGGATACGGTTAGTGCTAAACAAGGCGGTGATCTGGGCTGGGTTGAGCCTGGTATGCTGGTACCGCCTTTCGAACATGCAATGGATGGCTTAGCTAAAGGCAAAATTAGCGAACCTGTAAAATCCGAATTCGGTTACCATATCATTGAAGTATTAGGGCGACGCAAAAAAGACGACTCCAAAGATCATGAACGTCTACAAGTACGCAAAATGCTCTATCAAAAGCAGTACGGCGAAAAAGCGCAATCTCTTGTGAACCGTTTGCGCAATGGGGCCTACATCAAAAAAATGGACTCGCCCGATGACAAAAATTCTGCATAGCTCCACGAGCGAAGCACAATGAAGCACCGCGCCCGTAAACGCTTTGGGCAGAATTTTTTGACGGATGCTGTAATCATCGACAGGATTGTTGCAGCTATCAACCCTAAAGCGGGCGATAAGCTTGTTGAGATTGGGCCAGGTCATGGTGCGCTCACAAAACAATTGCTGCCTATTACAGGAATAATGGATGTTATCGAACTAGACCGTGATCTTATTCCTGAATTGCAGGCTTTCTATACTGAACTTGGCCAGCTAACGGTGCACCAAGCGGATGCCTTGCAATTTAATTTCAGCCAATTAAGTCATGAACCTAAAAATTTACGCGTAGTGGGGAATCTTCCTTATAATATTTCCACGCCGTTGATTTTTCATTTATTAAGCCAAAAAGACTGCATCAACGATATGCATTTTATGCTACAAAAAGAAGTCGTAGAGCGCCTCAGCGCTAACCCTGGTGACAAAAATTATGGCCGCCTAAGTGTCATGGCGCAATACCATTGCCAAGTTGATTACTTATTCTTAGTGCCACCAGATGCTTTCCAGCCACAACCCAAAGTAGATTCTGCCATTGTCCGCTTAGTGCCTTACGCAGCTCTACCCTGTGTCGCTAATAACGAGCGACTGTTCGCTGATGTGGTACGGCAAGCCTTCTCACAACGGCGCAAAACCCTGCGTAATACGCTCAAATCTCTCATCAGTGCGGAACAACTGAGTGAGCAAGGTATCTCCCCCCAACAACGCCCAGAACAACTTTCTGTCGAAGAGTTTGTCCGAATCGCAAACCACATCGACAAAATCTAGCAATTTCCCCCAAACCCCCTGTGCGAGATCGCTGAAAAAACAGTCGTCGATCAGCAATTGTCCATTGGCTCTGTTAAGCAATATTTACAACTAACGCATTGATTTCAGGGGCTTTTCTTGCTATTTTCAGACCCTTCGATAGGTTTAAAACACCAGCTAAGACAATTGTGCTTTAGCTGGCTTGTAATATCATGGGGACGTGTTTAAGGACAAACCTGGGGAGCGGCCCACGGAAGCGAGCCAACATGGACGTTGCTAACAGGGACGCTAACCACACGGCAGTGAATGTCGAGGGCAGACACATACGAAGGGCGATCCCATGGGATCGCCCTTTTTATTTGGGTTTAGGTTTGCTGACGGAATCGCTGAGCAAATCCCCATAGTCCCAGTACTGCAAAACTAATTAAGGTCCACCCAGGCATGGTTAAGCCCAGAAAGTGCCACTGTACTTCGGCGCAATCCCCTGTCCCCATAATCAGCAATTTGATGGACTCCGTTAATGGTAATATCTGCAGCATATAAGCAAGACTCGCTTGGCAAGACACCCCATCTACAGGAGGATAAAATTGCAACCATAATTGTCGTCCTGCAGATAACGCCCCGAGTAACGCCATAAAAAATATCACCCAACTATAAATATTTACGCCACGACGTCCCGGATTATGTAGAGCTGCAAACACAAACACCAGTCCCAACACAGCCATTAATAGCCGCTGAATTTCACACAAAGGACAAGGCTTAAGCCCTTGGGCAATCTGTAGATAACCCGCACCTGCAAGTAATAATAAACAAACAACAAAGCCAATAGTAAAAGATTTACGAATTGATGGCAGAGACATTGGAAGCTCCTCAAAGATACGTTGATTTAATACTAGCCGCAAATGGTAGCATTTGCCATGAGTACTTGTCATAACGCCCGTTGCCAATTAAAATCCAGCCTCTAATTAAGGAGAAAGACATGAGCAATAAATCAACACTAAGATTAGTTTCCACTGTATTAACTGGCACACTTGCCTTAGGCATTGCCAGCACGGGTTTTGCCGAAGGCGTTTACTTCGGTGGTGCCTTAGGCCGTTCTGACTTGGACTATACGGCCAGTAACCAAAAAGTATCCCCCGCGAAGCGCCACGACGAAAAAGGCCTTGGCTGGAAGGGATTACTTGGCTATCAAGTCAATCGTAACTTTGCTGTCGAAGGCAGTTACACCCATTACCATGAAATGAAACTCAAAAATATGCGCGGTATTCCTGGCGCAAATGGCAAAATTGATCAGGCTGCTTATGACTTAAGCGCCAAAGGTATTTTGCCTATTGGTAACCAGTGGAATGCATTTGGTAAGCTTGGACTTGCCTATGTAGATGCAGACAAATCCCGCAACTCAACCGCCAAAGTCAATGGCATACGTTTTAAAGATGAATCTGCGTTCAGACCAACCGTTGGCATCGGCGGTACCTATATCATCAATCAAAACCTCACCACCGATATTTCCTGGAATCGGGTTATCAGCGGTAGCGGTATCAAGACTTCTGACTTTTGGGGTTGGGGCTTAAATTACTTCTTTAATTGATCATAGTGCTGTGCTGTCGTCAGCAGCACAGCATTCCTACATCGTTTCTCGCGTCTGCCAAGACAATGAATACTTTTCCCCGAGCGCTTCAACTGCCTGGCAAAGTTCAGCAGGTCCTGAAGCAATCACATCCACTTCACGGGCAATTGCCTTGTCGTAGGCATCTAACCAAGTCTCAGCGAAAGCGGTTACTGACCCTTCAAAACATCCCGGCTGAAAAATTTTCATGGCTAAGCGTGTGGGGATTTGGCGATTCTCAAATAAGGGCATGGTTGCAATGTATTGAGGTGGGACATTATTGATTAAAATATTTGATGGTCGCGGTTGGAACGGTAATTGCCCGTTGAACCCTAACATCACTAACATAGGCTGACTAGGTCTTAAACTATGCAATTGATCGGCCAAAAAGAAAATATTGCCGATGCCGTTACCTTGGCCCAATAACAATAAGCGCTTTATTGATTTCTGCAACAAGAACGGCGCACCTTCAATGCCGGTAATTTTAACGTAGTCGTTGGTTTGGACTTCGGTTAGCCAATGGGTCTCTGGCCCTTCTTCATGAAATGAAATTTCGACCCAACCTAGTTCTGCTGAGCGACGCATCACTGCGATCACCAATGCAACCCCTGCCTCTTCAACGAATTGCTGAATTAATAACATTTGTCCCGGCTGTACCGATTGAGCAAGTGCAGGTGATTGTAAGCGCAGGATATAGTAATTGCCGGGAAAACGTTCCCGGGCAGTGACTTTCACAAATTCGTCGAATTCAATGTGTTGCTTGTCAGACATTCGATTGCCAAATAATTTCCCCGTCTACTAGAGTATAAGCCACTCTGGCCGGCATTTCCCAGCCCATAAAGGGGGTATTTTTGCCTTTGCTGGCGAGGGTCTCAGAAGCAACCACCCAGTGATTGTGGGGGTCGATAATACAAATATCCGCAGTTGTATTAGGACTCAAGCAGCCCGCCTCAATGCCCAGTATTGCGGCCGGTTTGGCGGTGAGGCTGGCAATGGCCTGGCTGAGGGATAATTGCTGGGTATCCTGCAGGCGCCATACCAGGGCCAACAGTGTATCAAGGCCAGAAATTCCGGGCTCTGCTTCGCTAAATGGGGCAAGCTTGGCATCCAGCTCATGGGGCTGATGATCGGAGCATATAGCGTCAATGATGCCACTTTGTAGTCCCCGCAGTAGGGCGGTTTGATCCTGACTGCTGCGTAAGGGCGGTTGCACATAACATAGGGGTGAAAAATCACTGATATCAATGTCACTCAGATGCAAATGGTTAATGGAAACATCTGCTGTAACGGGTAAACCTGCCTGCTTTGCCTGATGAATTAAATCGACTGCACCACTGGTGGATAGTTTACTGAAATGACAATGCACACCCGTTTGTTTGACCAATTCAATAGCACGTGCCACCGCTATAGTTTCCGCACAACTCGGGATCCCAGGAATACCCAAACGCGTACTGACTTTACCTTCGTGAGCAAAACCATTTTGGCTAAGATAAACATCTTCAGGTTGCAGTATCACTAGCAAGTCTTGGGTTGCGGCATAGGCAAATGCATTGCGTAATACATTAGTATGCACAATATCATTACGACCATTACTCACCGCCACACAACCCGCTTGTTTGAGTGATGCCATACTACTGAGATACTTGCCTTCAAGGCCTTGGGTTAATGCCGCAATGGGCAGCACCTTAGCCTGACCTGCGGTTTTTGCCCGTTGTAGAATTTGCTCTACTACCGAAGAATTATCAATCACCGGATTGGTCATCGGGGTACAACATACTTGGGTAATACCGCCCTGGGCTGCAGCGCTAGTTTCACTGGCGATGGTTGCCTTATAGGTAAAACCAGGCTCACGCAAATCGGCACACAAATCAATAAGCCCCGGGCTAACGATCATATCCGTTGCATCAATCGTATGATCGGCACTAAAGTCGGCTAATTCATCCGCCACTGCAACAATCTTGCCATCGGCAATATAGACATTAGTACAATGCTCAATATCACTTTTGGGGCAAACCACTAAGCCATTGTTGATGAGGATCTTTGTCATTGACTATCCCCTACTATCATTGACATCACTGCCATGCGCACAGCAATGCCATATTCGACTTGGTGTAGTATCACTGACTGTGGGCCATCGGCAACACTTGAGGCAATTTCAACACCTCGATTAATAGGACCAGGATGCATAATTAATACGTCAGGCTTTGCCGTTTGTAGACGTTCCTCTGTCAAACCATAGGTGTAGAAGTATTCTTTCTCACTGGGAATCAAGCCTGATTTCATGCGCTCATGTTGTAGGCGCAACATGATAATCACATCAACACCATCAAGCCCTTCGGCCAAATCATGGAACACCTTAACCCCTAAGCTCTCTATGTCCGCTGGTAGCAATGTTTTCGGTGCCACAACCCGCGTTTGCGTGACCCCTAAAATATTTAAGGCATGAATTTGCGAGCGCGCCACCCGTGAATGCAATACATCGCCAACGATAGCAACGGTTAACGGCTCAAACTGTTGTTTATGCCGTTGAATGGTAAACATATCCAACATCGCCTGGGTAGGGTGGCTGTGAGCGCCATCACCTGCATTTAAGACAGCAATATTGTCATGGATATGACGAGCAACGAAATCCGGTGCCCCGCTAGCCTTGTGGCGAATCACAAACATATCCACTTGCATAGCTTGGATATTGCGTACAGTATCCAGCAGCGTCTCGCCCTTTTTGGTGGCAGAGGTAGCAATATCTAAGTTCAAAACTTCCGCTGATAAGCGTTTTGCCGCTAACTCAAACGATGTTCGGGTCCGGGTACTGGGCTCAAAAAACAAATTCGCAACCGTGCGCCCCTTAAGCAGTGGCTGAGCATCTTCGCCTTTGGCTGCCCCCAACAGCGACTGGGCCCGGGAGAGAATAGCCTCGAGTATAGACTTGGGTAAGCCATCAATGGTTAAAAAATGACGTAAACGCCCCTCTTGGTCTAGTTGTATCGGTGCACTGGTCATTTGCCGTTACTTTTGCTGTAAATAGGCTGATAGTAGCAGCTTTACAGCCCTAATTACAGCCATCCCCGGTGGCTCCCTACAGCATCGGGTAGTATTCTCCATCCTACCGGAGTATGATCGCTTCTCCTGCCCACATAATAGGAGCACTACAATGAAAAAAACCATAAACAATCCCCGATCGCCCAGCCCCATGAGAAGAGCTGCAACTTATAATAGCTACACCATGGCCCTTCGATGTGGACTGGTTCCTGGTGACAGCTTATCCTTGCCCGCAGAATTTGAAGATCCGTGGCTAATAGAACGTCGCGTTCCTCCGACAATACAACGGAATTCAGAAGACGACGGATCTTCTCTAAGTAGCTTTGATTCACAAGACCCAACCCAAGAAATTGAGGATGACGATTATGGCGATTGTGCTGCTAGCCCTGATACGCCGCCTCTGCGACGAGCTCCAGCCATAATACAAGCACCTGAACAAACAGAGTCTGGCGACGGCACAGAGCATGAGAGTGATGGCTCGTTTAGGTCGACGTCATCATTTCGTTTGAAAAACTGCGGTTAAGCACACACTCACAAGCAATGCTCTTGCATCCAGCCCTCAAGGATAAGACTGGCTGCAAGGCTGTCGATTTGGTTCTTCTGGACCGCTTTATAGCCACCGGCATCGAATAACCGTTGCCTTGCTTCAAATGAGGTTAGGCGTTCATCTACCCCAAAGACCGGTAGTTTAAATTGCTGTTTGAGTTGACCGGCAAAAGCCCGGGCTTTACGCGTAATGGGTTGTTCAGTGCCATCCATGTTAAGGGGGATCCCGACGACTAAAGCATTGGGCCGCCATTCATTGATAATCTCCGCTACCGCTTGCCATTGGGGTTCACCATCATTGGCTAATAGCATCGTCAGGGGTGAGGCGGTTTTTGTCAGTGACTGTCCGACAGCAATACCAATGCGGCGCAAACCAAAATCAAATCCTATCAACACCCCATCAATGGCATGGGGTGGGTCGCATTCAAAAGCTTGAGGTTGTTCAGGCATGGCCAACATCACTGGATAATTTTGTCAGGTCGACGCCGACACTACTGGCCGCTGCGCGCCAACGTTCTTCAAACGGTACGTTGAAGAGAATATCATGATCCGCAGGTGCCGTTAACCAAAAGTTATCGCTGATTTCTTTTTCTAATTGATCAGGGCCCCAACCGGCATAACCCAAAATAACAACGGCATCATCAGGCCCTTCCCCCACTGCCATCGCTTCAAGAATATCTTGCGACGATGTCACACCAATATCATCTCCTGCCATTAAGGTGGATTGCCATTCGGTGTTGGGACGATGAATGATAAAACCCCGTTCCGGTTGTACGGGACCACCCAGCAATACTGGTGAGCTACGTATATCATCCAGTTTGGTATCAATACGCATTTGTCCCAGTACTTCGCCGAGATTAATGTCCAAGATAGGTCGATTGATAATAATGCCCATTGCACCTTCTTCATTGTAGGCACAGAGGTAGATCACCGCCTGGGAGAAGTTTACGTCCAACAAACTCGGCATGGCCACCAAAAAGTGATTTTGTAGTTCTGCTTGCATATCATTCATACGTTTAAGTATTAGTGCTCTGTGGAAGAAGCGCAAATTCCCAGTTAAGCAAGCCTTAAGTGCTTGCGCCAGAGGCCTGATTCCCTCGAAAAATTCGTTCCACATCCACTTTATCAAACTCATAGTGGCGATTACAGAACTCACAATTGACGACAACGTGGTTATGGGTCTTAAGAATATCCTGAGCCTCATCTTTACCGAAAGAAACAACTGCCTTTTCCATTTTTTCGGTACTACAACGACAACGAAAGCACACTGGCTCCGCTGAGAACAAACGAATATCTTCTTCATGAAATAATCGATGTAAAATGGTTTGATTATCTAAATTGAGTAACTCATCTACGGTCAGTGATTTTGCCAGTGTCAACACATGCTGCCAATAATCCTCAGCAAAGTGATCATCATCGGGCATTTGCTGAATCAACAGTCCCGCCGCCCGAGTGTCATCTGCTGTTAACAATATTAACGTTGGCAATTGCTCAGACTGCTGGAAATAATCTTCTAAGCAATGACTCAATTCCGCTTTGTCCAGAGTCACAATACCTTGATAGCGCTCCGCGCTGTTATCAGGAATGATAGTGATACCCAGCTGACCTTTGCCCAATAAGCCCTCCAGCTCTGCATCGCTAAAATCCGCATTGTGTTGCCATTTCGCTAAGCCGCGCAAATGGAAGTGGTGATTGCATTGGGCCACCAACAGCGTCACCGGCCCATCCCCTTGGGATTGCAGGATTAAGGAACCCTCAAATTTTAGGGTGGCACTCAAAAGCGCCGTACCCGCCAAGGCTTGGCCTAGAAGTTGATGAACCCGTTTCGGGTAAGGGTGGTGGTCACCAATTGCCCGATATGCCGCTGCCAAGTGGACCAACTCCCCCCGTATACCGCGGTTTTCGAACAAAAAACGTTGTAGCGTGTCATTTTCAGTTATCGTCATGGGGCGCGATGTTAGCAGATTGGCAAAAAGAGTCCAGTTTTGAGAAAAATATTTATGTTCTTTTCTAATGGCCTCGTCTAGCATATCTTCCACAACTTCCTTATTTCTCCCAATTTATTTCAAAGCCACAGATGAAACTCAACTATCACACCCATTCTTCCCATAAGCAAGCACAACATCAAAGATAGGGAAAACATAAACACTTTTGCCTTTCTTTATCCGCTTGAGCAGTCGAAGCTCCTCTAACGTTCTAAGGACATGGGAAATTTGTGATGAAGATTTACCAGTAGTAGATGCAATGACTGAAACCGAACAACTTTCTCTACGAGCAATCACTTTCAAAACGTTCTCTTGAAGCTCAGACAAATTTTTCTGCTTCAATCTATCTTTAATCAACCGGTCAATGAGAGGTTTTGCTGTATCTAACGAGATTTTATCCGCAAGATCACCAACATGCAAAAGACGCAACATCCTGGATAGAAGTCCAAAAATATAACGCAATCTCCCATGCGTTAGCTTATGCAGGTAACTCATAACAGCCCAGTCAATGGGTAATTCTACATTTTTGTTAACTCGGTAATACTCAACCCTGCGAGTGATTAGTTTTTTAAAATTATCTTGACTTAATGGTTTAATTACCACCTCATGACTAACAATATCATCTAACCTATCGACTTCCTGTGCTATAAAGGAGCGTAACCCCTCGTCACCAACAAGGATCCAGCTTATCCCATCAGTCTGCATATAGTCTCTTAGCGAATTAAAAAGGTATCTCAAGTGTGTTTCTTCGTGAATTATTCCAATATCCAGATTATTGAGTTGAATAAGCAAACCATGTTTAAAACCTAACGATTTAATTAACTGCGCTAATTCTTCTAAATGTTCTCCTAGTACATTTGTAGGCACAATTACTGGCTGAGTAACAACCCCAGGGGTTTTACCATAATTAATACCGCCCCCAAAGCCTGAAACACCGACTTGTGCACCAAAAGTACGGTACGTTTCTGCTATGCGATTTGATATAGCTTTGGCATCTTGGAATGATTGATTCTTCTCTATTTTCTTGAAAAAAGCCAATTCTAGCCCGCGGATTACATTTGCTATAATTGCCGCAAATAAGGTTTCAACTGTCCAGCCGGCCTCAACACGTATCTCTTTAGGTGGTGTAAAATATAACTTTTTTTCCTGAGCCTCAAAACGCATCAAATTCGCAAAAGAAGTTGTACCAACGCCCCTTGCTCCCTCAATGATGAGGTTCACATTTTTACTTGCTAAGACCTTCGAGCAAATTTCTGCTTCATTTTCATGACCAACATACAAAGAAAGTGTCTTTTGTTTGATAGGATCTGTATCTAAGGGGTTATCAGTAAACCCGAGTCCTTCCCAATCCATAAAAATTAACCTTTAGCTGATTATTAATGTCATGATAATATCAATTGATATACAATTGTCAATTGATAAATTAAAATCAACAAACATCAATTGTTCATATAAACCACAGAACATCTTTAATAGATTGAATTTAAAGGTTTTAATCATGAGCTATGGAGTATAGCCGTATTGGTCTGCACTGCAAGACTTATTTTGGCATTTTTCCCCTTACCTGGTATCATCACGCCTTTCAAATTCCTGCAATCTAGGAGATTCAGATGCACGCGGAAACAAAGGCCGAAACTATGACGTATACAGACTTATCGACGGAGCAATTGATCAAACACGCGCTAGAGCGCAATGAGGGGGTTTTGAGCACTAATCAGGCCCTCAGCGTTGCAACTGGCACCCGTACCGGCCGCTCTCCTCGAGACCGTTTTATTGTCCAGGATGATGTGACCACCAACACAGTAGATTGGGGTAACGTCAACCAACCCATTAGCCAAGACCGCTTTGATGCCCTCTGGAACCAAATCGAAGCCTACCTTGCGGACAAAGATACCTTTGTGTCACATCTTGAAGTTGGTGCTGACAGTGAGCACTATCTACCAGTTAAAGTCATTAACCAAAAAGCCTGGCACAATCTCTTCACCCGTAACTTATTCATTCGCCCGGATACTTACAATCGTAAACAAAAGCCTGAATGGACAATTCTCAGTGCACCAGATTTTCATGCATCTCCTGAGCGAGATGGGACTAACAGTGAAGCAGCTGTAATATTAAATTTCAGCCAACGCCGCATTCTTGTTTGTGGTACTCACTATGCCGGCGAAATGAAAAAAGCCATGTTTACTGTGATGAATTTCTTGTTGCCGAATATTGATGTGCTACCCATGCACTGTGCCTCTAATATTGGCATGGAAGGTGATGTAGCATTATTCTTTGGTTTATCCGGTACCGGTAAAACCACCTTGTCGGCCGATCCAGAACGCTTTTTGATCGGTGATGATGAACATGGTTGGGGTAAATCAGGCGTCTTTAACTTTGAAGGCGGTTGTTACGCAAAATGTATTGATCTCTCCAAAGAAAAGGAACCCGTCATTTGGGATGCCATTCGTCATGGGGCAATTATGGAAAATGTCGTCTTAGACGAAAACCAAGCGCCTGATTACAGCGACAGCACCTTATCCATGAATTCTCGTGCCGCCTATCCCCGCGAACACATTGAAATGCGTGCCGAGGCCAATCGCGGCGGACAACCAGATGCCGTGTTGTTCTTAACCTGCGATCTCTATGGCGTATTACCACCGGTATCATTACTCAGTAAAGAACAAGCCGCTTATCATTTCTTATCCGGTTATACCGCATTAGTCGGCAGCACCGAGGTAGGACAAACTGAAGGCATCAAGCCAACATTTAGCACGTGTTTCGGCGCACCATTCTTCCCGCTATCACCGTCAGTGTATGCTGAATTATTGATTAAACGCATCGAAGAAACTGGCGCACAAGTATATCTTGTGAATACCGGTTGGACCGGCGGAGCTTATGGCCAAGGCGGTGAGCGCTTCTCAATCCCAACGACGCGCGCCATTGTCCGGGCTATTTTATCCGGCGCCTTAAAAGACGCTAATACTATTACCCTACCCGGCTTTAATTTGGCAATACCTGAAACCATCAACGGTGTTGATAGCCAATTGTTGAACCCGGTTAAGACCTGGTCTGATAGTACGGCCTATGAAGCCAAACTCATGGAGCTAAGTGAGCAGTTCCGCGAAAACTTCAAGCGCTTTGATGTTGCACCGGAGATTGTAAAGGCTGGGCCGCTTTAGATCTATAATACAAAACGTTGTCATCCCAACTCGGGATGACAACGCTTTTTAGAATTCCGACTTACTCTTCGCGTATTTCTCCGCTTCAGCCGCACTAATGAGATTATTTGAAATCAATTCTTTCATATGCTGGACCGAGTATTACGCTACGCGCGAAATGAATTCGCGCTCGCGCTTAAGAGGGAGAATGACGATTCTCCCTCTTAAGAATCTCCCATCGCATTAGGTTATGAGATAACTTAGAACTCCGACTTACTCTTCGCGTATTTCTCCGCTTCCGCGGCACTAATGAGATTATTTGAAATTAGCTCCTTCATATGCTGATCTAATGTCATCATACCTTCAGCTTGGCCGGTTTGGATGGCAGAGTACATTTGTGCGACTTTATCTTCACGGATAAGGTTACGAATAGCCATGTTACATACCATTATTTCCAACGCTGGAACGCGACCACCACCAACTTTCTTTAGTAAGCTTTGCGAAATCACCGCTTGCAGTGATTCAGACAACATCGAACGCACCATATCTTTCTCACCCGCAGGAAAAACGTCAATAATACGGTTAATCGTTTTAGCGGCAGAGCTGGTATGCAAGGTGGCAAACACCAAGTGACCGGTTTCAGCAGCGGTCAATGCTAAGCGAATGGTTTCCAAATCCCGCATCTCACCAACAAGAATAACGTCAGGGTCTTCCCGCAAAGCAGAACGTAAGGCTTGGTCAAAACTATGGGTATGCATATGTAATTCACGCTGGTTAATCAGACATTTTTTACTCTTATGCACAAACTCAATAGGATCCTCAATGGTAATGACATGATCGTAGCGCTCGTTATTAATGTAATCTACCATGCCTGCCAACGTTGTACTTTTACCCGAACCCGTTGGCCCAGTTACCAGTACTAGGCCATTTTTGCTCTTGGCAATACTTTTAAAAACATCCGGCATCCCTAATTCATCCAAGGTTGCTATTTCTGTTGGAATAGTTCGAAACACCCCCGCGGGACCGCGGTCTTGATAAAACACATTCACCCTAAAGCGAGCAAGTTTGGGAATATCAAAAGAGAAGTCTACTTCAAACTGCTCCTCAAGAATTTTGCGTTGGGTGTCATTCATGATTTCATACAAGAGCGCTTCAACCTGCTTGTCATCCAACTCAGGTAAATTAACCCGGCGTAAATCACCATCCACCCGAATCAAAGGGGGTAAACCAGATGACAAGTGTAAGTCCGATGCTTTATTCTTAACGCTGAAGGCCAGTAATTCAGATATATCCATTGGGGGCACCTAATCCATTGAGTATTACAACCCAGTTAAACCACATACATACTCGAATTATAGACGCTGAGAGCAAATGGGGGAGAAAACCCGGTTCTGTGAAGCTCATCGCCGTCTCAAAGAAGCAACCTGTGGATAAAATTAGAACAGCCATTGCCGCAGGACAACGGGCTTTTGGTGAAAATTATGCCCAGGAAGCCCTCGACAAAATCGCAGCACTCAAGGACGAGGATGTGGAATGGCATTTCATTGGCCCCATTCAGAGCAACAAAACCCGCCTGCTTGCAGCGCATTTTGCCTGGGTTCACAGTGTGTGCCGCCTTGATATTGCCCAACGACTCAATGACCAGCGGCCAAGTAGCCTTGCGCCACTAAATATCTGCCTCCAAATCAACACCAGCGGTGAGGCCAGCAAGTCAGGCGTTAGCGTTGATGAGGCCCATGATTTGGCCCACGCCATTGTCTCCCTGCCCCACCTCAAACTCCGGGGCTTGATGACCATCCCTGCCCCTTGTGATGATTTTGACGAGCAACGGCGCCCTTATCATCAATTACAAGATTTATTTCTTTCCCTGCATCAACAAGGGATCTTGATTGATACCTTATCCATGGGCATGACCAATGATTTTGAAGCAGCCATTGCTGAGGGAGCCACGATGATCAGAGTGGGCACGGCAGTGTTTGGCGAGAGAGAATAGTTTATTTCTCGCTGGAGACGAGCAACTCCCCAAAATCAATAATCTTGGTAAAATAACCCTCGTCTAATACTGCATCACTCACACCATTCACATGAATAAGTACCGGAAAACAAGAGAAACCTCTTGGCAGTGATAAGCGTTTTATTTTTTCGTCCACTTCATTAATGATATCCATACCCAATTGATTCTTTGAAAATTTAATTTCGCAAACAAATAAGTTCTGATAGCGGGTTTGAATTAGCAAGTCAATCTGGCAGCCTTTTTGTCGAGTAGTCTTACGCTGGAAAAATGGATTACTCGCAACAACATGGGAAGGATTTATGCCGAGTAATGATAATAATGATTTTTTGTTCTTCAGAACAAGATTCTCAAATTGTAATCCCATGGTCGTTTGCCAGCCAGGCAAATGCATATAGTCTACATCTTCATAGAGTCCCTGCATAATAAGCTCACGCTTTGGTGCGATATATTTCAGATAAAACCGTAAATAATTATCACTCAAGCGGTATTTGCTCAACCGTGCAACTTTGCCGCTTTTTATGCTCCAGGTATAATCCCGACTAATAAACCGCGCAACAATCAAGTCATTGAGGTAGTCATAGAGCTTGCCACTACGGGAATATTGAAGTTTGTCACAAACATCATTGTACTCCATACTACCATCAGCAAGAAGCATGACTATTTTTTTGTAAATATCGCTTCTCGAATTAAAAACATCATGGAAAATTAAATCAAATTCATTGACAAATAACGCGTCTTCATAAAAACATAATTGCCGAATATTTTGCTCCGCTGTGAAACCTGGCTGCAATTGTTCTAGGTAGTAAGGAATACCTCCGGTAACGGCAAGTAATTGAAATTTGTCATAAGTACCACCCACAAAGTTTTGTGCGTGAAGTAATTCATTACAATCAGGTAATGGCAGCTCATCCAGACTAATTCGTACGGGGATCCGGCCAAAGTATCCGGTACTGCTTAATATATTTTTTTCGATCCAGACTGAGACGGAACCACACAAGATTAAGGTTAACTGATGGTTATTTTTGAACTCTGTATCCCATGCATTTTTTAACTTCGGCAAAAAGGTAGGGCTATCCATCGCCATCCAGCTAATTTCATCAAACAGAATATTAACTTGGCCATTGGCAGTGTTTTCCGCGAGAACGGTCAATAAATCAGACCAATCTGTTGTTCTGAGTGGCGGCAATTGGAAATACTTTTCAAGCAATCTGGCAAAATTATCCCGCTGATCTTGCTCAGTGATCCCCTCATCAGGGCTCAAGCCAACAAACTCATAGAATTGGTAGTCCTTAGAAAACTCTTGGATGAGTCGACTTTTGCCAATACGGCGACGCCCTTTCACAACAGCTAGGGTGGCGCTTTTCTTATTGAGCATTTGTCGTAGTTTCTCTAAGTAGCGGTGCCGGCCAATAAATGGTAACTTTTTCACCAACCCCTCCTTTAAAGGTGCGCATAATCGACAATTGTATGTTTTGCGCACCTAAAAAGCAAGAAATTTAGTGCGCATAATCGACAATTGCAGGTTTTGCGCACCCAAAAAGCAAGAAATTGGGTGCGCATAATCGACAATTGCAGGTTTTGCGCACCTTTGATGCTTTTAACGCTATGAAATTACTCAAAAAAACCCTCTTTATTTCTCTATTGATTTTCCGTATGCTGTCGGTAACTGAGAGAAGGAACCAGAGAGTTATGGAAACAACAGAAATCGCCTTTATCGGCGCCGGCAATATGGCGACTAGCCTGATTGGCGGACTCATCACTGATAATTATCCCCCACAAAAAATATGGGCCAGCAATATTCGCGAAGAAAAGCTCGAAATATTAGCTTCCAACTACCACATCAATACCACTACCGATAATAAAGAAGCCGCCAACCAGGCCAAAATTGTCGTCTTATGTGTCAAACCCCAAGTCCTTGCTGAAGTATCCCAAGAGCTTGCTGATATTGTGCAATTACGCCAATCCTTGGTGATCTCAATCTCCGCTGGCGTGCCAACGGATGTCTTGTCTAAATGGCTTGGCAACAATGTGCCAATCGTACGTTGCATGCCCAATCCCCCCGCCTTGGTCGGGGCCGCCGCGACAGGCTTATACGCCAACAAACTGGTTGATAGGCAGCAAAAAGACATTGCTGAACACTTGCTTCGAGCTGTCGGTATCACCGAGTGGTTAGACACTGAGGAACAAATGGATGTCATTACGGCACTCTCCGGCAGCGGTCCAGCGTATTTTTTCTTGATGATCGAAACCTTACAACGGGAAGCCGAAGGCTTAGGTCTATCCCCTGATGTTGCCAAACTCTTCAGTATTCAGACGGCGCTGGGCGCCGCAAAATTATTACTCGAGAGTGGCACGGATGTGGAAATACTACGGGAACGGGTAACCTCCCCTGGCGGCACAACTGAGGCAGCCATAAATCTCTTGGAAAGAGATAACTTTTGTAATATCGTTGCTAACGCAATGAAAGCTGCCGACGAACGAGCCCGGGAAATTGCCGAGCTATTCCGCGGCAATTGATACAAGAGAATTAAGGTATACACATGACACCTCTCCATAATGCAGGATTGTTTCTGCTACAAGTGCTATTTGATCTTTATATTTTTATCGTGATTTTGCGATTCATGTTGCCGCTGATTGGTGCTGACTTTTACAATCCTGTGTGTCAATTTGTCATTAAGTTCACTAAACCATTGACTCACCCGCTACAAAAGCTCATTCCTTGTTACAAACGCATTGATTTTTCTGTTGCCTTATTAGCCGTTGCTCTCGAAGTGCTAAAAGTCATCGCCCTGGTGCTACTGCAAGCCGGCACCATTCCTAATATCGCCGGCATTGTTGTTTGGTCAATCGGCGAATTGTTGAATCAAGTGCTGCATATCTTCTTCTACTCCATCATTATCCAAGTAATACTAAGCTGGCTCCGTCCGACCCGCTACAATCCGTTTTTGGAAATTATTTACCGACTGAATAGTCCCATCCTGCGGCCTATACAACGCCTGATCCCACCCATTGGCGGCTTGGATCTCTCCCCCATTGGCGCGATATTGTTATTGCAAATTACCACTATCATCATCAGCCAGCCGATTATGGCGTTTGGGGCGCAGATGGTCATGTCACAATGACAGCGCCGCATTTGCATTCCCCGCCACAATCGTAGACACTATGTCCACTTTTGCGGGATTAAATGGGTAATTAATGACCATAACGGCGGATAAAACCAAAGCCTTAAGCATCTTTACTATTGTTATGATTACGATCACCTCGGTGGATAGTATTCGTAACCTCCCCGCTACCGCATTATTTGGCAGTCCTTTGATCTTTTTCTTCATTATGGCGGGTCTGTTCTTTTTGGTACCCAGCGCCTTAGTGTCCTCGGAGCTTGCTACTGGTTGGCCGAAAACTGGCGGCGTCTATGTCTGGGTGCGAGAAGCCTTTGGTGAAAAAACCGGCTTCTTCGCTATTTGGTTCCAGTGGGTGGAGAATGTCATTTGGTATCCAACAATCCTGGCGTTTGTGGCTGGGTCCCTGGCTTATCTCATCAGTCCCGCGCTTGCCAACAATCGCTTTTATCTCTGTGGCGTTATCATTGGTACGTTTTGGGCCTTGACCTTTATTAATATGGCTGGCCTTAAAAGCTCGGCGCGCTTTAGTGCTGTCTGTGGTATTGGTGGACTCATTATTCCAATGATATTGATTATTGGTTTGGGCATTACCTGGGTCGCCACCGGTCATGACTTGCAAATTGATTTTAAATTACATCATTTGCTGCCTGACGCCCATGATACTAGCATGATGGTTTCTCTGACGGGCGTGGTACTGTGTTTTTGTGGTATTGAAATTGCCACCGCCCACGCCTCCGATGTCAAGAACCCGCAACGGGATTATCCGCGGGCGTTATTGATTTCGGTGTTATTTATTTTTTTCACCATGCTATTGGCATCGTTGAGTATTGCCATCATTGTCCCTGGCAACCAGTTGAGCCTAGTGTCAGGTGTCATGCAAGCTTTTAGTAAATTCTTCGTCGCTGACCACATCAGTTGGATGACGCCAATTCTAGCCCTAGCCATTGTCATTGGCAGCCTTGGGGGAGTGAGTAATTGGATCATCGCCCCTAACCGTGGTTTGCTGGTAGCCTTAAATGATGCCGAGGTTGGTGGCTATTTGCGTACAGAAACCAGCACTGGCGCGCCGATTGGTTTGTTGCTCTATCAAGGCGTCTTGGTGACACTGCTGGCCTGTTTGTTTTTGTTCATGCCCACTATTAATAGCTCGTATTGGATCTTAACCGCAATGACGGCCCAATTATACATGGGTATGTACATTCTCATGTTTGCAGCGGCTATTTATTTACGTTACAAACGACCGGATACACCAAGGGCATTTCGGATCCCCGGCGGCAAATTGGGCATTTGGTTGGTTTCTTGCAGCGGTATTATTGTCAGCATTATCACCATTGTAATTGGATTCTTCCCACCCAAAAACATCGACCTACCGAGCCTTTTGCATTATGAAATAACTATGGTAACGTGGCTACTTATTATGTGTTGCCCGCCGTTGATTTTTTTTGGGGTAAAACAATTTAGGAGGAATTAACATGCCAACGAGCTTATTCAAGGATGCCATTACCCATTTAGACAAAGCAGCAAAATTTGCTGACATCGAAGCTGAATCCCTCGAACGTTTAAAATATTGCCGTGCAACACTTGAGGTCTCCGTCCCTGTACGTATGGATGACGGCAGTCTACGGGTATTTACCGGTTATCGCGTGCGCCATGATGATACCCGTGGCCCCACCAAAGGCGGTATTCGTTTTCATCCCAATGTCAGTCTTGATGAAGTCAAAGCGCTTTCATTTTGGATGACCTTCAAATGTGCGGTGATGGGTATTCCTTATGGTGGTGCCAAAGGTGGCGTGATGGTCGATCCAAAGCACTTATCGAGGCTGGAATTAGAACGACTGAGCCGCGGCTTTATCGAACAAATTGTTGATTTCATTGGTCCAGATACTGATATTCCTGCACCGGATGTTTATACCAATGCCATGATCATGGGTTGGATGATGGATGAATACTCAAAGATTGTCCGCCAATACACACCTGCTGTGATCACTGGCAAACCTATTCCCCTAGGCGGCAGTCTGGGGCGTAACGAAGCCACCGGTCGCGGGGTGTATTACTGCATTAAAGAGTTAGAAAAAAAACTTGGCTGGACACCGGAAGACAAAACCGTTGCTATCCAGGGCTTTGGTAACCTCGGCCAACATGTTGCAGCTCTCTTGCACCAAGATGGTTATCGGATTGTTGCAATCAGTGACTCCCAAGGAGGGATCTATTCTGATAGTGGCTTCGATATCCCCAGCATCATCCATACCAAGAATGACACCAAACGCGTACGCGCTGTGTATTGTGAAGGGACAGTGTGTGAAGTAGTAGAAGCCAAACAAATCACTAATGAAGAGTTATTAGAATTAGACGTAGATATTCTGATCCCCGCAGCCCTTGAGGATGTCATCACCAAAGACAATGCCAGTCATATCAAAGCCCCTTATATTGTTGAAGGCGCCAATGGTCCTATTGGTCACGGCGCCGATGATATTTTGGCGAAACGTGATATTCTCGTCGTGCCGGATATTCTCGCTAATGCCGGCGGTGTAACCGTGAGTTATTACGAGTGGGTGCAGAATAAATCAGGCTACTATTGGGACGTTGATGACATCCATAAACGACTCGAAAAACGCATGAGCGAAGAATTCAATAATGTCTACAATTTAATGGAACAGCATCACTGTGATATGCGCACCGCTGCCTATGTCCATGCACTAAATCGTTTGGGTCAAGCTATCGAAGCCCAAGGCACTCATACATTTTTCTCAGAAGAGGTATTAGCGTGAAACAATGCGTGCTTGCTACCAATAATCCCGGTAAGCTCAAAGAAATGAACGAGCTGCTGGTAGACTTTGATTACCAAGCTATTCCCCAGAGTGAATTCAGTATTGTTGAAGTAGCAGAAACGGGTTTAACCTTTGTTGAGAATGCTATCATCAAAGCCCGCCATGGCTGTCGTGAAACAGGCTTACCTGCTATTGCTGATGACTCTGGTATTGCGGTAGATGTATTAAACGGCGCGCCGGGTATTTTTTCAGCGCGTTATAGCGGTGAGAATGCCAGTGATGAAGCAAATCTTGCGAAATTACTCCAGAATACCGCTGATGTTGATAAACCAACGGCTCGCTATCACTGTGTAATTGTTTTTATGCAACATGAGGACGATCCAACCCCTATCATTTGTCATGGTACTTGGGAGGGGTATTTGCTGAAAGAATCCGTGGGTGATGGTGGTTTTGGTTATGACCCCATATTCTTTGTGCCTGAAGAGAACTGCACGGCAGCCCAGCTAAGCGCTGAGCGCAAAAATCAACTCAGTCACAGAGGACAAGCGTTGCGGCAATTAGCGGAGATGCTTAAACAACTTATTTGAAGAGAACTGTTCAGCAACATTATCAATTGCTTGCAACACATTATCTTTAGTTTCTCTCATTTGACGACTCACATCATAGAGATCAAAACCAAACTCACTAGTGACTTTTTGCGCGACTAACGCCTGCAATGCTTCTAGCATTAGTGCTTCTTGATCATAATCATAGAATTCTGGATTATAGGAATCTCCCACACTATGTATTCTTCTCATCGCCAATTTATCCATATATTCTTGCAAATCAGGATCTGAAATAGATAACAGCGTTTGCAATGGTTTGAGATAAATAAATTTTTCGTCAACGTCATAGTCTGCTGCCCCTGAATCTTCGTATCCATGATAGATGGCTTTAATGACTCGTCTTAACGAATCTTCAGGTGAGGTAAAGTAGCTATTCTCATCATTCTCATACAAATTGAGTATTTGGTTCTGAACAAACTGATACGCTTGTAGCTGGCGAGGTTCATCGCGCAGCTCAGTTTGTGAAAACTGGGATAACGTGGTTAGTGCTTGTTCTGCAATTTGTTTAACTGTGCGGGGCATAATCATTCCTGCATCTATAATAATTATTAATGGGCGGGATTGTGTAAAATTTAGATTAAGACAGTATTAAGGCCAAAACTCATTGATTTGCCGGCGGTTTTTCTTGATAATCAGCTTATGCCTGAGACTAATGATCCATTAATTGCAGCGATACATGCCCATCAGCAAGGCGATTTCGCCACGGCTGAGGCCTTATACTTGGACTTCTTAAAGGACCAACCCAGCCATACGGATGCCCTCGACTTACTGGGCGTCTGTTATGCCCAGCAGGGTCAGCTCGAGGAGGCCAGAAGCTGTTTGGAACAAGCCCTAAAGCTTGCCCCTGACTCTGCTAACGCCCATAATCACTTGGGTAATGTATTGAAGAGTCTCGGTGAGACTGACGATGCCATCGAACACTTTCAACAAGCCATCCGCCTACTAGCAAACTATGCCGAAGCTCATAATAATCTTGCCGTGCTCTATCATCAGCAAGGACAATTTGATAATGCCATGAACGAATACCAACAGGCCTTGAGCATCGAACCTAATTATCCCGATGCCTTGTTGAATTTGGCGAGCCTGTATCTAAAACGCCAACAATTACTACAAGCGAAATCTTTGTTACAACGCTTAGTGACGCTTGAGCCCGAGCATCCCCAGGGTAATTATTTGTTAGCTAATATTGCCTATCAAGAAGGCGAATTAGACACAGCAGTGCTGCGCTATGACCATGCCTTAGCTTTGATGCCAAATCATCTGGATAGCCTGCTGAATAAGGCTGCTACGCTTTTAAAGCAAGGCAATAATGAACAAGCCCTTGCACTGTATTATCGCGTACTTGAATTAGAAGAAAATAATCCTGCCGCCCTACAAAACCTGGCAGCTATCACCATGGTAGAGCAAGATTATGACAGCGCCAAGAAGCATTACTATGACTTATTAATCGAAGAACCTGAAAACACCATCGCTCATTTTAATCTCGGCGTGGTATTCATGTCTGAGCTCAAATGGCAATACGCCGCCTATCATTTTTATTCCTGTATCAAAGCTGATAGTGGTAATCCCGATACCCATATCAATTACGCGACCGTCTTATTAAAACTCGACAAACGGGACGAAGCTATCCGTCATTACCAAAAAGCCCTAGCACTGCAACCAGATAATCCGGCGGTACAATACACCCTGAGTGCGTTACTGGGCGAAGACACACCTACTCACGCACCAACGGAATATATCGAAAAATTATTTGATAACTATGCTGAGCATTTTGATGAAGATTTATTGAAAAAATTACATTATCAAACGCCGCAATTACTGCTGGAGGCATTAACACCCTATCTTAGCGGACGCGATGGCTTAATGATTATTGATCTAGGTTGTGGCACGGGACTGTGCGGTCCGTTATTCAAACCCTACAGCCAAAATCTCATTGGCGTGGATGTCTCGGCCAATATGCTCGCCGAAGCAGCCAAGCGCGATGTTTATGATGAACTGAACAAAACCGATATTTGCCAGTTCTTAGGAGCCCACCCACATACTAGCGACCTTATTCTCGCCGCCGATGTGCTGGTCTATTTTGGTGATTTGAGTGAGGTATTCTGCCATGCTAAACAAACGTTGCGCGACCAAGGCTTATTCGCCTTCACCTTAGAGCTCGGTAACGAAGGTGATTATCACCTACAACGCACCGGACGCTACTGCCATAGCGCAAATTATGTTCAAACCCTGGCCCAGCAACAAGGCTTTGAATGCCTCGTTCAGCGAACTGTCACCTTGCGCATTCAGGCGGATGAACCCGTTTGTGGACTGCTATTTGTGCTTCAGTAGTTCTTATTTTGACCAAACCCTTCTCTCTAACCTGTTCTATACTGATGTATAACAATGATTAATCAGGATTTTTGCCGACCATGGCTGAGAACACCGCCGAAGAAAACCAAATCACAAGTACCGATGGATTTTTTGAATTGTCGCAGGACTTGCTGTGCATTATTAACATTAATGGTTACATTAAACAATGTAATCCCCGTTTTGCAGAATTGTTCGGGTACTCCTTCACTGAATTAAACTTGATGGCGTTTGTCAATCTACTCCATCCTGATGAGAAGAAATCTATCGAAGAACAATTTGCTAGCCTCAACCACCATCAACAATCCATTCAGTTTCGCGTTCGTGGCCGTCGCTCCAATGCCCAATATAGTTGGCTACAGTTTATTGCTATTTTTGACAAACCTCAAAAACTCATCTACCTCACCGGCCACAGGGCTAGCGAAGATATGCGTGAGGCACGTCTCAATCACTATGCTCAACATGTGGCAAAGATTGGCAGTTGGGAATTGGATCTCATCAATGGCAAATTGTTTTGGAGTGATGAGATGTACACCATTCATGGATTATCGCCGGATAAATACACACCGGCAGTGACAACGGCATTGGCGTTTTATACCGAAGACAGTTTACCCATAATCCGCCAAGCCATCAAAGACTGTATCGATAGCCAACAAGCCTTTGCACTTGATCTTGAAATCATGAGTGATAATCAACGCCAAATCGCCGTGCATGTTACTGGTGAACCCGTCGTTGAAGATGATCGGGTAAAAATGATATGCGGTAGCTTACAAAAACTCGCTGATGTAACACCTGATTCGCCACAACTACGTTCATCTAGCCAATGCGCCGACCATACCTTGGCATTAGCCAACAGCCCTGTGGGACTATGGGATTGGGATATTAATAGTGGCAAAATGGTTTTCTCGGAGAATTTCAAAAAGATGCTAGGCTACAGCAACGAAGAATTTGCTGATGAGTTTTCGTCATTCGAACGCAGTCTGCACCGAGAAGATCAAGACCAAACGATTCAATCATTATATCAATACCTCGAAGACCGAAAGCCCTTCACCGTAGAGTTTCGTTTGGTAACTAAAGATGATAATGTCATGTGGTTCAGTGCCACCGGACAAGCCCGCTGGGATGAAGGCGGCAAAGCCACTCATATGGCAGGGATCTTTTGTGAGATCAATGACAAGAAATCTCTCGAGAAAAAAGTCATTGGCGAGAATCAAGCCAAACAACAACTGGAAAAACAATTCAAACAAATCGAAGTATTGCTCTCTACTGCAGGTAATGCCGGTGATGAATTGATTAATTATCTCAATCTTTCACTGCAAGAGTCCCGACAAATGGTCGATGCCCTACAAATTCCCAACAAAGCCGAACTCATCGGCAAAATCGAAAAACTCGACAAAGCGATTCGACTTTGCGAGAGCTACATGAAACAGTTAGGTCGTTAAGGCCCCAGCCTAATGCAAACTCGACGGACTATTGTCGTCGAGTTGGCTGACGTTAGGATTAAGGTTATAGTGCAGGCGTTTCATTTCTTCGATAACTAAATCGCTGAGCTCGCCTTCGTAGCGGTCAGGTGTGGCTTCATCGATGGTTGAAATATCGTTCTGGGCCCGAGTGAGGGCTTCCTCTGCTGTTGGCATTAGCAAATCTTGACGGTCAAAGATCAAAACCTTGATTAATTCTGTACCTTCAATATTACGGAACGATAACTCCATCGCTGGAGCGTATTGTTCTTTGACTTTAACCACATGGGGTACTAATTCAAATCGGTAACTAGTCACACTGACTCCTTAATCATGATTCTTTGCTCATTGCTGCCCGTAATGCTGCGGCCATGCCTGATTCGAGCTGAGGTTGCTTGGGCTGGCGCTTTTTGTTGGGCTTATTCGTCTGTTGTGGCTTTGCTTTGTTTGATTTGGATTTTTTGCCTTCTAACAACATGGTGAAATTAACGCGGGAACGTTGCAAATCCACCTCTAACACTTTGACCGTGACAATATCGCCGGTTTTGACCACTTCGCGGGGGTCGCTAACAAACCTGTCCGTTAACTCTGAAATATGCACGAGACCATCTTGGTGTACACCCACATCAACGAAAGCACCGAAGTTTGCGACATTAGTCACAACACCTTCGAGCTCCATACCTGGCACTAAATCAGAAATCTTATTGATCCCGTCTTTGAATGTTGCGGTCTTGAAATCCGGTCGCGGGTCGCGGCCTGGCTTATCAAGTTCTGCGATAATATCCCTAATAGTAGGCACACCAAACTGTTCATCAACATAATCCGCGGCATTCAAACTATCTAGAAACGCCTTATCGCCAATGATCCCGCCTACGTCTTTGTCACATTGGGTAATGATTTTTTCGACCACGGGATAGGCTTCTGGGTGCACGGCAGATGCATCCAGAGGATTATCTCCATCATGAATGCGCAAAAACCCTGCCGCTTGCTCGAAAGTTTTTTCGCCTAAGCGTGGTACTTGTTTTAATTGTTCACGGGATTTAAATTGCCCATGCTCATCACGAAACGCAACGATATTCTGGGCAATAGTTTCATTCAATCCCGAGACATTCACCAGCAAAGGCACGGATGCGGTATTCAAATCCACGCCCACGTGATTCACACAATCCTCAACCACATTGGTTAAGCTGCGGCTTAAGTGAATTTGATTCACATCATGTTGATATTGACCAACACCAATAGCTTTAGGCTCAATCTTAACAAGTTCTGCTAATGGGTCTTGTAAACGGCGAGCAATGGATACCGCCCCTCTCAAGGTAACATCCAATTCTGGGAATTCTTTCGCGGCTAATTCAGAAGCAGAATACACCGACGCGCCAGCTTCAGAGACAACGACTTTGGCGGCTTGTAAGTCTTTGTGTTGCTTTAACACATCTGCCACTAAACTCTCTGTCTCCCGTGATGCAGTACCATTACCGATACTGATCAACTCAACCTGATGTTTGCTGGCTAAGTCTGCAAGGATCTTAATTGACTTATCCCATTGCTGTTGTGGTTTGTGAGGATATATAACTGCCGTATCGAGCAGTTTACCGGTGCTATCAACCACAACCACTTTAACCCCGGTACGCAAGCCGGGATCTAGGCCCATGGTAGCGCGACAACCCGCCGGGGCCGCCATCAATAAATCGCGCAGGTTAGTAGCGAATACGCGAATGGCTTCTTCTTCGGCATTTTTACGCAAACGGGTAATGCTGTCTAATTCAAGCTTGGTAAAAATCTTCATCCGCCATGCCCAACGTACTGTCTCAATCAACCAATTATCCGCCGCACGGCCTTGTTCCGAAATAGCGAAGGTTTGGGCAATCTTGCGTTCGCAAGCATTCAATGTAGCGTCAACTTGGTCTTCAAGGGCTAGTGCGACTTGCAAAATCCCTTCACGACGACCACGCAATAAGGCAAGAGCCCGATGGGATGGGATCTTGTTGATAGCTTCAGCATAATCGAAGTAATCAGCAAACTTTTTGCCTTCGTCTTCCTTGCCGCTAAAAGCCTTGGCCCGCACAAGACCATGGTCCCATAAATAATCCCGCAATTGACCAACCAGTTCTGCATCTTCTGCAAAGCGTTCCATTAAAATTTGCCGTGCGCCATCTAGCACAGACTTAACATCGGCAAAGCCTTTGTCTTTATTGACGTATTGCTTGGCTTCGGCCTCAGGTTCAGTTGTTGGTTCAGACAATAACAAATCCGCTAGGGGTTCAAGTCCTGCTTCCCGGGCAATTTGGGCTTTGGTGCGACGCTTAGGCTTGTAGGGTAAATACAAATCCTCGAGCCGAGTTTTACTGTCTGCCGCAACGATGGCTTTCTCAAGTGTGGGGGTTAATTTGTCTTGTTCCTTAATGCTCTTTAATACTGTTGCTTTGCGATCTTCTAATTCACGGAGATAACCTAGACGCTCCTCGATAGTACGCAATTGACCATCATCTAAGCCTTGAGTGACTTCTTTACGGTAACGGGCGATAAAGGGGACGGTTGAACCACCATCCAGTAGTTCGATGGCTGCATCCACTTGGGCTGATTTTACTTGGCATTCCTGTGCAATTTGTTGACTAATTCTATTCATTAAGTATTTCCGCGTCATTATTTTCGCCCCACCGGGGCTGGTCAAAAGGGGAAAGATTATAAACATTATCCACAAGGAAAGGAATGGCATAGCCATTGTATTCCATCAATCGATGCTTTAATCTTGATTAACACTGTTCAACAACTAGGGCTACCCCAAAGGTGCACAAAAAGATTTCAGTCATAGCCATTTTCGTCTTTGCTGCCAGCATATTAGCTGCCTGCGGCGAAACCATTCCAACAGCGGCAGTGCCTGTGGATTCAACACACCACGATGTCGTTCTTGACACCTGCCCGCCTTTTGACAGCGTCAATATTGTCGGTGATTTTGACGTCACCATTCAGCAAACCCCAGACAAATATCAACTCAAAGTCATTAGCGATCACACCAAAATGACCAAATACCCCCGCCGCACCACCCACTGGGTACAAAACCGAACCCTGTATGTTCGAGTTGATCCGAAGAATCCTGGCTCTCGTGGTGATAAAGTGCGCCTCATCATTGATGCACCCAAACTCAAAGACGTGCACCTGAATGGCACCCCTAACGGCAAAATTTCCTATGTCACAGGACCTGAGTTCTCACTCAACATCGAGAACAGTGGCTTAATCCTGATAGCCGGCAATACCCGCCGCTTTAATGCCACTGTGTCTGAACACTCTAAACTCAATGCTCGCTGTATGCGTGCCTACACTCTTTTTGTTAATACCGTTGATAATGCCCAGGCAGAAGTCACCAACAGCAATGGCTTGAGCGCTATCGCTGCCAATGCCAGTAATGTGTATTACTACCAAGACCCAGCGATGGTGGCAGAGCATCTTAAGATTTCGGGCTCTGTTATTCGGATGCATGGCTTAACCAGAACTGGCGAGCCCCAAGATGTCTTTGGTCCCCAAATTGAATGCCCAGCCAAGGACGGTAAAGCCGTTCATGGTTACGGTTAAGAGAGATGCTTTGAATAACACACTCAAAAAAATAACTTTTGCCATCATCACAGCCAGTTTATTGAGCGGCTGTGGTACAACCAATAAACCTTTGAACGAGGGTGTCAAAGGCGCCACTGTACCCGAGAGTAGTTACCCCAATCCTAACTTTGGCAAAGGCTTAGCAACCGGTACGGTTGCAGGTACCACAGCAGGCACAGCGGCTGCAAGCTTATCCTTAGCCGCACCATTGTATGGCGCAGGTCTTGGGGCATTTGTCGGGGCAACTGCTGTTGCTGGTTATGAACAAGAGCAAATGCGGCAAAAATTATTAATGGATCTTCGAGCTGAGGGCGTGAACATCATCAACCTTGGCGATATGGTCCAAATTGTTATTCCAGCGGATGATATTTTCTTCCCCGATGAAGCGGCCGAGATTAAAGACACCGGCAAAGAAGTTCTGCACGATGTTGTGCTGTATATTAAGGAATTTGGGCCCGTGCAATTACACGTTGAGAGTCATACTGATGATGTCGGTTCTGTGGCTCACCGGGTGAAGTTATCCAACCTACAATCCCAAAGTGTGGCGACGTATCTCTGGGCCCACGGTATTAGCCGCAAGCGCATTGACTTCAATGGTTATGCTAGTACCCAAGATGTAGCCACCAATAACTCTGTCAGTGGTAGTGCCTATAACCGCCGTATCGAAATTAATTTCAGGAAATTACCGCCAACTTCTACCGCCTTACGGGGTGTGGTGCCCGCAGCTAGCTAACGTTTTGCTGTTTACCAACGAATTAGTCTTAGCCTACCGAAGCTTTATCATAGGTAGGCAAGCTAAGATGATTTAGCCGTCAATTGTTTCTGACGCTTTAAATGAAAGTCTTCATAAATCGACAAGATTGCTGGTATCACCACCAAAATTAACAATGTCGCAAACGCCAAACCAAAGCTAATAGAAATCGCCATCGGTATCAAGAACTGTGCCTGCAACGATGTCTCAAATAACAATGGGGTCAAACCCGCGATGGTGGTTAATGAGGTTAACAAGACCGCGCGCAAACGCTGACAGGAAGCCTCAACAATGGCACGCCTAGGATGCATACCTTCGGCTTTGAGTTCTTTGTAACGGGTTAACAGAATGATCGAGTCATTGATGACAATCCCTGACAAACCAAAAAAGCCAAACAAGGATAATATCGTCAAATCATGGCCCATCACCCAGTGACCGAAGATAGCCCCCACTAAACCAAGAGGAATGGCAATCATCACCACAAAAGGCCACGCATAGGATGAGAATACCCAGGCCAAGACAATGTAAATCAATACCACTGCCAACATCATGCCATACTTCATATCGTTCAGGGTTTCTTTTTGTTCTTCGGATTTGCCCGCCAAATAATAGTTAATATTGTATTGCTGAGTTAGTGTCGGCAATGTGCTTTTCTCGAGGGACGCCATTATCTTGTTGGTGTTAGTCACTTGTGGATTGACCCGTGCGGTGACATGAATGGTTTGCTTGGTATCGGTATGACGAATCACATCAAAACCGCGGCGCGAATCTAACGTTAAGACATCGCCGAGGGTTAGACGTTCACCCCCTGTGCCTATGATGGGTAGTTTCTCTAAGGTTGTCAGGGAATGCCGCTCCTCATCTGGCAACATCACTCGCACTTCAATTTCTTCATTGGGTAAATTATAAATTTGCGCCAGTGACCCGGTAAATGCCGAACGCAATTGGCTACCAATATTATCAATGGTTAATCCCAAAGCGGAAGCCCGCGGTGTAAGGGAGTAAATTAACTGCTCTTGACCAAAAGGCAAATCATCTTCGATATCCGTCACCCCATTGTAACCATACAAAGTATTCGCTAACGCCAATGCTGCTTGCTTGAGATTATTGATATTCTTCCCGGTTAATTGAATATCAATATCTTTGCCCGGCGGACCCGACCGGGGTGGCTGGATAATTAAACTCTCCACCTCAGGGATCATTTGAATGTTCTCGCGCCATTTTGCGATGAATTCATCGTTGCGCACATCCCTGTCATCGGGCTCAATCAATTCCACATCCATCGAACTAAACTGCTCACCCTTGCCTTTTAAGAAGGCGCCTTTGTTGCGAATAATAATATCGGTCTCAACAATATCTCGGTCTTCGAGTTTTTTGTAATACAGATTCGTTTCATCCAAGGAGCGTTGCATTTCACCCATAAACGCTTGCATAGTTTCTGGCGATGATCCCGCCATGAACTGCACACTGGCTTTGATCATATTGCCGTCGGGGGAAGGGAAAAAATTAAAATTCACCCGCCCACCGGCAATTAACCCAAAACCTAATAATAAACTCGCCACCGCAATACAAATTGTCAAACTGCGATTGCGAATGGCTTTACGGACAAAGGGCCGGAATTTTTTGTCACGAAAGCGGGCAAACCCGGCATCGATAGACTCTCGCAATGGATGAGAGTGGCTGGCTTGGATATTACGAAAACTATGGTACAAATGTCCCGGCAACACCAAGAAACATTCAATAATAGACGCAATGATCACACAAATAACAACGATAGGAATGGCTTTAAGGATTGTGCCGATGATGTCACCGATCAATAACAAGGGCAAAAATGCACAGATGGTGGTGATGGACGACGCCATGACTGGCGCCAGCATACGCTTGGCGCCAAGCTCAACCGCTTCAATCACGGGCCTGCCTTGATTCAGCAATGTGAGTGACTCTTCTCCGACCACAATAGTATCATCGACAATGATCCCCAGCGTCATGATCAAAGCAAATAGTGACACCATATTGATGCTACCACCCAACATATGTAACACAAAAATCGCCGCCATGAATGATACCGGGATCCCCATGGCTACCCAGGTCGCCACTCGCCGATTCAACAAGAAAAATAATAATGCCACAATCAAAATAAACCCGCCGGCACCGTTTTTGAGTAACAAATTGATCCGTTGTTTGATGTAACGCCAGGTTTGGTCATAAACATGGAGTTGCACCCCTTCTGGCAAACTGGGTTTCGTGCGTTTGATATATTGCTTTAGGATCTTTGCTGCCTTTAGGGCATCGGCGGTTTCCGTGCGAAATACCGCTAACTGCACCGCTGGTTTGTCTTTGTAAAAAACTTCGACTTCACTCTCTTGTGGTCGCAACTCAATGGTTGCGATATCTCCTAATCGCAAGAGTCGGCCTTCAACATCACTGACAAACGGCATCTCTTCAAAGTCCTTGATCTCTCGTCGTTGTTGCAGAGCCCGTAATTGCCGTGCAGTATTGCTGCGACCGATAGTACCGGCTGGTAAATCACGGCTGCGGGCAGAGACCCGTTTGGCAATGTCATTTAACGACATATTCAAGGTGGATAACTGTGCTGATGGCACTTGAATGGCAACTTCTAATTCCGGCAAACCTTCTACTTCAACTTTAGCAATGCCGGCATCCAGCAATTCTTGTTCCATATTGTGCACTAAGGGCCGTAGCTCAGCTAAGTTCTGTGGACCAGTTAAGACAAGTTTGGCAATATTCTCGAAGTTTTCTTCCTTCGTGATCACGGGCTCCTCTGAGCCTTGAGGCAAATTGCGCACCAAACTCACCCGCTCACGGACCTGCTCAAGTGCTGTAGTCATATTGGTGCCCTGATCATATTCTAGGGTAATTGAACCGCTGCCTTGGGTGGAGTTGGACGTCATTTCTTTCAAGAAATCCACATTCCGCAATTCTTGCTCGAGGGGATCGACAATGGAGGTTTCAACATCTTCGGCACTGGCGCCATCCCAGACTACGCGCACGGTAATATAATTCACATTAAATTGTGGCAGAAATTGCGTGTTTAGTTGCGTTAATGCCCAAGCCCCCGAGAACAGCATAATCAACATCAACAAATTCGCTGCCACCGGATGGCGGGCGAATATGCTAATGATTCCTTTGCCTTTGCCTAATTTCATGGCTTCCTTAGGTTATTCTACAGTGACTTTACTGCTTGTTTTGGGTTCTTCATCAACGTTCACAACACTGACTCGCAATCCACTAATTGCATTAGGTAATGGCGTCGTCACTATTTGCTGACCTGACTTAAGCGTAGGACTGGCTATCAAGGCGATTTTTTTGTCATCCTCAGTCATATTGCCAACTCGCTCGATAGTGACCGCTTGTAGACGTCCTTTATCGATGATATAAATCCTATCATTACCGTAAATCGCTTTGATGGGAACTGCGTATAAGTCGCTACGTTTCGGCAATTGAATACGCAGAGCTGTGGTCGTACCCAGTGAAATATGTTTGCCCGCGTCACCCATAATATGGAACATGCAGTCTATACCCGCTCGGCCTTTATCAATATTGGCGTCCAACCTGTCCAGACGTAATTTCACCTGTTGGCCATCGATAGTGGCTGTAGCAAGTACCTCCCGTCCCTCAGCGATAGCTTGGCGGGCTCGACCAATATACTCTGGTGGTATTTGGGCATTCACCTCAACGTCAGCCGTATCGAATAATTGCACCAATTCATCGCCTGGGCGCACTCTATCGCCCACAGCCACATAGACCTCCGTTACTTTACCGTCAAAGGGGGCACGAATTTGGCTGCGCTCTACATCAATCTTAGCCATATTCAGATCCGCTTCGGCTTTTTTGAGGTCCGCTTGTAGTTTCGCCAGACGATTAATATGATCATCCACTGCTAATTGTCGGTTAGTGACCGCCAGTGCGCGACTGCGGAGTAATTCTTTGGATTCATCCAAGGCTTGCTCGGCACCGAATTGTTTTTTGATCAAATGTTCCTGCCGCCCAACCCGTCGCTTTGCCAAATCGTATAAGGCTTGCTCATGCTCAAGGGCTTTTTTGTCGGTTTCGAACCGTGCTAATTCCGCCTTGATGGCGGCTTTCATGTTAGCAACGCCAGCTTCGTCTTGATCCCGTGCAAATTTCACATCTCTGTCATCCAGTTTGATAAGCACATCACCTTTGTTGACCGTTAGCCCTTCCTTTGCCGGCGTCGCGACAACATCGGCAGTGATAGCTGCTTCCATTTTGGTGGTACGCGGTGACTCCACGACACCAAATAACACTAATTCAGGTGCATAAGTGCCTGGTTTGGCTATTTGTACAGCAACCGGCCATGCTTTTTCGGACTGTGGCTCAACATCCGCTTGAGGTTTGGTCAAAACTAAGAGAAGATAGCCGAGAATACCCACGCCGAGGATTGCTAGAGGTAACCAAACTTTGCGCTTAGCGAGAGCGTCTTGGAGTTGGCGCTGTAATTGTTTGAGATCCATGGGCATCCTTGTTTGCTAGTTGGCCCTCATCAGAAGGTCAAGATTAAGTATAAACCTCAAAAGGGAGAATGACTATGGATTCACCTCGTACTAAGCGGCCTAAGCGGCGCGCTAGTTCACCAATGGATATCCCTGGACGCGGAGGACCCACGTCGATGTCTAATGCATTACGTCGCCGTTCTGAAAACAGTGGCAGTACTAGAAGGCCCCCTGTTTCTTTTTCAGCATCCTGTCGTGATCTCTTTTTACCAGAATACGGTAAATCCCCACCCCCTAAAGGCGTCACCTCGCCACGAAGTCTCGAAGAGATGGCATCCTTTTACCAAGCATTTCGGGATCAACCTGGTGGAGCCTGCGAACGTAGTGGAACCGATAGCCGCAGCATTTCTCCACAAAGCGCCGGATCGGACACAGAAGAAGAAGCTTCTGTACTTAAGTCTCCATCCCCCACCTGCGGGAGCAATGATGGTTAACTATCCTGGGTATTGGTGAACATGTTATCATCCACCGCAAATAACACTCTGGATGATCCATGGCCCTTCGACTTTGGCAACGATTACGCAGCAATAGCTTAGCCATCGGCTTGCTTTTTCTATTGGGCTTCATTTGGGGTTCTGGTTACTCTATTGCCAAATATGCCACCATGAATGGGGTCAGTCCCTTGGGTTATGCCTTTTGGCAATCCCTTGGCCCTGCGATTGTAGTGACCATTGTCAGCTATGCTCGCAAAATGCCGCTGTACCTCGACAAGCGCCATAGTGTTTACTACCTCATCTGCGGCTTAATCGGTATTGCTATCCCCAATACCACGATGTACTTCATCGCCCCTCACTTACCTGCAGGGTTGCTCGCAGTGATCGTCAATACGGTACCCATCATGACCTACCCTATTGCTCTCGCCTGTCGGCAAGAACGGTTTAGTACTTTGCGCTTTGTTGGGGTTGCTTGTGGTTTCATTGGCGTGGCTTTTATTGTCCTACCCCATGGGCATGTAACCACCATGACCTTTAATGCCTGGTCCCTATTAGCATTAGTCTCGCCCTTATCCTTTGCCAGTTGTGCCGTGTTCATCGCCCACAGCCGCCCCAAAGACAGCACGTCTTTATCGTTATCTGCTGGCATGTTAATAGCGTCGACCCTGTTATTAACGCCAATGATGTTAGCAAATGATAGTTTTTATCCCCTTTGGCCACCATTCTCATTACCCGATTGGATAGTATTGCTCGAGATCTTCCTCTCCAGTATCGGCTATGTATTATTTTTCCAATTGGTCAAACTGGCAGGCTCGGTGTACTACAGCCTAGTCGGCGGCATCGTCGCCTTAACGGGCTTATTCTGGGGTTGGTTTATCTTTGGTGAGCATTTAAACACCTGGAATCTGGTGGCAACGGTGCTGATCCTCCTTGCCATTGCTCTTGTAACCCTCAAGCAGCGAACAGTAAAAATGGCATAATTGGAGAGACTGCCAGCTTTTGTTTTTTAAATCACCTACTATTCAATGGGTTATAGCATATTGATTGATATATAAATCATACTATACTTGATTTATATTGATATCAGTTTAAACGTACCCATATACTGATTAATTTTTGAGAATACCATGATTTGTTTAAGGTGCATGAAGCCCATTACCAATAAGCGAGCTCACTACAGCTTGCACGAATTGATAATAGCTACTGCACGATATTAATGAAAAAAGCACTTACCAAATTAATTACCCAACGATACCAGGAGCTTGCTGATGTCCTCAATGATTGAGTTAGATAAAACTCGCTTGCATATTTATCATGAAGGGCGCAAGCGCCGGATGTTTGTCGGGGAATTGGTACATGATGTCAAAAAAAATAAATTCATCTTTACCTATGACGAAAACTATGTAAATTCTCCCACAGCAATCCCTATTGGGCGAGAGTTTAATTTGTTTGATCTTCGCCATGAGTCGAAGACAGGCAAGCTATTCCCATCGATGTTGGATAGGATCCCCGATAAGCAAAATCCCGCATACGTCGATTATTGCGAAATGACAGGGATTTCTCCGGATGAAACCAATTACATTGTATTACTGGGGAGTATCGGCCGACGTGGCCCTTCGACATTTATCTATGAACCCGTATGGAAAAATAATTTCACCCCTGCAATGATCACTGAACTGCGAACAGAGCTAGACATTACCCAGAATGATTTGGCCATCGCATTCGATATCAGTAAACCCACTCTGCAACGGGTTGAAGCAGGTCAAAGTCATGATCCGAATACCCTGAAGCGCATACAAATCATGCTGGAATTCCCTGACGCGGCCCTTTGGCAATTGAAACTCTCCAGCGCCAAACTGCATAAAACCCCGAGAACCAAACTCCGCAAATATTTTGTGCAGAAGAAGCGAGAGAGAAATCAGCAATAAATACAACTCTGATTCAGAGTGTAATAATAACCACGGTTATAATAACCGCCATTATTATAATGGCGATTATTGAAGATCTGCTCTTTTCCACAAAAAAACTACCCATCACCCTACATTTACGCTATCATCCATCCAAACTTAGGGGAGCTCCTGTGAGCTGAGAGGTGGATGACCACGACCCTGGAACCTGATCTGGTTAGTACCGGCGTAGGAAAAGTAACCATGAACACACCCAGTATAAGACTTGAGGGGATAACCCTTCAATACCAAACAAAGACGCTTTTTGAGGATTTATCCGCATCTATCCATGGTAGTGAGTGGTCTGTTGTCCTAGGCCGCAGTGGCGTGGGCAAAACCAGTTTGCTGCGCCTCATCGCTGGGTTATCGGCTGATGCAACAGGACAGGTTAGCGCCAGTGATCATTTGCCCCTTGAGAACCGCATTGCCTACCTCAATCAACATGCCAGTCTCATGCCCTGGCTATCGGTCATTGATAATGTTTTGCTGGGTTATACTTTGCGCGGGGAAAAAACAACGGCACTTCGCGATAAAGCACTCAATCTGTTAGAGCATGCGGGCTTAGCAAACAATGCTAACCAAAAACCCCTACAACTCTCCGGCGGCATGAAGCAACGGGTCGCTTTGGTGCGCACCTTGATGGAAGACAAACCCATTGTCTTATTGGATGAACCCTTCTCAGCTTTAGATGCCATCACCCGCTTACATATCCAAAATCTGGCAGCTGACTTATTACGAAACCGTACCGTGTTGTTGATCACCCATGATCCCTTAGAGGCATTGCGTCTTGGCCAGCATATTTATGTGTTATCAGGTGCGCCCGCCTACTTGCAAAGAATGACAACACCCTCAGGGTCTATTCCTCGTTCTGCTACAGATGTTGATCTCTTATGCCACGAGGCTGAATTGATTGCGGCATTAAGCCAAGGGGAACAGCTATGAGACACCTTTGGCGTGGCTGCATAACAACACTGGGACTTTTGATGCTTTGGCAATTAGCGGTTTGGTTATTTGCTTTACCACCCTATATATTGCCAGGCCCGCTGTTGGTGATTAAAACCTGGTGGTTAGCGAAATCCCTTATCGCCCAACAAAGCCTCATTACGATCAGCGAAACGTTATTGGGTTTAGTGATTGGTTCATTGCTCGGCTGCATTGCTGCATTAATACTGGTATTATTCCGCCCTGCGCGTTTGTGGCTATTGCCTATTTTAATTATTTCCCAAGCTATCCCGACCTTTGCCATTGCACCGTTACTCGTAGTGTGGTTTGGTTATGGTATAGGATCCAAAGTTGTCACAGCAATGATTATGTTGTTCTTCCCGGTCACTACCGCATTTTTTGATGGCCTACGGCGCACTGATAAAGACTGGCTGGACTTGGCTCATGTGATGGGTGCCAACAGCTGGCGTTGCCTTTGGCATATTCGTCTACCCGCTGCATTGCCCGCATTAGGTTCGGGACTGCGGGTTGCCGCTGCCATTGCTCCTATTGGTGCTATCATCGGTGAGTGGGTCGGTGCCAGTCGTGGTTTAGGATTTTTGTTGTTAAATGCCAACGCCCGCATGCAAATTGATATGATGTTCGCAGTCCTGCTGTCGATAACGGTTTTTACCTTAGTACTTTATTACAGCGTAGATAAAGTGCTTCGCTATACAATCCCCTGGGGAGAAATTCAATGAAGCGATATTTGCTATTAATAACCTTACTATTCGTTACTACTTGTTGTCTTTCTGCTAAACCTTTAAAGGTTATGTTGGATTGGTTTCCAAATCCTGATCATGCACCACTGTATGTGGCCAAACAACAAGGGTTCTTTAAACAACATGGCATTGATGTTGAGCTTATCGGTCCGGCAGATCCTGCTGATGCGGTTAAGCTCGTTGCCGCCGGCAAAATTGATCTTGCTCTAACATATCAACCGCAACTGGTCATCGCCGTGGATCAAGGCTTACCCATCGTACGTATTGCTACCTTAATTGCTACCCCATTGAATATGCTCACGGTTCTTAAAGATGGCCCCATTAAGGATCTCAAAGATTTAAAAGATAAACGTATTGGCTCCGCCGACGGGGTAACAAAACATATGTTATTAAAAGCTTTATTAGCGTCTGCAGGGTTAACTTTAGATGATGTAGACGTCGTGAACCTGCATTATGATTTAACCCAAGGTTTACTGACTGGCAATGTGGCTGCTATCACTGGTGTTAATCGTAATTTTGAATTAACCCAAATGAGATTGGCAAACAAACCTGGCAAGGGTTTTTATCCAGAAGATTATGGTGTACCCAGTTATGATGAACTGGTCATTGTTGTGAATAAACAGCATCTCGATGATCCACAGCTTCGGCCATTTGTTGAAGCCTTGGAAGAAGGCACCTTGTATCTCATTAATCACCCCCAACAAACTTGGGAAGCTTTTGCGAAACAGCATCCTGAATTAAACAATAAACTCAATCGCCGGGCTTGGTTTGATACCTTGCCCCGCTTTGCCTTGCGTCCCGGCGCACTAGATATAAATCGCTATCAACGGTTTCAGGATTTTATGAATGAACAAGGGTTACTGAAGAATAACCCTAAAGTGAAAGATTATGCGGTGGTGCTAAGTGCTAAAAGCCACAGCCCGGTCGACGAGCTTGGCTAACCGCTTGCTCGATAGCATCGGCTTGTTGAACCACTTGTTTTGCTTCTGCCGTATCGGTCAAGCGGCCTTGAACCGGTTGCCTGAGCTGCCCAACTTTTTCGTCTTGTAGCTGACTGGCAATAGCTTGTTTTGCCGCTTCTACCGCATTGCAGATAGCTTGATAAATATTCTGGAATATCTCGCCCCAAGAACCTTCGAGATGTTTATTAGCTTCTTTGCGGCCTTTGCCAAAAGTACCACGCAAAACATTCATCTCCGCATCAACATCATTTTGTTGGAGGAAAATATAACCGTCAGCATCGGCAGCGGCTAACATATGCTGTACTCGTGCACGTTGGGCTAAGAGTCCCTTCTCAGGTTGTTGGCCTTGATTATATTCATGATATGCAGCCGCATCGCCGGCAAGAATAGCCTTGATAGCTTTCGCTTTTTCGTATTTTGCTTTTTGTTCATCGGATTCTTGGACTTGACCAAGATGATTTTGCAATCGCACATCGTGAATATCTTGACGAGGAGTGAGCTCATGAGAAGCGTTGAGGTTTGCTCCCCCAGTTTTTACGAGAGCACCTATTTGCGCGTTAAAGGCAGCAATGGCCTGATCAAGGCCAACTTTAAGTGCGTGGAGTTGTGCTTTAGCTGCCTCTTGTTCACGTTGATCATTAACAATTGCTTCAAAATCATCGGAACTATCAATAACTGTGCCTTCAGCTTGGCGCCTTGCCGGTTTATCAGCAACAGCATTGTTATAGGCTTCAAGGACATCTCGCTGGGCTTTTTTTCGAGCTTCGTGCTCCAAAGCTCTCTTTTGTTGTTCGGGAGATAACTGTTTCAGTAATTCATCTTGCTGAGATGCAACCGGTGGCTCAGAGAAACCAAGCCGGATGTGTTTCGCTGTCGCTCCCATTTCATGCTCCTAATGAACTAAAGTTTCGCAAAGCATAGCAGAAGATTTGTACTCTGTGAAGCTAACCCGTTAATTTTTAAGCATTTTTGTTCAGCAATCCTTCGCTTCCCGGGGGAATTAATGCTGTGTTATGATTTATCCGGCTTTTCGCACCAGAACTATTTTTGATGCAGAAAAGGGTAAAAAGTTAACGAAAAAGCGGAATGTATATGCAATACCTGAGCATTTTGAGTTAAGTTTTTACCCTT
>PAPY01000006.1 GCA_002709565.1 Legionellales bacterium | reverse complement strand
TATCTAGAGTCACAATAATTTATTTTACTACTTAGGAGGTTACCCAATGACTTATCCGAAAATTACCCCGGAACAACGGGAGGCTATCGTTAATGCTTCTCGCTTTCACCCAGACAATATCGGTGGTCGCGTATCGATAGATAACAAAACCGTAGCTATCTTTTATGCAAGTTGGCTACTTTATGTTCCACCCAAAGCAATCCGACAGCTAGTTCACGATGCACCGGATTCACCAGCAGGTGTTATTAACTGTTTTCATGATAATGTAGAATGGGAGACAGTAAGTAGTCTAACTGAAGCAGCTTACCATCAGGCATTGAAAATTATTTATCCTGGTAGTACTGTCGAGGATGTCTGTTATTTGTTTGGCTATCTAGAAGATCAGAACTCTGAATTAACACCGGATCTTCTGAATAATCTGGCACAGGTGGTCACCATTAATGACAAATTTATCGGCACACTCGTCACTCTTCTCAAAGCTGACCCTGAACCTCGAAAATTTCTAGGTAGTAAAATGGAAGAATTCCTGAAGTTCCTGCTGTCTGTTTCTCCTACACAAGAGTTCTCATTAGAAAAGAGTGAGTATACCACTGCTGATATTTTACATTCCTTCGATGTGTTTGCATCCCGGAATAGTGATTTTCTCGATGCGAGCAGCGTTGCTGCCAATCTCGGATCCTCCTCTGAAGCTGACGTCAAGGGGGGCATGAATTCAGATGCGTACTCGGTTATACGTGCGAGTGTTAAGGTACTCGAAAAGTATGGCGCATTTGTGAACTTTGCTGCCAATCTCGGATCCTCCTCTGAAGCTGACGTTCCTAATACCGAAGAACAACACTCCGAATTAGAACGCCCACGATCTAATCGTCGCTGATATAGATGAACTCTTAGCGAAGTCTTATCTCGCACTTGATAGTGCGAGATGAGATGCTGTTAATCGACGCAAATGTGGCATATCGACGTTTTTTTAAAAAAACACTGATTAAGTCAAGTAATAGATTCCATTCTCAACTAGTGACAGCTGCAAAGCTTTATCTATCGAGTGAAGCGAATCGTTGTGGCTGCCTGAGCTCAGCTTGCTCTTCATCATGTTCACTGCTGTTCAGCTGTCCTGCTCTATGAGCAAGACACATTGCTATGGCAAAAGAAGCCGCAGTCGCTAAGAAAAATCCCCCCATCATTCCGTAGTGATCGGTTGCTCCAGATAAAACAGCACCACCCAAAAGTGCAAGGCCAATGTAAGCAGCGGCTTGCGCTTGGTCCTTTACTGTATTTCGCTGGTCACAACACGTTGGTTTACAAGTTGAAAAAAACATTTCATTCTCTCTTAGATTATTATTGGGAGGCTATTTGTAGCAAATGAGTGTATTCTTGTCAAAAATATTATTGCCATCCATAACTAACCATGGGTCGGAATTGCAAAATCAGCACCTTCGCGAATGCCGCTGGGCCACCGGCTAGTGATGGTTTTGAGGCGGGTGTAGAAGTTAATGCCTTCGCTGCCATGCATATGAATATCGCCGAATAAAGAGCGCTTCCAACCACCGAAGGAATGATAGGCTACTGGCACGGGGATAGGAACGTTAATGCCTACCATGCCCACATGTACCCGAGAAGCATAATTGCGAGCAGTATCACCATCGCGAGTGAATATCGCCGTCCCGTTACCAAACTCATGTTCACTCACCAAGCGCAGCGCATCTTCATAGTCTTTAGCACGTACGACAACTAACACGGGGCCAAAAATTTCTTCTCGATAAATGCGCATTTGCTCGGTGACTTTATCGAATAAGCAGCCACCCATGAAGTAACCGGTTTCATGACCTTTAAGGGTAAAGTCGCGGCCATCTACTACTAATTCAGCACCTTCTTCAACACCTAAGTCAACGTAGGATTTTACTTTATTTAAATGGGCTTCGGTAATGAGAGGCCCCATCTCGACACCCGGTGCAATGCCGGGGCCTATTTTTAATTGTTTCACCTTGTCTGCTAACATTGGCACTAAGTGCTCGGCAATTTCATCACCGACAGTCACAACAACAGAGATGGCCATACAACGTTGGCCACTAGAGCCGTAGGCTGCACCCATGATGGCGTCACAGGCTTGGTCTAAGTCAGCGTCAGGCATGACAACACAATGGTTCTTAGCACCCCCTAAGGCTTGCACCCGTTTGCCGTGTTCGCAGGCAGACTTATGAATGGTTTCAGCAACTGGTGTGGAGCCGACAAAACTCACGGCGGCAATATCCGGGTGTTGTAATAAACTATCTACGGCTTCTTTGTCCCCGTGTATCACATTCAGAACCCCATCGGGAAGTCCCGCTTGTTGCATGAGTTCCGCCAACCGTAGCGCACAAGAGGGATCTTTTTCCGACGGCTTTAAGACAAAGGTATTCCCACAGATTATTGCCATGGGGAACATCCACATCGGTACCATGGCGGGGAAGTTAAACGGCGTAATACCACAACACACGCCTAGGGGCTGGCGCATAGAGTAACTATCAACATGAGTCCCAACGGATTCAGAGTAGGTACCTTTTAGCAGGTTGGGCGCGCCACAGGCATATTCTATAACTTCAATGCCGCGGGTTATGGAACCTCTTGCATCCTCTAGCAATTTACCGTGTTCGTTAGTGACGAGTTCGGCTAATTCATCCATATGGGCTTCAATGAGTTCTTTGTACTTGAACATGATGCGGGCCCGCTTGATAGGAGGGGTGGCGGCCCAATCGGGGAAGGCTGCTTTAGCCGCCTGAACGGCTTTATCTACATCAGCTTGGTTGGCAAAGGGAACATGTTTGGTGACTTCACCAGTAGCAGGGTTAACAATATCACCAAAGCGCGAGCTCGTGCCGGCCTCACTGTGGCCATTGATGAAGTGCTTGAGTTGTTCCATGGTGGGGGTTCCTTTTCGTTGGCAATGCATCAACCTTACGGGGATTTGGGTTTGGCTTCAAGCCTGACATGTGATAATATTTTGACCGATAAAAACGAGAGGCACCATGACCCTTATTTCCGTCGCCCCAATGCTGGATTGCACAGACCGCCATTACCGCTATTTGGCGCGCTTGCTGTCGCCTAATGCCTTGTTATACACCGAAATGATCCACACTGGCGCCATTCTTCATGGCGATGCTGAGCATTTCTTGGCCTACAACCCTGAAGAACACCCATTAGCCCTGCAGTTAGGGGGGAGTAACCCCGAGGATTTGGCAAATGCCAGCAAAATTGCCGCTGAGATGGGCTATGACGAAATCAACCTCAATGTGGGCTGCCCCAGTTCTCGGGTGCAAAATGGCCGTTTTGGCGCCTGTTTGATGGCTGAGCCAGAATTGGTGCGGGATTGTGTGGCTGCAATGAATGGGGCGGTGGATATACCCGTCACGGTCAAAACCCGTATTGGCATCGATGATAAGGACTCTTATGAAGAATTGCAGCGGTTTATCGCTACGGTTGCTGAGATTGGCTGTGAGCGCTTCATTGTCCATGCCCGCAAAGCTTGGCTTAAGGGCTTGAGCCCCAAAGAAAACCGTACCGTCCCGCCATTACGCTATGATGTCGTTTATCAATTGAAACAAGACTTCCCACACTTGTCTTTCATCATTAACGGCGGCATCAAAACCTGTGGCGACGTAGCCCAGCACTTAGCCCAGGTGGATGGCGTGATGATAGGCCGAGAAGCGTATCACAATCCGTATTTCCTTGCGTCATTAGAGCAAGCGTTCTATGATGCAGGCGAGAAAACAATAAGCCGAGCTGACGTGTTAGCAGCCTACATTCCCTATGCTAGAGCACAGTTCGACAAAGGCGTGAAATTAGGCCATTTAGTGCGACCGCTATTTGGGCTGTTTCAAGGGCTGGCGGGGGCGCGCCATTGGCGTCGCTATTTGAGTGAAAACAGTTATCAAAAGACCGCGGGGATAGATGTTATCTTGCAAGCGGCAAGTGAACTTCAACAGCAGGAGAATGCACCATGTACGTAAAAAAAGTCGATTTACAAGCACCCGATGTGGGGCAAGCGTTCGCTCAATCATTACGCGAGACGGGTTTTGCGGTATTAGGTAATCACCCGGTTTCTAATGAACTGGTTGATGAAGTGTTTCGCGAATGGGAAGGTTTTTTTGCTCGCAGTGAAGAAGACAAGTTAAAAACATTATTCGATCGTGAATCACAAGCGGGTTTTTTCCCCAGCACCGTGTCAGAGACGGCAAAAGGCTTCGATGTAAAAGACATCAAAGAATATTTTCATTTTTACGATTGGGGTGTGTTTCCTGAAGGGATGTCAGATAATACAAAAATATTACATACTAAGATGACGGCATTTGCGGCCGAGCTTTTGCAAATGATCGAAGATAATACCCCGGCGTCAATTTCACAGCATTTTTCTATGCCGCTCAGTAAAATGATCAATGACAGCCAGCGTATTTTATTGCGTATTCTCCATTATCCACCCATTACCGGAGCCGAGCCTGCAGGTGCTATTAGGGCCGCAGATCACGAAGATATCAATCTTATCACCTTACTTCCGGCGGCCACTGCGGATGGCCTGCAAGTCAAAGACAAACAAGGCAATTGGCACAATATTCCTGCCGGCCACGGCGATATCATCATTAATACCGGTGATATGCTAGCGGAGTGCACAGAGGGGTATTACAAAGCGACCACCCACCGGGTTGTTAACCCTGAAGGAGAAAAAGCCAACGAGCCACGTCTATCCATGCCACTCTTTTTGCATCCTGCCGATGACGTTAAGCTCTCCGAGCGCTATACTGCTAATGAGTACCGTTTAGAACGTTTAAGAGAGTTAGGCGTCTACTAATGCACCTGAGGCGGGGCTAACTCGCCCTCATAAGTGAGACATATGGATATTTATCGCGCTGAAATTTTACACTTTGTCGGTGATGGTCCAGGGGACTATGAGCACTTCCCTGATGGATTATTGATTGTCGAAAATGGCCATGTCAGCCATTGTGGTGCAACGGCAGATTTACTACCAGGTTTACCGTCTGAAGCTGCTATCACACACTACCCTAATCGTTTAATTATTCCAGGCTTGATTGATATACATGTTCATTATCCCCAGCTCAACATGATTGCTGCATTTGGCGAGCAATTACTAGAATGGCTAGAGAAATATACCTACCCAACAGAATTATGTTTCGATAACTATGACTATGCTAAAGCTAGTGCTGATATGTTTTTGCAAGAGTTATTTCGTAATGGCACGACAACAGCGTTAGTTTTTCCGACCGTGCACAAAGCATCAGTCGATGCCTTTTTTACCGCTGCAGCCCAAGCCAATGCCCGGATGTTTTGCGGAAAAGTCTTGATGGACCGCAATGCCCCAGAAGACTTACTGGACACACCAGAATCAGCCTATGACGAGTCAATGGCGTTAATCGAAAAGTGGCACACCCATGAGCGCTTGGGCTATGCGGTGACGCCACGGTTTGCACCAACATGCAGTGATGTTGAGTTAACAATGGCTGGGCAGCTCTTAGAACAGTACGATGATGTGCTTTTGCATACCCATATTGCAGAGAATCAAGCCGAAGTGGCGTGGGTCAAAGCACTCTTTCCTGATAGCAAACATTATCTTGATGTTTATGACCGCTATGGTTTAGTGGGGGATAGAAGTATTTTTGCCCATGGTGTGCATTTGAGTGAGGCGGAGTTTACCCGTCTTGGACAAGCCAATAGCACCATTGCCTGTTGTCCATCATCTAATTTGTTCATGGGTAGTGGTTTATTTAATTTTGCCAAGGCGAAACAATTCAACGTGTCGGTAGGATTTGGTACTGATGTGGGGGCAGGAACCAGTTTGTCATTATTCAATACCATGAATGAAGCTTACAAAGTTGGTCAACTGCAACACTATGTTGTCAACCCATTGGAGGCTTTTTATCGTGCTACTCTGGGGGGAGCAAAAGCGCTGCACGCAGACAGGGTTATCGGTAACTTCAAACAAGGCAAAGAAGCTGATTTTTGTTTACTCGACTTAGGAGCGACACCATTGTTAGAGTATCGCTTAGATGGAACGATGCCTATTGAAGAAAAACTCTTCGCCTTGATGATGCTTGGCGATGATCGTTTAGTGCAACAAACGGTGGTAATGGGCAAAGTCGTGCATGAGCGAGACAATCCTAAACCGCGTTAGCCACCGGCACTTTCCCACGTCGCAGGATTAACCAAAGAACAAGATCAAGCATCGTTAATCCAGCAAGCACTGCAATAAATGCAGCAAAAGCACTAAAGGGGAGATAACCCATCACCGCAACAGCAGCACCGGCCACCCCAATATTGATGAAGTTCATGACCCCCGAAGCATTTGCTCGGTCCGCAATCGCATTAGAGGCAAAGTAGCCTGCAGCTGCGAATAATAAACTGGTTGCTAGATAAATGAATGCAGACAAGATAAAAAAGAGTAAAGGCAATTGTGTATGGCTAAGCAATAATAGTATGAATAGCGCCATGCCAATGAGCAGTAGACCAAAGCCGGTGGCAATAGTCATCTCAGCTGAATGCTTATGCATTAATCGAGCAGCCAAAAGACCGCCGCTCAACATACCGACCATAGTGATAATATTCCATGTGCCATAAGCACTAGGGGCTAGACCTAAATAATGATTGGCAATCATAGGCGCAGCGGCTGTATAAGTATAGGAAAATACTGCGCTGATACTGTAAATCACCGCAAAACCAATTAAACGCGGTGCTTTAAAGCCGTTGACGTACTGTTGTAAAATACTATGGACTGAGAGTGGTCGACGTTGTGCTGGTGCAAGTGTCTCAGGCAAGCATTTGCTGAATCCTAATAAGGCGATGCCATGCAACGCTAAGAAGGCAAAACAATATTGCCAACCAAGGTATTGCACCAACAGACCACCAACAAAAATCGCTGCGCCAATACCGATGGTAAACGATACAATGGCATAGGACATGGCAAGTTTCGCTTGTTCTTGGCTTAAAGACTCATTGATCAGGATAAAGGTACATACTAATCCTGCAGATGCACCAAGGGCTGTTACCAAGCGTCCAAATAACAAAAGACCGTATGAGTGGGCAAGGAACCCCGCCACACAAACAGCAATGCCCACAAGATTAATGCATAAACCAGTACGCAGTGTGGCAAGCCTGCCAATGCGATTAGCAATGGGTCCATAAATCAATTGGCCAAACATATAGCCAAGCAAAAATATAGTCACAACCCACTCCAAAGCACCGTGACCTAACTGGTAGTCAGTCGCAATTTGTGGCAGTGCCGGTGTTATCGCCGCAGATGAAAATGAAGCGACAGAGATATAATTTAGCAGCAAAAAGCCTTGTTTAGACAGACGCATGAGCTCACCTTACGATTGGTCAAGATGGGTGAAGTATACCAGGATATGCCCCAGTGACAACTAGGTGATATACTCGTTTTACATTATTATTCAAAACAAGGAGACGAACGGTGAGTTATCACGCCATAGTACCCGGTGATTTTATGGATAAATTAAGATTGCCGCCGGAATTGTTTGTACGTATCATTAAATTTCTGAGTGAATCAGACAGAGCTCAGGTTGCTCGAGTATGTCGTGATCTACGAGTGCTTGTTGATAGGTTACCAAGAGTGAGTCTTGTTCCCCAAAGTCTGCTTGCCCAGCGGGCGTATTTTCCAGCTGTTATATCTAACTACCAAAAAATTTCACGTTTGTTACCAAGCAAGGAAAATAACATTGATAGCTTATTCATGAGCTCTGTAACCCGCGATGACTACTGCACATTGGCAGTTAGTTTAGGTAATATTTTTTTAGCGCAATCAGCAGCGGTAAAATTCATTCTTGCGGTTCTCTACCGACGGTTGTTCAGTGAAACGGCCCAACAGCACTTCATTGATGCTTTGCGTGGTCAATTCCAGCATCATTATCGTGACCAACTATCACCAATAAACTTACCCTTAGCCACAGATGTGCCAGACACTGATAGCCATCAAATAATTATGAATTTAGGCAGCACCAGAGGCCAGGCGTTAGCGGGGGATTTAGTCTTTATCGCTATGGTAGTGCATCACTTTGTCTTAGCCGAAAAATCTGAAGCTGATGCAGAGCGAGTTGAAGTGCACGCTGATAAATCTCGAGAAGAAACACTATCGTCGCCAATGGTAGAGTGTGCATTGCGGGATAGCGGTCCCGCTATCGGACTTGCTGTTGCAATGGTTTGTCAAAGCCCACGGCGTGAGTGTGTTGAAACGGATGTCATTGATAAAAATAAAGAAGCAGTGCCTCATGAAGACTCACCACTTTGTGTGCGCCCCAGAAAATAAATGGCGAGACCACCGGACACAATTGTGGACCCGCCAAGGTTTATTATTATAATTATTATTTTTGTTGTTAGGTATAAGGGTTTATGATCACCCGCGTGCCGGGTTTCCCGTCTTTGGGTAACTCAATAAACTCTTGGTTTAGCCACTTGGCATCTTCCTTGAATATACGAATACAGCCGTGGCTAGCATGGTACCCTGGGACTTCTTTCGAAGCATGTAGAGCATAGCCACCCTTAAAGAACATACAATAGGGCATGGGTGCGCCACCATTAGGTAGCGGGAAGGTTTTTGACTCACAACCCGCACCTTTTTTGTGGAAAACCCTAAAATTTCCGCGAATTGTGCGACAATATTCTCCGACATCAGGACAATAGGCTTTACCGCCGGATACTGGTCCCCAACGAACCAGATTGCCCTGTTGGTCATAGGCTCCCCATGCTAATACACCGGGATCAACGACGACGACTTTTTCGCCAGGGGAGGTTACGTGTTTGGGGAAGGGCGAGATATCGTATAAATCGACTTGTGAAAGATTATCAGGGACAGCAATCACTCGTCCCGCGTATAAACGCATATTGGTACGATTTAACCGCTTAACAACTTCACGTTCATAAGGATCAGGGAAGAGTTTTTTCCAACTTTGCCCGCCTTTAACTTTGACGCATGAAAAACCAGGTTCTTCACAGTAGTTTTGGCCATAACGAAAACGTGCTTCTGCCGTACTTGGTATTATCAAAGCAGCGGCAATGCCGGCCAGCAGTGAACATATCACTGTTTGCTTCAATGTCATCTTCATTGTTTTTCCTCATTGTCATTATCTGAGGCCGTAATCCATAACGGTCTAGGCCTTATCTTCCACTGTAGACCAAGATATTCAGATGTGCAGGTGAATTTATTGAATACCTATGGATGTGGATTTTGCTTAACGGAGAATTAACGCCGCTTTACTGATAAGACGGGGAATGCTTCTTGGTATTCTTGGGTTTTGTCGAGTTGGCTTGCGATACGCGTTAGCGTATGATCATTTAACGCATAGCAGTATCTGTTCCTGTCGGTAAAATATAGTTTGAAAAGTTGCTTTACATTATTGTTAGTAACTGATGGCTGGGTAATAAACGGCTCCAAGAACGCAGCAATGATATCACCAAAGTGTTGTTTTGGGGATTGTTTAAGATTAGCTTTTACTGTTTTTAAATAGCAGGGATTATTTAGACTTATATGTAAATTTGGCAGCCAAGGGCCAAAGATGCCTATTTTGAATAAACATTCGAGAATATAGTCAGGGCTATCGCAACACAGCTTACCTAATAGATAAATGAGTGCATGGGCAGATTGTGAATTATCAAATGCAATCTTAATAGGGTTATCAGAGAATTGAATGATTAATTGATTAACTTTTAATTCCTTATTGCAGTGTGGGGGGTAAAACATATCGAGTTTTATGGCAAGCAACATTGCGCGGATAATAACGATGGGTTCATTGTGAGGTGAGATGATACGTACTGGTGCAAAAGTCCTTATTTCATGAAGGATTTGGAAGGGATCATAGAGCTTACCGTTACTATTACAAAAGAGACCGTTATAATTGGTGTCAACACCACACTTGAATAAAATATCATGCTCAGTCAACGCGGGATAACTGGAAATATCAAAAGGGAAATCCCGATTGTTTACCGTTGTATTTCCCATTACCATTGCTCGATTTATCCCATTACTGCAATTAATACGATTGTCCAGCAGAGTGGTTTGTAACTGTTCAAATGGCATGTTGGTTACAAAGTCGACATCTCTTGGCTCGAGCTTAAGAACATAGTCCCGGAGGTAACCACCAAAAATATAAATGCAAAAGCCGGCTCTTTCTATGGCATTCATTATTGTCTTAATGCTGTCAGGAAGTATTATTGATCCTGAAATTTGAGTGGAATTACGGGGCGAGCATGGGCTGGCTGATATCAACTGACGAGCAGAAGGGGGCTTGGGTACAGGAATTTTAGATGCTCGTGGTGACTCGACTTCACCTGGTTCTGAATCGCTATCACTGCTATTGGCTTTAACCGCTTTGCTATCGACTGTATGAGCTGGGTATTCGGGTTGTTGCGATGCTAGGGCTATTACTTCAGTTAAGGCCGGCACGTCGTTTTCAGCCGTATCAAGCTCGTCATTAGGATGTGCTGTTGGTTTGTCATCAGTGTCCGTGGTGCGTGCTGCAGGGACATCGCTGTGGGGCATAATGATAGTAAATCCAGCAGTAGGTAAAGGCTTTTTTTTCTTCTTTTTCTTGTTTTTTTTCTTGTTAGCGATTGATGACGTGGCTTGTTTTCGTGCTGGCGCTTTACTAGCAAGGCTATGATTGGCAGTCACAGGTGTATGCACCTTAGTCCTAGCTTGTTCTGCTTGCTCCAATCGAGTCAATGTCAGTCTCAACTGTTTGATAAGTGGATTTAGACGTTGAATTATATGTTCTTCAGTATCAGTGTGATCTGCTGTCATGCAATGACCAAGCAGCAGTTGATAGATAGCCATGACTTTATCGCTATTGGCTTTTGATTTTTTACCAGCGAGGCCACTTTTCTCTAGCCAGTTAGCGAGATGAATAAGGCAGACAGTATGGTGTTTTCCTGTCAAGCCAAGTTCTGGTAATTGTGATAGTGCACGCTCAAAGCGCATAGTCGTTGTAGGCGGTGCATTAAGGAGCGGCGAGAGAAATCCGTAGAGTGTTTTGGTTTGCAAGGCCAGTATTTTAATCTCGTCTGCTAGAGTATCAGTGTTGTCACCAAATACGTTGAAAACATCCTCAAAGGCTTTCCAGCGGCTTTGAATATTTGTACAAGGTGGTTTTGCCATGCTAGCAAATAGCGCCAAGGAACGTTGACGAAGTTCAGTGGGTTTTGCTGCTTTTTGTCGTGCTTTTGATTTTTTGGGCTTGTCAGAAAATAGTTCACTTAACTCATCATCCGTATAGGCATGTTTTCGAACTGTTGTTATTACTTGTTGTTCGCAGACACGGTTAACATCACCCAAGAGTTCTCTGACACTCTGGTTGGCTTTTGTGAAACGCTTATCGGCCAATAAGCGCTGAACAAACTTATCGAGTAATGGGACTTCAGTTTGGCTCGTTAGTATAGCCTGTATACGCTGTTGATTCTTAGCTTGAGTCTTGAGAATTCGTTGCCATGAATGTCTGTCTCTATCGCCAATTTTACAATTGATTTCATCAATAATGTACAGCCAGAGACGGCCTGCAATTTGTTGCGATGCTACGTTAGCTAAGCTAAATATCCTCTTGGCATTCATATCAAGTGCGTTTGAGGTTAGGTTAGGCTTGGAATACTTAAGTTCATAGATCATCAGTAGTAACTCTGCTTGCAGCAAAGTTAGAGTCACTCTATCTTTTTGCTCTACAGTTGCATAACGAAACATATTACGCAAGCGTTCTATATTTGCGGCTATGCAAGCAGATAACCCAGTCATTCTATGTCTGTTATTGAGGTGGTTAGTGATTTTGTGATTTGTGGCCAGCAACAATTCATCGATTAAAATTGCGGCTAAAATGTCATTGTAGCTTGACTGTGTTTGTTGAAGTTGTTTAAGTTGGCTAGCATTAGCTGTGCTGCACGTGGATGATTCATTCGATGGGTAAATTGTAACAAAAGGCAAGGCCCGATAATAAGAAAATATCTTATCCTTTGTTATTACGCGATACTGACTTGCCTGCTGAACACTATCCTTAATTTTTTTAGCAAGTCTATTGCTATCTATGAGTGCTTGTAGATCAGTGTAGGTGTTTACTCTTTGATATCGTTCTACAGCCGTCAAATAACCAGATAATTCCGTCGTAATGGGATTGAATTTACTGTACGCAGGTTTACATAGCTCGGCCAGTATTATGTATGGATCTGCTGTATTAAGACGTAGGGATCTGAGTTGGGAAATATTTAAATATTTGATTAATCTATCCAGCTCTAGATCGGAAAACTGATCAGTGGCATCACTAATTTGATAGGACATATAGTCCCAAATCGGATAGAGCTCACGTAATAATGCTGGGTGTTCCAGTAATTCGTTATCCTCAAATAACCGTTTACCTATAGCGAGTATCTTGTCGAATTTTAATTTAATCGATATTTTCTGCCCGCTATTTACTGTTCCTCGCCAAACAGTATAACTAGGTAGCAGTAATTCGATATAAAGATCAAAAAAGGCTGTGCGGATTCTATCGTCGAGCGATACAAATTGATTGTGAATAATATGTTGGAGAAGTAGCTTAGCTGCTTCCCAGAGTATGTCTTTTTCATCATAGTGGCCAGGTACCAACAAGGCGATTTTATTGTCAGCCGCTATTACTCTATTAGTAGCAGTGCCAATATCACTTAAACTTCTGATCAGTGTGGATATTTGTGCAGCTTCAATATCTTCTCGGACCGCGGCATCGAGGTCGATACTAGTAATATCAATGTCTAGTTCTGGAAACATTTCATCAAGAGTGTTAGTTGTTATTAGCGCGCATCTTAGAGGAGGATACTTAAGAAACTCTTAAGCTTTTAGATTTTTTTCCAAAACGAAAGGCAGGCTACTTTGCATTACGCCAAGAAACTTGTTAGATTGCTGACGCTATTATACTTTGGAACCGACCACTATGCCCCTAATTGAGCCACCTACTTCTGAAACTGAGTTATTGAGCCGCTGCCAGCGTATTGCAGGTCTTTCCCTAGGCCAGCTGGCTGCTGAGCTTGGTGTTGATGTCCCCGAAAATCTTCTCAAGGCTAAAGGTTGGATCGGTCAATTATTAGAATTCACCCTTGGCTCTGATGCGGGTAATGCGCCTAGGCCTGATTTTACCGCGTTAAATATAGAGTTAAAAACCCTACCTGTGAATGCTGAAGGCGTTCCTCAAGAATCAACCTTTGTTTGTGTGGCTGAGTTGTTAAATACGGCTGGACAAACCTGGGAATCATCATTAGTGAAGCATAAATTATCTCGAGTGTTATGGGTTCCGGTATTAACCGGGAAGGGCCTCCCTGTTGCTGAACGCAGACTAGGGCAGGGATTTTTTTGGTCTGCAAATGTAGAGCAGGAGCATATATTACGCACGGATTGGCAAGAGTTAACAGAGATGATTGCGCTAGGCCAGCTTGAATCAATTACTGCACGTCATGGTCAGTATTTACAAATCCGGCCTAAAGGCGCTAATAAGCGTTCACTAACTTGGGGGATAGATGCCAATGGCCATAAAATCAAAACCTTACCCCGTGGGTTTTATCTAAGAGCATCATTTACACGCCAACTTCTTGTCGCACAAAATACCAGCCAAAACAATGCGATAGCGTGATTCTCGAATTTTTTTTCGCGAAGGCTATACTTACGGACAGGTAGGGTGATAACCCTGAATTCTCAAGCAACTAATAATGTTAACTTAAGGGAGTTAGTCATGAAACGATTATTTGCTGTGCTGTGCACAGGCGTATTGGCCGTTAGCATTACGGGCTGTTCCAATGTCTCAAATGAAGATGTTGGCATGGCAACTGGTGCTGTTGCAGGTGGTCTCTTAGGGAGTACCATTGGTAGTGGCTCTGGTAATACTGCAGCAACCATTGGTGGTGCAGCAGTAGGTGCTTTTGTCGGTCGTGAAGTTGGCCGCTCAATGGATGACGATTAATTTACAGCAGCTTCCGGCTAGTATTTTTGCTAGCCGGGCAGCCGTTATTTGTTAGTTTTTACGCCTTTACAAAATTTGGCTTGTTTTTCCTTGATGTCATTAATGCGGGCTTGGCGCTCTTCATCATTAAAATAATGTCTGCCACCCTCACTATCCATGGTATAGACCCGACGGCCCCAAAGTTCCAGGTTTTCGACGTTTTTCTGATAAGTTTCACAGAGTTTCTCGACGTCTTTTTTGTATTTTTCCATCTCTGCGGCTTGTTGCGTTTGTTCAGCTTTTTCAGCTTCGTGTTCTTTGAAGCTGTCATAATTTTCTTGGGCTTGTTGTTGCTGTTGCTCTAGATTTTTATTGGGTGCAGGCGGTGGTGCGATATCCACTCGAGTTGCATTTGGCCCATCTGGGGAATTGCCATAATGCACATTACCTTGGCTATCTGTCCATTTGTAGACAGCGGCTGTTGCACTGCAAGTTATAAGTAAAAAAAGGCTTATATATAGGGCTTTTTTTATCATTTTTTCTCTTCCTTGTTGTTAGCCTCTTCGGTTCCATTCGCTTTAGAGGCAAGGGGTTTAGGGAGTTTAGCGATAATTCGAAGTGGCGCGCCGCTGCCTTCTTTTATCTTCATCGGCAGAGCAATGATTTCAGCACCTTTCTCGGGTAATACGTTCAAATTAGCAATATTTTCAAAAATAGGGATGTTATTACGGGCCAAAATCCGGTGAGATTTGAAGGTTTTAGATTGTCCATAATCAATGCTAGCTGTATCTATGCCAATAGCCTTTATACCACGTTTAGCTAACCAGCTAGCGGCTGTCGGGCTAAGGCCTGGGAAATGCAGTTTTGCTACGCCTTCTTCGCCAGTTTCTGTGGTGCCAAGGTATTTTTCTTTATCGGGCCAAAAGGCGCTATAGCCAGTATATAGGAGAATTATAGAATTTTTGGGGATGTTGCCATGGAGCTTTTCCCAGTTTTTAAGGTCTTCAACGGTAATTTGATAATCAGGATCTTTAAGGGCGCTCTGTGAGACATCAATTACAATAGCTGGGCCGATAAGCTGGTCTAGTTCGATATTTTCGACTGTTTTACCGGACTTAGCAAAATGATAGGGGGCATCCAGATGGGTGCCACCGTGCTCGGCGCCTTTGAATTGGAAGGCGCTATAAAAATAGCCGCTAGGAGTGACGCCTTCAAAGACCTTTTGCAATTCGAAGGGTTCAGCAGTTGGCCAATAAATGGTCTCTTTAGAGAAGTTATGCGTTAAGTCAACCCACTTATCGGATATAGCATCAGGAGCGGCAAATCCAGCTTGGAGAGTAAAGAGTGCCAAAATTATGAAGAGAAACTTATTTAGCATCGGAAATCCTTTTTTCGCCTACAGGAATATTTATTAATACTATGTTAAATCGCTAAGGATGGGAAGAGACCGACCGGTAAATTTTTTATGGCAGTTCTTGGTTACCCAGTATTAGCAATTACTGAAGAATGCTGTTTATACCAGTCACGTCATAAGCAATTTTGATAACTAATTAATAACAAAGATAATTTATTTGCAAAAATTTTTTACGTTAATTTTATAGGGAAAGTTATCTAACTAAATATACGAGAAAATAAAATTAATGAATTATTAAATTAATATATCGTTACAAAATAGATAGCTGAATGTGAGAGTGATGTAATAAATAATCTATTGTAGTGAACTATGCTGTTAGTAATAGGTCAAATCAGTCGTAAGTGTAAAGTTAAACGTACAGGTTGGTCGTGCACTAATGGTTAAACTCGTATTAAGTGATCCTCAAGGAAATCAGAGGTCAGTAGAGCTACAAGTCGTTCAGCGGGTGAAAGTTAAAGCTGGTGATATGGCTGTCTTTAATGATTCTGCTGATAACCCATCGGCCTTATATAAGGTTGGTGAGGATCTCATTCTTCTGTTTGAAGATGGTCGGTCAGTCATACTTGAAGGTTTCTTCATTAAATCTTCATCATCAAGTACGCCCACTCCAGCTATTGAAATACAAGACCAAGTTTATCGACCACCCGATTTTGATACTTCGCCACAGCTTTTTATTGCCCCAGAAAATGTTCTTGGTGAAGAAGGTCGGTTATTTGATAATTTAACTATTAGTGAAATAGTCGAGGATAACGATAGAGAGCTATTGGTTTTTGCAGGCGATTCAAATAGTGATAATAACATAGTTTCTATAATGAGCATCGCTACTCCCCCTACACGACCTCTCCCACCTATTACAGAAGAAGATACAGCTTTTGCAAACGATGATTTTATTGTTCAATCAGAAGATAATACGTCATTATTCAATGTGCTTACTAATGATCATTCACCCAATGGACCGCTAGATATTACAAACACAAATACTACAGGCCTAAATGGTAATTTAAATCCTTTGCCGGATGGCAATTTTACTTACACTCCGCATCCTTCAGCAAATGGTTTAGCTGTTGGCGAGACCCTAATAGAGTCATTTACCTATATAGCAGAAGACCCAAGAGGCGACATAGTTGGTGCGACTGTCCATATTACCATTGAAGGGCGAAATGATGCGCCAATCAGTAATGATGATATGATCATGACTGATGAAGATACTCCAATAGTAATTTCTCCTCTGATTAACGATAGTGATCCAGATACCTCTGATACAATACAAATCATTAATATTGATGATACTGGTACTGTAGGAACAGTAACAGATAATACTGATGGTACTATTACCTATGATCCTACAGGAGTTTTAGATTATTTAGACGTTGGCGATACATTCATTGAAAGTGTAACGTATGTCATCGAAGATCCCCATGGTGCAACGAGCACGTCAACTGTATATATTACTGTAACGGGAGTTGAAGATCCTCTTATTGCCAATGATGATACAGCGACTACCGATGAAGATACTCCAGTAAGTATCTCAGTGTTAGGTAATGATCAAGACTTAGACGATGGGTTCAGTATCACTGCAGTTACACCGCCACCAACTGGTAGTGTTAGCATTAACGGTAATAATATCGATTATGATCCTACCGGTGTATTTGATTTCTTAGATGTTGGTGATACTGCGATAGAAACCTTTACCTATGAAATTACCAATGATGATGGCACCACCAATGTGGCTACAGTGACGGTCACTGTGATCGGTGTGGAGGATCCTCTTATTGCCAATGATGATACAGCGACTACCGATGAAGATACTTTGGTGAGTATATCAGTTCTCGATAATGACATTGACCCTGACGATGCCTTCAGTATTACGGGCACGACCAACCCAACTTTAGGCACCGTCAGCGTCAATGGCAATAACATCGATTACAACCCAGCGGGTGCCCTAGATGCCCTTGATGTGGGTGATACATCTATCCAAAGCTTCACCTACGAAATCACCAACGATGATG
>PAPY01000005.1 GCA_002709565.1 Legionellales bacterium | reverse complement strand
CTATGACTTCGTCTTCATGGATATTGGTTTGCCGGGCATTGATGGTTTCGAAACCACAAAGCGTTTACGTGAAAGCCATTGCACGATGCCGATAGTGGCACTAACGGGACATGCCAACTTGAAGACCGAAGGTTCTGGCTTGACAGACTTAATCACCAAGCCTATCGATAGTGATAAAGCACAAATGGTTTTCGCTAAATACCTTGAGCAAACTACAGATGAGCAAGCCCTGGTCGACGATGGCATTATCAATATCACCGATGCAGCGAGTCGCTTTGATGGTAACAGGGAGTTGGCCACAAGCATCCTTAAAGAATTTGTCGACGATATCCCGGCACGGATTGAAAAACTCACATCGCTGATGCAAGCTGAGAGTAAGGGTGGGCTATTGAGCGAAATGCATTCTATTAAGGGCGCAGCGTCTTATTGCGGCGTGACCCGTCTGCAAGAAGCCATTGTTGTGGCGTACGATCAGGTGCAACGCGCAGATAGCATAAATGATGCAAAAGATGCCATCAATAAATTGATGGAAGAGCTACAGTTGATTAGAGATGAGTTCGAGAAGCGGTTTAATACCTAAGGTAAGTAGTCAGCCACATTATTTGAACCAACATTTCGCACCAGTCTCTTTTTGCGCATAAAAAATAGCTCTGGTGCGAAAGGCTGGTTTGAACGCCGGATATTTCTACTTTGCACGAGGACCGGACATTTCAATTTAGCAGCAACAGCCTCACCACAAAAAGTTATTGCCGCTTATACAAATTTATAAGCGGCAATAACTTCTCGCAATGGGGGATTCTTAAGGGGGAGAGCAGCGATTCTCCCCCTTAAGTGCAAGCGCGAATTTACTTCGCGCGCAGCATAGTACTTGGGAGGCAGTTCCCAGCTCTGCAGGGAACTGCTGGTAAGCGGCAATAACTTTTTATGGTGAGAGAGGCCCAAAAGATGATTTCACAAAACCACCTGATCTTAAAATAGCAACCTATTGATTTAAAACAATAATTATAGGTCAAAATAAAAACACCCCTTATCCGCAAACAGAGTCGCCTTGACCTTGTTTGCGGATAAGCATGTTTAAAACCTTGTTATCCGCAAACAGGAGCTGCTATACTCTATTTGCGGATAAGTAATGACTTGCTCAGAGCTTCTGTGCGCGATGGGGGATCCTTAAGGGGGAGAGCAGCGATTCTCCCCCTTAAGCGCAAGTGCGAATTTAGTTCGCACTTAGCGTAATATTTAAGGTTTGCGGATAACTAAAAAGGTTCCATGATGTTTGTTGGTAGAGAATACGAGCTCCAAGAGTTAAATACCCTGTACCAGTCACCACAAGCAAACTTGGTGGTTGTGCATGGCCGGCGTCGTGTGGGTAAAAGTACGTTGATTGAAACGTTTATGGCAGATAAACCCTGTTTGCATTTCGATGGCCTTGAAGGTTTGCAGACCAAGGGACAAATTGAGCAATTCACCGCAGACTTACGCCAACAAATGGATGATCCCCTGCTAAAGCATGTTAACTTTAATGAATGGACGCCTATATTTGAGTATTTGACGGAATATTTTAAACAACAAACTAATAAACTGGTTGTATTTTTTGATGAATTTCAATGGTTGGCAGTCAACCAAACAAAGCTAGTGAGCCTCATCAAGAGCTACTGGGATAGGCATTGGAAAAATAGCAATGTTATGATTGTGCTTTGCGGTTCAGTATCGTCGTTTATGGTGAAACGGGTTATCAATTCAAAAGCGCTGTATGGCCGTATTGATCGTGAAATTTCCCTGCAACCATTTGCTCCCCGTGAAATTTTGCAATTATTGGATCATAAGCGCAGTAAAGATGAAATTATGCGTTATGCCATTACCCTGGGTGGGATCCCGAAATATCTCCAGGCCATCGATTCCAGTCAATCCTTCGAACAAAACATGAATAAGCTTTTCTTTATGGAGAATAGTCAGTTTGCTAATGAGTATGACAAAATATTTTATAGCCAATTTAGAGAGTATAAGGTTTATGAGAGCATTGCGAATTACTTGCAGGATAGACCGAGAACACTGGATGAAATTGCTAAACACCTCAAACTGCCATCGGGGGGTGGATTGCGATCGTATTTAGTGAATCTCGAAAAGACAGCATTTATTACTAGCTTCATACCTTACGATAAGGATCAAAATACTAAGCTGATTAAATATAAGCTAACCGATGAATATTTACGCTTTTATTTTAAATACATTTTACCCAATACCCAGCGTATTCAACAAAATCGCAAAGCAAATTTATTTTCGCAATTGGTAGTGCCACACTGGCAATCATGGCTTGGCTTTGCTTTTGAGAATTTTTGTCTGAAAAATGCGTTTCGCCTGGCAGAGTTAATGGGATTTGCGGACGCTGTGCTAAGTTGGGGGCCGTATTTCAGGAAACAAGACACCCATTTTCAGCTGGATTTAGTGTATAGTCGCAGTGATAATGTCATCACGGTGTGCGAAATGAAATACCGCGATAAACCCATTGGTGTCGAGGTCGTGGCAGAAGTTGAAAAGAAATGCGCCGAGCTGACTATCCCCCGCGGATACACGTTAGAGAAAGCATTGATTTCCCGCTTTGGTGCAGATGAACCATTACAAAAGCTTGGATACTTTCATCATTTGCTGAGTGTTGATGATCTTTTTGAATAGCGTAACAGCTTATCTAGGCGCTAAGTAGCAACAAGGCCAAAAAGATGATTTCACAAAACCACCTGGTCTTAAAATAGCAACCCATTGATTTTAAATAACTATTCTAGGTCAAAATAAAAACATTCCTTATCCGCAAACAGAGTTATCTTAACCTTGTTTGCGGATAAGCCAGTTTAAAACCTTGCTATCCGCAAACAGGAGCTGCTATACCGAGCCTTTAACCAGCTCGGCCATGGCCTCGGATAAGGCTTGGCGGTGGTAATGTTTGCGCGGAATAATGGCGGAGAAAGGTCCTCGGCTTCGGCGGGTTTGGATATAGCAAACCCCCCAATAACAACGTAGAATCGTCCATTTAACCGAGCTGAGAATTAATCCATGCGTTCTGTCCTAAAAATAACCATCGCCCCATTACTGTCTTTGTTTATTTTCATTCTTGGTAATGGCTTATTCTCTACCCTTCTGGCGTTGAGGCTCCATGGCGAAGGAGCGAGTACCTTCATGATTGGGGCAATGATGGGGGCGTACTATGCGGGTTTAGCCTATGGATCATTTAAAATAGAGAAGTTCATCCTCAATGTCGGTCACATTCGTGCATTCGCGGCGTTTGCCTCGTTTTTAGCGGTGATTAGTTTTGCTCAAGGTGTGTTTATCAATAATGGGCTCTGGTTGGTGTTTCGTTTTTTGGGTGGCTTTGCGACAGCTGGTATTTTTGTGGTTATCGAAAGTTGGTTGTTGTCGGTTGGTAGTACCCATACCCGCGGCCGGATATTGGCATTTTATATGATAAGTCTTTATGCGGGACAAGCGTTGGGGCAGTTTATGATTAACCTTAGCGATCCTGGCACGTTGATGCTGTTTGCGTTGACGGCAATGCTGTGCTCTTTAGCTGTGATTCCTTTGTCATTGACTAAAACCCCAAGCCCCGAAATCAGTCCTCCTTCACAATTAAACTTTGTACGCTTGTTTAAAATATCCGGATCAGGCGTCATTGGCTGTTTGTGCTCGGGACTTATTTTAGGATCGGTTTATGGCTTACTACCACTCATCATTGTCCAGCAAACCGGAAAAAACTCCATGGTAGCGTTATTTATGGCGTTAGTGATTTTGGGGGGCATGAGTTTACAATACCCGGTGGGTAAGATCTCTGACTTCATTGAACGACGTTTAGTGCTGCTCTGTTTAGCGCTATCAACCATCGTGTTGACAGGGATTTTGATTGTTAGCGCGCATTATTTATATCTTTTATATGTGAGTTTATTTGTCTTTGGTGGGTTGGTGTTTACCTTGTATCCTGTCAGTATCAGCCATGCCTGTGATAGTTTATCGGATGATGATATTGTCTCTGGGACCCAGGGGTTGTTGTTGGCTTATAGTGTAGGGGCAACCTTGGGCCCCTTTATCACGCCGGTATTCATCAAACTATTTGGTACTAACGGCTTGTATGTTTACATCATTACCGTTGGGATCTTATTAGCAGTCTTTCTGAGTTGGCGTAAAGCATCAGTACCACCAACTCAACAAGACGAAGGCTTTGTGCCATTACCACAAACAAGCCCAATTACCGCAGAAATGGATCCCCGTGGTGAGGGAGATAATTGATGGCTGAGTACTTAAACTGAGTTAACAGTAGGCTGGATTAATTGTTGTTCTTCTTCCAGTCCCGCAGATTGAGAAAAACCGCAGTTCCCTTTCTCATAAGCAACAAGGGCGGCAATGGCGAACAGGTCAACCATGACCATCAGCGCACTCGAGGTGTAAGTGCCATGTACGCCTTCCCACAGGGTTATACCCAGTAGAGGCAGACCAGTTAGCGTATAGGCTACGGTCTTTACCGTGGTTTTAGCGCAGGATGAGCTGAAAAAGCGACAATGGGATGCTGCTGGGTCTTGTGGGGTTAGGTCATCTGCCATGGGGATATCCTCTATTGTTATGGTTATATGTAGTCGGCTGATAATTGTACGAATTGAGCAGAAAATGTCAAATTTAAGGGGGCTAAGATTAAGAGCTGTATATAGCTTAGTTATAACTAGCTGTTATTTTAGCTATTGTAGGAAATGGTCGCAGAAAAATATCTTCTTTAACTTGCTGTTTTTAATATATATTTTAGAGGTTTCTTGCCAAGTGGCTCTTGTGGATTACCACAAAATCCATTAACAGCTGGTTATAATCTAGTTATATCCAGCTGTTATTTGATATTTTCGTTGACTTAACAGCTGGATATGACTAAGCTATATCCAGCTGTTATTTACCAATTTTAGTGGATTAACAGCTGGATATAGCAGAATTTAGTGGTGATATATGGCCAATATTATTGGTAGACAACAAGAACAGCAGTATTTGAAGCGAGCCTATGAGGCGAAATCCGCCCAGTTTATCGCGGTCTACGGTCGCAGGCGGGTAGGTAAAACGTTTTTAATCCGAGCCTACTTTGAGACAAAAGACTGTATCTTTATGCAAGTTATCGGTAAGAAAGATGGCACACTGGAGGATCAGTTGGCGATCTTCACAGAAGCACTTGAGGCTGCTTTTTTTGCAAATTTTGGCTTGAAGATCCAACGCCCCCCTAATTGGCATGAAGCTTTCAAGCTATTAACCGCAGCCATTGATGAGTTATCAGCAAGCAAAAAGATTGTACTTTTTTTTGATGAGTTGCCTTGGCTTGCAACTCGTCGTTCAGGTTTATTGCAAGAATTAGATTATTTTTGGAATCGTTATTGGTGTGATAATCCTAGAGTGAAGCTGATTATCTGTGGTTCTGCAGCGGCATGGATCATTGATAATATTATTAATGCTCGAGGCGGTTTGCATAACCGTTTAACCGGACAGATACTGTTACAGCCGTTCAATTTAGCTGAGGTAAAAGACTATTTAAAAGCGAATAAATTCCGCTACGGCGTCAAACAAATCCTCAATCTCTATATGATGCTAGGCGGTATACCTTATTATTTAAGCTTGCTTGATCCTAAGTTTTCAGTTCAGCAAAATGTCGAGCAGCTGTGCTTTCAAGCGGGTGGCAATTTAACGAATGAGTTTGATAATTTGTTTTCATCACTGTTTGAACAAGCTAATGCTCATGAAGAGCTCGTGAAAATCATGGCGAAAAGCCATAGCGGTGTAGAACGTAGTGAGCTTGTTAAGCGGGCAAAATTATCAAAAGACGGGGGTACGCTATCAAAACGTCTGCAGGAATTAGAAGCTGCGGGTTTTATTACAACCTTCAAGCCGATGGATAAGCAACGAGGGGTTTATTATAAACTTATAGATGAATTTACTTTATTTTATTTAGATTGGGTGAGCCCTATCAAAGGCAAACCTATTGACAAAGAATACTGGCAAGAAAAAACAAAGTCTCAGACTTATAAGATTTGGTCAGGTTATGCCTTTGAGATGTTATGTTATAAGCATATTGAACAAATACGCAAAGCGTTGAAGATCCCCGGCGGCACCGTGGTGGAGAACTGGCGCTTTGTTGGTAAGCAAGATGATAGATTGAGCAATGGTGCGCAAATTGACTTGTTATTCGATCGTGATGATGGTGTCATTAATCTGTGTGAAATAAAATATACCGACAAGCCGTTTGCTATTGATAAAGCTTATAGTCAAAGATTATTGGCAAAAGCTGATGTTTTACGAAACAAGACAAAAATTAAAAAAGACATTTTCTTTACAATGGTTAGTGCTAATGGTTTGCAAGAGACGATGTACTCAGAAGAGTTAATTACCGCAGTAGCTGTTGCTGAAGATTTAATGACTGAATAAATACACCAAACACACCCAATCCCCCTCACTGTGGGTTTCTTCAAGGCTGAACCAGGGAGAATAGGCTTGCTGAATCAGTGGTAGTTGGTCGTGTAGAATACCAGAGAGGATGATTTTGCCGTCAGGTTTTACCAATTCGGCAAAACGCGCGGCTAATCCCACTAATGGCTGCGCAAGAATATTAGCGACTAAGACATCGGCTTGGGCGTCGGGCAAGGCATCCGGTGCAACAATCACAAATTGTTCTGGGTTAATGTTGTTTTTGGCCGCATTATCAAGGCTAGCCTCTAGCGCTTGAGGATGATTATCTACGCCAATGACCTGGGCTGCGCCCCGCTTGTGAGCCGCAATGCCTAAGATCCCAGAACCACAACCGTAATCAATAACTGTTTTGTTCGTTAATGTCATTAGGCTTAACTGCTCTAAACACATGGCGGTAGTGGGATGCGTGCCGGTACCAAAAGCGAGTCCGGGATCTAATATAATATTTGTCGCCGCAGGCTCAGGTGGTTCGCACCAACTGGGACAAATCCACAAGTCATTGCCGAACTTCACGGGTTTAAAATAACGTTTCCATTCGTTTTCCCAGTCTTTATCAGCTAGCTGGGATTGTTGGTAATGGGGCAGTTTTTTCCCCCATAATAGACCAAGACTTTCTAGACATTCATCAATATCCATTGCTTCATTAAACAATGCGGTGACGACGGTTTCTTGCCAGGTGAGAAGTTGGTCGGCGCTGGGTTCATAGATAGGCTCATCACCGCCATCTTGGAAGGTCACACTGGCAGCGCCAATGGCGAATAGCAGATCGCCTAAGTGCTCAGCATCATCGCCATGGGTAAAGAATTGCAGTTGATGCCAATTCATTATTGCTTGATACCAAGCATTTTTTCGAGGTAATGGATGTTAGTGCCACCGGTGGCAAAATTGCCGTCCTTTAGAATGTCACGGTGTAACGGAATATTGGTTTTGATCCCCTCCACCACAATTTCATCCAGGGCATTACGCATGCGGGCAATGGCAATTTCACGGGTATCACCATAAGTGATCAGCTTACCAATCATAGAATCGTAAAACGCCGGTACTTCATAACTGGTATAGATATGGGAATCCACCCGTACACCAGGACCGCCCGGCGGATGATAGAAGTCAATTTTACCGGGTGATGGCATGAAGCTTTGTGGATCTTCTGCATTAATACGGCACTCAATGGCGTGACCTTTGAGTTCAATGTCACTTTGCTTAATGCCAATGCCTTCGCCACTGGCAACCCGTAATTGTTCTTTGATCAGATCAACACCGGTGACCATTTCCGTGACGGGATGTTCCACTTGAATACGGGTATTCATTTCGATGAAGTAGAAATGCCCGTCTTCATAGAGGAATTCAAATGTTCCTGCACCACGGTATTTGATCTCTTTACAGGCTTGTACACAACGCTTGCCAATATGCTGACGTTCTTTGTCTGAAATACCTGGCGCAGGGGCCTCTTCGATAACTTTTTGGTGGCGACGTTGCATGGAGCAATCACGCTCACCCAAATGAATAGCGTTACCCTTACCATCACCTAAGACTTGCACTTCGACGTGACGGGGATTCTCTAAAAACTTTTCCATGTAGACCATTGGATTACCGAAGTTGGTTTCGGCTTCGGCTTTGGCAAGACTGATGGCTTGCACCAGGGTTGCTTCGCTGTTCACAACGCGCATGCCGCGACCACCACCGCCACCGGATGCTTTAATGATAACCGGGAAGCCGATCTTTTGTGCTATCTTGATATTGGCTTTGTCATCGTCGCCTAAGGGGCCATCGGAACCTGGTACACAAGGTACGCCGGCTTTTTTCATGGCTTTAATGGCGGAGACCTTATCCCCCATCAAGCGAATGGTGTCTGCCGTTGGGCCAATAAAAATAAATCCACTTTGCTCAACGCTTTCTGCAAAATCTGCATTCTCAGCCAAGAAACCATAGCCGGGATGGATAGCAACCGCATCAGTAATTTCAGCAGCACTGATGATGGCCGGAATATTTAAGTAACTCTCAGATGCGTGAGCCGGACCGATACAAACCGCTTCGTCGGCGAGTTTGACGTGCATTAAATTGCGATCAGCGTAGGAATGGGGTGCGACGGTTTTGATGCCAAGTTCACGACAGGCACGCAAAATTCGCAAGGCAATTTCGCCGCGATTGGCGATAACGACTTTTTCTAACATAACAGGTGGCCCTTAATCCTAGTGTTATTCTTCTTCAATGATAAATAATGGCTGACCGTATTCAACGGGCTGGCCATTCTCAACCAAACGAGCCGCGATCACACCGCTGGCATCGGCTTCAATGTGATTAAACATTTTCATTGCTTCAACAATACATAACACATCGCCCACACTAACGCGTTGGCCAACTTTAACAAAGTTGTCGGCATCTGGCGAAGGTGAGGTATACATGGTACCGACCATAGGTGACTTCACTGTATGACCCAACAATGGGGAGTCTTCCGTTGCCGCAGGCGCTTCTTCGGGTTGATGATGATTGACGGGAGCCGCAGCGGCCGCTGCTGGTGCTATCATTGTCGGCATGGGTGCAGCAGCAACTGGCGCTTGGCTACCATAACGGCTGATGCGCACCGCTTCCTCGCCTTCTTTAATTTCAATCTCAGCAACGCCGGTTTCATCGATGAGTTCAATGAGCTTTTTGATTTTACGGATATCCATGGTGGTCTATTAGCCTCCTAAGTGTTTGTGAGCCTCGGTTAAAGCCCGTTGATAACTGTTAGCGCCATGACCTGCAATCACAGTGACGGCAAGATCAGAAAAAAATGATTGCTGACGAAAAGCGTCGCGTTGCGTAATGTCAGATAAATGAACCTCAATGAAGGGAATTTGAACAGCCGCGATGGCATCTCGCAGAGCAATACTGGTGTGGGTAAACGCTGCTGGGTTAATAAGGATAAAGTCTGTGCCATCATCGAGGCAGGCATGAAGCCGCTCGATTAGCACATGCTCAGCGTTGCTCTGCATGTGGGTCAAATTGTGACCATATTCTTGTGCTTGCTGTTCGAGGCCTGAGTTGATGGTGGCGAGGTCAGTGGTGCCATACGTCTCGGGCTCTCGGCGACCGAGCAAGTTCAAATTTGGACCATGTAAGACTAAAATATTCGCCATTTGGTGGTTTTCATATCAGTTTCAAGGTTGCAGGGGATTGTGCCCTACTTTGCGCGATATGTCCAATATCTTCGACGTTCCCTGCGAGTTCGCTGCAAAGTTGACATTAAGCCAATGATTGGCAGTTAAATATTACTCAATTACTCATGTGGATTAATCCAAGGTGGATCAGCAAAAAATTCAATAGGGCTTGTTACTCTAATACCATTTTTATCAAAAGAACGATTCAGATTGCCTACTAACTGTACAGCACGTTGTGGTCGTAGTTTTTCAGTATAGTATTTCAAACTATTGGAGATGTTAGTGTCACTCGATTTGACTTCGATTAGATCTGTCACTTTATCATCGATGACGGTGACAAAATCGACTTCGCGGCTATCTTTATCGCGGATGTAGTGCAATGTACATTTATGGCCATGATAATCTTCTAAAAAATGCAAACGTTTTAACAAAGTCGTCGCAACAAGATTTTCGAGACGGATACCAGGATCATCGACTGTATCGCCATTATCATAAAAATAAACTTTTGGTGGCTTCTGGATTGAGCGAGGTATATTTTTAGTCAGTGGGTAGATAGGAAAGCAAATATACATGCGCTCTGCCAAGGCTAGCCAATTTTTAGCGGTGCGAGGGGCAATTTGTAGATCCCCTGCTAAGTTTGATAGTGTAATCAAGTTACCGGCTCGTTGTCGTAATTCATCGATAAATAGATATAAAAGCTGGATATCTTGTATCTGTTCCAAGTCACGGATATCTTCCCGTAGAATTCTATCAAATCGCTCGCGTCGCCAGCGCCGCACTTCTCGTTCATCATTGCTCAAGAATGGCTCTGGGAATCCACCCAGCCGCAACAGTCGTTCATAACCCTCTGTCATCGTCATGCCTTCAGGCAGCTCATCTATCGTGAGCGGATGAAGCCGCCAATAGTGATAACGTCCCATCAAAGAATCACCCCCGCGTCGGTAGACATCAAGACGTGCCGAGCCCGTGACAATATATTGTTGATCATCAGGCTTGCTGTCATAAACCCCTTTAATCCATTGTTTCCAACGAGGGTATTTGTGTAGTTCATCAAAAATAATGAGAGGGCTGTCTTGTTTCCACTGTTTTTTGGTAATTGCACGTCTATCTTCATCAACATCCCAGTTAAAGTATTCACAATTGTGGTATTCCTCTTGGCACAGGGCCTGGCTTAAGGTGGTTTTGCCGACCTGGCGGGGTCCGCCGATGAATACCATCTTTTTGCTAATGTCTTGAATAATATAAGGTTCACAATATCGCTTCATAACTGGTTTACCTGTTCTAGGAAAATACTCGGCCATTTTGAACTGCCATCCAAAATGGCCGCGGCTATTTTGAATAGTAGTTCAAAATAGCCGGATTTACAAGTTCTTGATGTTGAATAGATCGCTATTAGAAACTCTAGCTGCGATTAACGTTTCCACTGGGCAGAACCTGACTGCCCTGGACCTGAAAACACTTTGATCAATATTTCATGGATGCCGTGTTTATCGAGTTCAGCTTGTTCTTTGGTGAGTTCATTAATAAACCATAGTGATAATTCTTCGACGGTGATATTTTTGACCGGCAAGACTAATACATCGCGCTGCAAGAAGGGGATCTTTTCGTTGTTGAAGTGTACGTAAAGGTAATCCCCGTCTTCTTCGATGGTTTGGTGAGCAGATGCGCCAGCTACCAAGAAGAATTCACTTAGGCTCTTACACAGTTTGCGCAGGGTTTCTTTGTAAATATCATAATCAAAGGCCATGCCGAACTCATTCGTTTCAGCGGTGATGGCGGCATAGACAGTAAAGTTATGGCCGTGGAGTTTTTCTCGGTGGGTTGGGGAAAAAATCGTATAATGCCCCGCAGAAAATTTCATGTCTTCTTTAAATAATTCGATGGTGGTTAAATTTGTCATTGTGCTCTCTTGGTTACAGTTTCATTCGGCAATCTTGCAACCTAAAGCCGATGAGATCAAGTTCAATGGCCTTTGTCAGCGCCATGGCTTTGAAGATCTCACCCATCTCACTGGGTAATAACAAATACTTCACTGCCTGGGTCATGGTGTAGTGGGCTGCCGTGTCAGCGGGAGCCACAGAATTTGCCATACACTCGAGAATGCCACAATTTGTCAGAAAGCTTGCTTGCGGGGTAAAGCCTGCCACATGAAACCCATTGTCAAAAGCTGCATTTGCAACGGCAGTAAAATCCACATGGGCAGTAATGTCTTGTAGACCTGGGTAAAGCAAAGGATCGGTATGGGCCCGCTGTTGGTAATGACACATTAAAGTACCTTGATAACGGCTGGGGTGGTAATACTCTCGGGCTGGATAACCGTAATCAATCAGTAACACCAGGCCTTGGTTTAAGCAATCACTGATGCTTTTGATCCAGGGAGTTAATAGCGGATTAATTTCGGTTTGGTAGCCGCGTGCAAAACAATCTTTGCTTAAGCATTCGTGTACGTGGGTTATCTCAGGGATTAAGTCTGTTATGTCTTCGAGTTGCCATTGAAGTGAATCATCGACCATGTATTCTTTGACACTGTCTTGTTGAAACTGCAATAAGCGCACTGGCATGGCATCCAATACTTCATTAGCAAGCACGACACCGTTGATGGGTTGTTCAGGTAATTGTTGCAGCCAAGTGACTTTGTTTAACAAATGAGGACATTTGTGTTGAATCGTTGCTCGTTGTTGCTGTTGTAAATGGGTGCTGAGATCAAGAATATAATACTGCGCTGGCAAGCTGTCTTTTGCCTCGAGGCTTAGCAAAATATCTGCTGCCATAGTGCCATTACCACCACCGAACTCTAGAATATCTGCATCACCATCAATCGCCTGTAATACTTGTTGGCATTGGTTGGCAAGGCACAGTGAGAACAAGGGCGATATTTCTGGAGCGGTATGAAAGTCTCCATGTTTGCCAAAAATTCGCTGCCCGCTGGTGTAATATCCAAGATTAGGTGCGTATAATGCCATTTCCATGAATTGCGAGAAGGGAATGGTGCCGCCATTTGCGCCGATCGTGTCGACTATCAGGGTCTGCAATTCTGCTGAGTGAGCTAGTGCTTCAGCAGAGGGCTCAGGCAAATTATCAGGCGCTGATGAGTTCATGGATTTGCTTCATTGTTAAGACGGCCAGAGTATAGCGTAAAACGAGACAAAAGAAATGAATAAAGTGATTCTCATTACTGGAGCCGGCCGACGTATCGGTGCGGCCATTGCCAGACATTGCCATCATTGCGGTTGCAATGTGGTTATTCATTATCGCCAATCCCAAGCCGAAGCCCAGCTGCTTGCTGATAGTCTTAATCAGCGTCGGGATAATTCTGCAGTGACTTTACAAGCGGATTTTAACGAGCTAAGCAGTCTCACGCCTCTGGTAGATGATGCTTACCAAACTTGGGGCCGATTAGATGGGTTAGTTAATAATGCCTCGAATTTTTATCCCACACCGATTGCTGAAGCAACAACCGCGCAATGGGATGATTTATTTAACGGTAATGCAAAGGCGGCGTTTTTCTTGTCCCAAGCAGCAGCAGAGTATTTGCGTGACAGTCGAGGTACTATCATCAACATTATTGATATACATGGGGCGACGCCGCTTAAAGGTTATGGCATCTATTCCATGGCCAAAGCAGCATTGCAGATGCAAACCAAAGTCCTCGCCAAAGAATTGGCGCCTGCTGTACGCGTGAATGGCATTGCGCCCGGTGCCATTGCCTGGCCAGAAGCCCAGAATAGTCTAGATCCTGCACAACAACAGCACATCATTGATCAAACATTATTAAAACGTCACGGTAATGAACAAGATATTGCCAAAGCAGTTGAGTATTTTCTATTGCACAGTGATTATGTGACGGGGGAAGTGCTTGCTGTCGACGGTGGCCGCTATCTATAAATTGCTCTTTTGCCTCAATACATTGTTGCAAACGTTTTTCCGGTGCTTATTTACTCTTTTGTAAACGCCGCTCCTCAAAACGCTTGCGCCTCGTCTTGAGACAAATCGCTAATTTATAGGGTAGCTTCAGCGAGTAGACAGAAATTTTTTTTAAATCCACTATTGCATATTTAACTTATCAAGATATAATGCATTAAAACATTATCTTGCATGGAGTTAGGCATGAGCAATAGTTTTCAAACTGAGATCCCAAGAGCGCGGGTTAACATTACTTTGGATTTACACACCGAAGGTGCCTTGCGCAAACAAGAACTGCCCTTGAAGTTAATGGTGTTAGGTGATTTTTCTCACCGCCAAAGTAGCAAGCCACCGGAACCAATTCGAGTGAGCAAACATAATTTTAACGATGTATTACGTGAGCTTGCCCCGCAGTTGCGATTAACTGTACCGAATTTCTGTAACCGCGAACAAAGTGATATGGCAGTGGCGCTCACCTTTCAAGAACGCCAAGACTTTCACCCCGATGATATTGCCCTGCAAGTGCCAGCGATGCGACGTTTGATCGCCATGCGCAACTTACTCAAAGAACTCAAAGCAAACTTGATCGATGACCGAGAATTGCGACAACGCTTACAACGCATTATTGATGAGCCAGAGCAATTGCAAGTGTTGCAAAAGCAATTAGAGGAGCTATCAGAGGAGGATGGGAATAATGACTGACACTGATCAAACCCTGCTGTCTAACCTCATTGGTGAAACTGTACCTTGTCGCCCTGTAGTCATAGACGATTATTTAACGCCAACGCAATTAGCCGAGCAAGACCGTAATAGCCGGTTAACGGCAGCGGTCAATGTGTTATTAGACTGTTTGGCCGAAGACAACCATACATCACCACGCATTGATCGAGTGCTCATCGATGATTTTATTGCCCGTATTGATGGCGTGTTAAGTCAACAAATGGATGCAATTCTCCATCACCCAGACTTTCAAGCCTTAGAAGCCAATTGGCGTGGCCTTGAGTATTTGGTGCAGCGCAGTGATGTAACTGCTAATAGCAAAATTGATATTCTTGATATTACCAAGCAACAGCTGCAAGATGATTTTGATGATGTCATAGATATTACCCAATCCCATTTGTATAAGCTTATTTATCAGCGTGAGTATGATACGCCGGGAGGCGAACCGGTGACAGCGATGTTAGGGGGTTATTATTTTTCAGCCGAGGCGGCAGATGTGAAGCTGCTCGATAATTTATCCAAAGTTGCTGCCAGTGCCCATTGCCCCTTTATTAGTGCCGTCAACGAAGGGTTTTTCCACAAAGACTCTTTTGATGACGTGATGAAAATGGACAGTGTGACAGAGCATTTTGACCGTGCCGAATACATCCATTGGCGCAGTTTCCGCGAACAAGACGATGCGCGTTATGTGGGATTAGTGATGCCACGGTTTTTGTTGCGTATGCCCTATGATCACAGTCAGCGAATTACGTCATTTGTTTATAATGAGAATGTCAAAGGGGCTGACCATCATAAATATTTATGGGGCAATGCCTGTTTTGCTTTCGGCGCAAATCTAGCAAAGAGCTTCAAGGATTATGGTTGGACAGTGAATATTCGCGGACCGGAGTCCGGCGGTAAAGTCGAAGGCTTGCCAATCCATCAATTCAATCAAGGTATTGGTCTTGAAACCAAGATCCCAACGGAAATCATTATTCCTGAAACCCGCGAAATTGAATTAGCTAACTTAGGGCTGATTCCATTAAGTTATTACAAAAATAGCGACTATGCGTGTTTCTTCTCTGCTAATTCAACCCAACTACCTCAAGCCTATTACGATGATGAGGCCATGAGTAATTCTCGTGTCAATGCTCGTCTGCCGTATGTGTTCTTGGTGTCACGTATAGGGCATTACCTGAAAGTATTACAACGGGAAAATATTGGTTCCAATAAATCTGCCACCGAGCTAGAGAATGAATTAAATACCTGGCTTAAAACATTAGTCACCAAGATGAATAATCCCGAACCAGCATTGATAGCAACCCACCCCTTACGGGAGGCTCACGTTGCTGTTAGACCAAAGCTGGATAATCCGGGATTTTATCATATCGATTTATTCGTGATGCCGCACTTTCAAGTGGAAGGCTTGGATGTGCGCTTATCGTTAGTTTCTCAATTACCTTCAACAAACCAATAGGAGCATCTCATGGCGACACCAGGTTATATGTGGTTGACCGACGACCAAGGCAGCGCGATCAATGGTACGGTGAATGTATCGGGTCGTGAAAATAGCATTGAAGTGACGGGCTTTCAGCACCGGATCTATATTCCCAATGATCAAGACACGGGAGCATTAACAGGCACTCGTAAACATGAACCCTTTGTGGTGACTAAAGTGTTTGATTCCGCTTCCCCCATACTCAACAAAGCCTGCTGTAGTGGTAAAACCCTGCAAGAGGTCAAACTTAGTTGGTATCGGATTAATGCCCAGGGGCAAGAAGAAGAGTATTTTCAGCATGTCCTTAACAATGCCAAAGTGGTGGCAGTGGAGCCTGTAATGGCTGACATCAAAGACAAATCCAAAGAAAGCCAAGGTCACCTGGAGAATGTGGCATTTCGTTACGAGAAGATCCGGTGGAAGTACTTAGACGGTAATATTGCCACGGAAGATCAGTGGAGCGAAAAAGTGTAAGACATGAGCCACATGACGAAGTGTGTTTTACCCACAGGAGTTGCAACACCCCGTTTTCACGGGGTTTGCTAACCGTTAGGGAGGTTACTGCTAAACAAAAAAATATCAATAAATCACGGACTTGTCTGTGGCTGATGATGGTTGAAATGATAGTGTCGTCCTAAGTTGGTCAATAAATGCATTGCTGACATAAAAAAAAATGATTTTTTTTATAAAAACCCCTTGCGGGGTGAAAATGCCTGAACTATACCTGTAAGACATAACGAAAATAGTTAGGGCAATCAGCGAGTTAATCGAACATAGATGATGATAACTCGCTTGGAACGAGCTAGGCATTGACAACCGAATGGCACGTTTCTATGACAAACACGATGAAACCATCATGGTTTGGTTTTATGGTGGTTTGCCCGACTGTAAGAGAGGCAAGCAATGTCACAACCAAGAAGGCGCTCATTACCCGTCTATCAAGTGCAGGCTCTAGATAAGGGTAGACGCTTACAAATAACAAAGCGTCTGTCACAAACAGCGTTTAATCGCTTGAGAACACCTGAGCGTCAAACAATTGAAGACAAAGAGCGTGGGCAGCGTTTCTATTACGCTTTGTTAGATCTGACGGAATACTTTATGCGAGAGCTAGCATTTAAGGAGTTTTCGTCAGCTAAACAAGAGGCATTGCGACAAGACATTATCAAGCTTACTGAAGATGGCTGCGAAGACTTAGTGAAGTTACTTAGTTTAAGTTGGAAGTTAGCGAAGTTACGAGGTCGATTAACTGGAATTGGTAACACGATTAAAAATCACTGCAAATGGCTAATGGAAGAACTCTATCCAGAGGATTATCGTCAACAATTAAGTGAACTTGGTAAATTAGAATGGCCTGAAGAGGAAATCAGTGATGATGCAAAACAAAAGTATACAGATATTGCTATCAAGTTAGGCAAGGTTGCATTGACTGAAGACATTACGGACTTATTGATACAAGTACGGCTTAAGGTTGATGGTTCACAACCGAAAGGAGAGACTCAACAGGTTGATGACTTGAATGATGAGGATGAAGTATCCGACGACGTTGGAATAAGTGCAGATGCGAATACGCCTATTTTTGCGAAGATTATACGTTTCAGTCGTGTCAATTCAGGTGTTGTAATTGAAGCTCCTTCATCACCACGTAGTGTTACAGAAGAACGTAGAAGACCAGATAGTAGCGGGATAGATGACTTGATTGAAACGGATAGGCGCAGACCTGTTGAGCGCAAACGTCTGCGTAGTTTTCGAAATGCAGGATGGGTAGCTAAACCACAGCCACAACAACCTTCTGGCTGGCAGAAACTATGGCATTGGATCCGTTGGATTTTTTGTTGTTGCCCAGCCGAAGATGTGGTGACAGAAAATCATACCCATAGTGGGGAAGGTTCAGTGTCGACACCTGTTGTGTCAAGACACAGTTCTGATGGCAGAGAGAATAAGTCCAGTAGTAGCATGATTCTATCCCGGCTAAGTGGTGATGAAGCAGATTGCATGGCTGAAGACCCGCTAGAAGAAGAGTGCTTGTATGGATCACCGGTAACGGGAGAACGGAATATTGAAGCTGCAATAGCACAAGAACAGCAAGCAAGAGCGATCAAAAAACTACAAGAGCAGTATAATAGGCGACTGCGAGAAGGCCTTGCTAGTGAAGAGGTTAAACCTGGCGTAACGAAATTTAGTATGGCTAATGGATAGTGGGTAATAGGCTAATAACAATAACATGAAACATAACTGCTACAGCAAACTCAGTCAGTTGATATCCAATACGGAACTCAGTGCTAAAGATAATCTGTTAGATGCTGTCGCCTCCGCGAATGCAGAGGTTATCGACAAAATTTCTCAACAACAACCTCAGGCTGGTCATGACTTATTGACATTATTATTGCCTCACGTCACCCAAGTTCTGCCAGCCAGTGCTGTTGTCGAACTGAAACCTACACCCTATCAAACCCGTAGCAAACATACCATGACTAAGGGCATGCGCTTTAAGAGTAACAGTACACACCCGTACTCATTCATCAGTTGTTATGACACAGAGGTATTACCATTGCGCGTGAGTGATGCACGGTATTGTGAAACCCCAACAGGCAGTGAGGTGACAATGACGTTAGCGGCTTTGCCAGGCGTAACGTTTGCTACACTGAAGCTTGACTCATTTACGATGTATTTGCAGGGGGAGTCACTATTGATTGATACGTTGCAAGTGAGCCTACTGCAAGCAGCGAAAGCGGTTAGTCTGTGTTTTAACGGGGAGAAATATTCACTTCCCCTCTTACAAGGGACCTATACCAGTCCTGTACAAGGATTATTACCCACTTACCTAACAGCTCAGCCGGCGCTCCACTATTTATTAGAAAATCTCTATTATGACGAGCGCCAACATTTTGTTAGCATCAATGGCTTGGATACTGTTAACTGGTGTGGGTCAGCAACAGAGCTCACGATAACAGTTCATTTTGATGAATCAATTCCTGCGCTCAGTCAATTACGTCATGACAATATCCGACTTAATTGCGTTCCTATCATTAACCTCTACCCACAAACCTGTGAACCTATAATGGTGACAGCCCAGCAGCAGGACTATCCAATCACTGTTGATGTTAATAATGCACAATGCTGGCTTTACGATATTGTGGATGTGACATTGCAGGATAAATACGGTAAGCAGCAACGGCTCACGCCGGTCAGTACACAGGGTTTTAATATAACGTACAAGAAAACACGGCTATTGAGTAATGCTGCCTATCCCCACTACAGTCTCAGTTTACAGAACAACTATGACGTTGCCCCACAAACTGCCGCGGTTGCAGCTCTCGTACATCAAGGCAATGGCCCTTATGATGAGCTCTATCCAGGCGTAGCCCTGACGGCGCAGTCGGGTTTGCCAAATGACTTACAACTGAGTTTATTGACGCGGCCGCAGCGGGCTTCACAAGCCTTGCTTGATGACACGGCAATAGAAATTTTAACTATATTTTTACATCAACATTTCCAATCAATCATTGATCATGAATTACTGAAACAATTACTAACGCTGTTAGATGTCAATCAGCGTTATCAAACTATCATTGCTAATATAACTGCTATCAATGCTACGCCATTGGCTTACTGTTATAAGGGTGCAAAGGTGACAGGTTTCACCCTTCATATGACAGTGTCTAAGTCGGTTAATGATATGCTGAGCTTACGTAAATTAGCGGGCATTTTACACCGATTTTTTTGTTATTACGCAGATCTTAATACGGTGATTGTTCTGGTTGTCTATTCGCAATACAGTGATGAGGAGTATACATGGCAGCCATTGCTCGGCCAGAAGCTAACCCTGTAACGCAATTACTGGAGACCCGGGCCCAAGCTTGGACATTACAGGCATTAGTGAACTATTGTAGATACTATGATATTGACTACCACGTCAAGCCAATGAACTCATTACAGTTTCCCGGCCAAGAAGTCGCTAAATTTAACTATCAACACGACAGGCTGATCATCGATGTTAATTGCTTTGGTCTTGTGGGCGTTAGCTCACCACTGTCACCGGACTTACTACACCAAGCAACCTTAGCGAAGAATCAAGATTTACGCGATGATTTAATTCGCCTAAATGACCAAGTCTATGACGTATTGGTACGGTTCTCTTGTCTCAATAATAAGGTGCAAGCTTATGAGAGGACTAACTACCGACGTAACTTGCCATACTTGGCATTACAATTAAAATCCGTCTTTGCGCCGTGGTCTTTCGTCATTGAAGATAGTCGTGGTGAATGGTTAGCATTAACTGAGCAACATTCTCTTGGTTACCATTGCCGGCTTAATGACACGGCAATGCTGGGTCAACGTTATTATCATCCCCAACAGGGCTTACACATAACCCTGGGCCCAATGAGTCTGGATGATTTTTTGCAGTTGAATAATGATCCCAAACGTTGGCAGCGCTGCCATGATGAACTTCTGACATTTTCACCCAAACCACCACACTGTAAGTTTACGCTGTTGGTAATACCCTCCGCTTGCTCTTTACAGCTTGGTAACCAACCAATCTATCTCGGTTGGCATTGTTGGCTGGGGAGAACAATCAATAAAAGCATGGAAATAAAATATCACTACTGACAAACCCCCTGCTCCCGCAAAAATTTATCAGTGGCTTGGAACATCTGCATCGATGGCATATCATTGTGGCCATGAACCTCAAAGGATTGCCATTGTTTGGGTTGATTGGCAGCGACGAATAAGCGCTCACCAAGCTTTGCAGGAACAATCGTATCACTGCTGCCATGCATCATGAGCACAGGGATATGAAGACGCGTGATTTTCTCGATGCTGGTGTATTTATCTTTCATCAATAGTTTGACGGGCAAGAAGGGATAATGATAACTACCCACATCACCAAGTGAGCTGTAAGGTGATTGTAGTACTAGTGCCGCTGGCGGGTAATGCAATGCCATCTCTACTGCGACACCAGTGCCAAGGGATTCACCGTAGTAAACGATACAGCGAGGTTTTACCCGTTGACGTAGGTAATTCACGGCAGCTTCGCCATCTTTATACAGTCCCGTCTCGGTTGGCTTACCGGGATTGCCGCCGTAACCACGGTAATCAAACAAAAATACGCCATAGCCGTGAATCAAATAAGGAGTAACTAAATAACTCCGCAGATTAATCGCACCAGCATTGCCATGAAAGATCAATAGCGTGGGTAAATTGCGTTGTGCTGGGCGATACCAGGCTTGTAGTGATAAACCATCGTTCGTGGTTAAGGTAATGGTTTCACCTTTAGGCAAGGCCCAATGGTCACCGGTTGGTCCATAGCCGGGGCGGTAAATGATTTGCCGTTGGAATAAATATAGGAATACTGCAACCAAGACATAAATCAATACAATACTCAGTAGCAGTCGCCCCATCGGCCACTTGAATGAACCTTGCATTGCCTAAGCCTCTTACATGGAAGACTTTTCTTCAGGCCGCAAGCGTTGGTAAAAATTACAGGCGGATTGGTTGCCCAGCTTACAGGCTTGGTGAATATCTGCAATACCCCGCTCTCTGTCACCACCACGGCCGTAACAATTACCGCGGTTTAAATAAGAATTAGCGCTATCAGGTTGCAATTGCAGTTGGTGATTATAGTAATTGACGCACTGGCCATAATCGCCTTTTTTGAAGTAAACCCAACCTAGATTACCCATGATCATGGCTTGATCTTTCGGGTTACGCTCGAGAGCTTGCTTCAAGTCAATAATCGCTTTGTCGTAATTACCCATGTAACCATAAGCTAAACCTCGGTAAACATAAATGTTAGCGGGTTTGCCCATAACATTGGGATCCATCGCCAGCGCCCGGTCAAATTGTTTAATAGCGCCGGGGTAGTCTTTTTGTTTAAAGATATTTACACCATTATGATAGGTCTCGATAAAAGATTTAGACGTCGGTACTGATGTTGTTGTCTGCGCTGTTGCTGATGATGCCACAGTTTGCTGAACCATTTGTTCAGCGGGTACATGTTGCATTGCTGTTTGTTGTTGCTGTTGTTGCTGAGCGCGGCTAGGGCGTTGCATTGGCGGCGGTGTGGAACCATCAACTTTCATGGCTGGTGCTACATCAGGCTGATTGGCCTCTGTTGGTTGTGCCAGCTCCTGTGCTGCAGTTTGTGAAGCAGGCTTATCGCTTGCTGCTGCAATGGTTGGCTCGGTTTGAGCAGGCGTAGACTCAACGATTATCTGATCAGGGTTTACCATACGGGTGCGGTGGGTCACCTGAGAACCAGAATGTTGGGTAGAATCCATCATTCGTTGGCCAGCAGCTTGCAGTGAATCAGGTTGTTTTACATAGCCATTGATTTGTCCGGCTATGGTTTGTTGTTCTTCAGCTGCGCGGTATTCGGCACCAGGATGTCCAGTAACTGGTTGGGCTTCTCGAGGTTTAGCGCCAGGATGACCCATGGGTTGTTGATGGGGTTGTTGTTGTGGCTGAGGCGCTGCGGTGGGCGTAGATTGTGCGGGCTTGGTTGCAGGCTTTGCTGGCATCGTTGTGTGGGTGGCAGCTTGTGGCATGTCCTGGGTTCCTGGCATCGTTGATTCACTGATAGACATGGCTTGTAATTTCATTTCTTCAGTCTTGTCACTGAAGGTATTAAGATTGCTTGATGCAGTGATATATTCCATCACCAGCAGCAAGATGACCAAGCCAAACAGACAATAGCGCATGAGTTTGACTTTGTCGTCCATCTTTTGGTCGGCGTCCATGGCTTCACGAGCTGCGGGTTTGCGGAGGAAGTAAATGATCAATAACGTGAGCAGTGCTGGCACGATGAGTACAGCCATGCCCATCAACATACCGCCAGCAGCCATCATTGCCATACCGGCATTGCTGCCAATGGAAAAGACGACAATAGCAAGAATATAAACAACCAGGGTGCCTAACATACTTATCAGGCCACACCAATAATAGGTCTCAAGAATGGAACGGGCCCAGGCTTTGCATTTAAGAGTATAAATTGCGGCAATAAATCCCGCCAAGCTAATGATGAATGTAAATACACCACTCAATGTGCCAGTCATTGAGGAGGGTTTGCCCATGCCGAATTGGCTGACAATGCTGATCCCAAGCACACTAAATAACGTGGCTAACAGGGATAAACCAGCAAAAATAATGGTTAACCAACAGATGACGGTGACGGAGGTAGGGCGATGCTTTTCAGCCATGGGCTTATGTCCTTAATTGAGGGGTCCAACAACAAATACTAGCGGGAGTGCCCAAGAAATGCAAAAAAAGACGATGGACTTCACATCCATCGTCTGTTGTATTGATCCTTACTTCGGCGCCGTCATTTCTTCAGGTTTGACATGCTTATCGAATTCGTCAGCCGTCAAAAAGCCCAGCGCCACACAAGCCTCTTTGAGGGTTGTGTTGTCTTGATAGGCTTTTTTGGCGATCTTGGCGGCTTTGTCATAACCAATGACTTGATTAAGCGCGGTGACTAGCATTAAAGAATCACGCAAATAATGCTCAATGCGGTCTTTGTTGATTTCAATGCCTTCCACACAGAATTCAGTGAACGAATGACAGGCATCGCTGAGTATATTAATAGAATGAATAACATTGAAAATCATCATGGGTTTGTACACATTCAGCTCAAAGTTCCCCTGGGAGGCAGCGAAACCGACCCCTGCATCATTGCCCATTACCTGGGCACACACCATAGTGATAGCTTCACATTGGGTGGGGTTTACTTTCCCGGGCATGATTGATGAGCCGGGTTCATTGGCAGGCAACACGAGCTCACCTAAACCACAGCGAGGGCCTGAGCCTAACCAGCGAATATCGTTAGCAATCTTCATGATAGCGGTTGCCAAGTTACGCAATGCACTACTGGCGGCGGCCAAGGCATCATGGGCGGCAAGGGAAGCAAATTTATTGGGGCTCGAGACAAAGGGCAAATGGGTCAGGCTGGCAATATGATTAGCGGCAATTTCAGCAAATTGCGGATGGGTATTTAACCCCGTACCCACAGCGGTTCCGCCGATGGCCAGTTGGTATAAACCGGGCAAGCAGTCGGCCATACCTTTTAGGGCCATATCCAATTGGGCGACATAGCCAGATATTTCCTGGCCAAGGGTTAATGGCACCGCGTCTTGTAAATGAGTACGACCGATTTTGACTACGTCTTTGTACGCGGCGGCTTTTTTGGCCAATTCATCCCGCAATCGTTGTACCGCGGGAATGCATTGGCTGGTGAGGGCTTTGCTGGCGGCAATATACATGGCAGTTGGAAATGTATCATTGGATGACTGGGACATATTGACGTGATCATTGGGGTGTATGGGCTCTTTGCTGCCCATGGTACCACCGGCCATTTCAATAGCGCGGTTAGAAATCACTTCATTGGTATTCATATTGGTTTGGGTGCCGCTACCGGTTTGCCAGATGCGTAACGGGAATTGATCATTGAGTTTGCCAGCAATCACTTCATCGGCGGCTTCGGTAATGAGTTTGGCTTTATCTTCTGGTAATTTGCCAAGCTCTTGATTAGTAAGGGCAGCGGCTTTTTTCAAAATACCAAAGGCCCAAATTAGCTCCACAGGCATAGTATCGTGGCCGATAGCAAAATGGTGCAAAGAACGTTCAGTTTGTGCGCCCCAATACACATCAGCGGCGACTTCGATAGTGCCCATGCTGTCGGATTCTGTGCGGGTTTTTTGTGCAGATTCAGTCATGTGTGTTGCCTATTTTAGTTACTACGAAGGTGCCCGCATGCTAGCAGAAGCTGAGCTTATGGGCAATTTCGTTTGTTATCAGAGGGTATTCATTGTAAATTAGCGGGTACTAATCACTTAATGGATCACTGTGCCGATGGCTGAATTGCCAATTAACCAATTACCGCTTTCCCTCCAATCTCAGGTACAAGCTATTTGGCACGACGTCAAACAAGTGTTGGCAGAAGATAGTCCGCTGCTCCAACAAACCGAGTTTTTTAACAGCGCGGCGAAGGTCTGGGCTTGCAGCGATTTTGTTAGTCAAAACTGTGTGCGTCACCCTGCTGTGCTAGAAGAGTTATTCACCAGCGGTGAAATAACTCGACAGTACACGCCAACGGATCTACAAACGGCGTTGGCAGGGTTAATCAGCACAGAACAGGACTATGATACCACGGCCAAAATTTTGCGGGAGTTTCGGCGTCGCGAAATGCTGCGTATTGCTTGGCGAGATTTAAGTGGTTGGGCTAGCCTTGAAGAAACCATTACTGATTTATCAAACCTTGCCGATGCATGCATCCAACAGGCATACGAAAAAACCTATCAGCTATTATCCGAAGAGTTAGGTATACCGGAAGATAACCAAGGGCGTCAGCAACACTTAATTGTCATTGCAGTAGGCAAGCTTGGCGGTAAGGAATTAAATTTTTCGTCCGATGTGGATTTAATTTTCACTTATCCTGCCAAGGGGGTGACCCAGGGCAAACAACTGGATAATGAGACGTTTTTTCTGCGCTTAAGTCAGCAATTGATTAAATTACTCAATGATGTCACGGCAGAAGGTTTTGTGTTTCGCGTCGATATGCGTTTGCGCCCCTATGGCAGTGCGGGCGCGATGGCGATTAATTTTAATGCCGTAGAAGCTTACTACCAAGAACAAGGTCGCGTTTGGGAACGTTACGCCTTAGTCAAAGCCCGTATTATCAATCAACTACAGCAGGCAAAACCCCTACAGAGCATCTTACAAAAATTTGTCTTTCGGCGTTATGTGGACTTTAGTGTGGTAGAAGGTTTGCGGGATCTAAAAGACGCTATCAATCGCGATATCCGCCAACAAGATCTTTACAGTAATATCAAACGTGGACCCGGTGGAATCCGTGAGATTGAGTTTATTGTGCAGGCTTTTCAGATAATCCATGGCGGTAAACAACCAAGCTTACAAACCAACGAATTGGTGCCAGCATTATTAGCGTTAGTCAAATTAAATTGCCTAGATCAAGTGATAGCAGATGATTTGTTACAAGCGTATGAATTCTTTCGCAACACCGAAAATCATTTGCAAATGCTTGATGATAAGCAAACCCAGGAATTACCCAGTGATGAATTGGCGCAGTCAAAGATTGCTTTTTCGATGGGGTTCACGGAGTGGGATGTGTTTTTACGGGTGCTGGATACCCACCGGGATAAGGTAAAAGCACACTTTGAGAATATGGTAACACCGGCTACAGATATGGAAACCTTGGCAGTAGATCCTGAACAGTTATCACTTGCAACCAACATCTGGCAACAGTTATTAACTACAGCAATGCCAGAAACATGTTTAGGCAAGCTAGGCTTTAGCGATGAAGACATGGTGGCCGAGCAATTATTAGCGTTTAAAAATAGCTACCGTGTGCGTTCGATGGACTCACAAGGTCAATCCCGGCTTGATGGATTGATGCCGTTATTACTGTTACTCATGGGACGTGCGGGCGATGATGAGACGATGTTCTCGAGAATAGTTGCATTGCTTGATAATATCGTAAAACGCAGTGTGTATATATCGCTATTGAATGAAAATCCCCGGGCATTAGAATTGCTGTTACATTTATGCCGTGGCAGTGCATGGCTCGCGCGACTGTTGGCACAGTTTCCGTTTTTATTGGATGGCTTAATTGATCAAGACAAATTATATCGCCCCCTTACCTTAGATGATTTATTAGCAGAGTTACGTCAATATTTGGTAGGGATCCCGGTAGATGATTACGAGCAACAAATCAACGCCCTCAGACGATTCAAGCATATTAACGTGCTGAAAGTTGCTGCCAGCGACGTCATGGATAAATCACCGCTGATGAAAGTCAGTGATTATTTAACTGATATTGCTACCGTTGTATTACAACAAATCCAAAAAATTGTCTGGAAAAACTTAATCGATAAACATGGCTACCCAATGAATGAAGATGGGCCGATGGTTGAGGCGCAATTTGTCATTATTGGTTACGGCAAATTAGGCGGTATCGAGTTGGGTTATAACTCGGATTTGGATTTGGTGTTTTTGTACGATGGGCCGCAACAGTTGATGACCAATGGTGCCCGGCCCTTGAGTAACAGTGAATTTTACTTGCGGATGGGACAGCGCATTGTTCATTTGATTACGGTTGCGTCAGAGACTGGCAAATTGTACGAGGTTGATACTCGCCTACGACCTTCAGGCAAATCAGGCATGTTGGTGAGCCACATTGATGCGTTTGCCAATTACCAGAGTGAACAAGCTTGGACATGGGAGCATCAAGCCCTGATCCGGGCTCGGCCGATATGCGGGGCAGCCCACTTATCCGAGCGGTTTACCGAGCTGCGCCAAGCTGTCCTGTGCCAGCCCCGGGAGCGAGAGCCTTTACGGGAAGAGGTCCTGTCGATGCGGGAGAAGATGCTAGAAGCCCAAAATGGACAAAAAACCACCGAATTTGATGTAAAAAAGAGCCGTGGAGGCATAACAGATATCGAGTTTATGGTACAATACGCCGTTTTATTGTGGGCACATAATTACCCACGGGTACAAAAATACTCCGATAATGTCCGGATTTTGGAGCAATTATCGGAACATGGGGTGCTTACGGATGAGGTGGCGGAAGAATTAATACGGACCTACAAACGCTACCGAGGTATCGTTCATGAGGCGGCCCTCCAGGAGGGACAGTGGTTACCAGAGGATGGCCACTACCAGGCATTACAAGCCTTTGTTTGTACCCAATGGGATGCGCTTTTTGAGGCATAACTTATTGATAGTTAAGAGGATTTTATAGAATGAGTCAGGGTACACAGCGAGCTAACACCAAACGAATTTACCACGTCAGCGCGAAGGATTTACCTTTGTCCTGCCCAACCAAGGATATGCGGGTATGGGATGCTCACCCAAAAGTCTATTTGCCTATCGAAGCCAGCGGCAAAGCGGTTTGCCCCTACTGTGATGCAGAATTCATTCTCGAAGATAACGATAAATAGGTATTCCATTGAAAAGGTCTCGTAACATACTCGTCGTTGGTCCCGCTTGGGTTGGGGATATGGTCATGGCCCAGACCCTGTTCACACTGCTAAAACAACAAGACCCAGCGGTTACTATTGATGTTATTGCGCCGAGCTGGAGTCAACCCCTGCTCGAGCGTATGCCCGAAGTTAACCAAGGGCTAAATTTACCCTTTGGCCATGGCGTGCTGGCATTACGGGAACGTTATCGTTTAGGCAAATCATTGCGAGCCAATCAATACGATCAAGCTATCTTACTGCCGAATTCCTTCAAATCTGCCCTGGTACCCTTTTTCGCGAAGATTCCATTACGTACCGGTTGGCGCGGTGAAATGCGCTATGGTGTGTTGAATGATGTACGCAGCCTTGATAAACAAGCGTTACCGTTGATGATTCAGCGTTTCATGGCGCTGGGTTTAGCGGCTGACACGCCTTTGCCGGCGACGCAAATTCGCCCGAATTTACAAGTATCAAGTGATAGTGTAGCTGTAGCACTCAACAAGCACGGCTTAAATGCTGACAAGCCTGTTCTGGTGCTTTGTCCTGGGGCAGAGTTCGGTCCTGCCAAACGTTGGCCAGAATACCATTACGCGGATGTTGCTAAACACAAGCTCGCCCAAGGTTGGCAAGTATGGATCTTAGGTTCGCCTAAGGATCAGCCCGTGGCAGAAGATATTCAAGCCTTGACCGATAATCGCTGTGTTGATTTAACCGGTAAAACAAGCTTGGCTGAAGCTATCGATATTATGTCTCAAGCTTCACAGGTTGTAACTAATGATTCTGGATTAATGCATATTGCTGCAGCCCTTAATCGACCGTTGGTAGCAGTGTACGGTTCCTCTAGCCCTAAGTTCACGCCACCGCTAAATGACAACGTCAAAATTATTTCTGAAGGTTTGGACTGCAGTCCATGCTTTGAACGTGAATGTCCGTTGGGGCATTTGAATTGTCTTAAACAATTGGCTCCTGCCAAAGTCATTACTGCCCTAGATGAGTTAGCTGCCTGATGAAAGTATTAATCATAAAAACCTCATCCATGGGTGATGTTATCCATACGTTACCGGCATTGACCGATGCAGCAAAAGCCATTCCAGATATCGAATTTGATTGGGTGGTTGAAGCACCGTTTAAAGAGATCCCTGCTTGGCATCCGCGGGTTAAGCGGGTTATCCCAGTGGCATTGCGACGTTGGCGCAAAATGCCATTGTCATTGCGCGGCGATGCAGCTTGGCAACAGTTCCGCCAAGAAATTAAAGCTGAACAATACGACATTATCATTGATGCCCAAGGTTTGATAAAAAGCGCGATGGTGACCCGTATGGCGCGGGGACTACGCTGTGGTTTGGATTTCAAGTCCGCCAGAGAAGGGCTTGCGTCACTGGCTTATCATAAAAAATATACCGTTGAATTCAAACAACATGCGGTGGTGCGAGCGCGGCAATTATTCTCTCAAGTTCTGGGATATGAATTGCCAAAAACAGTAGCTGACTATGGGGTTGATACGGATAAATTGCCGCAGCAAACGATAGGTGACAATAGCTTAGTATTTTTGCATGGCACCACCTGGGCAACCAAACATTGGCCCGAGTCTTATTGGCATGAGTTAACCAAACTCGCAACCACGGCTGATTTTAATGTGCTTTTACCCTGGGGTAATGATACAGAACGGGAACGAGCTCGGCGCATTGCTGCAGTATCAGATAAGGCAACCGTATTACCCAAAATGAACCTGGCCGAAATCGCCGGTGTATTAGCGAATGCTAAAATGGCTGTTGCCGTGGATACGGGTTTAGGGCATTTAGCGGCGGCGATGGCATTGCCAACGATTTCGCTGTATGGCCCCACAGATCCCGTATTAACCGGTACCGATGGTGCTAATCAAATTCATTTAGCCGCGCAATTTTCTTGCGCGCCTTGCCTACAAAAAAGCTGTACCTACAAAGGGCCGCGTGATGTTGAGCCGGCGTGCTTTATGCGTCTGCCGCCACTGGCAGTCTGGCAACGATTGCGGGAGGCTTTGGCGTGCGATTAGCCTTTTGTCTCTTTAAATACTTCCCCTATGGCGGTTTGCAGCGTGATTTTAAGCATATTATCGAGCAATGTTTAGCACGGGGGCATACAGTCGATATTTATGCCCTTGAATGGCAAGGGGATAGTATTCCCGGAACCTCACTGACGGTGATCAACGTCAAAGCCTTAAGTAATCACCGACGTTATTATTTGTTTGCTAAGCAAGTGTTGGCGCGCCTGCAAGCCGAGCAATACGCTGCGGTAATTGGCTTCAATAAAATGCCAGGGCTTGATTTCTATTATGCTGCAGATCCCTGTTACACCGTCAAAATGGCAACGCTACGTCATCCCCTGTCCCGCTTAAGTTTGCGTTACCGGTGTTTAGCGGCTCTTGAGCGTGCCGTATTTGCAGCCGATGGGCATTGCCACGTGTTGCACTTAACGGATTTACAAAAACAAGACTTTATTGATTATTACCATACGCCAGCCACGCGTTTTCATTTATTACCGCCAGGGATTGCGCGGGACCGCCTACCGCCAGTTAACCATCGTGACATCGGTCGCGGTATACGTCAAGAGCTGGGTATTGATGCTGACGATAAATTATTGCTGATGGTAGGTTCGGGCTTCAAGACCAAAGGCTTAGATAGAGCATTACGTTCTGTGGCAGCATTGCCAGCTGAGCTGCGGCGCCAAGTTCGCTTTGTGGTGATTGGGCAAGACAAGCCTGATAGTTTTATTCAAATGGCAAAGAGTCTTGGAATCAAGGATAACGTGACAATTTTGCCGGGCCGAACAGATATCCCACGGTTCTTATTTGCAGCGGATTGTTTAATTCATCCTGCTTATAGTGAGAATACTGGCACAGTGATTCTAGAAGCCATTGTTGCAGGTCTACCCGTACTGGCGACGGATGTGTGTGGTTACGCTAATCATGTTACCCAGTCAGGTTGTGGTCAGTTAATCACATCCCCCTTCGACCAAACAACCATGAATCAACAATTACTCGACATGCTACGTACCGAGGAGCAAGGGCAATGGTCTGCGAGGGGAGTTGCTTATGGTGAGTCGGAAGATTTATACGATATGCCAAATTTTGTGGTTAGCCTTGTCGAGTCAGCAGGCCAAGCCAAGGAGTTAGCGAATGGCTAGTCAGCTGTGTTTATCTGCTCCTTTTACCAAGACCAGCTTTAACGAAGTAATGGCGTTGGATGGACAAGTGTTTCGTCAATGTGCCAATCGTCGGGTAGTGCGCATTGAACGTGATGGTCAAGGGTACTTTATCAAGACTCATCAAGGTGTAGGTTGGAGAGAAATTCTAAAAAATCTTCTTACCCTGCGCTTACCAGTACTGGGGGCCAGCAATGAATACCATGCTATCAAACGCTTGCATGCGCTTGGCATTGCGACGATGGATATTGTGGGATATGGTAAACGGGGTGTCAATCCAGCCACGCAGCAGTCTTTTATTATCACCAAAGAATTAAGCAATATCATTAGCCTCGAAACATTATGTGCAACCTGGGGTGAGAAGCCGCCGAGCTTTGCTTTGAAACAACAGTTATTGGATAAGGTCACAGCAATCACCAAGCAATTACATGATAATGGCATTAATCACCGTGATTTATACCTTTGTCACTTTATTCTTGATAAATCATCCCTTGAACAATCAGGCCCGACCATCTACCTGATTGATTTGCACCGCGCACAACAGCGTCAATGCTTACCACTACGATGGCGTGTTAAAGATGTGGGTGGACTGTATTTTTCTGCTTTGCATATTGGATTGACTAAGCGAGATTGTTTTCGTTTTATGAAGCGCTATACGGGCAAGTCATTGCGACGTACCCTGTACGAAGATGTCGCCTTTTGGCGGGCAGTCGCTAGCCGTGCGCTGAAACTTGATAATGAGTTCCAACAAACCCTAGCAGCGCATGGGAGGTTGGCATGAGGACAATTTGGTGGATCAACCAAGACTATCATGACAGTGAGTTTGCTAAGCGTTTTCCGAACTTTACCATTGCTTGCAAAGCAGATGGCGAAGAATTAGCAAACAATAAAATGAACCGGGTTGTGAAACTTACCCTTAATGACAAACACTATTACCTCAAACATTATTTTCGTGCTGGGCGAAACTTGCGTAAATATATTGGCACGAGCCGCGCACGGCGTGAATGGCGTAATCTTCGGCATTTTCGTGAGTTGAATATTCCAACGCCAGAGATTATTGCCTTTGGTGAGAGCCGTATCCCACGCAAATGCAAGCCTGGGATCTTGGTGACTAAGGAAGTCTCTAACACCGATGATTTGGCGAATTTGGCACGCAACAATGATCCACGCCTAAGAGACAAAGACTGGTTGCTGAGCATCATTAAACAAGTCGCAAAATACACCTATACCTTGCATCAGAACCGTTTTGTCCATAATGACTTAAAGTGGCGCAATATCTTAGTTACCAATACCAAGATCCCGGCAGTGTATTTTATTGATTGCCCGGCGGGACGCAAAGCCCTTTGGCCATTCTTGCCGCGGGGTATCATCAAAGACTTGGCCTGTCTCGATAAAGTTGCCAAATATCAACTATCTCGCACCATGCGTTTACGCTTTTATCTTGAATACAGAGGTATTCAGCGCTTGAATAAAAACGACAAGCGTATTATTCGTAAAGTTTTAGCCTTTTTTGCGGGGAGGGAATGAGCATGAAGACGACTATTGCCCCACATTGGGAAGACATCTTGGTTGCAAATGGTTATCCAGATTTTCATTCACTCTGGGAAGCCCAAGCCGAATGGGTTGAGGAACCCAACGATCGCCGTGGCGGTTGGAGTGGTGTTGGCACGCTAACTCTGCAACTAGACAATGGCGAAACAAAAACCCTGTATATTAAGCGGCAACAGAATCATGTGTTTAAAAGCTTATGTCATCCATTTAAGGGCCAACCCACATTTAGGCGAGAAATCGACAATATCAAACGCTTCAAAGCGGCAGCACTGCCAACTCTGACACCTGTATATTATGGTGAGCGCAGGGTGAACGGCAATCAACAGGCTATTCTGATCACAGAAGCGCTAACGGAGTATACATCGCTGCAAGACTTCATTGATAATAACTCAGCAAGCGATATTGATAGCTCTTTACGCCATTCCATCATTGATAATGTAGCACTGGTAGTACGTCAGTTGCATCAACAAGGGCTACGCCATGGTTGTCTGTATCCTAAACATATTTTCATTAAAATCACTGATAAGACAAATATCGATGTGCGCTTTATTGATTTAGAAAAAGCTCGACAGTGGCCACTGCGATTCCAGCGCAGCGTTCGTGATCTCTGTAATCTGCACCGTTATTCGCAATGGTGGACTAGTCCTGATGATAGACAGCGTTTTTTGACTAAGTATCTGGGGACTGAGACGCTGAATGCTTACGGCAAGAAATTATCTCGACAGATTAACAAGCGCACAGCGCGCAAACTCGCTAAGAAACGCCAATGACGAAAGACATGATAAATCCTGATTGGCAAGTAATTCTTGCTCATAATGGTCTCAAAGACTTTGAGGCGCTCTGGCATTTGCCGGTAAAATGGGTCGAAGCACCGAATCAGCGTCGTGGCGGCTTTAGTGGTGTTGCTAAAGTAGTGTTACAACATCCTGCTGGCGGGACCGCTGAAGTTTATCTAAAACGCCAATACAATCACTTTCACCGTACCTTATGTCATCCCATTAAGGGTGAGTTAACCTTGAAGCGTGAAATGAAAAATATTTTGCGCTGCCAAAAAGCCGGGGTACCGGTGATTACGCCGGTTTATTTTGCCACCCGTTGCACTAAAGACAGCCACCGTGGATTACTATTAACCGTAGCATTAACGGATTATCAATCTTTGGATCAATGGATGGCCCAGTGGCGAGCCAGCCAAATGCCTTGCCGTGATACACGCCATAGCCTACTCGAACAACTTGCGAAGATTGTGCGTACTATGCATGACCATGGCCTACAACATGGTTGCCTACATGACTATCATATTTTTTTAAAGTTGACAGAGGATGATGCCTCATTTCGCTTAATTGACTTAGAAATGCTAAAATGGCGCCCCGATCGGGCGCGCTTGCGGGACCTACATGCACTGAATCGCCACTCGGAGGGTTGGAGTACCCGCGACAGATTACGATTCTATAAATATTATTTGGGGATAGATAAGTTGACACCGAAAGATAAAGGATTATGGCAACAATTAGAGCGCCGTTATCAGCGCAAACTGCAGCAAAAACAACGTAAACAGCGAGCCTATGAAGCCAACCACCGTTAACAAAACAGACCTATTACAACAAGGGCGTGATATCGCTTTACCCTTCGTGTTGGCCTTAGCAGATGAAGTTTCACCTCTTGTTTGCCATACTCTGCTACGGTGTTTGCCCAAGCAACGATTAACAATGCTAGCGGATTTTAATGGTCAAACAGTCGTGGCCAAGTTATTTTTTGCTGAAAGTGATCAACGTCGTGATAAAGAAGGCATACGCATAGTAAGACAAGCTAAGATTAGCACCCCGATGATCTTGTATCAGGGGGCGAGTGATACGAATGATGTATTTATTAATGTGTACGAATATATAGAGGCTGCCAAACCATTATCGGATTATGTTGATAACAATCAGTTAATTAGCGATAACCTGGATGTATTCGAACATACCGTGATAACGATTGCTGAGATGCACCAAAAGAATATCCTCCAAAGAGACTTGCATTTGGATAATTTTTTGCTGGCAGAAAATACGCTATATGCCATCGATGGTGATGAAATATTCTTGCCGCAATGGACCTTATCGAAAGAAGATATATTTGAGAATTTGCAATTGTTTTTTGCCCAATTCACAGCAAGTAATGATTTTCTGATCCCGGGATTTTATAAACTCTATTGCGATAGTCGTGGTCTTGAACACAACCGAGCTGATACACAAGCGTTGCTGGAAGGCACGCAAAAGCAGCGTCAGTATCGCAAAAAGAAATATTTACAGAAAATATTCCGTGAGTCTACACCCTTTGTCTATCGACGGTCATGGCGGCAACAGTGTGTACTGAGCCGTGGTTTTGAGGATCATATAGAACCATTGCTATTAAACCTTGATGAGATTATCGCTAATGCAGGAGAAGATGATATTCTTAAGTCAGGCCGTTCGGCCACGTTAGTTAAGGCCAGGATTGATAACAAAACCTATGTCATTAAGCGTTATAACATCAAAGGCTTGATGCACCGACTGAAGCGGGCTGTGACTAAATCTCGGGCGTGGAAGTCATGGCGTAATGCCCATATGTTGAAATTCATCGGTGTGCACACTCCGCAACCCGTTGCGATGATAGAACGCCGTTGGGGGCCATTCAAAGGCACCTGTTACTATATCTCTGAATTCTGCCCGGGCCCCCGCTTATTGGAATATTTTTCTGAAGCGGATGATAAGCAATACGATGTTGCTGAGAATATAGCATTGATATTTGATAGTTTTGCTAAGGCTCAAATTAGCCACGGTGATACCAAGCATTTGAATTTTATTTGGTGCGACAATGCAGTTTATGTCTTAGATTTGGATAGTTTACAAGAATACAAGGATAAAGATCTGGCAAAGGCAGCCCTTCTGAAGGATATCCAGCGTTTCTTAGCGAACTGGTCAGATGAACCAGCGATCCAAGAATTATTTATAGAACAATTTAACCAGAGGAATTTACCCCTATGAAGATCTTAGGACTCTCCGGTGCCGTATTCCACGATGCTTCTGCGGCGTTATTGGTGGATGGACAATTAGTAGCGGCTGCAGAAGAAGAGCGTTTTATCCGTGATAAACATGCAAAAGGCCACTTTCCTTATGAGGCGGCAAAGTTCTGTTTACAACAAGCAGGCCTTACACCAAATGATATTGATGCCATTGCGTTTCCGTTTGCACCGATCTCTCTTGCTGGTCCCGCCCGATGGCATTTTGCTAAACGCTATTGGTACGCACCAGATAGAGCCCTAGATGCATTATTTAATGGTAATCGCCACTATCGCCGTAACTACAAAAAAGCTATGCAGTTTTTTGCGGACTTAGGCTTTAATCCGGAACGAACTAAATTTGTTCCTGTCGAGCATCATCTTTCTCATGCCAGCAGTGCGTATCACCTGAGTGGTTTTAATGAAAAAACTGCGATTCTTGGCCTTGATGGTAAGGGTGAGTATGCGACATCATTTTTTGGTTATGGTGAGAATGGCAAAATCCACAAGCTCAAGGAGTTCTACGACCCTGACTCCCTCGGTGGTATTTATGGGGCATTGACCCAGTATTTAGGCTTTGAAATGCTTGATGGTGAGTTCAAAGTCATGGGGATGGCGCCTTATGGTGATCCGACAAAGTATGATTTGTCCCGTTTGATTGATTACGATGACAGTGGCTTTCGCATAAATACCCAGTACGTCAACACAGTGGGGCTTCGCCGTTATAAACAAAATGGCAGAGCATATTATTTTAGTCCAAAACTTGTTGAATGGTTAGGGCCGAAGCGCGAAGGTGATGAAATTGACGAACCCTATATCCACTATGCAGCAAGTTTGCAGCAAATGCTGGAGAAAGTGAGCCTGCGAATGGTGGATCATTATCTCGGCGATATTCTGAAACAAACCGGCAAACTTTGTTTCGCCGGTGGTGTGGCACTGAATGTCAAACTCAACCAAAAATTGATTGCGAGATCTGATGTCAAAGAACTCTTTGTCCAACCTGCCGCCAATGATGCTGGCACATCCTTAGGTGCAGCAACCTATGTAGCTAATGAACTAGGCGATGAATGTCAGCGCCAAGCTCATGTCTATTTGGGGCCGGAATATACCTCAGATGATTGTATTGCCGCCTGTGAACAACACGCGGAAAAACCCAAATGGCAAAAAGTCGATAACCAAAGCGAAACAGCGGCGGAACTCTTAGCGGCCGGCAATCCCGTCGCTTGGTTCCAAGGCCGGATGGAATTTGGCCCCCGGGCACTGGGTAATCGCAGTATTTTAGGTGACCCGAGCAACAAGGGTATTGCGGATAGAATCAATGCACAAATCAAATACCGTGAGCGTTGGCGGCCGTTTTGTCCCAGTATGTTGGACCGGGTGGCGGCGGAAATCCTACAAACCGAGCATCCAGCACCTTATATGACCTTCACATTCCCAGTGGCAGAATCTTGGAAAGCCCGTATTCCGGAAGTTGTTCATGAAGATGGCACGGCCCGGGCCCAGGTGGTGAGTAAAGACACAAATCCGCGTTATTATGCCCTGATTGAGGCATTAGAAAAGCATACCGGTAATGGCGTGGTGCTCAATACGTCCTTAAATCGCCGTGGTGAGCCTATGGTTTGCTCCCCCACTGATGCGTTGAACATGTTTTATGGATCTGATCTAGAATACTTAATAATGGAAGATATTCTGGTAACGAAGTAACAAGTGTGGGTCTTTTATGGATGAAAGTGAATTAGAACAATTACGTCAACAAGCCCAAGCTGCATTTAAGCAAGGAAATTTCTCCAAAGCAGTGCAGGTTCAACAGCAAATTGTTGATGCCACCGGCAAACAAAACCTCCATGATATGCATGGCTTGGGGTTTTATTACTTCATGCAGCGAGCTTATCCTGAGGCGGCGGAGATCTTCCGCTATATTCATGCCCAAGATCCAAATTATCAACTTATCGACAAAAATCTTGGTATTAGTTTGTTACGTATCGGTGAAGCTGAACAAGCCATACCCTATTGCCTCAAGGCGTTAGAGAAAGCGCCAGAAGATTTAGTGACGCTTTCAGTATTAGCCGATGCGTATGGCAAAATTGAAGACCGGGAAAATACACGTAAATATGGTGAGCGAGCATTGACTTTACGCGACCAGCAGGCGCGAGAGAATGCAACGGTTTATCCCTTGCCAGACTCGCCACCAAAGCCTTTTGATGGCACGCAACCTGAACGTAATATTATTGCGTTTACCTTATTTGGCAAGTACCCGCTGTATCATATCGGTGCGATACAGAATGCCGATATGGCACCGGTGATTTACCCGGGCTGGCGTTGTCGTTTTTATTGCAGTGAATCAGTACCCAAAGAGGTGACTGAACAACTTGCTTACCGCGGTGCTGAAATTATTACTATGCCCAAAGCTGAACGGCCTACGGATGCGTTGTTTTGGCGTTTTTTAGTGATGAATGACAAAAACATTGATAGGTTCCTGATTCGTGATTGTGATGCTTGTGTGAATGTCCGTGAACGGGTGGCGGTGGATGAGTGGTTGCAGTCCGACAAATACTTTCATCTGATGCGTGATTATCCGTCTCACAGTGATTTGATGTTGGCAGGACTTTGGGGTGGTGTTGCTGGTATCTTGCCGGAATTAACAGAATTGCTCAAAGGTTTTAGTTATAACCCCTATCAAGGGGTGCGTAGTGCCGATCAATTATTCTTAGGGGATCACATTTGGCCGACCATTTCCCAAAGTTGCATGAGTCACGACAGTAACTTTCGAGTCTTTGGCGCGCGGGACTTTCCTGCTGCTGGGGTATTACAATCAGGGCGCCATGTTGGCGACAATGATGTAATTGCCCGAAAGCTTGAGCTTGATAAACAAACTACTCCAGCATCGAAAGAATAGTCGGCGGCTGCGGCTCGAGGTATTGTTGACAGCGTACTCGTGGTCGGCTGCGACATTCATGGCTATAGGTATCTAAGCTGCAATGGCCTCGTGCGACTTGATAGCCATGCTCGCTAGATGTGCATGAGGCAACATTTGAAATACATTTACCGGTGACTTTTGAAACATAACACGCAAACAAGGTAATGGGGCGTTGCGGTAAATACTTTTCGCCTTGGACACCAGCTTGGTACGTTCTTTCGAAGACTTTGTGACGTTGGTCGTAACCAATCACTTTGATAGGCCAGTCGGTGTTATTCACCACACTGAAGGCAAATACACTACTGCCAGCTAATACCAGGGTGGTGAATAGAAGTGCTTGTATGAGTCGTAACATCGTAGATCCTTGTCGTTACTCTATTGCTTAAGCGTAGCTCAGACCCTATTAGATATCAATTAGTTAGCAGTGGCAGGTTTCTTCTTGTACACTTTTTCTTCACCTTGGGGGCGGGTGTTGAAACGCTTGTAGACCCACAGGTATTGTTCGGGGGCTTGCTTAACAATGGCTTCAACAGCCTGGTTGATTTGCAATGCATCGGCCCTATCGTCTCCTGATGGGAAGCCAGGTAAAGGCGGCTGAATAGCAATATCATAGCCTTTGCCATCATCACGTCGTTTGAAACCGATAGGAATAATTTTTGCCTTGGTGATCTTTGCTACCTTGGTGGTGGCCACCGAGGTGGCTGCGGGCACTCCGAAAAATGGCACGAATTCGCTCATTTTGCGTCCTAAATCCATATCTGGGGCATACCATACGATATTGTTATTCTTCAGATGGCGCAGCATGTCCTTAAAGTCATCCCGGGTGAAGACTTTATCCGTGTATTTATTCAATATCCGCCACATGCGAGCATTGAGAATAGGCTCTGAAGGCGTATGGTACATCAGGGAAAATGGGTGGGGAGAATAGTTTAGCAACAGCCGCCCAGCAAGGTAAATGGACATCATATGGGGGAATAATAGTACCGCGCCATTGCCCTGTTGCAAGGCTTCGTCGATGTGTTCGAAGCCGGTGACGGAATGAAGGAGATTTTTGAGGGGCTTTTTGCGGATATAGCCGGCCATGATGATTTCAAATACACTAATGCCGAGGGCCTCAAAATGCTTGTCTAACAGGGCTTGACGCTCGGTTTGAGGCATGTTGGGGAAGCATAAGCGTAGATTGGTATCAGCAACATTAACGGAGCGGGACATGCGTTTTTGTAAGAAGCGACCTAAACGTCGGCCCCAGCGCAATTGTAGGGAGTAAGGCAGCCATGCCAAGGGGATCAACAAACGATAAATCAGCCTAAGTGGCCAGGTTAAGGGGTTAAAGAGGGATGGGGGTTTTTTGACCATTGCAGTGTTCTCGTCAATAATTGCGGCTATTTTAATACAGCATGACAAAAGTACCAAATGAGCGGATTTGTCATTCGATTGTGGTATCCTCTCGATAATGGGGAGTTAACGATATTGGATGATAAATGTACGATTATTTAATTATTGGTGGCGGCATCATTGGTATGTCTGTGGCGATGCAACTCAAGCAAAAATACCCAGACAAAAAAATCATTGTCGTTGAGAAAGAAGACTCTCTTGCCTATCATCAAACCGGCCACAACAGTGGTGTTATTCATTCTGGTCTTTATTATGAGCCTGGTAGCTTGAAAGCGAAACTCGCAACTGAGGGATGTCGTAAGACCGTTGAATTTTGCCAAGAACATGAGATCCCTCACGAGGTCTGTGGCAAAGTTGTGGTTGCCCTCAATAAGGATGAATTGCCAGCCTTGGATAAACTATATGAACGGGGCAAAGCTAATGGTTTAACCATCAATAAAATTGACGCAGATGAATTGCAAGCTATCGAACCTCATGTGCAAGGCATAGCTGCATTGCATATACCGGCCACGGGTATTGTTGATTACAAAGCCTTAACCGAAAAGTTTGCCGAAATTTTTATGGAAGCCGGCGGCGAAATTCACATTAATACTGAAGTCAAAAAGATCGAAAAAACCGCCGATGCGATTATCGTTAGAGCCTTCAAAAAAGAATATCAAACCCAATTTATTATTAACTGTTCGGGTTTGCAAAGTGATAGAGTTGCAAAGATGGCGGGTGTGTTTCCAAACTCGAAAATTATCCCGTTCAGAGGCGAGTATTACGAACTTAATGAAGACAAAAAATATTTAGTCAACAATTTAATTTACCCAGTGCCTAATCCTGATTTCCCATTCTTGGGAGTGCATTTTACCCGCATGATGGATGGTACCGTGGAAATTGGCCCCAATGCGGTACTTAGCCTTAAGCGTGAGGGTTACAGCAAATTGGCATTTGATTTAAGAGATGCCTGGGAAACCTTAAGCTTTGAAGGCTTTTGGCACCTCGCCAAAAAATATTACCGCGAAGGATTTGCTGAGTTTAAGCGGTCTTTTAACAAAGCAGCATTCTTAGCACAAGTGCAACAATACATTCCTGAGATTGAATTAGATGATCTCCATCGTGTGACACCAGGTATCCGCGCTCAGGCATTACGCAAGAATGGCGAGTTGGTGGATGATTTTGAGTTTATCCAAACCAAGCGTTGTCTGCATGTCTGTAACGCCCCTTCCCCTGCGGCGACCGCTTCATTATTAATCGGTGAAGAAGTAATTAGTCGGCTAGCATAAGATATTTTATTAAGAGAATAGCATATTTATTCGGTATAAAACCCCGGATAAGCAAAAGCTGTTGCTATTTTCTGGCAGTCAGCTTCACTGACACCCACTGAACGTGCAGTATTGTACCACTGGGATTTTATCGTCTTTTCTATATCTTCTAATCGGTTTTGGCTTTGATCTTTATCTAGCAAAAATCGAGCGTGACAGTGAGACGGCCGGCGGTAATTGGCGTAGTTTCCCCCGGTAGTGTTATGTAGGCGTAGCATTCTTGTGAATCAGAAGTCGTCATCGATTATGCCTCCTTTCTCGCGGGCGCGCTCGCGGCCATACTCTTGCCCAAATGCTGCGGCGAGTACTTGCCCTTCTTTGTCATTATCGGGATTTGCTACATCGTATAAGTCATCAAGCAAGTCAAAGCACCATAATAAGGCGATGTAAGTCCCAATGCCGGCGGAGATTTTGCCTTTTTCAGCGTCCATAACCGCACGGGGGCCTGTGTCAATTTTGTCAGCGACCTCTTGAATGGTTAAATTGCGACGTAGTCTGGCTGTTCGTAAATTATGGCCAAAGGTCGTTAGTGCTTTCTCGACAGCGTAAGGTGGTGCTGTTGTTAAGTGATTCGAACGCATTGTTATATGCCTTTAAAAGCAGATGGCTGCATCGCCTAACCTTTCCCCAAAAACCCGTATAATGAGCCATCGATGTCGACTCGAAACGCTTGGGAGAGTGAATATGAGTAAAGTTTCTGTGGTAACCGG
>PAPY01000004.1 GCA_002709565.1 Legionellales bacterium | reverse complement strand
GCGCTCCCACTCTGCACACAGCTCGCGCCACTCAGTCTCGCTCAAGCGATGTTTTTTCTCTGCTGTCTCTGGATTCATTGCTCCCCCTAGGTTGTTAATCGTTCGGGGGATAGTGTGGGCTAAATTTTCGGGTTGTATAGGGGGTTGGTTAATTGACGCTTACCGTATGAATGTGGATCAGGACCACCGTTAACTTGTATTACTTGGCCTTTCATAAAACCTCCTCCAAAGGAGTTGTTATTATTCGTTCTCTACAATTGATTAGACAGGGAGAGTATTTGGCAGTTCACATTTTTTTGCATTAGTAAGAGTAGGGGATACTTATGGTTAAATGAATTGACGCTTACGATGCTTTAAATATTCTCTAAAGACAAAAAAAGTACCCATTTGGGTACTCTATGGGTACTCTCCGATGAGGGTTGTGAAAAAAATCCTTTAAAATCAAAGGGTTATATGGTGGAGGCGGCGAGAATTGAACTCGCGTCCGCAAATCCTCTGCCCTTGGCTCTACATGCTTAGAGTCGTCTTCAATTTAACGGTTTGGACCTGACGAGACAAGGTTTTCAAACCGCGAGCTCCTAAAGTTTAGCGACGATAGTCGGAACGGTTATCATCGCGATCCCATGTGTCTTACCATTGACACCGAACCCACGGGCAAATCCGGGCAATGGCGCCGTGCCGGTTTTTAAGCGGCTGCAGTGTTGAAAATGCCCTTAGGCAGCTTCAGCAAAGTCTCCAGCGAAGATGTCATCGTTTTTGGCATCTATAGAGTTTGCAGCATTTTTAACGAGGATAGCTACATCCTCGGCATGCACCTCAGGTTTCGTAATCCACGTCGAAACCAAATCGCCCCCATAAATAGGACTGGTAAGGTAAGTATACAACGCACGATAGGGTAATACTATTAACAAAATATTAAAATAGTCCTTATTATCGTTGCTTTAAGCCCCTTTGTTGCTCCCGCTGCCAGTCTTTTTCTTTCAGATCGGCGCGTTTGTCATGCAGCTTCTTACCTTTGGCAAGGGCTAATTCTAGCTTAACCCGGTTTTTTTTCCAGTATAATTTGAGTGGAATCAAGGCAAAACCCTTACGTTCCACACTGCCGATGAGTTTATCCAGCTCCTGGCGATGTAATAACAATTTGCGCGTGCGGGTCGGGTTTGGGTTGATGTGGGTAGACGCGCTCGCTAATGGGGTAATATGGGTCCCTATCAGCCACGCTTGGTTATCTTTCAATAAGATATAGCTATCCACCAACTGTACGCGACCAGCGCGTAAGCTTTTTACTTCCCAGCCTTCTAGCGCCAGGCCAGCCTCAAAAGTCTGCTCGATATGGTATTCGTGGCGGGCTTTTTTGTTGACGGCGATGGTACTAGAGCCAGCTTTTTTGTCATTACTCTTACTCATAGCAGGGTGATTATAGCGGTATTAGCAAAAAATGCTATCAATAGTTTAGGGTTCTAATATCGTAAGCATTGACTGGATGTAGAAATAGAAGCTGATGGTTGCCGCCCAAATCAGGATACTCACCCCGTAGGCGCTATAGCGAAATGCCTTATGGCGGAACATCAATACCGATAAGCCGAGGAAAATCAATCCCGGGAGACTGTAAATGAGGAGCCAGGGAATAGAAAAAATCTCAGCATAGCTATACCAGGCATTAACGACACAAAACCCCGCAGCTGCCAGCAGGGTGAGGAGGGCCAGGCCATTGATAGTCACGTTCAGTGTGCGCTTCAGCCAAGTGGGCATGTGCTGGCGTCTCCAGTCAAAATCCAGTAATATGGCCCCATTTTAGGGGAAGCCAGATCGGATGACAACCACCATTAATCGCAAAGCCGTCGTGCCCTATACGGCCCAACAAATGTATAATCTCGTGAACGATATTCCTAGTTATCCGGAATTTTTGCCGTGGTGTGAGAGTAGTGAGATCCTCTCGGCCACCGATGATGAAATTCGTGCGACCTTGGTGCTCTCGAAGGGAGGCTTACAAAAAGCCTTTACCACCTGCAATCGCTTACAGAAAGACAAAATGATCGAAGTGCGCTTAGTCTCCGGCCCCTTTCACCATTTGGAAGGTTTTTGGCGTTTTGAAAATATCGACGGCGGCGGTAGCAAAGTCTCTTTAGACATGGAGTTTGAATTCAGCAATCGTATACTGAGTATGATGTTGGGTCCCATCTTCAATCAAATTGCCAATAGTTTTGTCGAAGTCTTCAGTGAACGGGCCAAGGTTGTGTATGGCGATTAATATCGAAATTGTGTATGCACTGCCTGATGAGCAAGAATTGCTGACCTTGACGGTGGCTGCAGGCACAACAGTACAGCAAGCCATAGAGGCTTCTAATATCCTGACAAAATACCCCGAGATTGATTTAAATGAAAATAAAGTCGGGATCTTCAGCAAACTCGTCAGTCTTGATACGGTATTGCGGGATAAAGATCGTATTGAGATTTACCGCCCTCTCACCATCGACCCCAAAGAAGCGCGCTTTTTGCGGGTCAAAAAGCGCGACAAATCTTCCTAGAACGGTTGCGGTAAGCTATCGGTATTCTGCTCCGGCTGATGTGGCATGCGGGTTACTGGCTTCGGTTCTTTGGCAACTTGTTTTGCGATTTGTTGCTCCACAGCCTGTTCATCATTGGGTTTCATTCCCGGTTGTACTGAACCCTCAAAGCGAACTAATCTACCGTGACGGAAGATCAAGGTCATGCGTTTCTCTTGTAAGGGCTTGCCACCGGGCTTGAAGGTATAAACATAATCTACCCGGCCTGGGTCGACGCTTTGCTCCAACATAGGCGTGCCCATAATATAGACGACCTGCTTGGTCGTCATGCCGGTGTGCAGCTGGTCGACTTTTTTCTGGTCGAGGATATTGCCTTGTTGACGGTCAGGTCGGTAGACAGGAAGGTGAGAACAGCCACTTGCAAGGGTGGAAAAAAGAATTACAATGGCAATCACGTATTTTTGCATTAGGGCTCCGCTGTGTCTCACTTCATTTTCGAGCTGCTAATCATAACCAAAGGAGAAGGTCTTGGACAACCATGAATCGCGAAAAAACGAAGAATTACGCAAAGCTGGTCTAAAAGTGACACTCCCACGGATGAAGATCCTCCAAATTCTCGAAAATGCTGACAATCATCACATGAGTGCGGAGGATATTTTCAAAGCCCTCCTGGATAGCGGTGATGATGTGGGCTTAGCTACCGTCTATCGTGTTCTGATGCAGTTTGAATCAGCTGGCATTGTTATTCGTCATAACTTTGAAGGCGGACATTCTGTCTATGAGCTTAACGAAGGTGAACACCACGATCACCTGGTGTGTGCAAAGTGCGGCCGGGTGGAAGAGTTCATTGATGAGCTGATAGAGCAACAACAAGAAAAAATTGCCAAAGGTGCGGGTTTTAAGATCACGGATCATTCCCTGATTATCTATGGGATCTGTGATAAGTGTGAAGAGGATGAGGCTTAAGGGTACCTCTATAAATTAGCGACTTGCCCTAAATCGTTGCAACGACGAGTTAGGGTAAATGAGCAATTTATAGAGGTGGCTTTAGAGGGCCAGCATCTCTTCCGCATGGGCGAGTGTTTGTTGCGTTATCTTCACCCCACCTAGCATGCGTGCAATTTCATTGATGCGCTGTTCATTATCCAAAAATGTCAGGCGTGAGCGCGTCAAATCATTCTCAACAAATTTATCAATCATCAAGTGATGATGGCCCTGGGCCGCGACTTGGGGTAAATGGGTGATACATAAGACTTGTGCCGTGTCGCCTAATTGTCGTAAGAGTTTGCCAACCACTTCGGCAGTAGAGCCTCCAATGCCCACGTCTACTTCGTCGAAGACTAATGTGGGGGTTGCTTCTAATTGGGCGGTGATCACTTGAATGGCCAAACTAATACGTGACAACTCACCACCGGAGGCGACCTTCGCCAGGGGTTGTAGGGATTGTCCGGGATTGGCTGCTACCAAGAACTCAATGGCATCTAGGCCATGATTGGTGGGCTCTTTGTTGTCTTGATGATTAATCTCAATGGCAATCTTACCGCCTTCCATGCCGAGCATTTGCATACTGTCTGTCGTGAGTTGGTTAAGTTTTTTGGCGGCTTTAATACGGCTATTGTGGAGCTTCTTGGCGGCTTTGCGGTAGTCATCCCGCAGCGCTTGTTCTTGTGCTAAGAGTTCTTGTACTCGCTCATCGCTGTTTTTGAGGGTATCCAGTTGTTGTTGTAATGTGGTTTGGTGAGCGCAGAGCTCTTCGGCTTTGACCCGGTGTTTGCGCGCAATATCATGAATTTGCGACAAGCGTTGCTCGACGGTGTGCAAACGCTCCGGATCTAAACCAGCCTGGGCCAGGTAATGACGAATTTCGCTGCTGGCTTCTTCGCAATGAATAATAGCATTGTTGATCATCTCGCCGGCACTACTGATGTGTGGGTCAAGTTCAGCGATTTCATTAAGCGTCTGGGCCGCGTTTTGTAATGCTGTCTGGGCATTGAGCTCGGTGTTTTCGGACAGCAAATCCAATGCGCCATTACAGGCATGAATTAAACGGTCCGCATTGGCCAGTTGCTGGTGTTCACTATGGAGTTGTTCTAATTCACCTTCAGCAAGCGCCAATTGGTCTAGCTCGTTAGCTTGATATATTAATAGTTCTAGTTGCGCGCCACTGTCACTGCCAAGGTTGCGCAATTGTTCCAGCTCAGTATTCGTACGTTGCCAATGCTGGTAAATTTCAGCAACAGCGTCGAGTAGTTTGTTATGATTGGCAAAATTATCCAGTAACCGACGTTGTGCATCACGGCGGAATAGTGCTTGATGTTCATGTTGGCCGTGGGTATGGATCAACAAGCGACCCAGTTCACGGATTTGTTGTAAGGTCGCGGGATTGCCATTGATGTAATTACGGGAACGTCCCTCTGCGGTGAAAAGGCGTCGCAAAATTAATTCATCGTCATTGCTAAGTTCTTTGGCGGCGAGCCACTCGCGGGCTTCGGGAATGTGTTTGACATCAAAGGTAATGTTGATTTCAGAGCGCTCGGCCCCTTGGCGGACTAATTTACTATCAGCGCGGTCACCGAGAGCAACATCCAGGGCATCAATAATAATAGACTTACCGGCACCGGTTTCACCGGTGATGACGGTCATACCGGATCTTAATTCCAAGTCTAAGTTCTCGATGATGGCGAAGTCTTTAATATGAATATGGCATAACATGATTATTTACGTTCCCAACCCAGTTTTGATCGTAAAGTTTCAAAGAAATAATGATCCAGCGGATGAATTAAGCGTAACTGTTCCGGCTTTTTGTGAATGAGGATCTTACCAGGGGATGGGATCTCAGCACTGTCGCGACCATCACAACTGACTTTGGGAGATTGGCCGAGTCCACGTTTGATGTTGATTTCGATCTTATCGTCGCCAGCTAAGACGATAGGGCGGCTGGACAAGTTATGGGGAAACATCGGCACTAGCGCAATAGCATCAAGCTTTGGATGGAGAATCGGACCACCTCCAGACAATGCATATGCCGTAGAACCTGTCGGCGTTGCTACGACTAAACCGTCGGCCCGTTGCTGGCAAACAAATTCATCGTTAACGTGAATATCAAATTCGATCATATGGGGCATGTGGCCTGGCATCAGTACCACATCGTTTAATGCGATATCTTGGCCAATGGCTTGGTTTTCATGCCAAAAGCTAGCGTCCAGTAAAAAGCGTTTTTCTTCTTGGTAGTGACCATTGAGCACCGCACCTACTTTGGCTTCGAGTTCATCGGGACGGATATCAGTCAAGAATCCTAGGCGCCCGCGGTTGATCCCCAAAACAGGCACATCGGCCCGTAACGCGCAGAGTGCAGCATTCAACAAACTACCATCACCACCAACCACAATGATCAAATCTGCTTGTTGGGCCAATTCATCGCGAGGGAGGGTTGATACGTCATAACGCTTATTGAGGGCATTGGCAGTCTGGTCTTCAAGGTGGACGACTAACTCTTTTGCTAGCAAAAAATCCAACAGTGCTTCAACTGTTTCGATAATATGAAATCCGCGGTAACGGCCGATGACGCCGATGTTTTTGAATGAAGTTGCCACAATCGTTGCCACATTGGTTGCTCTAGGAATGTCTAGAACTATAGCATTTTCAATCCCGTCACAATAGGCTACACTGGCGTTTTTTTGCATGATTAAATCACTACCACAATGAAAGAAAGAGAACAGCACATACTCAAGGTCTTGATTGAGAAGTATTTATCGGAAGGCCAGCCCGTGGGCTCCAAAATATTGGCCGAAAATCCTACAGTCGGTTTGAGTTCGGCCAGTATTCGTAATGTGATGGCAGAGCTTGAGGAGATGGGCTTATTGTTTTCGCCTCATACCTCTGCTGGGCGGGTGCCGACGCAGCAGGGCTTGCGGTTTTTTGTGGATAGTTTGCTCACGACTAAGCCTTTATTGCCGGCCCAGCTGGAAGATGTCAAAGCTCAGTTAACCCCGGATCAGGATCCTCGGGAATTGATCCAATCAGCCTCTTCTTTATTGTCCGGTATCACCCAATTGGCAGGGATTGTGACCTTGCCAAAGCTAGAACCTCAGCGGCTGCGGCATGTGGAGTTTTTGCCTTTGTCTGAACAGCGGGTGTTGGTGATTTTGGTATTTGATGAACAAGATGTGCAAAATCGAATCATCCACACGGAGCGGGATTATGCGGCGTTTGAGTTGCAGCAAATTGCTAATTTTTTCAACGCCCATTTCAGTGGCCAAGAATTAACAGCTATTCGTCACAATTTACTGGATGCGATGGCAGCGGATAAATCGAATCTAGACAGCTTAATGCAGACGGTGCTAGAGGTGGCAGAGAAAGCATTAGATGAAGATACGAATGCCGCAACAGAAGATGTCGTCGTTGCCGGGCAAAATCACTTACTGGATTATGTTCAAGACGGAGAGATGTTGCAGCTGCGGGGTTTATTTGATGCCTTTGCCCAGAAGCAAACCTTGTTGCACTTACTCGACAAGAGTGTACAGGCCGAGGGTATTCAAATCTATATCGGCGAAGAGTCAGGCTATGGCGTCTTTGATGACTGCAGTGTGGTAACGGCACCTTACCATGTCGATGATGACGTGGTTGGGGTCTTGGGTGTCATCGGGCCTACCCGTATGGGCTATGAGCGGATCATCCCGGCGGTCGATGTGACAGCTAAATTGTTAGGTTCTGCACTTCGGGCTCGCAAAAAATCCCCCTAAACCCCTTGAATTCCGTGGGGGTGTCCCCCACATTAGCGCTAACATGAGGAGAAAGTACTTATGACTAAATCATCTAACGAATCTGAAAATACCCCAGAAAATGGCGACTCTTTTGCCGCGGCAACGGATAAATTAGGCGGCAAAGGGGAAGAGACTAGCCTTGATATTGACGGTTTAACCCCTGAAGCCGTCAAAGAGAAGCTAGTTGAAGCCCTGGAAATGGCTGAAAACAACCGTGAGCAAATGCTTCGAGCCTTGGCTGAACTAGAGAATATGCGTAATCGTACGGCCCGGGATATCAGTAATGCCCATAAATTTGCCTTGCAGAAGTTCGTGACGGACTTGCTACCGGTGGTAGATAGCTTGGAGCAGGGCTTAGATGCCAGTGGTGAAGAGGATGCTTCTGTTCAAGCCATCCGCGAAGGTATGCAGCTAACCATGACTATGTTGTTGAATTTAATGGAAAAATTCTCAATTACTCAAATTAATCCTGTGGGTGAACCGTTTAACCCTGATGAGCACGAAGCCATGTCCATGGTGAAAGACGATAAGGTCGCACCAGGCTCTGTGATCACGGTTATTCAGAAGGGTTATTCGCTACACGGCCGGGTTATTCGGGCGGCGCGCGTGATAGTGGCGCAACAATAAGTGGATTTAGGGCTCGGGCTCTTGAAATTAGCCCAACAGCCCTTATCTAGGAAACATCAGACAACTAACTGTGGAGAAAGTAAACAATGGGTAAAATTATCGGTATTGACTTAGGTACAACCAATTCCTGTGTGGCCATCATGGATGGCGACAAGCCGCGGGTTATTGAGAATAGCGAAGGGCGTCGTACCACGCCGTCTATCGTCGCTTATATTGATGATAAAGAGTCGGGCAAGACAGAGATCAAAGTCGGTGAGTCTGCCAAACGTCAAGCGGTGACTAACCCTGATAATACCCTCTTTGCGATTAAGCGTTTAATTGGCCGCAAGTACAAAGACAAGGTTGTGCAAAAAGACGCAAGCATGGTCCCTTATAAGATTATTGAAGCGGACAATGGTGATGCTTGGGTGCAAGCAGGTAGCGAAAAATTAGCACCACCACAAGTGTCTGCCCAAGTGCTTGCCAAGATGAAAAAAACCGCCGAAGAATATCTCGGTGAAACAATTTCTGAAGCCGTTATTACGGTTCCTGCTTATTTTAATGACTCTCAACGTCAAGCAACCAAAGACGCGGGTAAAATTGCCGGTCTTGATGTTAAACGTATTATCAACGAACCAACGGCGGCAGCGCTTGCCTATGGTATGGATAAAAAACGCGGCGACTCAGTGGTTGCAGTTTATGACTTAGGGGGTGGTACCTTTGATATTTCTATCATTGAAATTGCTGAAGTCGATGGTGAGCATCAATTTGAAGTATTGGCCACTAACGGTGACACTTTCCTTGGTGGTGAAGATTTTGACCTGCGCTTAATCGATTATTTGTCAGATGAATTCAAAAAAGACTCTGGCATTGATTTGCATAATGATCCATTAGCATTACAACGTCTGAAAGAAGCTGCTGAGAAAGCCAAAATTGAGTTATCCTCTTCACAACAAACCGATGTTAACTTGCCATACATTACAGCAGATGCCAGTGGTCCTAAGCATTTGAATATCAAATTGACCCGAGCGAAACTCGAGTCTTTGGTTGAAGATCTCGTAAAACGCACGATTGAGCCTTGTAAGCTTGCACTAAAGGACGCAAACCTCAAAGCGGCTGACATTAACGATGTGATTTTGGTGGGTGGTCAAACGCGGATGCCAAAAGTTATCGAAGAAGTGAATGCTTTCTTTGGTAAAGAACCTCGTCGTGACGTTAACCCGGATGAAGCGGTTGCCATTGGTGCGGCAATCCAGGCGGCAGTTTTATCAGGTGATGTGAAAGACGTTTTATTATTAGACGTAACGCCATTGTCATTGGGAATTGAAACCTTGGGTGGTGTGATGACTAAACTCATCGAGAAAAACACCACGATTCCAACTAAAGCGAATCAAGTATTTTCAACCGCTGATGATAATCAAACCGCTGTAACCGTTCACGTACTACAAGGTGAGCGTGAAAAAGCGTCTGGCAACAAATCATTAGGCCGTTTTGACTTGTCGGATATCCCGCCAGCAGCACGCGGCGTGCCACAAATCGAAGTAACCTTCGATATCGATGCTAACGGTATTATGCATGTCTCAGCAAAAGACAAAGCCACCGGCAAAGAACAGTCTATCGTGATTAAAGCCTCCAGTGGTTTGTCCGATGATGAAATCGAAAAAATGGTCCAAGACGCTGAAGCCCATGCGGAAGAAGATAAACAATTCCAGGAGTTAGTGGGTGTGCGCAATCAAGCGGATACGTTAATTCATGCGTCTGAAAAATCGCTCAAAGATGTGGGTGATAAGATCAGCGCCGAAGAAAAAACAGCCATTGAAGATGCAATCAAGGAACTCAAAGACGTCTTAGACAAGGACGACAAAGACTTGATTGAAGAAAAAACCAAAGCACTAACCGATGCTTCATCAAAGATGGCTGAGCACCTGTATGGCCAACAAGGGGCCGAAGGCGAGGCTGGCGAAGCCAGTGCCGAGGGCGGCGACGACGATGTCGTTGATGCCGAGTACGAAGAGGTTGATGACTCAAAGAAAGATGAATAAGTCTCTTTTCAATGAGTGAGCAATAATTCAAAAACGGGGAGTACACTGTGCTTCCCGTTTTCTAGTTAGGATAAAACAATGTCAGACAAAAAAGATTACTATGAAACCCTGGGGGTGAATAAAAACGCCACCGAAGCTGAGCTCAAAAAAGCCTATCGGCGCTTAGCCATGAAGCATCACCCAGACCGTAATCCTGACGACAAAAATTCTGAAGAAAAATTCAAAGAAATCAAAGAAGCCTACGAAGTATTAAGTGATGCTCAAAAACGCTCGGCCTATGATCAATTCGGTCATGCTGGCGTTGATCCCTCCATGGGCGCTGGTGCAGGTCACGGTCCCGGCGGCTTCTCTGATATCTTTGGCGATATTTTTGGTGATATCTTTGGCGGTCGTGGGCCCGGTGCTCAACATGTTCAAGGTGGTGCTGATTTACGCTATAACTTGCAAGTTAGCCTTGAAGAAGCGGTCTTGGGTACCGATATGGAATTACAAGTGCCTACCCTTGTGGGCTGTGATAGTTGTAAAGGCAGTGGTGCTGCCAAAGGCTCAACACCGACAAGTTGTACTACTTGTGGTGGCCATGGTCAGGTGCGCATGCAGCAAGGCTTTTTTACCGTGCAACAAACCTGTCCCGATTGTCGAGGCTCAGGCTATGTGGTGTTAAATCCCTGTGGTGATTGCCAAGGCCAAGGTCGGGTACGCCACACCAAAACCTTATCCGTTAAGATCCCACCCGGGGTGGATGATGGCGACAGGATTCGTTTGAGTGGGGAAGGTGAAGCTGGACCTAAGGGGGGACCTGCGGGTGATTTGTATGTCCACATCAGTGTTAAACAACACCCTATCTTTGAGCGCGATGGTAGTGACTTGCATTGTGAAATGCCGATTAGCTTCGTTACCGCCGCATTAGGTGGTGAGATCGAAGTGCCGACCCTATCCGGTCGGGTGAAACTCAAAATCCCAGCAGAGACACAATCCGGCAAAGTCTTCCGCTTACGCGGCAAAGGGGTGCGCTCGGTTCGCAGTCATGTCAGTGGCGACATGCTCTGTCATATTGCAGTAGAAACCCCAGTCAATTTAAGCAAAGAACAAAAAGAACTGGTCAAACAGTTTGATGAGTTGCTAAAGAAAGACAAGAAAAACCACAGCCCCCGTGAGCGCTCGTGGTTTGATAAGGTCAAGAATTTTTTCGAAGGGATGAAGAACTAAAACAGGACTCACGCAAAACGCGCTATGCTTCGTTGAGCGAGTCGCCTAGCTTCGTTTTCGTAAGCCCTGTAGATTTTACCCTTTTATGCGCAAAAAGAGACTGCTGCGGAATGTCGGTTTTAAGTAAGCGCTGCAAAACGCTACTATGCCAGTCCTACTAAGCAATCTTTTTGGGTTGCTCCATCGATAGAACCATTGAGGCAAGCTTCACAACTTCCCGTTGTAGGTTGTGGTTTAAGGTTTTTAGGGCAAGCGCGCTAAGAGCGGTACTTTGAATATTTTCAGCGACATGTTTGCTGTACTCAGCAAAATGAGTTTCATAATCCGTGGTTGAGATAAGTTTGAGTCTATCAAGGAGAAAGTTATACTGCTTTAACAGCCGTTGGCGTTTGATTAAACGTGCTTCAGTTAAGCGATGTTCTAGGCGGTCCATTAACTCGGTGAGCAACCTATCTCCCAGACTACAGGTTATACGCAGGTAGCCAATGTGAGGGTCACAACCAAAGTATGATAAGGGTGCGATCATGATTCTGTCAACGAATAATAGGTAGTAGGCAATGTCTTCGTCTGTTTGAACCGTTTGATTAAGTTCAATGGCTTGCTTGGTAGATTCAGGCATGGGTATGCCATAGAGATCACTCAGATCAGTAAGAATATAAAATGTACCTTCAACTTGATAGTTGGGATCAGGTAACTCAGCGCCCATATCTTTTAGGCGTTGTTTTACCAGCTTAACTTGGGGAGAGTAATACTGAGAGAGTTTATTCAGCTCTTCTGTATCAAGTTGCGTCATTGCCTCAGCAAATGCGAATTGTAATGACTTCGGTGTATGGCCGTAGTTGTCAATATTTTCTTGAATTAACTCAGACATCAAATCGGCATTAGTGGTGACTGTTACAGCCATTCGTTCACCAGCAGAAGATAGTGCCTTGGTTGCAGAACGCATGAGAATAATACGGTCTTTGAGATCGGGGGCTACTTTCAGCAATGATGAGTGGGGTTTGTTACTGAAGCACATCTCAGCATAAGCTTCATCCAGTATTATCAGCATGTGTTTATATTTTCTGAGTACATCGGCAATTGCTTCGGCTTCGTCAGGGTGAATTAACGTCCCCAAAGGGTTACTCGGGTCACATAGCAAGAACACATAGGGTAGGCTGCCTTTTTTGTAATGTACACCATCGGCAATCGCTTGATGCCCTTCATGGAAGGCCTCTTCGATAGTTTGCTCAAGTAATTCAGCGGTGAGGCGATAGCCTGGTGCATCGAGTACAGGTATTGGGTGTAGATGATTTAAGCCGCGAGGCCCAGCGTAGAGGCTATAGTGGGGCGATGGTGTGACAATCCGGCAATGAGGGTACATGCGGCTGATAACCCTAAATACTACTGACAAGGCACCTGCGCCGCCACAAGTGAATAAAATATCTTGGGCCTTTAAATTGGCGTCGGGGTACCAAAAGGAAAGTGCCTTAGCCATTTGATCACGGGCTGCATACTCTCCTTGAGGGTCGCCGTAGTCAGAAACAGCATTCAACTCAGCAATGGCATCTCGTTGTTCAGCATTTTGATTGTTTTCGTCGGTAATTAATTGTCTTGCTTGCTCTGCGCGAGGTAGTATTTGACTCCAGTAATTTAACATTGCTTTAACGACATTGGGATTAATGGGGTAGGTTGGTTTTCCCATCCCGGCAAAGGCCATTTCTGCGGGTTTTTGTCCGGGTTGCTCACTTTCATTGTGATCGTTAAGATAGTTAGCCCAAAGAGAGAGTAACATGATGCGCTCTGTTGAGCCCGCATCGCAGCCATTCGGTAATTTAATCATTTTCTTCCCCTTGAAAAAGGCGATAATATCCTGTACAGTCCCAATCCTACCAGAAAAATGGCTGTTATAACACAGGGGCTCCAGAGATTGACGAATAAGGAGGTTGGAATGGCTATTGATAACAAAATGACCTTAGATGACATCGGCGGCTTCCTAGCTAAACTTTCCGAAAAAAGCTCGAGTGTGTATTGGCTCAGCAGCCCTGACTTCGAAAAAATTGAATTCATTAGTCCCGCTTACGAAGAAATCTGGGGCCGCTCTCGTGAGGAGCTGTATGCCAATCCGGAACTTTGGATCACTTACCTTCATCCTGAGGATGCCGACGATCATAACCCAATTACGGTTATGCGTGATCGCGTTGCAGAGTTAGGTTCCAATGCCCGCTATGATGAGAGTTATCGCATTGTACGGCCCGATGGTGAAATACGCTGGATCCTTGATCGCGGATTTCCCATCATTAATGCTGAGGGTGAGTGCTACGGTGTAACAGGGTTTGCGACGGATATTACCGAACAAAAACGCATCGAAGAAGAACTAAAGCGCGCCAAAGAACAAGCCGAAGCCGCTAACAAAGCTAAGTCTGAATTCATTGCCAACATGAGTCATGATATTCGTACGCCATTGTCAGGCATTATCAGCATGTCAGAAGTGATGCTCAAGTCGCCGGACTTGTTGACGATGGCAAATATTGAAGTTATTTATCAAGCAGGTCATCGTTTGTTGACTATGCTCAATCAAATTATCGACTATGTTGATATGGATGAGCCTACCCATTTAGGTGTTAATGAAGTGTTCTCGCCGGCTACCATCGTTGAAGATTTGCTTGCTTTATTTAAGCCAGCGGCTATTAACCGCAATTTATCTCTGCAAAGCCACCTATCTAAACGCGTTCCAACTTACCTAAAAGGCTATGGAGAGGCGGTACACCGCACAATACTGAATTTGGTTGGCAATGCGATGAAATTCACAAATGATGGTGGTGTAACGATCAATGTCGATTTTGAGCCAGATGGTGATGAGCAAGGTAATTTGATTATTCAGGTTAAAGATACTGGCATTGGGATCCCTGACGAAGCAAAAGAACGCATTTTCCAACGGTTTGAGCGAGTTTTACCCTCTTACGAAGACAACAAACCTGGCGCAGGTCTTGGGTTATCAATAGTAAAAGGCTTTGTCGATGAACTGGGCGGCTCGATTAAGTTTGCTAGTACCGTCGGGGAAGGTACAACATTTACTTGTAGTTTTCCACTTGCTATTGCTCAGCAGGCACCAAACAAGCAACGTCACTATACAAAGGTTGCCGATAAGAGTCATTTAGATGCATCGGATTTGCAGATTACAATGGCCAACACAAAGGAACCGGTTGCGCAAAGAGGGGGGACTGCCAAAAAGCTGCTTTTGGTTGAAGATAACCCTACGGCTGCTAAAGCGGCTTGTATGTTACTGCAGAGCTTTGGTTTTGACGTTGACCATGCAGCAACAGGTGGCTCGGCGATTGATTTGGCATTAGCTCATGACTATGAGTTAATCTTTATGGATATTGGATTGCCTGATATGACAGGTTTTGTTGCCAGTGAAACTATTCGGCAAACAAAACAAGCAATACCAATTATTGCACTCACAGGGCATGCCAAACTCGATAACGTTGAATCCAAAAATGCAGGCTTAACGGATCTGGTACTCAAGCCACTAACATTGGATGCTGCTGCAACGGTTTTTGAGCAGTACTTGGGTTACGAGATTAAGGTAGCGAAACGCAATGGGCATGATGGGCCTGCTATCCAGCCACAAGATGAAGGGCAAGTGATCAACTTTGCCGATGCCGTTGAAAAAGCCGGTGGTAAAACCGCATTAGCAGAAGAGTTATTGGCAATGTTTTATACGGAGCTACCCAAAGACAAAGCGGCAATAGGCAAGTTACTTGCAAGTGGCAATATAGAGGGGTTAGCGGATGAGTTGCATCGTATCAAAGGCGGTGCTTTTTATTGTGGGGGGGTAGAGTTACGACAATTAATCAGCGAACTCTATAACCGTGCGGAGGATCTTGAAGACTTGGGCGAAATCAAACCCCTTATCGAAGCACTCTATGTAGAGATGGACCGCTATATCGCCGAATACCGCGAACGCTTTCTACAAGACTGATCGTGCCCGCAACTATTTCAGAGCCAATTAATGGTTTTTTATGCCATAATTGGCCCTAAGATCATGCCAACATAGGGCCAATTAATGGTTTTTTATACCATAATTGGCCCTAAATACACATAAATCTAGGGCCAATTATGCTTGATTTTATCCGTAATTGGCCCTAAGCTATATCTATAACTGTTTAAAAAAGAAACTTTACCAAGCTTATGGCTACACAACTCATTGAAAAAAAAGAATTTATTGGCCGAACCTTTGAAATGGGGCAGCTTACCGATGCTGTGAGTACAGATGAGGCAAGTGTCTTAATTGTCTATGGTCGGAGGCGAGTTGGCAAAACAGAGCTTATCGAGCATACCCTCGGCCAACGCCACTTGGTTAAGCTTGAAGGCATCGAGAATGGTGACAGAGAGGCACAATTATACCGGGTTGTGCTACAGCTCAGTAAGGCACTAGGACAGCCTCATTTGAGCAAAATGGTATTTAGTACATGGTTTGAGTTATTTGATTTCATGGCAGATTGTTTTGCTGAGGGTGAGTGGACGCTTTACTTTGAGGAGGTGCAGTGGCTTGCTGAATATAAAGATGAATTCATTGCTGACTTAAAATATGCCTGGGACAATCGTTTCCGTCATAATCCTAACTTGGCGATTGTTTTATGTGGTTCGTCGCCGTCATTCATGATTAATCATATTGTTCATTCGAAGGCTCTGTATAATCGTTCAACCTATGAGTTACATCTACGAGAATTTTCACTGCAAGAGACGCGTTTGTTTATGAGCAATCGCTCAATTCATGAAGTGATGGATGCCTATTTAACCGTCGGCGGGATACCGGAGTACTTGAAACGTTTAAGTGCCCACAGCTCGGTCAAAATAGGGATCTGTGAACTTAGCTTTAAACAACAAGGTTTCCTAAGTCATGAATATCAAAAAATATTTATCAGCAGTTTTGCTGATAATGTGCATTATCAATCGATTATTGAATTTTTAAGTCGGCATAAATTTGCTACCCGAAAAGAGATAGAAAAACATTTGAAAGTCACCGGAGGCGGCAAGTTAACGGATATTCTATCGGATTTGGAGTTATGTGGCTTTATTGAGCGCTATGTGCCTTATCAAGCGAGCAAGAATAGCTTGCTAGTTCGTTACTGTATCACCGATAATTACTTACAGTTCTATTATAAGTTTATTCACCCTATTGCCGATAAGGTCAGTAACGGTGACTATAATGAGAATCCAATGCAAGCGTTGAACAATGAATCCTACACAAAATGGCTTGGATTTGCCTTTGAGCGATTTTGTCGAAAGTTTCATCGCATCATTGCCAAGATACTCGGTTTTTCAGCGGTGCAGTATAGTAGTGGCGTTTTTTTTAATCGTGAAACGGCCAGCAACCAAAAAGGCTATCAAATCGATTTGATTTTTGATAGAGCAGATAAGGTGCTAACGATTTGTGAGATTAAATATTTGCAGGGTAAGGCCGGCGCTGACATTATTGATGAGTTTGAAGACAAACTTAATGCGTTACCAAATCGACACAACAAAACTATTGAGAAAGTCCTTATTACGGCCAATGGCGCTAGCGATAGTTTGATTGCCCGAGCATACTTTGATCGTATTATCACTCTAGAGGATATTTTTACAGTCAGTTAAGTTTACCTCATCCCCACCATAAACACCCGGCGGAATGGGAATAGCACTTTGCCGTTAGCTTGTTTAGGATAAGCTTTATCTATAGCCTTAAGGTACAAATCGATAAATTCATCTTTGTCAGCTGGGTCAATGGCCGATAACACCGGGCGTAAGCCCGTGCCTTTGGTCCACTCAAAAATAGCCTCACTGTTTGGCATTTCTTGATAATAGGTCGTTTCCCATAACAGGATATTGGTTAGGCCGACATTGGATAAAATATCATAGTAGTTTGCGAGCTCAAATCGGGGAGCAGTGAGCGCACCATATTGCAACGTATTCAGTAATGGTTGCCAGGTTTCTCGCGACTGTAACAAATCAATCGTAATCTGATGAGCAGGCAAATGGAAATTATTGGGCATTTGCACCGCAAGCGTGCCGCCGGGGTTTAAGGTTTGTGTTAACTTGGAAAATAATATTGGATGGTCTTCTAACCAATGCAGGGAGGCGTTTGCAAACAGGAGATCAATTTGTTCATCAGGTGCGAAGTGTTCGATATTACCTTCAATAAAATCAATCTCGGGATAATCCTTGCGAGCAGCTTCTAGCATCGTGCTTGAAGAATCAAGGCCAATGATTGTTGCGTGAGGCCAACGCTGCTGCAACAACACGGTGCTGTTACCCGGCCCACAACCTAAGTCATAAATCACAGCAGGTGCTGCGTCTTGGGGGACCGCTGCTAACAAATCCCGCGCAGGTCGGGTACGGGCCGTTAAGAATTTTGCATAGGTATCGGCATTCCAGATGTGTTTGGTCATTGTGGTCTCCTTGTTGCTTAAGATTGTCACGGTTAAGTTGTGCTATGTCAATGTTCAAATAATTTCATTAGGCAAGGAGCGACGCTTTTGCTAGAATCGCGCCACTATAGGAAATGCCGTTAGTTCAGTGAGAGTTTTGGGCGGCATAACATAAAGTGACAATACACTGAGGAATGAAGGATTGAAGCGGTTTATCTTTGTCGTCTTACTGGCGATGACGACGCAATTATATGCAAGCAGTGACGAGACGAGTTCAGTTGATGTCTTTGCTGATGTTCTACTCTGGAAAGCACGGGTAGTGAGCTCTGAGAATTGGGCACAAATTATCACACCCGAGGGCAATAATCGTGATATTAAGCTTGAAGATACGCCATTTGATTGGGACCCTGGAGTTCGAGTTGGGGCAAGCTATCACAAGCCTGATAATGTCTGGGATGCGACGGTTTATTTGACCCATTATCGCACCACGGCCTCTAGTCATATTTCCGGCGATGTGTTCTCTGCTTATTTAGGTAATTTTTATGCGGACAATACTGATGGGGCGAGTTTTGGGCCAAGTTACCAGGCGGCAAAACTACGTTGGCATGTTTATTTTGATACCTTGGATGCAGAATTAGGGCGCCAGTTTATCATCGATGACGTGTTGACCTTACATCCCTATGTGGGCATAAAGGCTGCTATCATCGACAATCATATCGATACTACCTGGCTCAATCCAACAACACCCACCACGTTTACCTCGGCCACAGAAGATCTCAAAAATGACTTTTGGGGTGTGGGTCCATCGTTGGGGATGAATACTATTTTTAATTTTTATCGATCTCGCTCGACGACGTTGAATTTATTTGGCAATTTCTCGGGGGCATTGTTATACGGCAACTGGCACTTTGAGGATAAATATCAAAATAACACGCCCACCACGATTCACATTGGCAACAGCAATATTGAAGGTGCTGCACCGATGTTACGAGGCCAGTTAGGTGTGGAGTGGTCGGAGAAATTGACGAATAGTGTGGCCACGGTGCGTTTAGGGTATGAAGCGCAGGTTTGGTTTAACCAGATGCAATATTATTCGTACAACATGGGTAGACTCGATGATTTATTGTCCTTGCAAGGGGGCGTTTTAGAATTTTCGCTTAAGTTTTAGGGCAAGGGGACCGGATGAAACGCATATTTAAAACGCTGCTACTGTTGTCGATGAGTCTGCTCTCATTACACGTATATGCGGGTGATATGACCGCGTTTGTTGACCCACTGTATTGGCATGCATCGGAAGAAACAGCCTCCATTTGGGCAAGCACTTATACCACATCAGGCAATGATGAAAAGTACGCGGTCGATAATATTCATTTTGATTCAAATCCAGGTATTCGCGCTGGACTTAGGTATTCACCGGATGGCCACTATTGGGATACGCGGCTTTATTTCACCCATTTTTCAGCGGATGATAAGTTATCATATCCAGCTGATGGGCAATTGATTTTTCCACAGTTCTTTAGTGGTTTTTTTGGCGGTAATTGCTTTTTTGTTCCCGGTTTGCCGAATTGCTTTTTTGCGGCAGATGCGAAGTGGAAATTAACAATGAATACCATTGACCTTGATGCCTCCCATGAATACAAGGCAACCAAGTCATTAACCATTCGACCATCCATTGGTGTTAAAGCCGCGGCAATCGATCAAGATATCGATGTTAACTGGAATGAAGAGATTTTCATCTCAAAAGAAGACGTCAAACATGACTTTACGGGTATTGGTCCTAGTTTTGGGATTGATGTGACATGGAATTTCTATAAAGAATTAAATCTAGCCAGTGATCTCTCTGGTGCTTTGCTGTGGGGTAACTGGAATGTCAAAGATACCTATACCCGCCCGGCACTGTTGGATGGCTTGGTTCCTTCATCGCAAATTTCAACCCATATGGATGACAACAAGCTTGGCGTTGCTATGCTGGATTATTTTTTGGGGGTTGAATGGTTGCACGAGTCTGACTATGAGCTTGCACTGAAGCTCGGGTACGAAATGCAATACTGGCAAAATCAGCTCAGACTAACCACGTTTCAACAGCTACCCACTCATGGGGATTTAACGTTACAAGGGGTAACATGCGGTATATCTATCAAATTTTAGCAATCGTTGGATTGCTAGTACCAATGAGTTTTAATGCGGCGCATGCTGCTTCTGCTCCCGCCGATAGTACGTCGAATAAGGTTGCGACCAGTGATTTGCAAACCGATGCTCGTGGAATTGCGGTATTTATTGAGCCTTTATATTGGCATCCAACAGAAACGGTTGATTGGGCGTTTACCAATGATGAGAGTCTTCCCAACCAACACGTGGATTACAAAACTATTGATTTCGATTATGCAACCGGGATGAGAGTTGGGGTTGGTTATTCGGGCTCATGGGATACGGATTTATACTACACGAAGTATGACACAGACAGCAAAGCGTCCACCAGTGGTAACGTCACCTCGGCATTTTTAGGTGCAAAGCTATCATCCCCATCCCAGGGATTCTCTTTTAATGCCGGTCAAGTTGATGCGGATATTGATTTTAATATGTTTGACTGGGATTTAGGTAAGCGTATTTATGTCAACGAGGCCCTTATGTTGCGTCCTATTATTGGGTTGCGCGGCGGTTGGATTGATCAGTCCATTGATACGGCTTTTCAAGGGAGTCAGTCGGTCACCGAAAACATTAAGAATGACTTCACCGGCATTGGTCCCAAAGTTGGTATTGATGGCAAGCTAACCGTTGCAGGTGATGATGATTATCAACTCAATGTGGTGGCAAATTTTGCTAGCGCTTATTTATGGGGTCATTGGGATATTAAAGATGTACTCTATGATAGTAATGGACGCATGATTGATATTGCCACCAAAGACCGCCATGAAGGTGAGTTAGCCCTGCAAGCACTATTGGGTGTCAGTTTGGATTACAAACAGCTATCTGTGAAGCTGGGGTATGAAATTAATGATTACTTGAATCAAATGCAGATCTTTGATGATGCCTCAGGGGGGCATAAGAATGATTTGATTTTGCAAGGTGTGACATTACGATTTACTTATCACTTTTGTTGAATTCTTTGCAGTAAATGAGGCTAATAGGATAAAAAAGCTAACAGATAGTTGTTGCTTGCAGATTGCGCTATGCGAACACAAACTACCTGCTAGCTGGGGTTAAATCATGCTAGTGCTAGCGGCATTGAGCGGGATACGTTGGTATGACTGTTCATCATCTTGTTGATTGTCGGTGACTGACCAGTGCATGTGGGCAATGTACCAGCTGCTGTCTTTTTGTTTGAAGACAAAACTGACACGCAGTAGTGGGTACTCAACTTTCTCACCGGCAATAGTGAAGATACTGTGACAAGTGATAAATGACCATGCCATATTGTAGCCAATATTACAGGCAACAGGATTGATATAGTAATCAATAGTATCGAGTTGCTTCCAGTCACGTTCTAACTGATCTTTCAACTGGTCGAGTGTCAGAGAGCACTCATCTTTGCCAGTACCCCATATCATAACGGGGATATCAGGATGAAAGAATTTAAGCACACGGTCTAAATCTTTGTTTTTATAAGCATCAAAGTATCCTTCGATAATATCGCGAAATATTTGCACATTCGGACCCGGTAGTATCATAGCAATGCTCCATTTCAATCATTTTGCGTAGTGCGGCTGCAATTTAACGAGCAATCATCCGCTTGTCATGGGTAAAAGTACCCAAAATGATCTATAACTTGCTATTTCTGAGTTTAAACTGCTTGGTAGAGGCTCTATTCTTGCTATTTTGCAGCGGGTTAACTAGAAAAATCCTTGACATGTTTACTCAGCAATAAGATGATGAGCAGAGGTTTTGCGAGACTAGTGACGCCCTTGCTGGTATTCAGATAGTATCCTTTAAATGATTCATATATCAAATTTGAAGTGGTGATAATTTTTGTCAGAATAACGGAAACAAATATTCTTGACAAGGAATAGAATCGATAGTAGCCTTGCCCAAGTAATAACATATAAACTGGGATAAACGGAATGCTTGTAAGGATTCAAAATTTTCTTAAAGACAAAATTCACCCATTTGATAAAGTACCTAAAGAGACTAACTATGAGGGCCTGATGGCTAATTATCTGGCCATGTCACAGGCATTTCCATACCTTCAGGCTGGTTGTCAGAAGTCTTTAATTGACCACCACATCAATAACAATCTCGATGTGCCGGAGGCTATTGAATTAACGACTGTTGTCGGTAACTTTCTATGCTGGGACGAGACAGGGGGCATGGCCGGAGGTTCTACAGATAAGCAGAGACTTTCTGACATACTTAATACGGGCGATCGATTTCATTCGAATTTACTTCGAAACGATTGCCAGGTCATACTCGGGAGAGCGATAGTTCCCGATTATTCCTCAGTCACTAAGCAGTATTTAGACTCAATACACGATGGCTTTGCTAGTCTTTGTGATATTACTCGTTTGGCAATGATGGTTAGTTTCGAGAGTCATGCAAATGAGATGATAAGTGCTCTTTGGCGTTCATTATCAGCAAGGTTTTCAGTTGATCCAGATGGACTTGGTTATTTCTGTGAACATGTTGGCGGTGATGACCCTGCAGAGGCTTATCATGTAGAAATGACCCAATGTCTGATAAATCGAGTAATTCCAGCAGAATCTAATGAGGATTTTTTTGTGGCTTTTTGTAAAGCATACAGTGTGCACGAGAATTGGTGTCAGTCTATAATTAACATCAGTTGCAAACAAGGCGGAGAGTTATACGATGAAAGAGACAGTGAGCTTGCCTGATGAGGTTGCAAGAGCAATTCTTTATAGTCATCAACATCCGATTGCCGCGTGGCGCACGTTCTATGGTCTAAGTGAAGACTATCTGTGCCAGGAATTAGGTATAGGAATTGATACTTTGCGTAAGCTAGAGTCGTCAAATTTACATCGTCATCCTGCTTGGCTAAGTCAGCTGAAAGAGATATTTGGTGTAGTGCCAGAAGCAATAGATATTGAATACAACAATTATTTAAAGCAAGGGGTAGATAATGGGTAAGCATTTTATTAAACAGGTCTTAGGTAATAGTCGTTTTTGGTCAGGTGTTTTATCGGTTGGTATATATTATGTCGAAAGCGTTAAGAAGGCAGTATTGATTGATTCAGGACTAGACACATCAACGGCTAAGACAATAAATAAGATGATCAAGAAAGACGGATATACGGTTGGTGCTATCATTAATACACACAGTCATGCTGATCACTGTGGAGGTAACCAGTATTTTCAGTCGCAATATTCGGATATCGAAATTCATGCAACGCGCTTTGAGCAACATTTTATCGAGTTCCCATCTAGCGAACCTAGCTGTTTTTGCCAGGGGGCTGAAGCTTTGCATGAATTGCGCAATAAACATTTAGAAGCGAAATCATCACGAGTGACTCACCCTATAGAGGACTATAGAGATCAAGGTTTGACAATCTTTGGTGAGACATTCCGGCTCTTGGCATTGCCCGGCCATACTCCAGGAATGATTGGTGTAATTTCACCGGATAATGTTTTTTATACAGGGGATTCGATCTTCGGATTGGCAACTTTTGTTAAACATGGAGTGCTATTTTATACGAATATTGGTGAGAGCATTCAATCTCTCGAGAAAATTAGCAAGTTAGATGTGGATGGAACGGTTTACTACCATGGTGGACTACACGTTGGTGAACCCTTGGCCGCAGCAGCTGAGAGACACATTCAAAAAATTCGTGATACTCAGGATAAAGTACATGCAATCATTTCCCGTGAGCCAATTTATCTTGAGCGACTTTCAGCCTGTTTAAGTGAGGAGTTAGGTATGCCTTCTTCCATCACACAAAGTACACTTACCCAAGCTTGTACAAGAGCTTATGTGGCTAACCTTGAGAAAGAAGGAAGGGTTAAAGTGAGCATGGTTGGACAGATGCAGATGATTAGCTCAACCATTGCTGCAGCTTGTACAACAGTAGATGAACCTGCTACTGTTGAGGTTTGTGAGAGTTTGTTACTGCAAAGCTGTGATAAGGTCGGTGAAAATGCTATTCATGTTAAGTTATCTGCGGCTAGTGACCTGTGTGGTGAGATGCATATCGATAACAAGGTATTATCAGATGTGAGCAAGCTTGCATCCCAGCTCATAGCAAGTGGTTACGAGCTTCATAACGATATGCTGGTTGACCAAAATTCAAAATTTTATTCCTTAGCTAATCCCAAAATTGTCAGTCAAAAAGATAGCGCTTCTCGTACGGAGGATACTTCACTGCCACGGATTACACTAAACTTTAGTGATAAAACCGTGGCATTATCCATAAAAGGTGAAATTGTAAATAATTGGGATATGACCAAATTGGGAAGTTTATTGGCGCAAATTTGTAGACCAGCGCAAGCACCAACTCCTACAATGTAGGTGAGGGATTGGTCTTTGAACAAGTTACATTTAAAGTTTTGACCTGCTTTGTTGTCGGCGACAGGTCAAAAGCTCTTCGAGGGACTCATCCTCCTCATTGTTGTAATAAGATGGATTCATCGTGAGTTTATAGTTAATCTGTACGGCGCGTTGGCTGATTTTTTTTTGTGCTGCCGGATCTGCATTAACTTTATCAGTAATAGCGCGGTCATACATGGGATGAGACCCATAGTATGGATAGTGCAAACGCAGGTACTCATTCCTGGACATTAAGTATGCTTGCTGTTTAGTTGGAAGGTTCTCAAAAAATTTTTTGCGCCTACCATGTGCTTTGAGTAATTCATGTACCATCCCAAGATTGACGCCTATGCCGCCACAGCAAAAAAAAGTTGACTTGAAGAAACTATACACATTTCACCTCATGATTATAACGTTAAACGTAAAGATTTAAACAATTCTCGATCGGGATTTATTCGCTTGACTGTTTCTAGAATATTTAGGTCTTTTAGCACTGAGCATATGTAGTCTGTCTCAAAAGTCTCTTGAAGCGATAAGAATAATTGCTTTGTTCTTTCCCCATTTATTCTGTATAAATAGTTAAAATTGTCACAGATAAATTTTTGCAGTTGATTATTAAGCGAAAAGTCATCTAGTTTAATGGTGAGATAAATTGCTCGCAGAAACGCATTGGGGTTGGTGTTAAAGTAACTATGAAAATCTTCTGTAATTGGGTTTAATAGCTTCGATTTCAAATCAGAAATACCATTATGAAAATCCCATATGTAGGTATCTGTGCCGTCGCTTGTAAGGTAGAGTGCGTTAATTGTAAAGTCTCTCGAATCTGAATTTCGCTTTAAGTTTGCATAGAAGTTACCAGCTCCATCTATCTCTTGAATTGATGCAAAATCTAGTTGGTATTCATCGCTAGTTGTTAGTGTAAGGCACTGTCTACTTCGCTTTGCCTGACTAAGTACTGCGGTAGGGGTAGCTTCATGTAATTCAACGATCGGCATATCAATAACGAAATCATAATCTTTTGGTGCTTTCCCTAGCAGTATATCTCTAACAGCGCCACCAACGAGAAAGACTTTTTTATTGAGAGGGGCTATATTTTCATCAAGAAACCGTTTGATATTGTAAATAAGAACTGTGCCGCTGATATGGTAGACACGTGCCGATGGTGGGAGATTTTCGAACTGCTCAGTAACATCATCAAGGCGATCAATGATCGGTATTTTTCGCTCAAGTAACTCTAGAGCTTGTCGTCTTTCAGGCTTTTCTTTTGCCCAGCGTATGAGTGGTGTTCGAGGCTCCATGTCAAAATTTATAGTAGCACCTGCATCTAATAACATTGCTGCCAAGTCGAAGTATTGATGAAATAGCGCAATGCCTACAGGCGTCTTTGGATGTTTTCCTTTTGAGGGTTTAGTAGGAAGATCAATATCTGCTTCTAATGCTATAGCTAACTGTACCCACTTGAATTTGTTTTCTGTAACTGCTCGGTGTAATAGCGTTAAGCCATTATCGCGTTTGTTAACTAATAATCCATAGTTACAGAGCTGTTGTGCACAAGTTAAATGGTTTTCAGTATAAGCTTTTTTAAGTTTAGGGCATAGAAGTTTCTCGACTAAAAACTTATTTGTTGCCCTAGTATCGACAGAAAGCGTGCTAACTAGCAAACAAAAAATCTCTGAAAAGCCAGATTCATTGCCTAGGTGTGTTGAGACTAATCTCTCCATGTCAGGATGCTTCTCAAAAAGTAGGTGATGGTTTTTTAAGAATAATGATAAAAATCTATCTGGTACGCCACAGAGAATGTCTTCTGGAATGCTCCTACCCGTTTTATAAAAGGCTGCTCCAGCTAATAGTTTTAAAAATTCAGTCTCTATATTATTTTCTAAATCGCTTAGAAATGAGCTGTAATAGACTAGTTTGTCATGGTCATTGACCGATACACATTTCTCGAATAAAATGCCAAGACTATCCAGCGTGAATGCTATATTCTGCATGTCAACTTTAAGAGACAGTGTTGTAGCACGATTACCTTTTATCAGTTGTTTAACATCTACATTGTTATCACCGAGTACTTGAGGTTGTCGTAATGCGATCTCAGACAGCTTGTGCGTCAAACGTAGAAATGATAGGAGCTCATAAATAATGCCAGAAGTGTCTTCTTGCTGAATTAGGTAATTGGCCTGATAGCAAAGGAGCAGTTGGTGGATAATTAATAACGTTCCATCATGATGACGTTCAATTTTGAAACTATAATCAGTGCCAATTTTATACTGATGTAATTTGAGGATTATTGCGAAAAGATATGCACAGTCCATAATAATCTCTTTATTACCTTTTCGCTCAAGTGCTAAGAGAAAGTATGCTTGAAATATAAAATAGAGACACTCGAGCCCTAAACGCTGTGAATTAGTGAGATCATAGGCTTTATTTATGTTAACTGCTAAAGCTACAACTTGTGAGAGCTTTTGTTCAATGAGCGTGATTTTAGCATTAAAATTTAATTCATGCAGCCCACGATATTGTTCTAACAGTAGCGCAATTTCATCATCGTAGTTAAATGTATAAACATGGTCGGTTTGTGTATACTGCTCTATCAGTTCTTTGGCTCTATCATCACCGTTTGTTAGGCGTTTGTTTTTATTTTTTTTGCCCATGCTATTATGCCATTACAATTTTTACTGTCGGTTTCTGAGCTTAGTTATAGTATCCTTAGGTGCATCTTCCTTTGCTTCTCGGTTAGGGGTATCTGCTCTAAAGAAGCTATTGCGTGACCGATTTAAATTTTCAAGTTTTTCTTTAGCCCAGATACCTGTTACCATCGCGCCCGTGAAGAGCCCCCAGCGCGGGATTAGCCCTGCAAATGATTGAGATAATTTCAATGTTTTTGCCAGCTCAAAGTTTGATGGCACTTTTACCTTAACAAGTCCATTCATGAATGTATCTTTGAGTGTACATTCGGCAACTTGTTGGCCTAGCTCTTTATTGGGTATGATGCCAAGTTGTTTTGAAATAACTGACTCTTCCGCCGCTCCCATCGCAATGTGGACCAAACGCTGCTTTTGTGTTGCCCACGCGTCAAAAGGATGGCTTGCAGTCGCGCCAATGATGCCGGCACACAGCATTCCTGGTCCCATCATGTCTCTACCAGTTAGCTCTGATAAATAGTGTCCAGTACGCTCACCTCCAGCCAACATCATATAGCCAAAAATTGCCTCACGACAAAGGAGATTAGGAAGTCCACAATAAAGCTGAGGTAAACCACCTGCTTTTATCAAATAACTAATTCCTCTAGCAGGCCCCACGCTATGCAGATGTTGAGACAAAATAATATTTTCAACCATTGTGGAGAAAAGACCGCCGGCGCTAGCAGCAACTACAGTTGTTGCTTGTGTATAAGCACCTTGTTGCCAGTTATTAAGACTAGCAGGCCGTACTCGTTGAAAAAAATTATTTAATGTCATTTGAGTTGTTGTTGTTGGGGTAAGACTTCCAAAAAAACTAAGGCATCCCTTATAGAGTATGGTAGGTCTTGCACTGAAAGGTAAGCCCGTCTGTATTCTCTTTTTAGTTACTTCGAAGGGGGTAACCACTGCTGCAATGGCGCCTGCTACGACGGGACCATGCCAAAGCTTGGTATTTGTTTCTGAGGGGCCATGGTTTTTACTTTGACTCTCTGGCATATCGTTAATTTCCTCTAAAATAATAGCGTTTATTTGTTAATGAATGTTATTACGTGTCTTGTTTACAACCCTGTCTAGGCTTAATTTTAATCTGTTTACGGGCCCGTATCCTAACGGCTCTATCTTAAGGTTTTCTTAAATATGTAAGAAATCTCCCACTTAGGCAGTCGCTGCTAGATTACGTAGAACTACCCGCAATGGCTTGTTATAGCGGCTTGCATTACAGCATTCTTTTCTCTTTTCTTGCCCTCTTCCCAAAACCCCTAACTTCCAGTAAACTAGCCGGAATTTGCCTGAAAAACGCCTATGAAGAGGAGGTTCTGTGTCCACACCTGCGGTGCTTGTTTTAGCGGATGGTTCGGTTTTTCATGGCATTGCCATTGGCGCAGAGGGAAATACAACGGGTGAGGTTGTGTTCAACACTGCCATGACTGGCTACCAAGAGATTCTCACAGACCCTTCGTACGCTCATCAAATAGTCACTTTAACTTACCCCCATATTGGTAATACTGGTGTTAATAGCCGGGATGTTGAGTCCCTAGCTGTCTGGGCGGCGGGCTTGGTTATTCGAGATTTACCCCTGTTAGCCAGTAATTGGCGCAGTGAGCAAGACTTGTCGAGTTATCTCAAAGACAATCATATTGTTGCTATCGCCGATATTGATACGCGGCAATTGACCCGGGTGTTGCGGGACAAAGGGGCGCAAAATGGCTGCATTATGGCGGGTGAGATCGATGCCGATAAGGCGCTTAAGCTGGCCCAAGATTTTGCCGGGCTCGAGAATAGTGATCTCGCCAAACAGGTAACGACTCAAGAAACCTATACCTGGACCGAAGGTACTTGGCTTGCCGCCGAAGATACTTATGAGATGCAAACAGACTTAGTGCACACTGTTGTGGTCTATGATTATGGCGTGAAGCATAATATTCTGCGTTTGTTGGTGGAAGCCGGTTGCTATTTGACGGTTGTGCCAGCCACAACACCGGTAGAAGAAGTTTTGGCCATGAAGCCTGATGGGGTATTCTTATCCAATGGCCCTGGCGATCCAGCTGCTTGTGATTATGCCATTGCTGCTATTAAGACCTTACTCGACAAAAACATACCGTTGTTTGGTATTTGTTTAGGGCATCAATTGTTAGCGTTAGCCTGTGGTGCTAATACCGAAAAAATGAAATTCGGTCATCATGGTGCGAATCATCCGGTACAAGACTTAGCAAATTCACACGTCTATATTACGAGCCAGAACCATGGTTTTGCGGTCTCAGAAACGGATCTCCCAGCAGATCTGCACATTACCCACCGTTCTTTGTTTGATAATACCTTGCAAGGTATTCGCCACAAAACGAAACCGGCCTTTGGCTTTCAGGGGCATCCTGAAGCAAGTCCTGGGCCCCACGATATTCAATCGTTGTTTAACCAGTTTATAGAATCAATGACGGCACACAAGACAGCGAAAGATGCTGTTGCCGTTGCCAGTTAATTGTATTGATGGAAACTCAACATGCCAAAACGTAACGATATCCAGTCGATTCTCATCTTAGGTGCCGGGCCAATTATTATTGGTCAAGCCTGTGAATTTGATTACTCAGGTACCCAAGCCTGTAAAGCACTCAAAGAAGAAGGCTACCGGGTCATCCTCGTTAATTCGAATCCGGCCAGTATCATGACTGACCCCGAGATGGCAGATGCGACCTACATTGAACCCATAGACTGGCACGTTATTGCCAAAATTATTGAAGCCGAAAGACCCGATGCATTGTTGCCAACCATGGGAGGGCAGACGGCACTGAATTGCGCGCTGGATTTAGCCCGGGAAGGAATACTGGAGACGTTCAATGTCGAAATGATTGGGGCAACCCGTGACGCTATCGACAAAGCCGAAGATCGTGAACGATTTCGCCAAGCGATGGAAAAAATCGGCCTTGAAGTGGCCCGATCTGCCATTGCCCACAGCCTTGAAGAAGCACTTCAGGTGCAGGCACAATTAGGCTTTCCGACCATTATTCGTCCTTCATTCACCTTAGGTGGTAGCGGCGGTGGTATTGCTTATAATCGTGAAGACTTTATCGAGATTTGTCAGCGTGGTTTGGAATTATCACCCACCAATGAATTATTGATTGAAGAGTCCGTACTCGGATGGAAAGAATACGAAATGGAAGTGGTGCGTGATAGCAAAGATAATTGCATCATCATTTGCGCCATTGAGAATATCGATCCGATGGGAGTACATACCGGCGACTCGATTACCGTTGCTCCTGCACAAACCTTAACGGATAAAGAATACCAACGCTTACGGGATGCGTCATTAGCGGTGTTACGCGAGATTGGTGTGGATACCGGCGGTTCCAATGTCCAATTCGCTGTGAACCCTGCTGATGGCCGTATTTTGATTATTGAAATGAACCCGCGGGTTTCGCGTTCATCAGCATTAGCCTCCAAAGCTACCGGCTTCCCAATTGCTAAAGTTGCAGCGAAGTTAGCGGTGGGATATACCCTTGATGAATTGCGTAATGAAATTACCGGCGGTGCGATTCCTACCTCGTTCGAGCCAACCATTGATTATGTTGTCACAAAGGTCCCGCGTTTTAATTTTGAGAAATTCCCCAATGCGGATAGCCGTTTAACCACACAGATGAAATCTGTCGGTGAAGCCATGGCCATTGGTCGGACTTTTCAAGAGAGTCTCCAAAAAGCCCTGCGCAGTTTAGAAATTGGCGTTGATGGTTTAAACTCCAAAATCACCGTCACCGATGAAGACAGTCGCGATAAGCTATTATCCCATTTACGGATCCCAGCCGCAGAACGATTATGGTATATCGCGGATGCATTTCGGGCTGACTTTACGTTAGAAGATGTGCATGAATATACTAAGTTAGATCCGTGGTTCTTAGCCCAAATCGCAGACTTGGTGGCCTGTGAAAAAAATATCGTGGCGAAGGGGCTTAAAGGCCTCGATAAAACGACGCTGCGTCAACTCAAGCGCAAAGGGTTTTCGGATCGTTTTCTGGCAAATGTCTTGGATACCGATGAACACAAGATCCGTAAATTGCGTCACAAACATAAAATACATCCAGTTTACAAACGGGTCGACAGTTGTGCTGCGGAGTTTGCTGCTGAAACAGCTTATCTCTATTCAACCTATGAAGAAACCTGTGAAGCATCGCCCAGTGACAAAGCCAAAGTAATCGTCTTGGGAGGCGGGCCCAATCGTATCGGTCAAGGCATTGAGTTCGATTATTGTTGTGTCCATGCCTCTATGGCAATAGCTGAGGCGGGCTATGAGACTATCATGGTGAATTGCAATCCAGAGACGGTGTCGACAGATTATGATATCTCTGACCGGCTCTATTTTGAGCCTTTGACCCTGGAAGATGTGCTGGAGATTGTCAATCTTGAGCAACCCAAAGGGGTTATTGTCCAATATGGTGGGCAAACCCCATTAAAGCTGGCTCGTGCTCTGGAGAAGGCAGGAGTGCCCATCCTTGGGACTAGCCCTGATGCCATCGATATGGCAGAAGACCGGGAGCGATTCCAGAAGATTATTAACAAATTAGGCCTGCGTCAGCCCGCTAATGCCACTGTCAAAACCGTTGAAGAAGGCCTGCAGGCGGCCAAAAAGCTCAAATATCCCCTGGTAGTACGCCCATCCTATGTGCTTGGGGGGCGGGCCATGGAAATTGTCTATAACGAAGAAGAGCTCTCTAACTACTTGAAAAAAGCCGTAATTGTCACCCCAGACAGCCCTGTTTTGCTGGATCATTTCCTCGATGATGCTATCGAAGTGGATGTGGATGCAATTAGTGATGGCCAAAATGTCGTCATTGGTGGTATAATGCAGCACATTGAACAGGCTGGTGTGCACTCAGGTGACTCCGCTTGTTGTTTACCGCCCTACAGCTTGGCTGAAGGGGTGCAGGAGCAGCTGGGAGACCAGCTCACTCAGATGGCAAAGGCGTTAGGGGTTGTCGGCCTCGTCAATGCCCAATTTGCCATCCAAAATAATGATATATACGTACTGGAAGTGAACCCTCGGGCGTCACGAACGGTACCTTTTGTGTCGAAAGCCACGGGCGTTCCTTTAGCGAAGGTTGCAGCCCTTTGCATGATCGGCACGAGTTTGGAACAACAGGGTTATACGCAAACGCTGATACCGCCGTATTATTCGGTTAAATTCCCGGTATTTCCTTTTGCGAAGTTCCCTGGCACAGATCCCATTGTCGGGCCTGAGATGAAATCCACAGGCGAAGTGATGGGGGTCGGTGATAACTTTGGTGAAGCTTATGCCAAAGGACAATTAGGTGCAGGGGTGATTATGCCAAGCTCTGGCTTGGCGTTTGTCAGTGTTAGAGATGCAGACAAACCTCAAGTGATACCGATTGCCAGAGGCTTAGTCGACGTGGGGTTTGAGCTAATTGCTACCCACGGCACTGCCAAGGTGCTCCAGGCAGCGGGATTGCCATGCAAGCGCATCAACAAGGTGCTTGAAGGACAGCCCCATATTGTTGATGTCATTAAAAATGATGAAATCGGATTCATCATTAATACGACGGAAGGTAAGCAAGCCATTGCGGATTCGTATACGATCAGGCGTAATGCGTTGCAACACAAAGTGTGTTACACAACAACATTAGCCGGTGCGCAAGCGAGTGTGCTGGCATTGCAATTTAAAGCAACCAGTAAGGTTGCCAAATTACAAGTGTTACATGAAGAATTGTAACCGAGACAGTCAGCGAGGATAGTTACATGCAAAAGATACCCATGACCAAACAGGGTGCTGAACAGTTACAAGCGGAACTTGACCGCCTCAAAAAGGTCGACAGACGCGAAATTATAGAAGCCATTGCTGAGGCCCGAGCCCATGGTGACTTGAAAGAAAATGCGGAATACCATGCCGCAAAAGAAAAACAAAGTTTTATTGAAGGCCGTATCGCAGAGATCGAAGGCAAAATTGCCAATGCCCAAGTAATTGACATCAGTGCAATGCCAAACAGTGGCAAAGCGGTGTTTGGTGCAACGGTGGATTTGATCAATGAAGATACCGGTGAAAAAGTCGTTTATCAGATCGTTGGTGAAGATGAAGCGGATCTGAAAGATGGCAAAATTTCAGTAACATCACCAATTGCCCGAGCCATTATCGGCAAGCAAGAGGGTGATGTGATTGATGTAACAACACCTGCGGGGGTTGTTGCTTATGAGATTGAGAAGGTGGCATACGTATAGTATGCCCCTTTATTATTAACTATAACAATAACGATACTTATTACTATTACAAAATCGGGATTAATCATGAACAAAAAAATTCTCTATACGGCAGGTATTGCACTAACAGCGATGCTCGTGTTTTTGGGATTTCATTTTTGGGGAACTACGCCTAAAGCCAAAGACAAGCCTAAGCCTGCGGTTAAAGCGGCAAAAACCAAAAAACCAGCCAAAAAATCTGCTGCTAAACAGCCAACACCTAGCATTAAAGCCTCCGGCATGGATCCTAAAGTCGCAAATCTTGCCAGTAAGGCTTACGCCTGTGCGCGCAAACAAGGCTTAGATAGCAAACAAATTCTAACGGTTGTGGATTACTCAAAACCGTCTACCCAAAAACGCATGTGGGTAGTTGATATGAAAAACAACAACGTTATCTCGCAACAATTGGTTTCCCACGGTAAAGGCAGCGGTGCAAAATACGCAAAGCACTTCTCTAACGGTAATGGTAGTCATGCCTCAAGTATTGGCTTGTATGAAACCGAGAATACCTACTATGGTCACAAAGGTTTGTCGTTGCGTTTGAAGGGTTTAGACAGAGGCTTTAATGATCACGCCATGAGCCGTGCAGTCGTTATTCACGGTGCAAACTACGCCACCCAAAGTTTCGCCAATCGTGTTGGTCGCCTAGGCCTGAGCTGGGGTTGTCCTGCAATTGATCCAGCAATGGTAAAATCAACCATCAACACCATCAAACAAGGCACCTTAGTCTTCGCATATTATCCAGATAGTAATTGGTTGTCGAAGTCGAAGTATTTGCATTGTTAGTCGATGGCTTCGCTAAAGTCGATAATAGCTGAAAAGTAATCCTGTTCTTCGATGCTATTATCGATGTTATTAACGTGGATAAGCACAGGGCGACAAGACATGCCTTTGGGACGTTTGAGTCTGTCAATTTTTTCTTGTACTTCATTAATAACACTGCTGGCAATTGTATTTTGGCTGAATTTAATTTCACAGACATAAAGCGTTGAGTGTTTAGTTTGAATTAAATAATCAATCTGACAGCCTTGTTGGCGTGCTGTTTTACGTTGGAAGAAAGGATTTTCAGAAATAATATCTTCAGGACGAATGCCTAGTTGTCGCCAAATGAATTGACGATTATTCAAGACTAAATTCTCAAACTGTAAACCTACCATTGCATGCCAGCCAGGTAAGGCGGTGACAGATTTAAAATCAAAACTCCCGCGATCGATTTTATTTTTGTACTTATCGATATATTTTAAATAGAAACGCAGATAGTTATCGGACAAACGAAACTTACTCATTCGAGCATCGAGGCCACTCTTAATGTGCCAAGTGTAATCACGCTTAACAAATCCCGCCAGGGTTAATTCTTCAAGGTATTCTAATAATCGCCCAGCATTGACTTTATTCAGCATATCACAAATTTCACTAAACTCTTTCGCCCCACCGGCCAGCAACTCGACCAATTGACGATAGGCTTCACTGTTACGCAAGAAAACATTAGCAAAAATGTTCTCGAATTCATTAACCAGTAGCGCACCTTTAGTAAAACATAGGTTCTTAATATTGTCTTCGGCGCTAATCTTAGGGTTGATTTCTTCTAAATAACGCGGCACTCCGCCAGTGATTGAGAGTAATTTTAGTTTCTCTTGGGCAGAAATATTTTTTGCTTGTTTGCCCCAAAATCGTCGACAATCTTTTAGGGGTAATTCTTCTAGGGTTAATGTATGTGAAATTCTACCGAGAAATCCAGTGCTGCTGAGGATGTTCTCCTCAATCCAGCTGGATGCCGACCCACACAGGATCAAGACTAATTGTGGATTTTTTTTGAAGCGTTGATCCCAGGCATTTTTTAGTTTGCCTAAGAAGTCAGGATCCTTTGAGCCCATCCAGGATATTTCATCGAATAAGATAACAACAGGCCCCATTTGTACTTTGTCAGCCAATAGCCAAAATAACTCATTCCAGTCATCGGCTTTAATATTGGGGAAACCTTGGGCACCTAGTTGACTAGCAAATTCATCTCGCTGTGATTGAGCCGTGGTTCTATCCGTGGGTGGGATCCCGGCAAAATGATAGAATTTATGGCTGTGAGCAAACTCTTCAATAAGCCGGCTTTTACCAATACGTCGGCGTCCTCTTACCACAACGAGAGACGCGGTTTTTTTGTGAAAATACTGCTCAAGTAGTTCTAATTCTTGTTCTCTACCGATAAAGTTCATGGTGCCTCCTGGAGAAGTAAATCGACAAATGTCGATTTACTTCTCCATAATAGCCCCAATTTGTGGAGAAGTAAATCGACAAATGTCGATTTACTTCTCCAGATTAGCCCTCAATTTTGGAGAAGTAAATCGACATTTGTCGATTTACTTCTCCACATTTATGTAACTGCATGATTTAAAAAGAAAATCCAAAAAAGTCATTTTCACCAAAATCGCACATTTTGCTGATGAAATAATATCAGCCAACCACTACTCCACCGAATCCCGAGGCCCTTTGGGCTGCCAGGCGGGGGCAATGACATCATGCATCTTGGTACGATGTAACAGCCGGGCAGGGGCAAGGGTGAGTTCGCCAAAGCGTTGGTTAATTGTGTCTTTCGCTTGATTAATGGCGCTGTGGTCAGGTTGTTCCTGTAGAAATAAATCCATTTGCTGTTTGCTGGGTTGGGGGTCGAGGGCGGTGACCTGTACTTGGCCCACCCTCTGCCCTTGCCAGTGTTGTTGCAAAATGGATTGGCCTAATTGATAAATTAACTGACTGTCATTGCTAGGCGCAATTAAATTGCCCTTGGCCCCCAGCCAACCTAATTCATAACTGCGTAAACCAATAAAATACCGCTGTGCTTCCATGTGATGACAGCGAAGGCGAGCGCCGAGTTTTTCACACATGTGTAGTAGGTAGGTTAATACCTGATCGTTGTCTCGGGTATTGGGGGGCATGACTTTACCGTGGCCCATGGATTTAGGATCACTAATGCGGGTTTGTACGGGGTCAGGATCAGCCCCTTGGCACATGTACCAAATCCGTCGGCCCAAATTACCAAAGCGTGATGCCAAAATACTGATGGGAATGTTTTGCATATCACCACAGGTTAGGACACCGTATTGAGCGAGAAAATTACCGATGCCTTTTGAGATGCCGCATAACTCTGTTACCGGCACGCTGCTTAAACGATTGGCGGCGTCCCAAGGTGGGATCACCGTTAAGCCATTAGGTTTGTGTAATTTAGCGGCGTATTTCGCCGTGGTTTTGTCACCACTTACACCCACAGAGCAAGTAACGCCAGAGATCTCTTGGACCAAGTCTTTGGTCATTTGGCCAATAAGCTCTGGTGGGCCATGGAGACGTTGGCAGTGGGTAACATCAAGAAAGGCTTCATCCACAGAAAAGACTTCGATGTCTGGGGTAATATCCTCCAGAGCAGCCATGATATTGCGGGACACAAGGGTGTAACGTTTGGGACGTGAAGGTACAACAATAAGGCTCGGGCAAAGGCGCCGGGCTTCCGGTAGGCGCATGCCGGTTTTGACACCGTAGGCACGGGCCTCATAGGAACTCGTGATGATACAGGTACCGGCATCACCATTAGTCACGGCAACCGGTTGTCCCTGCAGTTTAGGGTTATCGTATTGTTCAATGGAAGCAAAGAAAGCATTCATATCCACCAAGATGATAGCTCTTGGCCATAGTGTATCCCGACTCATTGTTATGTTCTCCAAATGTTCTCAAAGAGTATAGAGAACATTTGGAGAACTTGCAACGTGAAAAAATACATTAAATACTATTATTTATAACCTTTATATGTTAAATATAAACTGTTAACAATGAATGTAACACTATGATTCGTCGTAAAAAATCACATCATGTATATATGTCTTATTGACATATATGTCATATTGACATAGCCTTAGAGGTAAGCACAACAAGAGGATATAACAGTGCGAGTAATATCAAAGAAAAAACTACGGGAATATTATACGGTCCATCCGCAAGCGGAGCTACCACTAGCAGAATGGTACTATAGGATGAAAGTATGCAAAGCTAAATCTATTAGCGGGCTGAGAAAAATATTTAATAGCGCGGATCCTGTGCATGGATACACCGTATTTAATATTGGAGGGAATAGCTATCGTCTAATTACAGCGATACATTATGACAAGCAATTATGTTTTGTTCGGGCAATTTGGACTCATGCTAATTACAGTAAAAAAAGTAACCAGGACAAGCTAAAACGAGGTGAACTATGAAACAGGAAAGATTAACAGTTGATTATATCGACAAAAAAACTAATCGTGAATTCCATGTGCCGATTACAGCATTGAGAATGCCGATGAATATTCGTGAATATCGAGAAGCAGAGAGCTTACTAGATAAGTTGATTGATGTTGTTCGAGGCAATGAGAGCCATCCATTAACCGTCATTATGGAAATTATTGGTGAGAATTTAGAGCGTTATGATGATGAACATGAGTCTGCAATCGGTAGTAGACTAACAGACATAGAAATAGTGCAATATCTGATGGACTCTAATGGATTAGTACAAAATGATTTGGCCAAAATATTTGGCAGCCAGGCGAATGTTTCTAAGTTTCTAAATGGGGAGCGTCCTCTGTCCAAAAAACAAATTTTAGGGTTAAAGAACTATTTTAATATCAGCTCAGATATCTTCTTAAAATAGTCCTAGAACCTCTCCGCCTTTGCTGCTTTCCAATGGGGGGCGAACAGTTCGGGAATGCTATCCTCTTGCAGTAGCACGCCGGGCTCGAGGTATTGATAAAAATCCGAATAAGGTACCGACTTGCCGAAACTGATGCGATGGGAAATATAATCGGGATTTAAACAACTGATATCTTTGACACCCATTGCGCCCAATAGCTCTAACCAACTCTCAATCATGGCATGGTGAAAATTGGCAACACGAATATATTTATCGTCTACCACCAAGCCACGCATTAAACGAGGATTTTGCGTGGTGACACCGGTAGGGCAGGTATTCGCATTACACTGCAAAGATTGAATGCAGCCGATGGCAAATAGCATCGCTCGTGCGGCATTGCACGCATCAGCCCCTAACGCCATTTTGCTCACCATGTCAAAGCCACTCGCCACTTTGCCGCTGGCGACAATGCGAATTTTGTCTTTAAGATTAAGACCGACTAATGCATTACGCACAAAGGTTAAGCCATCATTGAGTGGCTCACCCAGATAATCCGTAAATTCAATAGGCGCGGCCCCGGTACCACCTTCAGCACCATCGACAGTAATAAAATCGGGCAGGATGCTGGTTTTTTGCATGGCTTTACAAATTCCCAAAAACTCACTGCGGATACCAATACACAGTTTAAAACCAACGGGTTTGCCGCCAGAGAGTTCTCGAAGACGGGCAACGAATTCTAATAATTCAATCGGCGTTGAAAATTCAGGGTTAGTGGGTGGGGATAAGCAATCCTTACCCATTTCAATGTGACGGATCTCAGCAATCTCGGGTGTTATCTTTGCTGCAGGCAACAGACCACCATGAGATGGTTTAGCACCCTGGGATAACTTAATCTCGATCATTTTGACATTATCGTGATTGGCTTTGTCCCGAAATAATTCCGGATCAAAGCGACCATCTTTGGTGCGACAACCAAAGTTAGCGGTACCCAGCTGCCAAACTAAATCACCACCGCCTTCTAAGTGATAAGGACTCAAGCCTCCCTCACCGGTATTGTGAGCAAAACCACCGGCGTGGGCGCCTTTATTCAACGCCAATACCGCATTCTTACTCAATGCACCAAAGCTCATGGCAGAGACATTGAGGCGTGAGGCGAGATAAGGTTTTTTGCAGTCGTCACCGCCAAACCATACCCGGGATTCTTCTTTGGGTAACACGGTTGGACTCAAGGAATGGCGAATTGAATCGTAGCCAGGCCGTCTAATGCGGCGCTGGGTGCCGAACGGCAGAGTATCCCGCACATTCTTCGCCCGTTGATAAACAAGGCTACGGGTTTCTCTATCAAATGGCGTTTCGCTCTGGTTATTAGCGATAAAGTATTGTTGGATCTCAGGGCGGATAAACTCAAGAATATAACGGGCATGACCTATCAGGGGAAAGTTTCGGCGAATGGTGTGGCGAGTCTGATAAAAATCATAGATCCCAATGCCAATCAATACGAGCCCAGCAGCAAAGACAAAAATAATATGCAAGCGGTCATAGACTGCAAACAATAAAACAATGGCAAAAATCACCGAGGTAAGGATCGCGAGACGTTTCATACTTTCTCCACGCAATTAGACGACAATCGAAAAAGTATAGCGGAAAAACTAGGTGATGGGCAGCGTGGCCAGTGTCGTGTAAACCGCGCCATTTGGATTTGTATCACTTTTGAGCAGCGCGATATATTCTACAGCTTGGTTGAGCCTAGGGATGCGACAATCCGGAAACTCAATCCCGTGACGCAGTCGCCCCAGAGTCACATGGGGGCGAAAGGTGCGGTGCTGGGATTTAAGCCCTGTCTCATCGGCCCCTTGGCGTACGGCCTGGGCTAGGTCGTTGAGAGCCTGAGGTGCTTCAACATTGAGGGCCAGCACTTTAGGGCTTTTGCTGGAGGGAAATAAGTGTAGTGTCGTCAAGCTAAGTTCGAAAGAAGGGATCCCCGCAATGGAATTGGCCACATTATTGACAAGATCGTTGATGCAGGTAACATCGATTTGACCGAGGAAATGCAAGGTCAAGTGGTAGTTTTCCTGTAACGTCCAGCGGATAGCCTCGGGGGAAATGGTCTTTTTGATGGTTTCTATGCGGCTTTCCAGCGCGATTTGGGTCTTTGGAGCCAGGGGAATGGTAAAAAATGCCCGTATGCTATTGGCTGAGGCCATGGATTGTCCTATGATCGGTTCCTTTCTTGTAAAGGTAGCAGATTTCTGCGCAAAAAGAGACTGGTGCGGAAGGTCGGATAAAGAGGGGACTATGACAACGCATATCATCAAACATTTACTCCGCGGCGATGTTAAAGCCGGGGAAACCGTCACCGTCAAAGGTTGGGTCAAAACCCGCCGTGACTCCAAGGCCGGTATTTCATTTTTGCAGGTTCATGATGGGTCGTGCTTTGATCCCATTCAGGCTGTGATCCCCAATACCCTCGATAATTACCAAAGCGATGTTCTGCAATTAACTGCCGGCTGCTCCGTGGCGGTCACCGGTGTTTTGGCAGAATCTCAAGGCAAAGGTCAAGCTTACGAAATTCAAGCAACTCACGTCGAGGTCATCGGTTGGGTTGAAGATCCGGATACGTATCCTATTTCACCTAAGCATCATACTTTAGAATATTTACGGGAGGTGGCACATCTGCGTCCGCGTACCAACACCATTGGTGCTGTGGCACGGGTGCGTAACTGTGCTGCCCAAGCAATTCATAACTACTTTAATGACAACGGTTATCTTTGGTTGCACACACCCATCATTACCGCCAGTGACTGTGAAGGGGCAGGGGAATTATTTCGGGTGAGTACATTAGATTTAGCGAACTTGCCGCGCACTGATAAAGGTAACGTGGACTTTAGTGAGGATTTTTTTGGGAAAGAAGCATTTCTTACGGTCTCCGGGCAATTGAATGCAGAAGCTTATGCTTGTGCATTATCCAAGGTTTATACGTTTGGCCCAACATTTCGGGCCGAGAACTCTAACACCAGTCGTCACTTGGCAGAGTTTTGGATGGTGGAGCCTGAGCTTGCGTTTGCTGATGTAAATGATATGGCAACCTTGTCAGAAGGCTTGTTAAAAGCTATTTTCCAAACCGTACTGGATCAATGTCCCGATGATATGGCTTTCTTTGCCAAGCGGGTCAAAGACGATGTTATCACACGACTCGAGCATTTTATTGCGTCCCCGTTTGAAGTAATTGATTACACCGAAGCAGTAAAATTACTCGAAGCGTCGGGCAAAAAATTCGAATTTGATGTCACCTGGGGCGTGGATCTGCAATCAGAACATGAACGTTACCTAGCCGAAGAAAAAATTGGCCGCCCCGTGGTTGTCATGAACTACCCAAAATGCATTAAGGCATTCTATATGCGTTTGAATGATGATAATAAAACCGTCGCGGCAATGGATGTATTAGCGCCGGGCATTGGTGAAATCATCGGTGGTAGTCAACGGGAAGAACGCTTGGATGTATTGGATAAACGGATCAGTGAAGTAGGTATTGAGGCTGACACCATGCAATGGTATCGAGACTTACGCCGTTACGGTACGGTACCTCATGCGGGTTTTGGTTTAGGCTTTGAGCGTTGTCTTAATTACATTACGGGACTTGGTAATATTCGTGATGTGATCCCATTCCCCCGAGCACCAAAACACGCGGATTACTGATGCAAAGTTTCTTTTGGGGGATCTTACTGGGCTGGGGAGCGGCTATCCCTATTGGTCCGGTAAATATCGAAATCACCCGCCGGGCATTAACCTTTGGTCCGAGCCGTGGTCTTGCCATGGGTTTGGGGGCCTGTAGTGCAGATGTGCTTTATATTGCGTTGCTGGGTTTAGGCGGAATTAGTTTATTACAATTCGAAACGCCACTGCGAGTGATTGGTGTGTTAGGGGCGCTGGTACTATTGTGGTTTGCCTATAATGCATTTCGCCAACCGATTGTGACAAATGGGGATAATGCTCCTAAGGCGAAGCCCCTAAACAAACATTACCGTGATGGCGTGCTTGTCACACTATTGAATCCGTATACCATTATCTTTTGGGGTTCTATCAGCAGTCAATTACCAGCGTTGGCAGATCATGGTCACTATGGCATGCTGCTGGCTTGTGTTGGCGTGATGTTAGGGACGGTCAGTTGGGTTGGATTTTTGAACACTGTTATTGCCATTACTCGGCATCGCTTGGGGCCGCGTTTCATGCGGGGCTTGAACAGCGCTGGTGGGGTGATTTTGGTTGGTTTTGCCGGCTTTGGTTTGTGGCATAGTATATTAGGTTAGAGAAGGGCAACAATAATGACAAATAGACTGAATCAATTTCCGCGTCAAGAACAGCATTTTTATCTTGCGGGGCCGGTTGGCAAATTAGAAATTATTGCCACACCACCTGTGACAGAAGCCCGTTCGGTCACTGCTATCATGTGTCATCCCCATTCCCAACAAGGCGGCACCATGAATAACAAAGTCGTAACAACCATGGTGCGTACCTTTAAAGCTCTGGGCATGAAGGCCGTGCGGTTTAATTTTCGCAGTGTGGGAGAGAGTGAAGGGACATTTGCGAATGGTGTTGGCGAAGTGGATGATTTAGCCGCTGTGATTGAATGGGTACGGCAAGTGAATCCCAATGATGACATCTTATTAGCAGGGTTTTCCTTTGGTTCCTATGTTGCCGCTCGAGCAGCCAGTGAGCATGAGCCGGTGTATCTTATTAGTGTGGCGCCGCCTGTGCACCATTATGATTTTGCTGAGCTCACCGACAAAATCACCAGCCCTTGGCTCGTCTTAATGGGGGAAGCCGACGAAGTGGTACCCCCTGAAGAAGTTTATGACTGGGTGAAGAGCTTCAAACAGCCACCGCAACTAGTGCGATTTCCTGAGACCGGCCACTTTTTCCATGGAAAGTTGCTAGACTTAAAAGACCGTGTATTAACAGTCTTAGAAGAACTTTAATGCTAACACCCAGTCAAAAATACCAGCAAGACCTCGACAGCGGTGAATTGTTACCAGACCCAGCCCAGCGCGATGCCGTTGCCCATTTGCAGCGGGTGTTTGATGACTATCGAGCCAGCCAGCAGCCTAATTTGTTCATCCGGTTAAAACATGCTTTTAGTCGTAAGCATCGTCCTCTTCAAGGCTTATACCTGTGGGGCGGTGTGGGTATCGGCAAAACTTATTTAATGGATACTTTTTATGAGTGCCTGCCCACTGAGCGCAAAATGCGTCGCCACTTTCATCGTTTCATGCAAGAAACCCACGAACAACTAAAACAACTCAAAGGCCAAAAAGATCCCCTCAAGATTGTTGCCAAACAATTGGGGCGTAAGATTGATATTTTGTGTTTCGATGAGTTCTTTGTCAATGATATTGGTGATGCCATGATTCTGGGTAATCTATTGCGTTACTTATTAGATGAAGGAGTTTGTTTTGTTGCAACCTCCAATGTAGTGCCGGATTTATTATACGAATACGGTCTGCAGCGAGAATTATTTTTGCCAGCAATTAAGCTTTTGAATACCTATACCGATGTGGTTCATGTGAATACCGATAAAGATTATCGTTTGCGAGAATTACAACGTGCTGGGGTGTATTATCACCCTTTGGGGCCAGAGACCCGAGCGAAGATGCAGCAAACCTTTAGCCGTATTGCCAAGGGTCCTATCAAAGTTGGTGAGACTATCAGTATTGCTAACCGGCCTATCAAAACTATTCAGCGTAGTACCCATATTATTTGGTTTGAATTTGTGGATTTGTGTTCAACTCCACGCAGTCAGATGGACTATTTGGCATTGGCCCAACGCTACCAAACCATCATGGTAAGTAATGTCCCCAAAATCACGCCACAGCAAGATAACGTAATTACTTATCTGATTAATCTGGTGGATGTGCTCTATGACGCCAATATTGTCCTGATCCTGTCGGCGGCCACACCGGTACCAGAGCTTTATACCGAAGGGCGCAAGGTTTTTGAATTTCAGCGCACCCAAAGCCGACTGTGGGAAATGCAGAGTTTTGAGTATTTGCAGCGTAGTCGAGAGCTAGCAAGCCAGCTTAGGCCTTTCGAGCAGTAGCCCTCGGCGGAGTGGGCGCCTTGTCCTTTTGACCATAATAGCAAACCACCGTACAATGAAGAGACTCACTAAACAATGACGGCGGACCGATGGCTGACGACAATGATGATTTAGATAAACAGCGCGATGACATGGACCAGGCAGTCCAAGAGGCGATGGAGACTATTTTTGACCGTCCTATTACCCCGCAAGAGTTTTACTTCCTCTTAAGCCGTTATCCCTATTTGCAGATCTGCAATGCTGATGATCCCTTTATTCCGGAAGGCAAAGAGCCAGAAGTCAAAGAAATGCGCAATGGCTGGATGATCCATAACTATGGTTCGGTGATCCGCGGTGGCGCTTACGAGCTGTTAGCGCTAATGCGTCAACAGGAGATTAAGGGCAAAATTAAACAAGCCAATGCCAAGGCGCTTGCAGAAGGTCGCGAGAAGGCCTTTGGTGAGGATGAAGAAGAAGGCGGCCATGGCACTATCGTGCAGCAATATACCGATGCAGCATTTGCTATGATTCAGCTAGCTATCCAAAATGGCTGGAAACTCGCCGATATTCTCTCAGGATTCTACCCCATGCAGCGCATGGCCTGGATCGCAGGGCTAGAGCTTGGCTTGCCCGTCAAAGGCTTCGTGGTCACCGATGAAGACCGGGTCATCCAGAATTGGGTGGCCAAAATTCGCAGCGGCAAGCTATATCCGCCGAAGCGGCCAATTTTGCGTTAATTTCACTAGTTCTCTCTAATTTGATAGCACTTTTCGCGATGGGGAATTCTCAAAGGGGAGAATCGTGGTTCTCCCCTTTGAGCGCCGTCCGTGTGGCTTTGCCACACAGGCGGTATTACTTGGAAAGCAGTTACCGCCAAGGCGGTAACTGGTGGTAGCCAAAATTCGCAGCGGCAAGCTGTATCCGCCAAAGTGGCCAATTTTGCGTTAATTTCAGTCAAACCTCCCTAAATACGCGGTTTTTTATGATGTATGTCCTCGTCAAATTGCATTTTTGGTAATTTGACGAGGATTTGAAGAGGCTCTATATTCTCGTCAAATTGAATTTTTGGCAATTTGACGAGGATTTGAAGAGGCTCTATAATCTCGTCAAATCGTATTTTTGGTAATTTGACGAGGAAATATGCCTAAATTTATCGGTCGCAAGCGCGAACTTACCAGGCTTAAGGCGTTATTGAACAAAAAGAAAGCGCATCTCATTATTCTCAAAGGTCGGCGTCGGATAGGGAAAAGTCGGCTATTGAAGGAGTTTGGTAAAGTTATTGGTCATGTGCATGTTTTTACCGGACTTGCGCCGGATAAGGATATTACGGCGAAACAACAGCGAGAGGAATTTGCCCGTCAATTAGGTGTTGAGTTTGGCCTTAGAGGCTTGAAGACAGAGGATTGGGGGGATTTATTTTGGCATTTAGCGGAGCAGGTAAAGACGGGCCGTGTTTTAGTTGTTTTGGATGAAGTGTCTTGGATGGCGCAGGATGACCCGACTTTTTTGCCGAAGCTGAAGGTTGCCTGGGAAAGTTACTTCATGACTAACTCCGAATTAATTTTGGCATTGTGCAGCTCTATATCTATGTGGATTGATGAGAATATCTTGAGCAGCACGGGGTTTGTTGGGCGGCAGTCATTAACGATGACCCTCAAAGAATTGCGCTTGGATGAGTGTGGTGAATTTTGGGATGGGATTGGTAGCCAAGTGTCTGCCCAAGAAAAATTATTGACTCTCGCAGTGACCGGTGGTGTGCCGCGATATCTTGAGGAAATTGATCCGCAACTCTCTGCGGAACAAAACATCAAAGCCCTGTGTTTCAGTCCGGAGGGGATTCTACTTCACGAATTTAATCAAATTTTTTCGGATTTATTTGGCGCGAAACAAGCGCTTTATCGCAATATCTGTGAAAGTTTGGCCTATGGGCCCGCGGATGCACAAACGGTCTTTGAGCGTACGGGGATGAAAGGCAGCGGTGACGATTATCAATGTTTACAGAACTTAACACTATCAGGCTTTATCTCTCGGGATTACAGCTGGCATATCCGCAGTGGTGAAATCGCCAAAATTGCTTGGTACCGTTTGAGCGATAATTATTGTCGGTTTTATTTAAAGTACATATTACCCAGTCGTGAAAGGATTGAATTAGATAGCTACAGCGAGACGGGGCTTGTGACATTGTCGGGCTGGTCAACCATTGCGGGCTTGCAAATGGAAAATTTAATCTTAAATAATCGTGCCTTGATTCAAGCCGAACTTGGAATTAGCCAGCAAGAAATCATTTGTGACAATCCCTACACGCAACGGGCCACTAAAGCGCGCAAGGGGTGCCAAATTGATTATTTGATTCAGACCCGTTTCAATACGTTGTATGTCTGTGAACTTAAATATTCTAAAGATCCGGTGTCGGGGCAAGTGATTGATGAGGTCAAACAAAAGATTGCAGCCCTTGGGGTGAAGAGCAACTTCTCAGTCAGGCCAGTATTGATTCATTGTAACAGCGTGTCGGAAGCCGTTCTTGAGAGCGGCTTCTTTGCCAAAATCATAGATTTTGCGGCGTTGGTTTAGTCGCTCTACTACTTCATTTAATCTTCATGCCATGGCTTTTGGCTTCTTCTGCCGTTGTCGTTGTCATGCCGGCTTCGGCGCTAGCAGTGGGGTCAGATTTGGCCTCTGCTTCACGAATTTCATTTCGACGATTATTGATGTCAACTTGGACATCGTCAGGAATATGGCGTGCGAGACCCATTTGTTTCAGGGTTTTAGATTCACCTTGCGTTTCTTCAGCTTTAATTTCTCGCTCAACGACAGACTTCTCGTCTTCAGTCAGACCGGTGACATTATTGTAGACATTAGGGCCGAGCATACGACGTAGGAGGCTATAGCAAGCTTTTCTTTCCGTTGCATTCATACCTGTGAGCGTAAATTGTTTGTGCCCCATGGCAATACGGCGAATCAATTCTTGCTTGTAGGCATGAATAATCTGCTCTTGGCTAGCACTCGGTGGCACACTAAAGCGTGTGCTGCCATTCTTACTGACATTCACTTCAATTGAACAAGCATTAGCTCCGAGTAATGACCCCTTGCAGTTAACCCAGTAGCGGTGATATTGGTCGATTTGCTTATTGACATCGGATTCTTCATAAGTCTCAGAGAAGCTTGCTGGGAGATTACTGCCATCGATACTAACTCCTGGTTTGGCGTTACCACCCGCTGCATACATGGCTTTTTGAGTAACATTATGCATATTACGTACTGCGGCACGAGCGACAGCATTTTCGTAGTCGTCTAGCATTTTTTGGTCGACAGCCATGTGTTCTTTTTCTAGCTCGCGCTTGATAGCTCGCTCTTTTTCGTCGAGTCCGCGACTCAGGTCAGCCATAAGTTTTTCCAGCTGCTCATCAGAAGCAGCGGGATATTTTTCTTTCAAGGATTGGGCTATGTGCGCACGTTTTTCTTTTAGTCTATCTAAACTGGTTTGAAAATATCTTTTTGATGCGCTTAGTGCTTCTGTTAGAACATCTACAGGCTGTTTAGTCACAGGGTGGATATTCATAGGGGTCCTGCTGCGTAGGTTATCTCTAACCGTGGGATGGTAAACGCCTTCTAACCATGTTTTTAATTGACGCTGGGCATTTTCTCCATCACTGACGAACTGCTCTACAAATAGGCCTACATTCGCCTGTGCTTGTTCCATTTCTGATCCTGATAAGGGCATAGGGGTAACCTCTATTTTTCGTCTGTTTACCTACATCATAGTGGTATTTCATGGCTGAAACCACTGTTTGTGGGTATTTGTTGTTGATATACCGATAATTTCCGGATTATAGGGGGATGAGCTTAACTGAGGATTAAGGGAAGGGCGTAGATCCAGGGGATTTCCCAACAAAAAAGGCGGCCGAGGCCGCCTTTTTGCAGAATCAGTCGAATTAGACCATTTCTTTGAGTTTTTTCAAAGGCTTAATCTTCACGACATTACGTGCAGGTTTTGCTTTGAAAGTAGTTTCTTCGCCAGTGAAAGGGTTGATACCTTTACGAGCTTTAGTCGCAGGCTTGCGTTTCACTTCGACTTTTAGCAAGCCAGGTAACGTGAACATGCCAGCAGCACCAGATTTGATGTGGCCTTTAATCATCTCTTCGAGACCTTCAAAGACAGCAATCACTTCTTTCTTGGTGAGGTTCTTCGCTTCAGCGATAGTCGTCATCAATTCAGTTTTGGTGGTAGGCACTTTAAACGTTGATTTGATGGTTGACGTAGTGCTTTTGCTAGCCGTAGTTTTGCGGGCAGTGGTTTTGCGAGCAGTGGTTTTGCGAGCAGTAGTCTTTCTAGCTGTTGTCTTACGTGCTGTAGATTTACGCGCAGTGGATTTTTTAGCTGGGCTTTTACGTGCCGTCGTTTTGCGAGTGGTTGTCTTTTTCGCTTTAGACGCCGTTGCTCTTTTAGCGGGCTTCCGTTTCGCTGCTGTTTTACGAGTCGTGCTTTTTTTAGCTCTTGTCGTTGTTTTCTTCCGTGTCGTAGTTGCTCTTGCCATGGTATATGTCCTCTAAAAAATTAACCAGTTAACAAAAAAGAAGTTTAACGATAACACAAATGTTTTGTATGTATAGTGTTTTTTAAGGCTTTTTTGCTTTAAAATGCAAAAAAAAGCGAAAAAACCACCAAAAACCTACGGATTTTGCGATATTAGCCATGAATTACTACCAAAAACACCTATTTTTCTGCACTAATCACCGTGACAATGGCAAGGCTTGTTGCGCTGCCAACGACGCTACTAGCATGCGAACCTTCGCTCAATTGTACCTCCGGGACCAGGGTTTGATAGGGCCTGGCAAGTATCGGACCAGTACGGCAGGTTGTCTGGGACGCTGTGCTGAAGGACCCATACTGGTTATTTACCCCGAGGGGGTCTGGTACACCTATAGCAGTCAGGCGGACGTCCAACTGATCCTCGATGAGCACGTCATTAAGGGGCAAATTGTCCCTCACTTGTTGCTACCTGAGGCCGCTGAGACCCCACAATAGCGCGGATGTCAGTTTTTTGTGCGTAAACCCTTGTGAAATCCCTAAAGCTTAGGTAAAATCCGCCGACTTCGTGGAAGAACTTTTTGAACAGAGATAACGATGAAGACTTTTAACGCAACGAATGAGACCGTCAAACGCGACTGGTACGTGGTTGACGCAGCAGACAAAACGCTCGGCCGTTTAGCCAGCGAGATCGCCCGCCGTTTACGGGGTAAGCATAAGCCTGAATACACCCCCCATGTTGATACGGGTGACTATATTATTGTGATTAACGCTGAGAAGGTCCGCGTGACCGGCAATAAGGCTAGCCAAAAGACTTATTACCGCCATACTGGCTTCCCAGGGGGCATCAAATCCATGACTTACGACAAGTTAATGGAAAAAGACCCTACCCAGATCATGGAATCTGCGGTTAAAGGCATGTTGCCACGCAATCCATTGGGACGCCAAATGTTCCGCAAGCTTAAAGTCTATGTTGGCGATAAGCACGGTCATGAAGCCCAGCAACCCCAACCACTTGATATTCCAGGGGGTAACTAATTATGCCAGCCGCTAAAAAACAAGCCGTTAAGCAACACTACGGTACTGGTCGTCGTAAAACCTCGGTCGCCCGGGTTTTCTTACGTCCAGGTAACGGTACTATTACTGTCAACGGTCGTAGCCTCGAAGATTATTTCCCTCGTGAAACGGCCCGTATGATTATCCGTCAACCTCTTGAAGCTGTCGACAGAGTGGATAGCTTTGACTTCTACGTCACCGTCAAAGGCGGTGGTTTAGGTGGCCAAGCGGGTGCGGTACGTCATGGTATTTCTCGTGCCTTGGTCGATTATGACGAAGATGGCGACGGTAGCGATGGTACTGGCGAGCATTCTTTCCGTCGTATTTTACGTCGTAGCGGTGACTTCTTAACCCGTGACAGCCGTAAGGTTGAACGTAAGAAAGTCGGTCGTCGTAAGGCCCGTAAAGACAAACAATTCTCGAAACGATAACAGCAGCCAATATACCTTTTCCGGTTCCAGCTTCTGTATCGAAAGCCCTGCCTCTGGCGGGGCTTTTTGCGAGTAGTCATGTTAATAATTATTAGACTATTAGGAGTAAACGATGTTTTTAGGTTCTAGTGGGCAAAACAGCCCCCAATCAGCCCATATTTCAAATGATTTCAAAAAACGTTGCTTGAAAGAGATCCAGTTGTTGAAGCAGCATCTCACCCATGTAGAGCATGCTAGGTGCTTGATGTTTGCTATGATGGTTGCCCAATGTCTGGCAGCAAGTATTGTTGGGTATGTGCTCTTGAGTCAGCTCCTTGGCAAGTATGTAACTAATGAGCCTTGGCAGGGCTATGTGATAGGTTTTCCCCTTTTGCAAGCCTGGGAAATTTTTATCTCAAGTGTCGTAATATCACCGCTGCTACTCGCTGAATACGGGCTCGCTATTGGCGCTATGTATTTGGCAAATCCAGACTTTGCACTGCTAGTTCATGGCCATTTACCTGTAAAGTATGACGAAGCCCTGCGGGGACTTAAAGTTTGGCAGGGGAAGCAACAACCTAGCACTCATTCAGATAGTGAGCTAAAGAGGGGCAAGGAGCTTGAGTTTGTAGAGCAATTGGAAGTATTTATTGGCCAACAGACCAATTTGAGTGAGTCTAATTTGAGTGAGTCTAACTATCCAACAGATGCTATGTCAGCAGTTCTCTACGGCACGGAACCGGAAGCAAGGCCGCTACTTAGTAACGTATAGATAGCCTGCGTCGCAGCGCTTCTTGTCCAGCGCCACTAAAGCCTTTATGATACAAAGACTATCGCAGATAAGGACACCCGGCTTATGCAAGAGCCTATTGACAAGGATCGCCGCCGCTTTTTAGTCAAAGCCTCTAGTTCATTGGCTGCTATCGGAGCCGCGTTCGCCGCGATTCCCTTGATTGCCTCTTGGTTACCCAGTGCACGGGCTCGTTCGGCCGGTGCACCCATTGAAGTAGATATCAGTGATATTCCCCCTGGTGAGATGAAAGTCGTCGAATGGCGGGGCAAGCCCGTGTGGATCATACGCCGCGACCCAGACATGCTAAAACGCTTGGAGAATAGCCAAGCGCCGTTGCGCGACCCTCATTCTGATGCCTCTTTGCAACCGGAATATGCCCATAATCTTCATCGCTCGGTGAATCCAGAGTTTTTGATCCTAGTGGGGATCTGTACCCATCTGGGCTGTGCGCCTACCTACGTGCCAGGCATTGGTAAACTCGGCAAAGACTGGCCTGGGGGCTTTTATTGCCCTTGCCATGGTTCTAAGTTCGATTTGGCTGGCCGGGTTTTCACCGGTGTGCCTGCGCCTATTAACCTCGAAGTCCCGCCGTATCGTTTTGTTGATAATGCGACGGTGATGATTGGCGAAGATACGGGGGCAGCATGATGAAATTCATGGGCGTTGTGGATTGGTTCAGTGACCGTTTTCCCTGGCGCGATATGTATGAACACCATCTGTCAAAATACTATGCGCCGAAGAATTTTAATTTTTGGTATTTCTTCGGTGGTTTGGCAATGTTGGTATTGTTCTTACAGCTCATTACTGGCATTTGGTTGGCCATGTTTTATGTGCCGACTTCCGAGCAAGCTTTCGCTTCTGTTGAATACATTATGCGAGATGTGAAGTTTGGCTGGCTGTTACGTTATATGCACTCCACCGGGGCGTCCTTTTTCTTCATCGTGGTGTATTTACACATGTTCCGTTCGCTCTTGTACGGGTCCCACAAAAATCCTCGAGAACTAGTATGGCTCGTGGGTATGGCGATGTATATGGTGTTAGTTATTGAGGCTTTCATGGGTTATTTGTTGCCTTGGGGACAAATGTCCTATTGGGGCGCGCAAGTGATCACCTCATTGGCTGGCGCTATTCCTTGGGTTGGGGATCATTTAGTGCTGTGGATCAGGGGCGATTATAATATTTCGACCGCAACGTTGGGGCGGTTCTTTGCGCTGCATGTGGCGGGGATGCCATTGTTGCTGCTAGGCTTGGTGTGGTTACATATCGTGGCGTTGCATCATGTGGGTTCAAACAATCCAGATGGCATTGATATCCGTGACAATATGGATGCTGAGGGTAAGCCTCGAGATGGGATCCCATTTCATCCCTATTACGTCGTTAAAGACTTATTTATCGTGGCATTCTTTTTGATGCTGTTGGTCGGGGTAGCGTGTTTCTTTCCGGAGATGGGTGGCTATTTCCTCGAGCATGCGAATTTTGAATCGGCTAATCCCCTGGTCACGCCGGAATATATTGCGCCAGTGTGGTATTTAACGCCGTACTACGCCATCTTGCGTGCCGTTCCGGATAAATTATTCGGGGTGCTCGCTATGGGAGCCGCTTTGCTGGTGGTGTTCTTCTTGCCTTGGTTAGATAGGTGCAAAGTGCGTTCGATACGCTACCGCGGAGTGTATTACAAATCAGCGCTGACGTTATTTGTCATTAGTTTTATTTGCCTCGGGTATTTGGGGACGGTACATGTCACACCGGTGACGACGTTTTTTGCTCGCTTGTTTGCCTTGGTGTATTTTGCCTTTTTCTTATTGATGCCGTTGTACACCAAGTACGATAGAACCAAAACCCCACCAAGACGGGTGCAGGTGGAATGATGAGTCGACGACTACTGACAGTTCTTTTGTGTTGTTTGCCGCTATTGAGTGTTGCTGCTACCGATGAAGGTATTCCCCTCAAAAAAGCCATGATTGATACCCACGACAAAGCCGCTCAATGGCGCGGAGCAAAGTACTATATGCAATATTGCCAAAGCTGCCACTCCGTGCGCTTCATGCGCTACGATGGCTTAGTAGCGGGGTTGGGGGTGTCTGATACCGATGTTGAAGCCCTCAAAAAACGCCTTGAAGCCTCTAATCAGCGTCTTAATGACTACATGTTAACGCCTCTGGATCCTAAACAAGCCGAAAAAGCCTATGGCCATGTGCCGCCAGATTTGACCCTAATCGCCCGCCAACGGGGGATTGATTGGCTTTATACGTATATGACGGGGTTTTATCAGGATCTTTCAAGACCTTCTGGGGTAAATAACTTATTGGTGCCAGGGGTATCGATGCCGAATATCTTTCAGCCTTTCCAGGGGGTGCAAGAGCCAGTTTATCGTCAGCGTGAGGTCATGATCGACGGTAAGCCCCAGGAAATCAAAGAAATTTCTCATCTCAACGTCACCACTCCCGGCTCAATGTCGACCCGAGAATTCAACCAAATGGTACTGGATATCATTGATTTTCTGGCCTATACCGCTGAGCCTGCCAAGGCATCGCGGCAACGAATTGGGGTTTGGGTGATCATTTTTTTGCTGATTTGTGGTATAGTAGCGTTCTTTTTGAAAAAAGAGTTTTGGAAAGATATCCATTAACCGTAAATTTGGGCAAAAACCCCTTTAGAATCAGCGTAAAACAGGGTTTTTATCATTATCTTGGAGGATGAAGTAAATGGCAGTTGTAGCCAATAAGCGTTCAGTTATGACATTATTTTCCGATCCGATGGATGTTTATTGCCATCAGGTCCGTATTGTATTGGCCGAAAAAGGCGTGAATGTTGAAGTTTTCGATGTATTGCCAGAGGATAAACCCGAAGATTTGATCGATCTGAATCCCTATAATTCTGTCCCTACCTTGGTAGATCGTGATTTAGTCATTTATCAAGCCAGTATCATCATGGAATATTTAGACGAGCGTTTCCCTCACCCACCCTTAATGCCGGTTTATCCTGTGGCTCGAGCGGAGCACCGCCGTACCATGTACCGAGTTGAGAATGATTTGTATGGCCTTGTTAATACCATCCAAAATGGCACTGACAAAAAAGCCGATATTGCCCGCAAGCAACTCGAAGACAGTCTTATCACATTAGCGCCCGTCTTTGATCATAATCCGTATTTCTTGAGTGAAGAGTTTACTTTGGTGGACTGTTGCTTGGCACCATTATTATGGCGCCTGCCCGAATTTGACATTGATATCCCGGCTAAGGTAAAAGGACTACATGCTTATATGGAACGGGTTTTTGAGCGAGATTCATTCCAGGCAAGTTTGAGTGAATCAGAACGAGAGATTAGAGAATAATCCAGCGAGGTAGTCCAATGATCTCAACTCGACCGTATTTACTGCGCGCGTTCTATGACTGGATTGTGGATAATAATTTCACCCCTTATATAGTCATTGATGCCGAAGCGTTAGGGGAGCAAATTCCCGACGAATATATCGAAGATGGCCGTATTGTCTTAAATGTCTCACCCAGTGCTACCCACAATCTGCAATTGGGCAATGATGTGGTGGAATTTAGTGCGAGCTTTTCCGGTAAAGTGTGTTTTATATCAGCAAAACTTCCTGCTATCTTAGCGATCTATGCCAAAGAAAATGGCCGTGGCATGGTCTTTGGTGAAGATGAAGAAGATGGCGACAATGGCGGCGGCGACACACCGCCATCATCTAATGGTGATGACAAAGCGAAAAAGCCAACGCTGCGGGTGGTAAAGTAGACCACAGCCCGGCTTTGGTGCTTAGGAGTAGTCCAGTAGTCACAGTTAGCCTACTGGTCTAGTCTTCCCAAGCGAAATCTTCGTCCAGGAATAGATCACCGTATTTTTCTTTATAGACTTTGCGAGTGAGAATGTCTTCGACTCTGCGTCGTACCGAGACACGATGCTTAGCTCTTGAGACTTTATCAGAGGGGTTTTCGACGATTATTTCAGCAGACTCTGTCTCTGCATCCATAGAATCGAGTAGGTCGTCCTTGTACTCCATCACTAGTTCCTTTTAGTTAACGTGCCTCCATGGCAACGATATTATTTATACCTCGAATTGATCTGTTTGGGAATAGCCGACAAGGCATTTTTTTGAAAAAAATTTTGGTGTGGCCTAGGATTTTTTCCCGCGGAAAAAATCCTAGGCCGGGACCAAACGATTAGGTACTAGTAACGGTTATATACTCAAACAAGGTCACGACTTTTTGTACCCCAGAAGACTTACGGGCGATAGCCGTGGCTTTAGCGGCCTGCTGTCGAGTGACTTTACCCATCAAGTAAACCACGCCATTCTCGGTGACGACTTTGATGTCATCAGAGTCAATGCCTTTAGCAGCCATCATTTGGCTTTTGATCTTAGTGGTGATCCAAGCATCACTGGATTGGGTCATGCTAGAGATGGGACCGTTAATAGTGATCTCATTGTATACACGTTTAACCCCAGGAATGCCTTCAACGATTTGTTGTGCCCGTTGGCGGTATTCTGGTGATGGGGTCTGACCGGCCAGCAAGACGATGCCGTCATAGACCGAGATCACAATTCGGCTCTTCTTGTAAAGATCCGGATCGGCTTTTAGCTTCTTGACTGCCTCCGATGAAATTTTGTTATCGGATTTTGCGTATTTGTAGTTGCTACTTTCGTAGACTACTACACTACCAATGGCAGCACCTGCCAAGAAGGCACCAAAACAACCCTGCAAGCAGCAGGCTAATACAACAACAAAGAGAGAGCGTTTTAACATCTTCATTACTCCAAATTATGGTTGGTTGAATAACTGTTGATCAATGAAATCACACAAACAATGGGTGATCAGCAAATGAGTTTCTTGAACACGGGCGGTGGATTCAGCGGGCACGCGTATTTCCACATCATTACCACCAAGAATTGGCACGACGTTACCGCCATCACGGCCAGTGACCGCAATCACGGTTAAGCCACGATCGTGGGCGGCTTCGATGGCTTGTAACACATTCACCGAATTACCGCTGGTGGTGTAGGCTAATAGGATATCGCCTTTTTGTCCTAGGCCTTTGATTTGTTTGGCAAAGATTTCATTAAAACTGTAATCATTGGCGATGGAGGTAATAGTGGACGGATCAGTAGTCAGGGCGACCGCAGGCAGGCTTGGACGCTCTGCTTCAAAGCGATTGAGCATCTCCGATGAAAAGTGCTGGGCATCCGCCGCTGAGCCACCATTGCCACAAGCAAGGATCTTGTGGCCGTCTAAGAGAGCAGCCACCATGACTTCACCGGCTTTGACGATAACTTCCGGTAAGCGTTCCGCAGACGCGATTTTGGTTTGGATACTTTCGGTAAATAAGTCTTTTATACGATCAATTGTGCTCATAATAACCCTAGTGTGCCAGTGAAGGCGTTTTTAATCCAGTTAATGTGCCATTCTTGGCCCTGAATTTCAATAGATACCAGCGGCTCCCGCCCCCCTACGCTCTGCGAGCTTCGGGTGACAGGCTGAACTTCTCGCGATGGGGGTTTCCAAAGGGGGAAATCGCGATTTTCCCCCTTTGGTCGCCGTTGATGC
>PAPY01000003.1 GCA_002709565.1 Legionellales bacterium | reverse complement strand
CCCACTCTGCACACAGCTCGCGCCACTCAGTCTCGCTCAAGCGATGTTTTTTCTCTGCTGTCTCTGGATTCATTGCTCCCCCTAGGGTGTTAATCGTTCGGGGGATAGTGTGGGCTAAATTTTCGGGTTGTATAGGGGGTTGGTTAATTGACGCTTACACTAATAACAGTGGATATAGCCTAACTAGTGCTAGCAAAAAAAGTTCCTAGGCTCTGTAAAACTTGACAAGTTTTTTAAAAAACGGAGCTGTAAACTGTTTTGTGAGCTGTTAGTTTTTATTATACCGCTGTATTGTCATGTACTGAGATAATAAATTTACAACGATAGCTGCAAAAGACTATCACGCCGATTATTTTCAATCTTAAGCAACTCTATAGATTTTGTAAATTGGGTTAAATCTAAAGGATCTAATGTATTTTCCTGAGAATTCTGAAATTCAATTGCTATTGATTCTACTTTTTCTAATGGAGTCATCCCTCTCTTATTGATTATCTTAACATCAGCACCATAGCTAATTAGAACTTTAATTACTTCTGGTTTGCCTAATGTGGCGGCAATATGAAGTGGAGTATTTCCTTCATTTTCCAACGTTTCATGTAAACGAACATCTCTATCATTCACTCCGATAGACTGAGAATTGATATCGGCGCCTGCTTTGCATAATAGATGAATTAAACTAAAATTACCATGAGTAACGGCAAAATGAATAAGGGGGTAGCCAAGTATTCGCACATTTGGTTTTAGACCCCACTCCAAAAAGCATTGTAAGGCATAACTATTCCCATGAGCTATTGTGTCTGTAATAACTTTATGTGATTCTGTCAGATTATAATCGCAATCATCTAGTGTAGACATGTTTCCAACATCAATGCCAAGCTTGATTAAAGCATCAAATGCCCTATTGCTCTTAAACTCAATCGCAGCTAATAATGGTGAAGTAAATGTATCATATACCTTGGTTTTATAGTCAATATTTATGCCTTCGTGCTTCAGCTTTTCAAAGACCATGAGCGATTGATCACAATATACTGCAATTTTGACTAATTCGTTTTCCGAAATATCTTCATGCATAAGCTTTAAACTTCTATATTCGCATTCATCACCATCTTTAAGCTTGAATACTTCATAAGCACAGTCAAATACAAAATTTTTCATTACTTTACTTTTCCCTGAAACTATCCACGCAAAGATAGTTTTATAATTTTTATCAGCGGTGTCTACTATGAACCTCCACATTTCTAGAGCGCCTACTTTATCCTTACATTCTGCCATAAGATCAACATCCCCGTCCTTAATAGCAGAAAAAATATGCCCCATCCCAGGAGGATATTCATTTTCGTACGCAGATTTGAATAATTGCTTGTAGTTTGTATCTACATCAGATTTCTCACGGCTAGCAACGTGCACATGAGGGAAATGCCTCTTGAGCCGAATACGCCAAAAAACATTGGAATTTGAAAAGACATGCAGTGAGCGTGATGAAGCTCCTAAACCGTGAACGACATCACGCAACGATAGATAATCAGTTATTCTCAAAATAACATCATTATTAGATTGAATTAAAAACATAGTTCCTCACCTATAAACTTGTATCCATCGTATCTATTCCAACCATAGCCTGATAGTTGCCAGTAATCATTGTAATAACTCATAATTATCCTCAAATTTTTTAATAATAATTATCTTATTTAGAAGCATACATTCGCTCCATTCAGTATGATATCTCCCTTCGCTACTTGTAGAATCTAAACTCAAAACACTAATTACTTATTCGGATGGCTAAATAATACAATGCTATGCAGCATTTGAGAATCCGTATAAATACGTAATTTGGGCATTTTTTACTAAAAAATACCTGTATAGAGCTACAAAATAGTTTTCATTAATTTCTAGTTAATTAGTGTTCGGAAAAGTGTTGACACGTCAATTATCATTAGATGAAATAGTTACATTGTTAGCTAATTCGTACCTTAAGGAGAGACCGTTTAGCTATTTACTGCGTCGAGCTGATTGTGCTATTATTGCCCAATTCAAAACAGAGTGATTATACGTTTTTATGAACATTACGCAAGAATCTAGCCCTATATATGGCATAAAATCCAAGAAAAACAGGTACTTGGAATCCAGTGATGGATTTTCCCAATTAACGCAATTTCCTGGGAAAGATCTGATGATTGGAATCACGGACACTGAAGTGTGTTGCCATGCCTATGATTCCGAGCATTATGCACCTGAGTCTATCGCTGAAGAACACGTTCTTGAAGATGAAGCTGTCATGAGAGGCAATAATCTTTTTATATTTGACACGTTAGTTATTCATAACCAATTAACGTTTTTTATGATTCATAAATCGCCCTATGTAACACATAAGTCGATTGAGGGCGCATACTTCCATATGTTGCCCCTTAATGATGTTTCCCCTGGAGTCATCAAATCGTACCTATCAAACCCTAGTGTTACAATATCCGAACATACAAAAAAGCATATAGATGTCTACCAACTTGCACCTTCCCGGCGTTATGATTTGACTAGCAGGCAATTACAATGTTTGAACTTACTCGTTAAAGGCTACTCAGCAAGCGACATCGCTTTTGAACTGAATATATCGAAAAGAACTGTTGAATGCCATATCTGCACCATTAAAGAAAAACTCGATGTTCGTAAGATATCAGAGCTTGTTATGAAAGTGTTCAGCGAAGGAATTTTATAATTCCAACCAAGCGTGATTTTGCTGATCTCTAACATAAGCAAGAGATTCTATCATTTTCCCATACCAAAATGTCTAGCTTGGATCTCCTTTACTTCAGCTTCTCTAACTTCAAGTCCATATTGTTTCTCAGCTGAATATAAAATATTAGCAATAATTCTATGCATTCGTTTACCATTACACCGATATTCACCATCAATTATCGTTGTTAAATATTGACCTACAGCTTTAATTTTATCAACAAGACTCTCTTGGCTAGTAAGATAAGTTAATAATTTTTTTGATTCTCCTGGTCTTCTTATTATCCTTCGGGTATCGCCATATTCATTGATAACTAGGTCAATAACGTTCTGCTTCTCATCTGGAGTAGCATAGGTTTCAAGCAATTGAAAATTCTTTAACACTTGCTGGTGTTCTGCATCGCTCAGCTTATCACGAGTATATTTTTTAATACATTGATCTAAACTACTGGCAATCTTTTCTCTATTTTTATACCCAGCATATGCTACGCCTGCTGTAACACCGACAGCAAATAGTCCACCTGCGACTATTGCTGCAACAGGAACAGCTACTGGAGCGCTAGCAGCTGTAGCTACACTGATTGCACCTCCTGCGACCACTGTTGCAAAATACCCTTTATAAAACAAATAAGCTACACCACCGCCGATAGCTATAGTAGCGGCTCAGGCCACAAAGCAAGCAAAGCAACCTTCATTAACATCGTCAGGGTCATTGAGATTAAATGGATATGGCATGATTGTATCTCCTCACAATTTTCCTTCATAGTACCTTTGCGATCCAGCTTTGACTATCCGTATAAATGCTTAATTGCCTTCTAGATTGGAAGGCTCAATAATCATGCTGTCTGTCAAATTTGCAATATTTATACATTATCCTCATACACCAAAATATCCCCCGGTTGGCAATCCAAATACTCACAAATAGCATTCAGTGTTGTGAGCCTAATGGCCTTTGCTTTGCCTGTTTTTAGTATCGATAAATTCTGCTCAGTAATACCAATGGCTTCGGCCAGTTCTTTTGAGCGTATTTTACGTGTTGCCAACATAACATCGAGATTAATGATGATTGCCATTACTACCTCTACACCGTTAACTGCTGCTCTTCATGGAGTTTGTAACCCTCGGCCATGATCCATGAAATCAAAATTGCTAACAGCGCTGTCAATACAATGCCGATGTTTGCTTGATCAAGACTGATAGCCGCATAGTGATGCCCCGGTGGATTCTTCAACGTTAGCACAAAACCCATTGCAAATTGATACGCAGGCTCAATGACTTGACCAAGCAGTAATGCGTAACCAATATTGCGAATAGTTTTCACATGTTCTAGGGAAAAAATACTGCCTTGCTCATAGCGTTTGAAAAGTTTAATTAAACCATAAACGACAAACATCTCGATTAACATTGGAATTACACTGACTAAACATCCCAAACTTTTCTCGCCAAGGGATAATGTATGCATAATAGCAGGCTCTGCACCAGCTTGGGCTGAATAAGTATGCAGCCCACTGTAGCTGGCAGGTATGGCATCGAGCTTGATAAAACCTGCTAAAAGCATCACTGGCTCTGGCGCAAATAACCAACTGATAACCAGCAACACCGGCAAAGCCACTAAAATAATTTGAAAAATCACCCGAAAACAAAGGCTGATATTTTTGATACGGTTCATAATCATCTCCAATAGACTGAAAACTGTGTCTGGCTGATAAAACTTGGCCTAAAACTGCCTCTAGCCAGCGATATAGGACACAATAACGCACTTATTATTGTTTTACAATAACTTTTTATTGTTATTTGAAGTTTTTAACGTTCAATCGCTCTATCGCTGTGGCAAAGTACGTAGTATTACTGACTTGAATAATGGTTGTTTTTGGAACAATATGTTTAATTAGTAGACATTTTTATTGCGAAGCAAACAATTTTGTGGTAAATTATTGACCAACATGAATACCGAAAGCCTGCTACAACAACATCCTTCGATATGTCATCACGACGAGATGGCTGCGATTACGCGCCCACTACAAACGCTCGGGATCAGTTATTTTGCCCATGCGCGTTTGAATGAGCAAGGTGAGCTTGCAGCGAATGGTTCAAACCCCGACTTCTTTGCTGACTATTACCGTGAAGGCTTTTATAACTACGATTTACACTTTGATCACAAACATCAACCAGAGAAATTTTTTTTGTGGGATCTGGTCGAACGCCGCGGCAAAACTGAAGAACTCTATCAACGCGGACTTAACTATGATGTTGGGCATATTATTACGCTCATTAGAGAGCATGCTGGGACGACTGACTTTTATCATTTTGCAGCACCTCTTGGTGATTCACATATGAATGAGTTCTATGTCACCCATATTGATATCTTAGAGCAGTATATTGAATACTTTAATAATCAACTGCTAATGAATGAACGACTCAATCGCGCTTATCTACTTACCACAACACCCAGTGATACAAATACAGGATTCCAGACCAGAGATAATAAGCCGTCAACGATAAGCCAACAGTCGCTGGATACGTTCCTAAGCGATATCGGCAAAAAAACAAATACTAATAATGTAACATCTATCGGTCGTCGTGAAACACAGTGCGCCCAATTACTACTTGACGGTAAAACCTCCAAAGAAATCGCTCAGATTCTCGATATCTCACACCGAACTGTCGAAGTCTACATTCAGCGCTTACGTTCGCGTTTCAATAGCCGTAATAAAGTCCACTTGGCCCGCCACTTGTGTGAATCAGGCCAGTTTGGTGTGGACTAGCCGGTAAACGATATTTACCTCATCGCAAACGCATGTCAGCACGTTCCTCAGAAGCCTCTTCCCAACACAGCGCAGGCGCTAACAATTCTGCACTAGCCGCGGCAATTAACATTGGCATCGCAATTGTTTCAAAGATAGTTGACTCAGGGTAAATATACGCATGAATCATCGTGTAGATGTCATGTCGGTAAAATTACGTATTTTTTGTCGTCTTGAATAATGAATATATTTACAACAGGTGGATTTACAGTTTTGAGCAATTTTCATTTAAACGGATTTTTAAATTAATTTTACAAGGATCTGAACTATGACTAGGAATAAGATGGTAATAGTAGAGAGTATCTTCATGATATTTTTTATCTCTTGGCTGTGATGCTGTACATTCAAGGCCATCTGCCTTCGCGGAGAGTGAGATGAAAATTGGCGAGCCATCCTCATTAACTGGCATACTCAAAGTTGCTTGGCTGTTACTGTTGGGGCTTATGACTGTTGTCTTATTGGCAGATGTCAACGTATAAGTAACGTCACTAAAACCTTTATCGTTATCAAGCACAAAACACGTTTTACCGCTAGCGGCCAAAATTTGATTTGAAAATAGTAGCACTAAAATCAACATAAGTGCATGCAATAGCTTGGTAGTCATCTGTTATTATCCAAACAAAGTAATCGTTATTACAGTATAGACAAATTATAGACTACATTACCAGCATTGAACTAACCGCCTGATTAATAGACGGTTAGTTCAATGCTAAAAACGAGATAAAAATTATCATTACCTATAACTAAGCTCGACCCCAAGCTAATTCACGCACAGTAGGGTTGAAGCCATCACCATTGATACTGCCTCGAGTCTCATCGCGGCAACCAATTTGTTCCCATATAGTAAGCCGCTGCGGACAGGACTTAGCTGCAACTTTGAGCTGGTATTCTTTGTCACTATCACCCGTCGGGGTCGGTATTCGTTCTGCTGGTGTTCGGGTTGGACTTGAAGGTGGAGAAGAAGAGCGAGGAGTCGACGTTGGGCTTAGGCTTCTACTCGGGGGTTGTGAGTTTTCGGGGGTAATTGGGTCATCATCACTGCTATAATCCTCACTCGACTCTGAACTTAGATCTCCATCAGAAGAACTACCAGATGAGCCTCGTCTTTCGCGCATTAATTGAGTCATATCATCATAGGACTGACTTCTTGATGGTCGTCGTTTCGCCCCTAGCTTATTAGGAAGCTCCAGATTCCCTTCGCACTTTGACAAATCTGCCTCAGTTCGTTGATGCCGCGGCACGCAGGTAATTTTACCTGACAATAAATCATCGCGCTCATCTTTATTGCAACGCATGACAGCATCTTTCTTGTACGCCCATATCCCTGCTACTAGGGCTGCTGCTCCCAAGAGAAGACCACCACCAATGATTACCCAGCCTATCGGCGTAAGTGCTGTTGGTATTGCAACTGCCCCAACAATAGCACCAACAACAGAAGATAGCCCCGTTCCTAAATGAAAAATTGTTAATGCAGAACCGAGTATACTTGTCGCCAACAGAAATCCACCAACTAATCCCACTCCAAACTCAACCACACTGGTAACTGTACTGAACGTATTTACTGCTCTCGCCATTGGTTGGATCTTTTCCCAGATCTTTGTCTTGATACGAGACCGCTGTTGTGGTGGTGCAGTCTCGCCTTTCTTGATAGCCGCCAATCTATCTAATTCTTGAATATCATAAACTTGATTATTGGATTTTTTGTAACGGCGGGTCCATTCTACTGCAGCAAAACCCAAGCCAACGATGGCGCCAACACAGGCACCAACAATTGCGCCACCAATAAGCACCGGTAAGAAAGCCCCACCGGTTGCTATAGAGACAAATGCAAGGGGTATACTCAAAGTAACAAAAATTCTGAGAAAACGACTAAAGTTCTTGCGAAACTGCTTGAACGCTTTTATGGCATTACGAGAGTGTTCCGCAAAGCCAATCTTTTTATATTCATCGGGAATTTCAAAATCAAGATTTTGTTTTTTGGCGTCGGTATAGATCTCACGCATAACCTGTCGACGTCGAATTTTGTACTCGAGCTTTTTGATTAATGCGCCTGATACAAGTGCAAACGCTAAAACACCTAAACCTATACCAAATACTGCAATAGCCGGCAGTGCTATTATATTCAATAAGCCTAGCCAGATAATGGTATTAACGATGGAGAAGACCCAGCCAGCATTACTCAAACCCGCAGAGGTTGGTCTAACCGCTCCCCAACGTTGTGCACGCCGGACAATCTCAGCTTCGAGTTTTTTGCGGTTTTCTTCATCTTCTTCTTCGAGAATTGTGACATTACTATTGGCTGGATCAACTTTTCGTTTACGCTTTAAGCGGCCATCTGGTTCAAAGAAATCTGATGACGCTGGTGGTCGTTGTGAAAGAATAGATTCTTTGATTTCAATCTCATCTCTACCCCCTATTTCATGGCCACCCTGAGTCTTGTCGGCAAGGGTTAGTTCAATGAGAGTTTTTTGATATTGGCTCAAATACTGTGTTGCTTCACTATCCCATGTGATTTGTGCAATAGTGGTGTAGTGGAAACGGATTTCGTTTTCTTTTTCATAGAAATAGATAGTTCGAGAATCTTTATACTTTGGTAATGCATTACAGAATTTGAGTTTATAATCAAAAACCCCCGCTTCATAAAGCTTTTTCAAACGCTTAGCAGGGTCGTCGATAAGCTTTTCTTGATAGAGACCTTCTTCCGCGCCAACAAAACGTTTGTAATAACGGTAACTGAGATAGCCGACACCAGCAGTAATACCCAAACCAATTAGGCGAAGGAGTATGCTTATAATTGAGCCACTGGCAACGGTACGGATGGCTTGGTAGGCAGTAATAAGGGCCCAATGGCCAGCTTTTTTGGTGTATTTTACGCCGGTTTTACCGCGATTGGCCCGGGCAAGACCGATTATCCAGGAGTGATTGGCGATGGAATCGCTGGCCAGTTCATTGACACGATGTCTTGAGACTTGCGCCATTTGTGTTTATTAGTCCCCATGGAAGAGCCACGACTTGAGATACATTCTATAGTGTAAGCCCGCTCCGGTAAACACGAGATATGGAAAAAATTAACAATATCCGTGATTTTTTTCTGGCGCAGTAACGGCCGTCAGGCGTGATTGTGCAAAGATCAATGACTTATCCGATAACGATGCAGCCGCTCGCCATAATAGCCGATAAGCCATCCCAGCATTGCCCGGGAATAACATCGCTGACAAAGTGGTAATAGAGAATGGTATGTTTATATTTTGAGCAAACATACTTCAGCGCAGCCCTATACCCTGATATACCCCAAATGCTCGAGCTTAAGTAAGATCTCTTGCACACATTCATCTGGCAGTTTGGTTTGGGTGTCGATTTCGAGTTCTGGGGCTTCTGGAACTTCGTAAGGGTCGCTCACGCCAGTGAAGTCTTTAATGATCCCGGCACGGGCTTTGCTATAGAGTCCTTTGCGATCCCGCTGTTCACAGACTTCAAGGGATGTGGAAACATAAATCTCGATAAAGCCCCCCACTTCTTGGATTTGCTCGCGAATAGCATGACGCGTCGAATGATAGGGCGCAATGGGTGCACAAATCGCAATACCGTGGTGTTTGGTAATTTCTGTCGCAACAAAACCAATCCGCTGAATATTGATATCCCGGTCATGTTTCGAAAAACCTAATTCACTCGATAAATTATGGCGCACAATATCACCATCTAATAAGGTCACTGAGCGGCCACCCGTCTCCATCAATTTGCTATACAAAGCTTTTGCCAGCGTTGACTTACCTGCGCCTGATAATCCGGTAAAAAACACCGTAAAGCCTTGTTGGTATCTAGGCGGAAAGGTGCGACGTAATTCCGTAATCACTTCCGGATACGAAAACCATTTCGGCACGTCAAGTCCTGCCTTGAGACGCCGACGTAATTCCGTACCAGACAAGCGTAAAAGATGCTGATCAGAGGTCGTTTCCGTGACAGGTATGTATTCAGCTTTTTCTTCCACATACACCATCTCAGGATACGTGACAATTTGAATACCCAATTCGTTACGGTATTGGTTCACTAACTCTTGTGCATCATAAGGACCATAAAATGGCGTGCCATCTTTGGCAGGACTAGGACCGGCATGGTCACGACCAATGATAAAATGACTACAACCGTAGTTCTGTCGAATAATAGCATGCCATAATGCTTCCCGTGGACCTGCCATACGCATTGCTAACGGCAACAAACTTAACATTGTCGATTGTTCAGGATAGTATTTAATGATGCTCTTATAACAACGTACCCGAGTGTAGTGATCCACATCACCATTCATGGTTGCTCCGACCACTGGATGAATCAATAAATTGGCTTCGACATCTTTGGCTGCATGGGCGGTAACTTCATGATAGGCTCGATGCATGGGATTGCGGGTTTGGAAGCCGACTACCTTATACCAACCTAAGTGCTGAAACTCGCGCCGCAATTCATCTGGCGTAAAACGTAATTGACGAAAATCATGATAAATCGGCAAGCGTAATCCCTGTAACTCGCCACCGAGATAAACAGGATTTGTTTTATCATAAAGGTATTGCACACCGCGATGTTCTTTGCTGGTCGTGCCATACACCTGCTCTGCTTCATGTTGATGATCCGCCCGCCAATAATCATTAATGGTCAACACGGCAATGGGTAAGCCTTCTTCGTCAATTAAACTAATTTGCGACCCTTGGCTGATAGATTCAGCAAAATCTTCACTTACATCAAGCACAATAGGCATGGGCCATAGGAGCCCATTAGGCAGTCGCATGGTATTGACTACGCCATCATAGGTGGCTTGGTCCATAAACCCCGTGAGCGGCGAAAATCCACCATTTAGTAGCAGTTCCACATCGCACAGCTGACGCTGGCTCAGAGTCCATTGCGGCATAGTCAGCATTTGCCGCTGCAGTACCGTGGGATCCGCCACCAGTCCGTTGTGCAATTTTCCACCATACGCATCGATAAGTTTGTTCACCCGTATCCCTGCTATAGTTATACCTAATAACCCTCAAGTATAGCTAAGGAAACCCAATGGCGAAAAAGTTCGTCTTCACAGTCAGCTCTGGCCGCTGTGGTACTGTTTATCTCACAGAGTTATTGAAGCAAAATGTCTCAAATGCCACCGTTTATCATGAGCGCGTCGGCTATTTAGGGATGGGTATACACTCCCCTGATGCGTCCCACTTCACGCAATTTAATACCTTAGGTAATGTGCAACACGTACAAGATTTTTGGCAGCAAAAATTCGACCGCGATGCGACTGTTGAGACAGATTGGTATATGGAAGTCTCCCACTTCCTTTGTAAAGCAGGGTTACTAGAAAACATCAATATGCTCGAAGACAAAAACGCCGAGATTTATATCATTAATCTCAGCCGTGACGTGTATCCAACAGCCTGGAGCTTCATTAATCATTTTGACTTTATGAATAATGGTTTTACCTGGTTATTTGCCCTGGATCCGAATTATCCGAACAAAATTGTCGATGCTGGGCCATTGATGCAATATAATTTAATTGGCAAAGTTATTTGGTACATACTCGAGATGCAAACCCGCGCTGAATATTACAAGCTATTACTTGCTGATAGACCTAGTATTCATTTCATCGATGCAAGACTCGAGGACATTTCCAAACCTGAAGGTGCCATGGATATGTTAGAGCAACTATTGGGTGATAAACCCATGAAGTTAGTTATGCCTGAGAAAAAAAATCAAACCAAACATGAATTCTTTCCCGCAGAAGTTAAACAAAATACATTGCAACTGGTCAGTAAGTTAGATTTTGATCCCAAAGCCATTGCCAAGGATTATTTTAGCAAAGGTCTGCGGCTTGCAAGTCCTCCGGTACAGGTGGTTAACGACCCAGAACAAGCCCAGAACAACACTTGATGAATGCTTGATCTCTCGCGCCAGCCAGGTATCATGGTTGGTTCGGTAATAAGCAGCGGCAAAAACTATGCAATCCTCAGATAATCCAGCGATGTCGTCTCAACGACAACCCAAAAGTATGTATTTTCTCTCTATGGTAGAAGTATGGGAACGGTTTGGTTTCTACAGTATCCGCGGCCTGTTGGTGCTCTATCTAACAAAAGTTTTCTTATTCTCCGACGATAAAGCCTATGCCCTATTTGGCGCCTTCACTGCTTTGATTTGGCTCACCCCCGTCTTGGGTGGTTATGTAGCGGATAAGCTCTTAGGCTATCGTCGCGCCTTAATTATCGGCGGAACGATTTTGACCCTGGGTTATGCCTTGATGGCCATCCCCAATACCGAGCTATTTTATTTCTCCTTAAGTTTAATCCTGGTCGGAAATGGATTCTTCAAATCGAGTATCGCAAGTCTCGTAGGTACGCTCTATGACGGACCCAATGATCCGCGGCGCGATGGTGGTTTCACAATTTATTATATGGGGATCAATATCGGTGGCTTGATTGCACCCTTAGTTGCCGGTGCAATTGCTGTGGCCTATGGCTGGAATGCTGGTTTTGCCTGCGCCTCTATTGGTATGTTGTTAGGCTTATTATTATTTCTCTGGGGCCAAAAAATGCTGGGCCATCGCGGCGCGGTGCCTGAGCCTGCTAAGCTAAAACAAAAAATCTTCCCAGGCTTAAGTTACAGTAACGCCGTTTATCTCGGCGCTACCGTCATTGCATTTCTTGGATATTATCTGCTGTACCATGTCTCTTTAGCAAACTACGTGTTAGAGCTGATCGGTGCGGCTATCGTTGTCTTCTATTTATTAGCGAGTTTCCGTCAATCCCATGGTGACAGAAACAAAATGCTGGGTTGTTTGATCTTGATTGCTTTCTCCATTGGCTTTTGGGTCTTGTATCAACAAGCGCCCATGACCGTCAATCTATTCACCGAGCGTAATGTGGATAGACACTTGTTTGGCTTCACTATTCCTACAGTGTGGTTTCAGGCTTTGAATCCATTTTTTATTATCATAGCCACTCCTTTTATGAATTATCTGTGGAGCAGCACAGCCCGCAGCCGTTTTGTTATTCCCACCTCATTGAAATTTACCGCCGGGATTTTGTTAATGGGCTTAGGCTTTTTGGTATTGGTTTGGGCCAGCAAACTTGCGTCAAATAATGGTTTTGTATCTGGCTGGTGGGTTGTTTTAAGTTATGGTCTACAAAGTGTGGGCGAGCTAGCGCTATCCCCTATTGGTTTATCCATGATGACGGCCATGGCGCCACCGCGCATGTCGGGTATGATGGTAGGCACCTGGTTCTTAGCCTCAGCAGCCTCTAATGCGATTGCTGGTGTGGTCGCCAAAATCGCCGGGCTCCCCTCAACCGATATTACCCGCACCCAAGCACTGGATATTTACAGTCATGCCTTCTCAGTCTATGGCTGGGCAGCTATTGCGGTCGGTGTTGGGGCATTGTTGCTTGTACCCCTGTTACGCAAGATGATGGGAGAACACCAATAATCTTGATAAATTAGCGACTTGTCACAAGACGCGGCGCATGTGTTTCGAGGAGCGGAGTTTACCAGTAGTAAATAAGCACCGCCTGCCTACGCTAAAGCTTCGTCAAGGCAGGCAGAAACGCATGCAACAACGTATTGTGGCAAATGAGCAATTTATAGCTATCTACCAGGCTCATTATCCCACAGATACTTATGCAATTGGATCTGCATCCGCACCGGTAATCGGTCGTCCAAGATCCATTGTGCGAGTTGTTGTGAAGGGAGTTGTTCATGGCTGGGAGAAAATAAAATATGCTTGTCCCGCAAGTTGTACTCATCAAGCTTGGCCTTAGCCCATTGATAGTCATTCTGATCACAAATCACAAACTTAATCTGATCATGGGCCTGTAAGTGCTGCAAATTATTATAATCATTCTTGGCAACTTCGAGCGAGCCTGGGGTTTTGAGATCAAGAACCTTCACCACTCGCTGATCAACTTGACTTACATCCAACGCACCACTGGTCTCTAGCGACACAGTATAACCTGCATTACATAATGCCGTGAGCAATGGCAAACAGTTAGGTTGTGCTAATGGCTCACCCCCTGTAACCGTAACATAACGGGCATTGTAACTGGCGACGTCATTAAGAATGTCCTCGAGTTTCATCATCTGCCCGCCTTTGAAGGCATAGGCCGTATCACAATAACCACATCGCAGAGGACAACCTGTCAAACGCACAAACACCGTGGGCAATCCCACGGTGTTGCTTTCACCTTGTAAGGAGTAAAAAATCTCAGTAATACGTAATTGGGTCAGTCCATTGTTGTTATTGTTAATGACCTTGTTGTTCAATCAGTTGTAACCGTTGTTTTGCTAATAAGGCTGATGAGGTATTCGGGAATTGACTCACCACTTGATCCAGCTCTTTGCGAGCGAGATCCCAATTTTGTTGGTCATAAAGGATATAACCCAGCTTCAACATCGAATCAGAGACTTGTTTAGAGCTAGGATAATCTTTGATAACCGTATTGAATTCCATCTTTGCTTGTTCACTGTTGCCAGAAATCAAATTCAATTCCCCCAGCCAATAATGGGCATTCACCGCATACATGCCTTGTGGGTATTGTTTGATATAGTCCTCAAGGGCTGGCTGGGCATTGGTATATTGCTTGGTGCGCAATAAGTCATAGGCTTTTTGGTAAGCTTGTTGCTCTTTCGCCATGTCTTTGGAGTTTTTGCCCGTGGTGCTGGGTCCGTCATCTGCTTGCGACTGATTTGCTGCCAAGGTTTGACTGCTCACATCCATCGGCGCTTGAGACGCTTGACTACCACCTACTGCTGATTGCATGCGTTGATCCAAATCACTGTACAGACTGCGCTGACTCGCTTGTAATTGTTTGATTTCATGACCTTGGATTTCTACCATGCCTCTGAGGCTACGCACTTGTTGCTCGAGCGCCGCAATCTTATCCACTTGACCGAATTGACTACCCTGGGGTTCGGCTGAGACAAATTGCTGATCTGGCACCGCTTGTTGATGATTACCCGCTTGTCCCATGGGTGTGGGTTTCATTTTACTGAGTAATTCAGGACTTGGCAGAGAGACTGTTTGATCTTGTGGTACAGCTCCACTGCCTTGTTGACCGTAGAACACTGGCGCATCCGCCAAAGCGGCGCCAGTAATACTACTCGCGATGATTAGTACTGATAGTCGTTTCATCATTAACTCACCTCGTACACTATATCTACCCGTCTATCAGCGCGGTAGGCTTCTTCCGTATTACCCAGTAATGCTGGGCGCTCCTGACCATAACTCACCGTTACCAATTGTTCTGCAGGAATACCAAGGGCTAATAAACTATCTGCCACTTGTTGTGAACGGCGATTACCTAAACCGACATTGTATTCACGACTGCCGCGGGGGTCAGTGTTGCCTTCAAGTCGTACGCGAGCATTGGGATGAGCGCGGAGGTATTGAGCATTGGCTTGCACCACATCGCGATACTCATTAGCCACATTACTGCTGTCAAACCCAAAATAAATCGTATTGCGTGAGAGTCCCAATTTCGCTGCCATTGGGTCATTGCTATTAAATTGACCGTCAGCACCAAGACCGGCGGTCTGTACATTGCTGCCACCAGCGGCTTGACTGGCATTGACGACTTCTAAATCGGCAGGTTTATCCGATGTACTGGAACAGGCAGCTAAGCCCAAAGCACTTGCGGTTATTACCGTCGCTGCGAATAATTTAATGGTTTTCATTCACTCTCTCCTAATTCAAAAAGGGCGACCAAGCGGGATCTTGCACATCCCCCTGTTGGTCCGGCAAACGTAAGGTCACATTGCCATCAGTCGAGGCCATCCCTAGTACTGTACGATAACCAAGATTGGTGGCAAATGCTACCATGCTGCCATTAGGTGCCAGCGTGGGTGATTCATGCAAACCAGACTTGGTTAACTCAATGACGCCATTACTGTTCAAATCTAACATCGCTATACCAAACATGCTGTTTTTGCGATGCAATACCAATAATTGCTTGCCATCGGGTGTTAAGCTCGGACGGGCGTTGTAACGGCCATCAAAGGTCAAGCGCTGGGTTTGCTCTGACGCTAAATCCACTTGATAGACTTGAGGTGAACCACCACGGTCTGAGGTGTAGACTAAACTTTTGCCATCTGGCGCAAAATGGGGCTCAGTATCAATGGCCCAATCCCGGGTGACTTGGGTTAATTGATCGGTATCGAGGTTCTTGATGTAAATATTTGGACTGCCGTCTTTGGATAACACCATGGCCAATGATTTACCATCCGGTGACCAAGCAGGCGCGCCATTAATACCTGGGTAATTCGACACCAAACGCCGTTTGCCCGTGGCAATATCTGAGATATAAATCTTCGCCCGGTGATTCTCAAAAGACACATAGGCCACTTGTTTGCCATCTGGTGACCACGCTGGTGACATGATGGGTTGGTCCGAGGTCAAAATTGGCCGCGGCTCCACACCATCCACATCAGCGATGACCAATTGGTACTGGGTAGGTTTTTTGGGGTGTCGTTGGACGAGAACATACGCCAAACGGGTAGAAAAAATCCCCTTCTCGCCGGTCAAATGTTGATAAATTTCATCACTGATGTGGTGGGACAAGCGCCGCAACTCAGATTTGTTAACCGTGTACTCCTGGGAAAAAATCAAATGCTCTTTTGGCTTGGCACCATCGGTACTTTGATTAGCAAACACACTGTACAATGCAACATTGACTTTATATTTGCCCATTGAATGGGTCACTTCGCCGATAATAATATCCTCAGCACCGGATTTGCGCCAATAACCATAATTGATGTCGGATTCTTTGTGGGGCTGTTGGGTCATCTTCGCCGCGTCGAGGCTGGTAAAACGTCCACTGTTCTCCAAATCACTGGTAATGGTATCGGTGACAGCTTTCGCCTCCTCACCGCCCGCAAACGGCACGATAGCAATAGGAATGGCAGCCACGACCCCTTTGGTCAATTCAATATCAAGAGCACTGTAAGCCGGGCTCGGCAGTAACAGCGATAAACTCGCGAGGATCCCGAAGGTGGTTAATAATTTGCGCACAATTTCACCGTTGCATTACTAAGACTGGGCATCATTCTACTTGGTATCGGAGAGAGGGGGAAGAGGCGACGAGTGATAGAACCCCCTTGTAGAACTTACGTCAGCTCTGTCCCCTGCAAATTTTTTGCTAACAAAAAATCCTCTAAGCTCATACCCGTCAATCGTTGACTAGCAAATGAATTTTGTCCAATGATAGTGAGGTTCTCTTTGGTGAAAGACTTTAAAAACCACATAAATTCAACTGGCTATTATCCAATGACAGGCCCCTTTTGATAAGCTAACGCTCAGAACGTTAATAGTGTTAACGTTTAGAACGTTAGCAAGTTGCTAGTGGGACACGAAATCAGCGCCTTGGTGGCTTCGGCGCAAGTAGGGATGCTATTGAGTTATCACGAGGTCGTTTATAGCCAACTGAGGCCATTGCTTCCGTGGTCTGTGCGGCTTCCGATGATGTACCAGACACTTCACTAGCAGTGTCCCGTGTTGATCGTAAGCGTTTTGGTGGATTCGACACAAGTAGGGATGCTATTGAGTTATCACGAGGTCGTTTATCGCCAACTGAGGCCATTGCTTCCGTAGTCTGTGCGGCTTCCGATGATGTACCAGACACTTCACTAGCAGTGTCCCGTGTTAAGGGCAAGCGCCTTGGTGGCTTCGACACAAGTAGGGATGCTATTGAGTTATCACGAGGTCGTTTATCGCCAACTGAGGCCATGGCTTCCGTGGTCTGTGCGGCTTCCGATGATGTACCAAACACTTCACTAGCAGAGTACCGTGTTAATGGCACGTGTAGCGGACTTGCTCCAGGGTGAGATCGCAGAGAGCCCAACATCCTATAGCTTGAGGGTAGTTTTCGCGAAGTTTCAGATGCCGGCATTATACGCATTGGTGTAACAGGAGCCGAAGAGGTTTTAGCTTGTTTGGGGCCATCACGTGACAGAGTTGTTACATAGTTGATATATTTTTCTTCCTCACTCTTATAGGACGCCATTATTTGTGATTTATTTATGTCAGGCTTGGGATCATCGCTGAGGCTTATTAACTGTCGATAAATTCGTATCAGATGCTTATAGTATTCAATCTGTTGTGTTAACTCATGATTACAATTCCAAACGGCTTGCTCATAGTGGGACGCGGCTAATCGTAAATTTAAGTCTGTCTTTTCGAGTGACAAATAGGCAGCTGCAAGCTTTTCATGGGCTAAACGTTTATTGGCTATGGATATCGATTCATCAGCCAGCGCATTGCGATAATGTGTGATGGCAGCAGAAGCATCGCCGTTTCGATAGCAGGCTATCGCTTGAGATATTTGCTCAACTGATTTACCTTTGAATGCAGCATTAGGATTAACGAAAAACATACTAAAACTCCCCGACTATTATAATTAAACTATGGATTGGGTAAAATAAGGCCGCATTATGCGCTTGTTAACTGAACAATGCAACCTTCCCTAGCAAGTCCTATTGTCAGTTAAGGAGCGCCGTTACTAACTATCTGATTTAAACAGTTAATTACTAGCAAAGAGACTCACCATCACGCCGGATGCACATTCAAGCGGATTTCACGGAAAGTCTTAAATAACGCCGGATCATTCGGAACGGGCAGAGGCGATGCTTTGTAGACTGCTGCTTGGGCAGACCTATCTAAGACCGGGTCACCACTGGATTTGAGCAGCGTCACATCTTCCACCATACCACCGGGAGCCAGCTTAATCAGAAACAAGCAGCTTAGGTCTTTGCTGTTATCAGGCACAATCCAGTTTTGGCTGATTTGTTGATTAATCATGGTGGTGTATTTGGCAATTTGTGACTGCAATTGTTTTTGCCGCACCGCATTCAATTGCTCCCCTTCTTGAGCCAATTGCTGTTGCATCATGGCCTCGGTTTCTCGACGCAAGTCATCTTCGAGACGTTTTTTGCGCGCGGCGATGGCTTGTTGCTTTTCTTTCTCGAGCTTCGCCAGTTGCTGCTGCTCTTTCATTTGCTGTTGTTTGAGTTTGTCGAGACGGGCTTTCTCAGTGGCTTGTTTGGCTTGGGACTCTTTTGCAAGCTTGGCTTGTTTGTCTTTGAGTTGTTTCACCTTTTGTTGGGCAAGGGTTTGTTTGCGTTTTGCAGCGGCAGCTTGTTCGTTTAGTTTGCGTAGGTAAGCTTTTTCGTCGGCGCGCTTTTTCGCTTGTAGGTGTTTGATTTTGGCAACTTCTGCTTCAACTTTGGTTTGATCGATAGTTACACCTTTGACGATATCGACTTTTTGCGACTGCGCCACTGCAGGTAAACTGGGAGCTGGAGAAAAACGCCCCGTGACAACTAATGCTGCTAGCACCACAACATGTAAGCTAAGAGCTATCATAAAGGCTTTTTTGAAACTAAAACGTTTATCCATGACGCGTCCTTGCTGGCTCCTTGGTCATAAGACCGATATTCTCTACCCCACTTTGTTGCAATAACACCATCGCTTGGACGACCTTACCATAATCGACATCATTATCGCCCTTGACCAAAACCATGCGTGGGTGATGTTGTTGTTTGGCGATTTGTACCTCAGCTGCCACCCGTGTCGCCAATGCATCAGGACTCATGGGCACATCCGGGGTATCGGTTACATTCAAATAGTAAGCACCCTTTGCATCTACCGAAATAATCAAAGGAATGTCTTCTTTAGTGGATAGGGCTTCGGCTTGCGCCTGCGGGAGATTGATTTTAACCCCTTGGGACAGTAACGGTGTGGTCACCATAAAAATAATCAATAACACCAACATCACATCAATGTAGGGTACGACATTGATCTCTGCCAACAAGCGTTTGCGGGAGCGTGCCATTAGGCTGTCTCCTGTTGGCACTGACGGGCGAGCACATCATAGAGTTCGGCTTGGAAGGTTTCGTAGCGGTGAATTAATCTGTCCGCATGGTTGGCATAACGATTATAAGCAATCACTGCTGGAATAGCGGCAAACAAGCCCATGGCCGTGGCAATCAAGGCTTCTGAAATACCCGGTGCTACCATGGCAATCGTCGCTTGTTGTACTTGGCCTAAGGCCTGGAACGACGTCATGATCCCCCACACGGTACCAAACAGGCCGACATAAGGACTGGTAGAGCCAATCGTCGCGAGCATTTGTAAATGTTGCTCAAGCTTCTCACTCTCCCGGGCACTGGCAATACTCATCACCCGCTGCACCCGTTCCATTATCCCGTCTGGGGGCAAATGGGTTTGTTGCTGCAAGCGCATGTATTCGCGATAACCTTGATAAAAGATCTTCTCAAGCCCAGCAAGATTGGCTTCATGCTGATTAAGGCCCGCGTATAAATTATTTAAACTCACATCACCGCAAAAGCGATCTTCAAAGGCCCGAGCTGATTTGCGGGTACGTTTTAAGAAGCTACCCCGTTGAATAATCAAGGTCCACGAAAGAACCGAGGCGGCGAGTAGCAGTGCCACCACACATTTGACCACCGGACCTGCCGCGACAATAAAACTGATAATTGAATGGTGTGCTTCCACGTGTGCCTCCTACGCTTGGTCAGATTCAAGATCCAATGTTTGTTGGTTTGCCGGTAAATGTAAGCCAAAGTGCGCGTACGCATGGCGGGTTGCTACCCGACCTCTTGGGGTACGCATCATAAAACCTTGTTGAATGAGATATGGCTCGATAACATCTTCAATAGTCCCCCGCTCCTCACCAATGGCGGCCGCTAGACTATCGACACCAACGGGACCACCGTCAAATTTTTCGATCATTGCCAGTAATACTTTGCGGTCCATCATATCAAAACCGCAACCATCCACATCCAATAAATCTAACGCTTGTGCCGCAATGGTTTGCACAATAGCACCGTCGGCTTTTACTTCAGCAAAATCCCGCACCCGGCGCAAGAGACGATTAGCAATACGCGGCGTACCGCGAGAGCGTTTGGCAATTTCGCTAGCGCCGGTTTCATCGATGGTAACGCCAAGGATATTCGCTGAGCGCGCAATGATATGGGTTAAGTCTTGGGTGCTATAGAATTCCAAGCGTTGTACGATACCAAACCTGTCTCGCAGGGGTGAGGTTAACAAACCCGCGCGGGTCGTTGCACCAACTAAAGTAAACGGCGGCAAGTCTAACTTAATGGAACGGGCTGCAGGACCTTCGCCGATGACAATATCCAATTGATAATCTTCCATGGCGGGGTAAAGAACTTCTTCGACCATGGGACTTAAACGATGAATTTCATCGATAAATAACACATCATTGGGTTCAAGATTGGTGAGGAGCGCCGCTAAATCGCCGGCTTTCTCGAGCACAGGGCCGGAAGTTTGTTTGAGGTTAACCCCCATCTCAGTGGCAACAATATTCGCCAACGTGGTTTTGCCCAAGCCTGGAGGACCAAAAATCAACACATGATCCAATGCTTCATGACGACCGCGGGCAGCGCCAATGAAAATGTCCATCTGGTCCCTGACCGCAGGCTGGCCAATATAGTCGGCTAATTGTTTGGGGCGAATGGCCCTGTCGATGACAGCGTCTTCATTCTGGGCACCGCTGGTTATTAATCGGTCACTTTCAAGCATGATAAATTCCTTAACCTCTCTAACGAATTTAAACATGTTTTGGCAAAAAGCATAAGGGGTTAACTCATTCCTTGTAGCGCCAGACGAATTAATTCTTCGCTGGATTTGCCTTCTTCGTTAACCCTGGAAATAGCTTTGGAGGCATCTTGGGGTTTGTAACCTAAACTCACTAACGCACTGATGGCTTCTTGCATGATAGATTGAATAGGTTCAATAACACTGCTGACCACCGCACTACTGGTGGTTGTGCCCTCACTACCTTGCCAATCCGCCAACCGGTCACGCATCTCGATAATCAAACGCTCAGCGGTTTTTTTGCCGACGCCTGGCAAGCGTACCAGAGCTTGGGTATTGTTATCCATCACACATTTAACAAAATCATTAGGCTCAATGCTGGATAAAATCGTCAAAGCAAGTTTCGGCCCCACGCCATTGACTTTGATCAAGGTGCGAAACAACTGTCGTTCTGACGCATCACGAAAACCATACAACTGTTGCGCATCTTCTCGCACAACAAAATGGGTATAAATAACCGCTTCTTCACCCACATTAGCTAAGTTATAAAACGTCCCCATGGTGGCGTCGATTTCATAGCCCACGCCATTCACGTCCAATAATAACTGGGGAGCTTGTTTCGCTATAATAATGCCTTTTAATCTGCCGATCATGATTTGTCCCGTTGCAATAATTGATTCATCTTACGACTCTGAGCATGACACAAAGCGACGGCTAATGCATCTGCTGCGTCCACTTGGGGGGTACCGGATAAATTTAACAGCGTCTTGACCATGTGTTGGACTTGGTCTTTTTTGGCGGCCCCATAACCAACCACGGCTTGTTTGACTTGCCGAGCAGAGTATTCCGCCACACTCATTCCCGCATTCGCAGCCGCTACAATGGCGGCTCCTCGCGCTTGGCCGAGTTTTAAAGCGCTGTTTGGGTTTTGATGCATGAACACTTGCTCAATAGCGGCTTCCATGGGTTGGTAGGTATGGACAACCTCAGCAATACCTGTAAACACTTGATGCAAACGCTGGTCCAAATCATCACCGGTCACTTTGATGCAACCACTGGTGACATAGAGATGGCGATTACCATCAAGTTGAATCACGCCGTAGCCCGTGATCCGTGAGCCGGGATCAATTCCCAAAATAATAGCCATTGTTACAATCCTTTGTTACGTAATACTAACCTTCAAAATCGTCAGGGAATGCGACATTAGAATGAACGTTTTGTACGTCGTCCAAATCCTCAAGCATATCCAACAAGCGTAGCAGTTTTTCGGCACCATCGGTGTCAACCGCCACTTCATTCGACGCAATCATGGTGACATCAGCACTATCTGGGGTAAAGCCCCCTTCAACCAATGCTGTCTTAATATCAACAAACGTCTCTGGTGTTGTGATCACTTCAACAGTACCATCGGTATTTGATGAAATATCTTCTGCACCCGCCTCTAAGGCGACTTCCATCACATGTTCTTCGTCAGTGCCGCTTGGCAAAATAATCAAGCCTTGTTTGCTAAACAAATAACTCACGGAGCCATCAGTGCCTAAGTTTCCGCCGCATTTACTGAAGGCATGACGTACTTCTGCCACCGTGCGGTTACGGTTATCTGTCATACACTCCACCATGACGGCAACACCGCCTGGACCATAACCTTCATAAATAATTTCTTCAACATTTTCACCTTCGCCACCACCGGCACCGCGCTTCACGGCACGATCAATGGTGTCTTTGGACATGTTATTGGATAAGCCGTTATCAATGGCAGCACGCAAACGTGGATTACCGTCCGGATCACCACCACCCATACGAGCAGCTACTGTGATCTCGCGGATAAGTTTCGTAAAAATTTTACCGCGTTTCGCGTCTTCTTTGGCTTTTTTGTGGCGGATATTCGCCCATTTACTGTGGCCGGCCATTGTCTCCCCCTATGCTGATACTTTTTCACGTTTACGCAATGCTATTCCCAATTCCCGTAACTGTACATCTTCTACAGCAGAAGGCGCTTGTGTTAATGGGCAGCTTGCCGTTTGAGTTTTCGGAAAAGCGATCACGTCGCGAATGGAATCCGAGCCTGACATTAACATCACAATACGGTCAAGACCAAAAGCAATCCCTCCGTGAGGTGGGCAGCCGTATTTGAGGGCATTTAAGAAAAAGCCGAATTTTTCCTCAGCCTGCTCTGGGCTTAAGTTTAAGATCTTAAAGACTGCTTGTTGCATGGCTTGGTCATGGATCCTAATGGAACCACCCCCCAACTCGACGCCATTTAGTACCATGTCATATGCACGGGACAACATCTCGCCGGGATTATCTAACAACGCCTCAGGATCATCTGTCACCGGGGACGTGAACGGATGGTGCAACGGCGTTAAACTACCGTCATCGCCTTCTTCAAACATCGGGAAGTCAACTACCCACAACGGTGCCCATTCACCTTCGAGGAGATTCAGATCATGGCCCAGTTGCACCCGCAATGCGCCTAATGCATCGGCAACGATTGATTTTCTGTCAGCGCCGAAGAATAAAATATCCCCCGTCTGAGCTTGGGTACGCTCAAGAATGGCTTCAGCCACTTCGGGGGTTAAGAATTTCAAAATAGGCGATTGCAAGCCATCCATGCCTTGGTTACGATCATTGACTTTAATATAGGCTAGGCCTTTGGCACCATAATTCGTAACGAATTTACCGTAATCGTCGATTTGTTTACGGCTCAGTAATTCGCAACCTTTAGGTAAACGCAGCGCCGCCACGCGGCCTTTGTCATCGTTGGCTGGGTCAGCAAAGACTTTGAATTCAACGTCACCCACAACATCATCCAAGTCAACCAACTCTAATGGGATCCGCAAGTCCGGTTTATCCGAACCGTAGCGAGACATCGCCTCAGCATAAGTCATGCGTGGGAATGGGTTGGGTAATTCAACCTGCAACAAATCCTTGAATAAACCGCGCATCATGATTTCCATCAAATCTTGAATAGTTTGCTCATCAGTAAAGGCCATCTCTACATCAAGCTGGGTGAATTCCGGTTGGCGGTCAGCCCGCAAATCTTCATCACGAAAACAACGCACGATTTGATAATAGCGGTCCATGCCCGACATCATTAATAATTGTTTAAATAATTGTGGTGATTGGGGTAATGCGAAAAAGTGCCCGGGTTGCGTACGGCTCGGCACCAAGAAATCCCGCGCCCCTTCTGGGGTGGCTTTCATCAGCATGGGGGTTTCGATATCGAGAAAATCCTGTTGGTTCAGATAATCACGAATTCCGCGGATAACATTGTGACGTAATTTAAAACGCTGATACATTTCCGGGCGGCGCAAATCAATATAACGATGGCGTAACCGCACTTCTTCGCCGACAGAATAGTGCTCATCAAGGGGGAAAGGTAGTGGCGCTGAGCTATTAAGGATGGTTAATTGTTCCGTGACCACTTCAATTTTACCGGTGGCCATTTTGTCGTTGATCATGCCCTCAGGACGCACGCGCACGCGACCTACAATATTAATGACATATTCGCTACGGAGTTTTTCGGCATTGGCAAACACGGTTTGATTCTCGGGTTCGAATACCACTTGCACGAGCCCAGTATGGTCGCGCAAATCCACAAAAATCCCCCCGCCATGGTCGCGGCGGCGGTGAACCCAGCCAGATAGGGTAACAGTCTCATCGGTAGCCTTTTCAGTGACCTCGCCACAGGTGTGTGTTCGCATGTTTTGTGTGCCTTCTCGTGTTCTAAAGAACCGAGAATCTTACCAGGCCTTAGGCTTCTGTGCCAGTAGCGGTTGTTTCGGCGACACTTGTACTCCCGGCCTTAGTGCCAGCAGTATCGGCTGATTTACCCTTATCGCGAAAATCCGTCACATACCAACCATCCCCTTTCAGCTGAAACGCCGCTGCGGAGACGAGTTTCTCGAGTCCTGGCTTATTGCATTCAGGGCAGTCAGTGAGCGGTGCTGCACTGATTTTTTGCAAAGCTTCCATATTATGGCCACATTCTTTGCATTTGTACTCGTAAATAGGCATGTTTCTTTTCCTTTTTTGGTCACATGTAGAACAGTTTGGCGCTTATTATAACCGAATTTTGGCTAAAGAAAAGGGATTTAATGAGAAAGTAAATTATCGTATTGATTTATAATAAATTCTTTGTAGAATAATGACTTTGGGAATGTTTAGCGTTATACTCTTCACAGGAACACACCATGAAACCAGGAATTAGAGCGATGAAACGGTTTTTATTCAACAGCAGGATCTACATCGAGAACCTCCGTAAAGGAGGCTTTAACGAGGACCAAGCCAAAGCTCAAGCCACGGCCTTGGAGCAAGCCTTTAGTGATGCGGAGACTGAGTTAGCGACCAAAAAAGACGTTGATGGCTTACATAATGTTCTCAAATCAGATATGCAAAATCTGCGCTTAGAACTAAAAACTGACATGCAAGATCTACGATTGGAGCTAAAAACTGACATGCATGAACTGAAAGATCAACTGACTGTACGCATGGGGGCGATGTTTGGATCAGCCGTTGTTTCAATGTCAGTTATGCTAGGTATCTTTACTTATTTCTTTCACAACTAGCCACTAATGCGACCGCACTCGGAAAAAAATACTATACAGCACCGGCACAACCACCAGTGTTAATACGGTTGCAAACGTTAGACCAAACATAATCACTACCGACATACTGGCAAAGAAGACATCGAAGAGTAAGGGTATTACCCCGAGTACCGTCGTGATTGCAGCCAACATCACGGGACGAAACCGTGAGACTGACGAATCAATAATTGCCTCATAGGGATCTTGTCCTTCACGAATACTCAAATCAATTTGGTCCACCAGCACGATAGCATTTTTGATTAACATCCCCGATAAGCTCAAGAAGCCCAGCAAAGCCATGAAGCCAAATTCGAGATTTGTAATTAATAACCCCGCGGTCACCCCAATGAATGACAGCGGCACACATAACCAAATAATCACCGGCTGACGCAAGGACTTAAACAAGAGAATAACAATCAAAAACATGCCAAAGAAACTCAGCGGTAATTTTTTACCGAGGGCCACCTGTGCATCATGGGAATCTTCATATTCTCCGCCCCATTCCATCGTATAACCATCTGGTAAGGGAATAGCTTCGATTTTGTCTTGGATTTGACGCTGCAGCACACTGGGTAAGCCTTCGATTGGATCCGTTGAGGCAATGATGGTCATCTTACGATTACGGCGTTTAACAATGGCATCTTCCCATTTGGTGTCGAACTTCTCCACCACTTGTCCAACGGGGATCCAGTTACTTAATAACGGACTCCATACTTGTAGATCAGTGATATTAGCAATGTCTAAACGCTCTTCATCGGGGTGGCGCAAAATAATAGGAATTAATTCATCATCTTCCCGATACAGCCCTGCCTGAATACCGGTAAATGCCATCTCCAACGCATTACTCAAATCCACCCGCGAAATACCAGTACTACGGGCCAAAATTTCAGAGTACACTGGCTCAATGACTTTTTCGCGATGACGCCAATCGGTACGGATATCACCGGCATTGGGATTGTCGTGCATGATAGCTTCGGCTTGTCCGGCTAGTTGGCGCAATACTTTGGCATTAGGTCCACTGAACCGGGCTTCAATCTTAGCAGTACGTCCGGGACCTAAACGAATATTCTCAGTCTTAGGCTCTGAGTCAGGATAATGCTTGAGAATATAGTCTTTGACAGGCTTCTCGAGCTTAGCAATATCGTGATAATCGTTCACTTCGACTAACAACTGGCCATAACTGGTATTGGAGTCTTCCGGCGAGTACACCAACATAAACCGCTGTGCACCACCACCAATCACCGATGTGACGGATTTCACCCCGTCGAGACGACGAACATACTCACTGATCTCAAGCATGTCCTTTTCGGTGGCGCGAATATCCGTCCCTTGGGAACGCCAATAATTAACGTAGAACATCGGTGTGGTTGAATCCGGGAAGAAACTTTGCTTCACAAACGCAAACCCATAAATCGATGCCGCAAGCATTGCCGCCATTACAATGAGCGTTAGCCAACGAAAACGGATACAAGCTATCAAAAAGCGTTTGTAACTCCGATAAATAATTCCCGCATAGGGATCTTTATTATCCTCAGAAGAACTAGGCCTCAATAGCAAATAACACAATAACGGCGTCACCGAAATGGCCAAGAACCAACTCAACATCAAGGAAATTAATATCACGTAGAATAATGAACGAGTATATTCACCCGTAGAGTCTTGGGATAAACCAATAGCCGCAAAGGCTAGTATACCCACCACCGTAGCCCCAAATAATGGCCACATGGTTGAACCAACTACGTCTTTGGCAGCCTGCAGACGACTCACCCCTTGTTGGACTTTGATTAAGATCCCCTCCGCCACCACAATGGCATTATCCACCAACATTCCCAAAGCAATGATCAATGCGCCTAGTGATATCCGCTCAAGACTAATGCCAAAAAAATACATGAACAACAGCGTGCCCAAGACCGTTAGCATTAACACGCCGCCAATAATCAAACCGCAACGCAAACCCATGGAAATCAATAACACTGCGACCACGATAGCTAAGGCTTCTCCCACACTAACAATAAAGCCATTAACCGATTTAGAGACTGCATCGGGTTGTAAATAAATTGGTTGCACATCAATCCCAATTGGCACAACCTTAGAAACCTCCTCCATGCGTTGCTTTACCGCTTCGCCAATTTTAACCACGTTGCCACCGGATACCACCGAGATCCCCATAGTTAAGGCGGGCTTGTCATTGTAGTAAACAATTTGTTGCGGGACCTCTTCATAATCACGATAAATATTCGCCACATCACTCAAGTACACCAGAGCATTGGAGTTTTGACTTCGGATCAAAAGACTACCAATAGCAGCAGCACTGTCAAACGCCCCGGATGGCTGAATACGCACGTACTCATCACCAACTCGCACTTCACCAGCATACTCAACCGCATTTTGGGTTTGCAAAAGATTTGCTAACATCTCGGGCGATATGCCTAATTTAGCCATTTTTGAGCGTTGTATATCGGTGTAGATAACTTCTTGCCGTTGGCCTGTCAGTACAACTTTAGCAACGCCTGGAACTAAGGATAACTCTTTCTTAATATAATCCGCGTATTTTTTCAGTTCAGCATAACTATAACCATCGCCAACAATCGCGTAATACATTCCATAAACATCACCAAAATCATCATTGACAACCGAAGGCCCTGCTCCTGGTGGCAGTTTGCTTTGTACATCGGTGACTTTGCGACGCAGTTCATCCCAAACTTGGGGTAAGTCTTTCTTGGTGTATTTATCTTTGATGACAACTTTGATGTCAGAAAAGCCAGGACGTGAGGTAGACTCAATCCGTTTAATTTGCGCCATGTCTTGAATGGCGATCTCAATCGGGTCGGTCACCTCTAATTCGACTTCTTTGGGTGATGCGCCTGGGTATTGGGTAAATACTTTGGCTTCTTTAATGGTAAATTCCGGATCTTCGAGCCGTCCAAGTTGCTCATAGGCAATCACCCCGCCGCCGGCGAGGAGAATGATCATTACCCAACTAATGACACTGTATTTAATGAAATACTCAGCGATTTTCATTGTTTGAACTCACCTTTGCGCATGAGTGTCACCTCTTGGCCTTCCCGCAGATAATGCACACCAGCCGTAACAATGGTATCGCCAACGTTGATCCCTGAACGTATATTGATGTTATTGCCCACCAATTTGCCCACCTTGACCGCTTGTTGATGAACTTTCATGGAATCCTTATCTATGACCCACACAGAATCTTGGCCTGCTCCATCTTGGAATACGGCACTGGATGGCACAACAAACAGGCCTTTTTGGCCCGCGTTAGGATCAGGCATCTCCACTTGTACGGTAGCACTCATGCCCGGTAAGATATTTAATTCCTTGGGCTGTTCCATGGTTAGCTCAACCCGATACGTCTGGGTGTCTGGATCTGCTTCAGTTGCGTGCTCTTTGTAAGTTAATGGGAACGGTTTATCCCCCAAAGAACGAAATACCGCTTGAGTTTCAACCGTCTGATCTTGGCTGATATTGATCATCACATCTTCAGGCACATCGATGACCAAATCAATTTTGCTGATATCTTGAAAGCGCAATATATTTTCTTTGGCTTTCACATTCTCAAAACTCTCAACATAAGTCACCGCAACAATGCCATCGAAGGGTGCCGTTAACACAGTATCATTAAGGTCTTTTTTGGCGGTATTTAAATTCGTTAAGGTAACATCCATTTCGGTACGGCGCTTATCGTAATCCGCTTTAGACACATAATTACCCTCAATTAACTTCTCGGCGCGCTGGAACTCGACCACAGCTAAATCATATTTAGCTTGAAACTCATCAACACGATGTTGGTATTCTTTGGGATCTAATTTAGCGAGTAGCGCCGCCTGTTGTACTTGCTCACCCTGCTTAACCGGGAATTGAATAATTTGTCCGGGGACCTGAAATGCCAAATCCGCCACCTGATAAGCCTCAACTTTGGCAGGAAAGCTACGCTCAACTACAGCGGACACATCTCCCACTGTCATCGCTTTAACAGGCCGCACAACCTGTGCGGGTGGACTTGAATCTTCACTACAAGCGGTTACCAGCAGTACTATCACTAAGGGCAATAAACATTGTCGCAGTAATTTCAATGGGGACTCCTAATTATTTTTAACGCTTTGGGCAACATGGACACCGACAAAGTGGGCAATCAATACTGTGACGTAAATCTGTCCAACAATGGCTTCTAACCATGAAAATGTTTTGGCCACTTCAGATACCGGTGTGATATCCCCGTACCCTAGGGTCGTCAGTGTAACAAAACTATAGTAAATAAACGATTGCTCACGTATTGTCTCTGTCATACGTTCCATGCCCTGGAAAGCAAATGCACTGGCATTGGCTATTTCAATAAGATTGTAGAGAAAACCCCAGGACAAGCCCATTAACAAATAAATTGATATTGCTCCATATAAGGTACTCAAGGTAATGCGTTTTTCTCTTAAGATATGTATCAATAACGAAATGGTCACCACCCAAAATAAAATAATTGTCGCGCAGTTTTTGATGATGGCTAATGCCCAATGCACTTCGAAAATAGCGTGGGCCCAATAACTGGAAACATCGATAGCAACTAAGATGACCATAAAGATTGTTAAACGAGGTCGGTGAATAATGGCATAAACGGCAAATACGAGGACGGAGGTAAACAAAATACCAAATACAAACCGTTGCATAGCAATCCCTTCGATGAAGGGATTCACTACAAAGAACGTGACAAGCGCTATTAATAGGTATAAATAGCTATTGCGTTCCTTATGGCTAATTTCAGACATCACCCAACTCCCTGATAATCAATCAAGTATAGCCGGCGTTGGCTGCCAAATCACCTATCCATTATTGAAGTACCAGAGAATGTCGCTACCTATACCCCTCGAGGACAGATTGGGTTAAAATCACCCGCTCATATGAACAAAAAGGTAACATCATGTGCGCAAAAAATGCCATCTCCCCCACCCGAGCTGAGAATTACCCCGAGTGGTACCAGCAAGTCATTACTGCCGCTGATTTGGCAGAAAATTCCCCCGTTCGTGGTTGTATGGTGGTGAAACCCTGGGGTTACGGCATTTGGGAAAACCTACAACAGCAATTGGACAACCGCCTCAAAGCCACGGGCCATGTCAATGCGTACTTCCCGTTATTGATCCCTTTAAGCCAAATCGAAAAAGAAGCGAGCCACATTGAAGGGTTTGCCAAAGAATGTGCTGTTGTCACCCACCACCGTTTAATTGAAGATGGCAAAGGCGGTTTGCAACCTGCCGGCGAGCTAGAAGAACCCTATGTTATTCGTCCTACCAGTGAAACCATGTTTGGCTCCATGTATGCCAAGTGGATCCAATCCTATCGTGACTTGCCGGTGAAGATAAATCAATGGGCCAATGTCATGCGTTGGGAAATGCGCACCCGCTTATTTTTGCGAACCTCAGAATTCTTATGGCAAGAAGGCCACACCGCCCATGCCACTGCCGATGAAGCGGTTGACGAAACCTTGATGATCTTGGATTTGTACGCAGATTTTGCTGAAGAAGTCTTAGCGCTGCCTGTGATTAAGGGGGAAAAAACCATTACCGAGCGCTTCCCCGGTGCCAGCAACACTTATTGTATTGAAGCGATGATGCAAGATGGTAAAGCCTTACAAGCAGGCACGTCCCATTTCTTAGGACAAAACTTCGCGCGTGCCTATGACATTAATTATTTAAACCAAGACGGTGAATTACAACATGTATGGACCACTTCGTGGGGCGTATCAACCCGCTTAATCGGTGGTGTTATCATGACTCACAGCGATGATGACGGTTTGGTATTACCACCACGAATCGCACCTCAGCATATTGTGATTTTGCCAATTTACAAAGACGCTGATAGAGAGCGGGTATTAAATTATTGCCGAGATTTACAAACTCGCTTAGCCCAACAGTATTATCATCACCAACCACTGCGGGTGCATATTGACGACCGTGATTTGCGCGGCGGCGAAAAGAATTGGCAGTGGGTCAAACGTGGCGCGCCTATTCGTTTAGAGATAGGTCCACGTGATATCGACAATGATGCCCTCACCTATTACCGACGCGACCAAGGCGCAAAAGAGCGTCAGCAAATTTCCCAAAATGACTTGGTAGATTCCGTACTGAATATCTTAGATGACATTCAAACAACACTATTTAACCGCGCACAAAATTACCGCGATCAACGTACTCAAGACGTCACCAACCTCGAGGACTTCAAGGCGTTTTTTGCTAAAGGCGAAAAGCACGAAACCACCGCCGGCGGTTTTGTCCGCTGTTATGCCGTAGACAGCCCTGAAGTCGAGAAGATCTTAAAGCCACTCAAAGTGTCTGCGAGATGTATACCATTAGAACAACCCAGTGAGAGCGGTACTTGTATTTTCACCGGTGAAAAAGTGGACAAACACATCATTTTTGCCAAGGCTTACTAGAGCGATTATGAAGATATCCCGCCATTTATCGAGATTTATAAGTGGCGGCTTAAACCAGATTTTCAAATAACCCGCCACTTATAGAAATTTATAAGTGGCGGGTTATTTTGTCACAAAGAGAATTTGACGTATTTTTTGACATAAATAGCCTGTAAAATCAATATCCTAAATAACCCCCCTTCTCTTTATTTCAATATTTATTCAATGAAATCAAAGGGTTACCACTAAGATAGCGAAAATAATATAAAACTTGCCTGATTTTAACCCGCCATTTATAATACCTTATAAGTGGCGGTTTAAACCGATTTTTTAAATAACCCGCCACTTATAAATTTCTATAAATGGCGGGTTAAAATAAGGTACAGAGAATGCTCATAGGACGTCATAAAGAAAAGAAGCTGTTAAAACAACTATTCAACTCCGCAAAAGCCGAGTTCATCGCAATCTACGGCCGTCGCCGTGTTGGTAAGACCTTTCTCATCAAGAACTTTTTCCAGACCGAGGACTGCGTCTTCTTCTACTGCTCTGGACTCAAAGATGGCAATCTATCGGAACAATTGGAAGAATTTGCCAAACAAATTGGCTTAACCTTCTATGGCGGCGCTCCTATTGCTGCAAGAAACCGTTGGAAAGAGGCTTTTGATGACTTAAACAGTGCTTTCGAACGTATAGAACCGGGTAAAAAAATTGTATTGTTTTTCGATGAGCTCCCCTGGATGGCAACACCTCGCTCCGGATTATTGCAAGCGTTGGATTATTATTGGAATCGCTATTGGTCCCACGATAAGCGTATTAAACTCATAGTTTGCGGCTCATCAGCTTCATGGATCATTAACAAGATCATCAATAATAAAGGCGGGCTTTATAATCGTGTTACACGTACCATAAGCCTAGCGCCGTTTACACTGAATGAAATTAATCAGTTCGTCAGTTCATTGAAGCTTAAATTTAGCCAAAAACAAATTCTTGATTTATACATGGTACTTGGCGGCATCCCGCACTACTGGGCCTTATTACAAAAAGGCTTATCCGCTGTACAAAATATCGATGAATTATTTTTCCAAAAAGATGGTACGCTGGTGAGCGAATTTGAGCGACTATTTGGCTCACTGTTCAAAAATCCTGATTACTATATCGATATTATTCGAGCTATTGCCAGCAAACCCAAGGGCATTAGGCGCACCGAACTTATCGAGGCCGAGCATATACCTGATAGTGGTCGAACCCACCAGCGCTTACAGGAACTGCAAGAGGCTGGCTTTATTTTGGAGTTCATTCCCTATGGCCACAAAGAGAAAGGCAGTTACTATAAAGTTGTCGATGAGTTTACCCTATTCTATTTACGCTGGGTTGAACCTAACCTGAAAACCATCCAGCGCTTGTCACATGGCTCAGACTACTGGCAATCTAAATCTGGTTCACAAAGTTGGGCATCGTGGTCTGGCCTTGCCTTTGAGGCGATTTGTTATAAACATCTCCCGCAAATTCAAGCCGGCCTCAACATCCCTAGCGGCGCAGACATTGGTAGCTGGCAATTTAGCGCGAAGGCTGAGGAGACTGGCGCACAAATTGATTTATTGTTTGATCGCGATGATGACACCATCACCATTTGTGAAATCAAATACAATCGTACACCATTTGTTATTGATAAAACTACCGCCAAGAACTTAACCAACAAGCTGGAAGTCTTTGCCAAACACACCGGCACTAAAAAACAATTACTACTGGCCATGATTACGGCTGGTGGCGTAAAACCCAATATGTATAGTGATGAGTTAGTAGATGGTGAAGTCGAACTTGATGATCTGCTTAAGTAGTTTTTCCACCATCTTGCTGAAACACATCCACTACCGTCATGCCTAACTCATCGGCCATGTTTGACTGTAATGGTGTTAGTGCTTGGGCGAGCTTTTTGTCCCAGGGATTATCTTGTTGCAAATCGTCTAGCTCTGGTAACTTCCAGGGTAGAATTTTATAAAGCTCCCGCAAACTCAAGGCTGACAAGTCACGGCATAAGACATATTTACTGCCATTAGTGTGTTGTACGAGATGGCACTTGAGCAACATCTCCATCTGCTCATCCGGGGCAACATCATAATTCGTCAAATCCTGGTTCACCAATTGCCGCAGAGATAATCCACGGCCATCCGTCTGAGCCTGCCAAAGGTAGGCCAACCAACGAAAACTGTGGGCAAAGGCATGCAAGCGCGTGTCAGTACGCAGTGCACGGTGAAACGTTAACCCATAAGTTAATTCTGCACCAAACAAGATAATTAACCACGACACATAGAGCCATAATAAAAATAACGGAATACTCGCCAACGCACCGTAAACTAATTCATAAGTCGGAAAGAATTTGATATAGGCGGTAAAACCGTACTTAGCACATTCAAACAAAATAGCCGCCACTACCCCACCGATGAAACCATAACGCAAGGGGACGTAACAATTAGGGATCGCCACATACAAAATCGTAAAAGTGATAACCGCCAATATATAAGGCGTGCTGGTCAACAGTAACTTACCAAAACCCAAGTGCTGAGCAGTATCTGAAATCAACGGCAAGGATAATAAATAGGTACTCACAGCAAAACTCGCGCCGATCAAAATCGGCGACAAGGTCAACACCGCCCAATACATCATGAATGCTGCTACCCCTTTGCGGTGTTTGCGCACCCGCCAAATGGCATTGAAGGATTGTTCAATGGTAAATAATAATAACACCGCCGTGACTAACAGAAACAAAATTCCCACCAACGACAATTGCGAGGCTTGCTGCACGAATTGATGCAGGTAGGTTTTTACTACTTCCCCAGCACTGGGAACGAAATTGGCAAAGACAAAGTTTTGCACCGTCTCGCCGAGGGATTTAAACACCGGGAACGCTGAGAGGATAGACACACTCACCAACATTAATGGCACCATAGCCAACAGCGAGGTAAAGGTCAGGGCGGAAGAACGGTAGATACAGCCATCACGAAAAAAGCGTACAAAAATGCACTTAAAAAAATAGCCCCATTGGCGCAAAAGGTTTATCATGGATCCCCTAGATTGAATTCAACAAACAGTTATCATTGTGGCAAACATCGAGTGATTCCTCAACTTGCCCATTGGTTAAACAATTGCCTCAGGAGACGACCATGTCCGATATCCTCGTTCTTTACTATAGCCGCTACGGCGCCACCGAAAAAATGGCCCAACTCATTGCTCGCGGCATCGAAGAGTCTGGGATGAATGCCCGCATCCGCACGGTTCCTGCAGTATCCACCACCTGTGAAGCGACTGAAGACACGATCCCGAACTCCGGCGCCCCCTATGCCACCGTGGATGATCTCAAAGAATGTGCAGGCTTAGCATTAGGCAGTCCTACCCGGTTTGGCAATATGGCAGGCGCGTTAAAATACTTTTTCGACGGCACCAGCTCTCTCTGGTTAGAAGGTGCCCTAGTTGGTAAACCCGCCGCTCTATTCACCTCAACTTCCAGCATGCACGGCGGTCAAGAGACCACCCTAATCAGTATGATGCTACCTCTAATGCACCACGGCATGGTGATCATGAGCCTCCCTTATGCCGAACCCGAACTCGCCACCACCACCACCGGCGGTACCCCCTACGGCGCCTCCCACCTCGCCGGCCTTGAAAGCAAAAACCCCATCAGTGATGACGAACAGAAACTCTGTAAGGCCTTGGGTAAGCGGTTAGGGGAATTGGCGGGGAAATTAGGGTAAGTTAGATAACATCAACTCGTAGAAACAAACTACTTAATATTACTCAAGCGAAATGCGCACACAGCCACGAAAGAAGTGACAGCCTTCGGGAGCTGGGCGTTTGCTAAATCTGTCTGGGCAGCTTTTAAGTATTGGGTCTTCAATAATAAGCTCACCGGTTGGGCGAATCAAACCAAGCCTATCTTCTTCATTGTGAAAATAATCAAATTTAATATGATCGTTAAAGTCCAGCAATTTTGCATCATTAACTGGTTGATACCCATCCATCATTTCCAAAAAAATATCCATCAGAGATTTTAATTGCCGGATCATTTTCATTGTACTTGGAAAGCTTTTAAGCGCCGGTGGTTTCTCAGGTAATGTTGGATATTGTAGAGAATAATAGACTGCTTTAGTATCTGAGTCAGGCAGAACAAAATCCGGCTGCATTATCATGGGTGCATAGCGCTTTAGGTGGTAAATATCTAAATAGGCATCTTCAATAATGCTTGTTGGCGCGACAATTTCATTTTCATCAACTGGGCGAAACCCTGTAATAGTACCCGTCCCAATCGAGACAAGCTGCTTAATAGTATCAAGCAAATATGCATTCAATTTAATTTTGCGGCGTGTTAGCTCCGCAATAAATTGTTCCCAATTCAAATTCAGTGTTACACGATTGGCCCAATACTGAATTTGCCACCATGCTTGTCTTGCCCAATATTCACGTAACTTAATCCAGCCAAGGTTTTTGTCATTGGGCTCGAGCCATTTTTTAGTAAAGAATAAAACTTCCGTGCACCAGTCTGTATCGCTATGATGAACTATTTCTTTGAATATTTTATGATGATCAAAAATAGTATCTGGCACGTATGAGCGCAATTTAAATTCACGTTGCAACCGTTCATGAGCAGCAACCTGACCAATACTCGTCAGCATGAATAATGATCTTGCACCTGCTGAAATATCCCAAGTCCAATTCTGACGGAGTGAAATCTGTGGAAACTCCATCAACTCCCATACGCCAAAAGTAACCCCTTGTCCAAATATCTTAAACGGAATAGATCGCTCTTTACCTGGTGACTCAGCAAAAACCTCAACACACTTATCGAGTACCAAACCTAATGGCGATGTACTATAAGATAATTGCGATTTCAAATGATTAGACATGCTAGAATCATCTAGTGATGCAAGTGTACCTGTTTCAGTAGGAAAATAATTCACACCGTCACTGCGAATATAGGACCCGTAAGGATATTTCGCTAAAATAAATGTGTGCTCTTTGCTGGGCTCAAATTCATCGATGATACGGACTAAATCAGGATTTACCTGCCTTACACGTGATCTGACGTCTTCCCAAGCTAACTCCTCAAAGCCAAGGGTATATTTTGCTTTTAGTGCTAATCGCTGAATAGCCATTATATCGGCCTATGTTCTCTTGCAGAATCAGCCGCCATACAGAATTATGCCAGCTATAAATTCTACTGATTAATCATAATTGATCAGTATAGAATCAATTTTTGCTTGAAGCCAATGTGCAAAAAGCAAACAAAAACAAAGTCAGCGGATAAAATTTTCTATTTATCAGTATGTTGGCAGTATCTATGCCTTAAATTTTAATGACACTAATGAGACACATGTTTAAAAAAGTCCCTATCACTCGGTAAAATTTATCGTTTAAATCAACTATTTTGGCTGTTCAAACCAGCCTCATTTCTGTAAACTCGCTTTGACTAAAAGCATTAAATGCGAAATTTTCCGATAAATGATTATAAATAGCGCCTTTAGTCAGCCATCTTTGACCAAGTCGTTACTTTAAACCATTCGGTCGGGATCAACATCTGTTACAGAAACGAAAGGTGGACACTATGAAATATCGCAAATTAGGTAATACCGGTTATGACGTTAGCACTATAGGTTTTGGCACTTGGCAGCTTGGTGGGCATCGATGGTATGCAGATTCAGATGATGAACAAATAGAGTTGCTTAGGAAGGCTAATGATCTAGGTGTTAATATCTTTGATGTGGCTACCGTTTACGGTCAATACAAAGATGAAAACAACTACCTTCAAAGCCGAGCGCAAGAACGATTAGGTATAGCGTTTGAGAACCGCCGCGATAAAGTAATTTATTGTCTTAAACTGGGACAATTTGATGAATATAGTCATCGAGCTAATTACGAGCCAGCTCGCTTAGTTGAACACTTCACCCAATCCCTCAGACGACTCAAAACTGACTATGTGGATATTTGTCTAATACATGCACCTTCTTTACAAGTTATTCATGACCAACAAGCTATTACTGTTTTACAAACACTACAAGCACAAGGGTATATTAAGTCTATTGGTTATAGCTTTGAGGCCGAACCTGAACATGTCCATGCAGCACTTAAACAACAGATCGATGTAATCATGCTTCAGTATAATCTACTTGATAAACAATGTGCCGAAGCAATCGAATTAGCGAGACAACATGGCATTGGCATCTTAGTAGGTGGACCATTCAAACGCGGCTATTTAAGCGGTAAATTCCACACGATAAATGACTTACCAACTGAAGATGATTATTGGCGCTGGAATGTTAACTTGAATCCAGGCAAAGTTAATGGGCTTTTAAACGCTGTGAATAAAATGATAACTGAGCATTACAAAACCCCAGAAAAATTACGCGAAGCTGCCATAGGTTTTATTTTGAAACAGGAAGGTGCCGCTTCATGTATCGTCGGACATCGCTCGATAGAAGAAGTTATTGAAAATATTACATCAGCGATCAATGCCACACAACAGCAACAAACACCTCTCTCAGGTGACAACAGCACAAACTCATCAGAAAAACAGAAGTCAGGTATTAAAGAACTTGCACTATGATGCTTTAGTCTCTTCAATAAATGTTGATATTATAAGACTACAAAGAAGCCCCAATGGAATAATGAAGAATGCAGCGTGGTAACTATTGAACCCAAATATACGCTGAAAAGATGGCACTCCATGCTCTACCAGCCAACCAAATAGAGGTTGAGCAACTGCACCACCACCCATAATAATAATGCTTGCAAAACCAAGTGATGTGCTCTCTACAGAAGGCAAATTAGACTCAGATATGGTCGGATAACTCAGCACCTGAGCACTAGTCATTACACTTAAACTGAGAAATAATATCAGTAACATATAAAACGATAAATGACATGCAAAGAATATCAGGCAAATCAAAATTAAAGAAAATAAAGCTCCTAGAATCATCGGCTTCTTTCGCGATGGAATACGATCAGAGATCCATCCTACTACAGGTGATCCAATCATTAAGCCTAGATATATCATTGATAGCACCCAGGCAGCTTGAGTTGTATTGAGTCCAGTCTCATGAGTTAGATAGAGAGTCCCCCACAGCGCACCTAATAGAATCAAGGGTAAATTAAGTAAACTCGCATATAAGGCACATAGCCAATTTTGGCTGGAAGTAATCACTTGTCCAAGCTCACTCAGAACCGAATGACTCGGCCTATCTGCCATAGGCATTGAAGGATTATCATAAATGATAAAGGCAAATAGCCCCCAGAAGCCGATCCCAATAATCCCTAGCACAATGAAAACCCATCGCCATTGTAGGATATGTAACAGTAAGGTAAATGGTAGCTGCGCGAGTAATCCACCAACCATACCTATTGTGACAATCATGCCGATAGCAAGGCCCAGACGCTGAGGCAACCAGCGACTAGCAAGTCGAAGGCACGCGAGGAAAGCTAATGCATGGATCCCCCCACACACAAATCGAGCCAGTATCGCAATTAGTAAGTTTGGCGCCATTGCAAATAAGAAAACAGCGAGTATCTCAAGCCCCATACCTATCAATATCATATAGCGAATTGAGAAATGATCTAATAGTATACCCACAGGTAGAAAAAATAGGGCTAATGCCAATAGATAACTGGCTGAAAGTATACCAAGGCCAGTATTTGAAAGATTATAGGCTTTAATAAGATCAACACTGATAGCATTCAATGCATTCATTTGCAAAAAAACATAGAGAAAGAACAGTGACACAGTAAAACAAATTAGCCAGGGATGATATTTTCGGTGATCCATCGGATAAATCGCCCTTCTAAGTAGAAAAATAACAATATGCATAACCATAACAATAGCTACCCGTAGAGGCTATGGATTGCTATTTACACCATGTGAGACATTTGCCATGATTTTCGTAAGACAGAACGCTTTATCTCATTCACAATCATTGCCTATCATAAAAATTATCTTTCCTCATTCGGTAAATCTTTAACAAAAAAATTTAGTTGAGCTATTCATGGGTAATAACCATATGATAAATAGATGCTTTTTTATTGCGGATGATAATCATAAAGATTACCCCTAATAATTTACAATATAGAAATTTCCATAGTAATTCTCTATAGATAATTTGCATAGAGAGGATTAGCTATTTTGTCTTTTTTCCAGACGTGGTCTCATAACGCTTGTGAACGTTGGTTAGGCAGATATAAATAGGACTCATCTAACCGCTAACAATCACAGAGGGAATGCCAGCAATAGGCTGAAAAGCTTGCTGAACATTCAAACGTAAATTGACCGCCAATCAATTTCTGTTATAGAAATTTGGATGATTGGATTACCTAAGAGCTGAGACGGCTCTTGCTTGAAGGAGTATGAAAATGTTAACTCACACAAAAGTATTATTAGTAGAAGACTCACCTATGCTACAAAAAATCAACTCAGAGTTGTTACGTGGTATCGGCTGTGATGTAACACTAGCCAAGACAGGCTTAGAATCAGTTAATCTTTCTGAGATTTGTGATTACGATCTTATATTCATGGATATTGGACTCCCTGATTTTGATGGTATTGAGGCCACTAAATTAATTCGTCGTCACGGACAAAACCAATCAACGCCGATAGTTGCTCTAACAACCCATGGCAAAGATTACCAACAAAAATGCCTGGATGCTGGAATGAGCGACTTTCTCAGCAAACCATCACCTGCCGAGGTGTTAGAAAAAACCATCAAACGCTGGACTCAATCCAAAAAACCAGCAAGTGTTGCCTAGGGAGAGGAAGAATCATGTCTAATATAATGAATAGTAGTTCCAATGATAACAATATCAGAACTAGCAAACGTACCAATCAAAAAATCATTGATGCTTCATGTAAGCTATTCAATCAATATGGATATCATGGCACATCAATTGCGATGATTGCAGATACATGTCAACTCAAAAAAGCCAGTGTCTTTTACCATTTTTCAAAAAAAGAAGATATATCACTTGCTGTAATTTCACGGATATATCAGGATTGTGATACTAATATATTTTCAGTCGCTGATGATAATGTCTTTGAGCCAGAGGAAAAGCTAGAAGCGTTCATTAAGGCAACTGAAGACTATATTCTTAACTCAAAGTATGCAGCTACCATTGCTTCTCTTTCAGGTGAAGTTGAAGGCATGCCACTGAGCATAAGACAAGCAATCCGACTATTTATTGACACATGGCAAGAGTCAATAATAACTTTGCTATATCCAATACATGGCATGCATAAAGCTAAACGAATCGCCCGAAAAAGTCTCAGTTATATTCACGGTGCCATACTGATGAAGAAGGTGACTGACGATGACAAATACATTCTTCAGACCGTCAAATATCTTGGTTTATTATGGACGTTCGGGCTATCAGCTGGTTAGGTAGTGATTGTAAGTAACTTTATTGCGCCAAATACCGCCCCAACCAATACGTCGCACCTTGTAGTGATTCAACTTCGGATTCATGTTGAATGAGCTCAAAACCGTGGTCAGCCAAGAACTTGTGGTATTCGTCCGGTGATAATGAGGCGTGGTAAAGCATTTCACCACCATTATCACTCCAAACTTCACCAGCTTCAGGACCAGCGGTAAATAATAATAGACCATTTTGTTTTAAATGCTTTTCGAAAACCCTGAACATTTGCCGTTGATCATCAGGTGATAAGTGAAAAAAACTGTGCCACGCAATAATGCAATCGAAAGTCTCATCTAAATCTACTGTGCGCATATCACTATGAATTAGTGTGGCAGTTGGAATATTATGCTGGGCTTTTGCGAGTAAATTCTTGCTACCCTCCACACCCGTTACCGCAAAACCTTGCTCGATAAAATACTTTGCTATTGGCAATCCAGTGCCACAACCCAAATCAAGCACCTTCCCCTTAGCAGGAAGCATGGAAATGACTTTATCGAGTAACGGCTTCTCGAATAAATCATGGGAGCGGTGGTTATCATACCAGTCTGCAATCACTTCATAGGTCTCAGCAACATTGTCTTTGAGGCAAAACTTGTTATCAAGTAATTCATACAACAACTCTGCCAGTGCAAGTCTCGCTGTTGGGTCACCATTATCCTCAATGAACCACTGGGCTGACATCATCGCTCTGACAAAGAACCATGCCAGCAGCCGGTCTTTTGTGACTGACAGAGCTTGGGATAAACGTTCTACGCGGTCAATAATTATAGTCTTGGCATCAGAATGTGATATTTCTTCTTTAGTGAGCAAATCAAATGCGGCAGCCTCAAATGCCATTTCTCCTACAATACCTTTAGGATCAATCACTAAACAACCATCCTCGTGCTGCAAAACATTATCCAGATGTAAATCACCATGGCAAAGGTATTCGTCTGTGGCTGAACTCAGCAAATAGTTTGTTAATTCTTTGGCTTTAGCGATAAGATTGGGGCTGACACGAGGATCCTCAAGTCTATCAATCGCTTCACACCACTTGTTAACTTTGGGAAAATCGCTTGTGATTTGTGAAGTAGAATGCAAGCCTTGCACTGCTTGCGCATACTGAGCAATCACATCGTCCTTATTAGCAAACTGCTCGAGAAGGCTATTTCCGGGAATTGCTTGCTGTAGCAATAATGCATTATGAGCTTCATTGAAATCATAAACCGTAACAGCCCCCACGCCATCATAATGCTGCAGTGCATTATATTCACTCGTAATGACTTTTCTGTCACACCCGATCTTCAACACCACTGGGCGTGTACCGGCTTGAATTGCCGTTGCCACATAGTGATAACTCATATTATCAACGGGCTTCACTTCCGTCAGCTGCCAAAGCTGGACCAACATATCAATAGTTTCTGGCAACGCTTCTAGCCAGGCTTTGCCGGTGTCTCCCCAGGTGCTGATAACGGTTTTTTCTAGTGTTTTCATGGTTTCTTTGTGTCACGGTACTAGCGGCATTACTACTCACTCTCCAAGAACCGTCGTACCTTTGCGATCTTCTTATCGGCGCGGGAACGTTTGAGTTTGGAGAGGCGATCAATATAAAGGTAACCATTGAGGTGGTCGATTTCGTGTTGGATGCACTTCGCCAAAAAGCCGTCGGCGGCGAGTTCGACTTGTTCGCCCTGTTGGTTTAAATAGCGCACAGTGATTTTCTCGGCCCGTTTGACGGAATCACTGACATAGCTTGGGTAAACAGACATACAAGCTTCCGGCTCATTGGTCTCCCCCTCACTGGCAATGATTTCAGGATTGATTAAACAATAAGGCTGATCCTTCTCTTCTGAAACATCAATCACAGTGATAGCTAGGGGTTCTTCAAAATCTAACTGGGTGGCAGCAAGCCCTGCGCAATTCTCCGTACTATATAAGGTCTCAAACATGTCTTTAATGACAGCCTGTACGTCAGGCGCAAGGACATCCTCGACAGTACGTGCTTTGTTATTTAAACGTTTATTAGGATAACTTAAAATCGCAACCATGACGCACCTACAGGGTTAACACTTCTTTGACAAAAGGGATGGTTAATCGGCGTTGGGCTTCGAGGGAGGCATGATCCAGTTTATCCAAGATAGTAAATAATTCATTGGTATCACGCGGACAACGACGCAATAAAAACTGTCCCACATCCTCTGGTAAACTCATGCCACGGACTTTTGCGCGCATTTGTAGTGCAGCCATCTTATCAGCGTCTGATAAGACTTGCACTTGAAAGGTTACTCCCCAACTTAAACGAGAACGTAAATCTGCTAATTGAATGGGTAGATGGGCTGGGGCTTGATCGCCCGCCACGATCAAACGACACTGGGCTTCACGCAAACGATTGTACAAATGAAATAAGGCTTCTTCCCAATTGTGCAATCCCGCAATCACATCAATATCATCAATTGCAATTAATGCCATGGACTCTATGCCTTCGAGTATGGCTTCAGATAAATTTTTTACCTCAGCCAACGGCAAATACATCGCCCCTAAACCTTGTTCATTAGCAGCATGACAACATGCTTGCAATAAATGACTACGGCCCGAGCCTGCCGTTCCCCAAAGATAAACGAATTGTTCAAGCTCGCTGGTCATACACTGCTGCAAAAATCCCACCACTTGAGGATTATCGCCGGGATAAAAATTCGCAAAAGTAGCTGCGTCCTGTAAGCGCAAACCACTCAAGGTCAATTGCTGCTGCATTATTCAGGGTCTCCTTCAACCGCTGCTGGACTCGTATACAAATCACTTGCCATATAACGACGTTTAAAATAACGAATAAATACCATAATTACCGCAGCCACTGGTAATGCTAATAGAATACCAACAAAACCAAATAACTGGCCACCTGCTAATACCGCAAAAATCACCGCCACCGGGTGCAGGCCGATTTTGTCACCAATCAATAATGGCGTTAGGACCGAGCTTTCAATACTCTGAGATATCCCAAAGACAACAGCCACATAGACGATATGCAATACATCCCCAAATTGGAAAAACGCCGCCACACCAGCCGCCACAATACCGACAATAAAACCTAAATACGGTACGATGCTTAATAAACCCGAGATCATACCGATCAATAACGCCAAATCTAAACCGACGATAGACAAACCAAAAGAATATAAAATTCCCAAGCCCAACATCACCAATAGTTGTCCGCGAATGAAGGCGCTTAAGACTTCATCACATTCTTTGACTAAACCCACCACTGTGGACTCTGCCTTGCGAGGAATCAAATTATGCACGCCATCCAGCACTTTGCCCCAATCTCGTAGCAGGTAAAACATCACCACCGGAATCAAGACTAAATTGGTCAACCAAGCGAGAATAGTCATCCCTGAACTAGTCACTGCCTGCAATACGCGGCTTGCAGTACCGCCCGCTTGGCGTAAATGCTGGGTCAAACCTCTAACAAATGATTCAAGGTTAAGGCTAATATTGATGCCGAGCTTATCGTGTAACCAAGGAATGAAGACAGTTTCGAGCCAATTAAATATAATCGGGATCTTTTGGATCAAAACCGTAATTTGGTGTTGTAATAAGGGTACCAATACCAACAAACCTTCGACTAACAACAAGCCTAAGATCAAAAACACAATCACCACCCCCAGGGTACGAGGGATTTTGTACTTTTGTAGCCAGTTAACTAATGGATCGGTTAAATACGCCAGGAAGGCTGCTATCAAAAATGGCTCTAACACCGGGGTTAAGGCATAGATCAAAATCAATAAAACAATGATTGCAGCCGGTATCAGCCATTTTTTGCTATCACTCACGGGGCTCTCCTTGCTTGTCAGAGGCTTGTTGGCGCCTGGACTTAATAGCCTTGCACCCCCATACCACAACATAATCTAACATACTGACGAGGCTGGTTATAAACACCAAGACCATCAACCACTCCAACCAATGCGCCGGCAAGACATAATAACTTAGTTGCAGCAACGTCAATGCCAACAGGAAGATTTGCAAAAAGGTATTCACCTTGCTAATCCAGGTGGGTTTAAAATCATATTCCCCAATCAAAAAATGATACGCAAAGCCTCCACTGACGATGACAATATCGCGCACCACAACCATTACCACTAGCCACACCGGCATGTGCCCTAAAAACCCTAACGTAATAAAGCTAATTAGCAACAGTGCCTTATCCGCCAATGGGTCAAGCACACCGCCTAAGCGACTCATCCAATGAAACCGCCGCGCCAAAAAACCATCGACGGCATCACTGACGCCGGCGATAACGAATAACCAAAAAGCCAGGGTGTATGACTGCCACATCAAGGCAAGCAGGATAGGAATAACCAGAATGATCCGCGCAATGGTGATGATATTGGGAATATCGGCTCGCTTCATGCGCGCAACCGATAGGTCAAATCAGCGTTATCTGCTGTTGCCGGATCAGAAAACGGCATCAAGGTTCTGTCCACAGAAATCGCCTGGGTTAAAGCTTGTTTACCACCATTTGCTGTCACGATAAATATCACATGGTCAGGACCGATAGTATCTGCTTCAACAGCACTGACAGCATTGAGATTTTGCAGATATTTATCGGCGTGGGTATAACTAACAACACTATTGATCCCATAAACAGCGACTTTATAGGTGCCTGATTCATTAGTTGTCGAATAACTCGCAAAGCGCCCCGCCACCGTATCCGCTGTATGATTCAAGGCATCGGTCGCCAAAGCATCGGCTGAGTCAGCGCTGTTTTGCCAATTTTCTTTGGTGCCATTCTCCACAAACCACCATTCACCACGCCATTGTTTATGGTTGGCATCTGGTGGCAAAATACGGCCCGTTAACAAAGCACCTGCATTGTAACGCTCTGACGCACGCTGCAAAATCCATGGAAATGGCGTCCAGACATCATTGACACCCACACTGTTCATGTCTTCAAGATCGTATAACGGAAACGCAATCGGCAAGCCGCGTTGTTTGGCTGTTTTAAACAGGGTTTGTGGAACAGAATTATTACCATCATTGGCAATCACTTGTTTGCCCTGGGGCGTCTGCTCTGCGAGCCACACCACTGTTAATGGTCTATCGCGCCCCCAGATCCCCTGAGCAGCACTTCGTAATAGTTCATCAACACCCTTCTTGGCAAAATTCACGGTTAAATACAATTGTGGCTCGCCGGTGGCAGGGTCGCGTTTCTCATCGTAACTGTAGCTATTCATCATGGCACTGCTGTTGCTCAAACCGCGACGGATCTTCGGCAGAGTCGTCACAGCAGAATTACCACTGACTTTGACTAATACTTGAGCAAGCCCATCGGCCATCGCTTTGTCACGAAGACTCTGGGACTGAGACTCAACCGGGATACTGGCCTTGTACAGATTTTTGACAGAAGTGGCAAGCGCCATTGGCACAAGCCCCAATAACAGGCCAACCACCAACACCAAGCGATTGAATATAAGGAAATGTTTTTTCATTGAGTTCTAGAATTACCTATCAACCATTCACAATTGAAGGATTATAGCACTATCAACGGGATTTGGGACCAGGAGTCGTGATTAAAAACTGGCCCTAAGAATTACAGCTTAGTAGCATCACCATTAAAGGTTATGCATATATGATTCAATCGCTGTTCCCCAGTTAACGACAGGCCGCAATGCCTTATGCAACCAAAAATTACCCCCCCAGTTATGACCCAATGCCGAGAAGCCTGCTTCCCTGCTGTAAGAACAAGCAGGCTCCACGCCTAAATAAATAACATTCTCCTGACCAAACTCAGGCAAACTACAGCGCTGATTGCTATCTTTCCTTGAGTTGAAACTATCATAAACTGTTTCGTGGAGCTGTGTTTGTGATGCCTCACTCGGCGCAATCGCTGATGAATTGCCATCAGATCGAATGATTACATCTGCCAACCTATCTAAATCGCCTGTAAATAATGTTGTAAGATGGAAAACCACCAGCTCCTGAACATCATCCGGCCCTACCACAGCAACCCCATCACAGTTATCAAGACAACGGGTAATGAATGCTTTGAGGTTCTTAGGATTGCATAAATTATTCTGGATATCACCATCCGTACCGATAGTAATATCCTTCATAATCAGTCGATAATCGATGATCCAGAGTTTCTCTGCACGCGTATTAAAGCCAAACTCTGGTCTGTTAATGCCGATTTCCTTAGCTAGTTCCGCTATAGATTTTACAAGTCGATAAGAAGCAAGTCCACGTGGTCTACGACCATTTGGAGAATAAACATACCGCCGCATTCTTGGAGATGAATCATCATTCACTTCAAGAAGCACTGCCCTGCTAACGTGATAGTGAGTTACCTTGTGATGACATCTATCAAAATAGTTGACAACTTTCTCGCGGTGCTTACGAGTTTCTCCCGATCGGTGCTCTCGCCAATCAAAAAGCGTCTCTATTGGTGTTGGTCGAAGCTCCTCCTTGATAGCTTTTTCAAAGTCATCCAGGGTCTTAATGTGACCCTGCGTTTGCAATCTAAGTGTCATCTGCTCAGGCTTGATGCAAAAATCACGCACCGTAGCAAACCTCAAGTCCCTTGGGGAAATAATAACCATACCAAATGTCCCGATATACATTTCAATACACCCTAATTGATTCAACTGGTCAATAAGTTGGTTATAACGTTTGATTAAACCCGCTTCGGCACCTGAAATATTCAGTAGTTGAAGCAATGTTATCTGCACAGCCACTCTATCACTTAACAGTGTGTTGTCATCTACGCCTTCATCGCGCCACATATCCCTTACTCGTTCATGATCAGGCTCATACAAAGCCACGTTAAGAGGTTGATTATTTTTTATTGAGATAATAGATATCGCCCTTGATGCTATATCGCAGGTAAATTTAAATTCTCCATACATGAATACAAGTCGGGCGAGATTAGATTCCTCCGGCACAAGGATTAAGTGGCTTGGTTGTGAACTCTCACCTAGGGTAGTATTATCATTCGTCCCTCCCCGCAAAAACCATAGCAGTTTTCCATCGATGTTTTCGGCCATGTCCCTGCGCACAAGTGCATTAGCACTAACATCCCCAGCCTCAACGTCACCCACTAACTGAAAACCGTGGGAACGTAATGCGTTAGCTTCACAGGCTAGTTGCACTTGTCGAGCCGATGGAACGAAAGCACTTAAACCACGCTGTTCCCAAAACGTCTCGTCATTGGGGTTACCATAGACAGCAGCAAATCCGGCGCGTTTGCTGCACTCACTCACCAAGGGAATCTCACTCATGTAAATGATATTGGCTTCGCCAAACTCGTCTATAGCTTTACGCTTTTCGAAAGGCTGCCGCGAACGAAACTCATCATAGACTGCATGGATAATTTGTGCCTGATTTTCCTTATTAACCACTCTATCAAACTTGTTGATCTGAGTACTTAGTTTGAAAATAATATGGTTCAACAAATCTTCGTATCCTTTAAGCAGTTCTGCCACTTGCAGCGTGAGATCAGCTAAAATAGCGTCTGGCCCAACAAAGGCGACACTATCTCCTTGCTGTAAACGGTGAATAATAAAATTTTTCCATTTGTCTGGACTGCGAACATCGCTTAACACGCTTTGTGCCACAACATGAGAACGTCTCTGATGCAGCACAAGCTCATGGTCAACTACCCATATTTTTGGCGCCGTTGGATTAATTTCCCGGTAATATAGGCTAACAGTAAAGCCAAACTCACTGAACAAAACCTGTTCCAGTCCGCGAGGATTATAGACGACTGCATCATGCTTTACACCTTCAGGCTTATATGAACTGGGCGAGTAAAGGTATCGCTGAGACAGTGGAGACTGAGACGAGTAAACGCTGATGAGATAGGCATTGCTACCCCGAGAATTAACATATTCCTCTACGTCATAGTCGTATTTATTGTTAATTCTTTTTAAGATATCGTCAATGGTGCTGTTAATAGGGTGAGGACGAAAATCACGTCGATTAAAACCATAATCAACCGCCTTGATTAAACCCTCAAGCGTATTCACATGTTGACGTTGTGGATACATATGTACTTTTGCATAATAGCGCCAACGCTCTGGCGCAATTACTATCCAACGCGACTGATCTCGACTATTTCTAGGAATAATAGTCACGCAGCCAAGGGTAGGATCATAGATAAACTTTGCACCAGCGCTGTTCAACATGCCGATAAGCTTATTATATTTCTGTAATATTTGAGTATCGCTCGGGCTAATTTCAAGCACATCGATTAGCACAATCTGCGCAGCTAATTGATGGGTTTGTAATTCATGCGCAGTACCAACCTCTCGAGTTCGTTTTATGACTATTGGATCATGGTTGAGTGAAAAGACGGAGATTGGTTGTTGATCATGGGATGAAACCATTGTAACTGTCTTAGCCTCCTGATGGCAGGTTACCTCAAAACCGCGATGTTTGAAGGTAAACTGTGAGGCATTGGATTTTTCAGGCAACAATACCAGGGGGGCAGGCTTTGGTATACCACAAGCAAAAGGCCCCTTTATTCCCACTAAGCCGCGCAGCGTCCAGAGCAAATCTTCTTCGATGTGCTTCACCATACCCCGACGAATGCGGGCTTGCAGTGAATCATCACTGTTGTCCACGTCGCGCACGAGAGCGAGGCCCTGTGCACGCATTGCTTCCGCCTCCTTAGCTTGCATTATCTGGCCTGGCGCAGGCTCTCGCTCAGGTTGTGGGGGCGGAAGCGAAAAAATTATGGCTCCCTGGATATAAGGGTGTGGACTAGCAACATCTGTGTTACTCGAAGGCTGGTCAACCAGGCGTTGCTCGTCCTGTGATGCTTCAGGTGGCGACTCAACCTGGATAACTATCTCGTCAGCTTCGTCTGTTGACTCAGATGAGGTGGCGGAACGCTCTTCTGAGGGCGTTGTTATTTCAATCATTTCCAGTTCAATACCGCCGACGCCTCCCTCTGTGGCATTGATGCTAGCGCCTAAAGCACTTGAAGCAGCGCTATCGGTACGGGGTAAAGCAGAACCATAGCCTCTGGTCGGGCCTTGTTTAAGAGCCTTAGATTCTGGGGTTGCGCGATCGGCTTCTCGACGTTGAGCACGATCTGCGGCTTCGGCAACTTTCGTCATCTCTGCAGCTGTCATGGCACTACCAGTGAACTCAGTTAGAGGGATGTATTCGGCTTTTTTCTTCTTTTTGTTCGATTTTTTCTTATAAGTCAGGCGCTTACGGTCTGGCATGCCTAATCCTCCAGCTAATGCTTTTTTTTAATAGTGAATGGCGCGACTGTATACTTTTTAGACTAACACGTCAATGAGCGCAGAGTAAAAAAACCTGAATGGTTGTCACTAGCCCCTAACAAGGGTACAATTCGGCTTAAATTTGACCAAAAGCGCCGATAATGACCTATAAACTAGGCGAACACACTGAGGTATCTTGAATGTTTGGGGAAACGACTGCTGATTACTATGCTGTGTTAGGCATTGACCCGGATGCTAGTACTGACACTATCAAAAAAGCCTATCACCAAAAGGCAGTAAAAACTCATCCTGATAAGAATCCTGGAGATGCTAAAGCCGCAGAGGAATTCAAACAAATTTCTGCTGCTTATGATGTTCTTAGTAACTCGGCCAAACGCGCAGAATATGATGCAACAAGGTCTCTAAGCTCACGTCTTGAGAGTATTGGTCGCCGTGATATTGGAATTGTTGTGACTTCAGACCAACCCACTGCTGTGTCAGAGGCAAACACTAACCCCAGCGATGATCTTGTATCTGCAGAGTCTACCCATCATGCCATTCCCCCCATCAATGTCAGTGCTCTAATTAGCAATGCACGCTTATCTGGCGATGCATTAGTCGAATTAGCAAGTGGTAATCGTGAATTTGGCTTAGCCTTGCTTGATAGTTCCCGTCACTTTGATAGTGCAGCAACGATGCTACGGGTTTTTTACACGGTTTTTGAGAAAACAGTGACTGATGTAACAAACTTCGAGCGTTTCAAAGCCACCGCCGTCGTCAAATATGTACTTAGCAATTTATCTGAGTATTTACTTCAGTTGGTATGGTTATTACAAACACACAGCAATAAAGATGCCATTCTACGCTGTTTGTGGGAAAAATTCTCAACCAAGATTCTTACGTTAGACACTGAACTTTTAGTCTCTGTTGCAAGAGATTATCCGCAATTACGTGAGGCGTTATTTAACGAGCCTCATGTTACTCATCTCAGCATGAGTCATGTGCAGAGCTTGCTGACAAAGCCTGAAGAACGCAGAACTTACTTAGCTAAGTACTGGACGGCAAATCAAGAACGAGCAGCTGAATTAGTTGTTGAAGCCTATCTATTAAGTGGCCCTGCAGACTATCAGGTTTGGCTTGGTGAAAGTTGTGGTATCGACCCTGTCGCAGCAGCAGCGGAGCTTGGCTACGATAGAGTATTAGCGCTACTAGAAAACGACAACTGTGATAGTGTCGCCGTGATGACTGTGCTTTTACAGGTTGCTTTGAGGGATACAGTTGAAAAGAGCTTCGAAACGCATAGCAATAAGCTACTGCCACATTTTATAAGGTTGATTAATGCCTTTGAAGACAACCCACTAACTCTTGATAAACAAAAAACACATTGGTGGACTCTTGTTACTTTAGCGAAAATCATCAACGAGCAGCCTGAAAGCTGTAATACAGTTGCACGCCATATTCTTGATGAAGACAGTTTGAAATTTCAAGAAGGTACTTTAGAGAAAGAAGAGTCACAAAACATTCTATTTGGCATAATATTAAGTCAGTATTTCTTAAAAAACATCGCGAGTAACGTAGATGCACAACAAATCGTAAAAGACTATGGGGCTTGGCGAGCCATTGATGCCCACGCTAGCGAAAATGAAGACGTTAATTTGCCTGAGTCGATTTGGCGTGACTTTATTGTTGATGAACTTGACAATATCGACGGTGAATTTGATATTGCAAGCATCAGTGGTGCACGCAGTCATCTCGCCACAGCTCTGCAACAACTCAAAAACACTATCGAACTAGATGTCGACACTTATACCACACTCGTAGAAATAACCGGATTCTATCAGGGGTATCTTGAAGTTAAAGCCGAACCTACAGCAGCAATCGCCGTTGCTAAACGCCTAGCTGACTCTCACAATATTTATAATGATGAAGATTTTGCAACACCTCTCATCTTCCAAAAATCGCTTCTAGCTGCGATACAGACTGGTGGAGATCTCAAAGTGCGAGCGCTTGAAGTCTGTTTTAACTTGCTGGAAAAGGGCTGTGATTTATTCCCAGCAGATTTGAGGGCAGTTGATGAAAACAGAAAAAAAATCGAAGTAACTGAACAAGTTGATTATGAGTTTCTAGCTGCGCTACTTGAAGAAGATAGCGGGAAATTCGCTAACGTTTACTCTGGTTATAAATGGTATTTACTCAGCCAAACCATTTCTGATCCGTTTATTCAACCTATGTTGCTAGAACAGTTACGTAAAATTGATCGTGATACATATAACGACGGTGAACCATACCCAGATACTCTGGCAAAGGCTGCGGGCAATGGACATTTGCTCCAGACCCGACTTGGAAAGTGGTATCAATTACTTAGCCAGAATGAGGCTATTCTCCAAAAAATAGCTGCTTGCGAAAAAATCAAAGACATATTAACTGATATTACAAGCTTTGACCCACAAGAGCTTGTGTCCCAGCTCATTATATCTGGTATGTGCATCAGAACTTTTAGCACGCTCAACGAAACTTATAAACATCATCCTGAAAAACGTGCTTTTATTATTGCTGCCGTCGCATTATTCCTTAGTGAGACCACAGTTTCAATACCCGCCGGGCTTAGACAGAAATTACAAGACTTACTCGACCAAGGAGCTCGTGATAATATCACGCCTGAAGAACACTATCTTTGCTACACTAAACTCTACCTCACAAAGCACAAGGCTGTCCCTGGAGATAAACTCGTTAAACTTCAAGGAATCTATGGACAGCGACTAGCCGAATTCATCACCCCCGAGATGGAAGAAACAATGGCTACGGTAAGATGCACAAACCAAGTGGTCGCCAACGCCACTGCACAATACACTCAAGCCGAAGAAAATTTTAACCGCATCATAGAAGTCTGCCAAACGACATTAAAATCGATATTCGAAGATTCTGAATGGTGGTTAATGGATGCCTCTGTGTTTAACAATGTGAATCAGCGCCTCCGAGAAATACCACAAAGCGAACTACCTGAGAACTTAAAATCGCTCCTCTCAATATTAACTCAATCAGGAGATAAGCCCTGTCCATACCTGTTACGACAACAATTTTATGGTCAGGATGCTCGCCCAGACCAACGACTACCAGACCAACGACTATTAGACTTACTACCTGATGCTGCAGCTACGGAATTGAAGATATTTATCAGTGATGAAAAAGGCGAAAACTCTGGGAAATACACCATCCTCATCGAAAAATTCATCACCCACCAGTATTTTTATAATTTCATGCGCGATGTTTATGAGCCTTGTCGTGAGCTTAAAAACATTAACAGTGTTCCTGCATTACATCGAGCTGTTGATGATACGCTAGAAGAATTTTCAGACAAGCTTGTCGAGGCAGTCAAAGATTTTACGTTCGAAGATAACACCACCACTAACATTACAGAGGATAATATCCAAAGCCTCAACAAAGTCTTCCATGATAAATGCACAAATAAACTCTCTAATACCCAACGTACAGTTGCCCCCCGCTACCGAGGTTACTTCAAGGCCTTGCTCGGCGCACTAATCGCTATTCCCCTGATAGTAACTGTTGTCGGTGCGCCATTAGTTTTCAGTCAATTGTACAAACAAACTTTCTTCAACGAATGGCGTTCTATAGATGTTACCAGTCCCATGCTAGTTAACTTGAATAAACTCAAGCCCGATCAGACTACCCAAGACAACATCTCTGAACAATTAACTGCTATTCCTTTCAGAGACAATCCTTTGCTATGTAGTTCACAGAAGAAAAAAGACTGCATTGCGACGCTCCCTGACTCACTCAAAAAAACAACCACCCCTTCTGTTGCTGTAACCGTAGAAGCTTGGCTTGATACTACACGCGACTCAGGCAAAACCAACCGTAATTTAGCCTTCTTCCCGCGTAGACACTTTACGCGTGCGACAGAAACCAAAGACTCACCCTGCCGTCGTCTCATTGATTCATTAGCGGCAAGCAAAATGCGACTGGGCTAATTCAAGGCTTCTCTGGCCGCAATACTGCATCGGTCCAATATCGTGGGTGCATGGCGTAGTTGAAGTTAGCGTCTGCTGCACGTTGCATTTGCAGCTGGGGAAGATAACGCACATCGGGATAAATGCCACGGAATATGTCCAACAACGCTAACACGCCGAAGCCTAACAGCAATAAATGCTGCCACCATGGCATGACCGTGGTTGATTCGAGTGCTGTCATTTTCACCTCTTGATAATGCCGTAATACCCAGGCCACCATGACACAGAGCATCACTTGTCCCAAGGGCATGACAATAACGCCACTGACGAGAGAATAAATAAATCCTGCTAGTAATCCCGTTAATACTGAAAGCAATAATACGCGTTGCTGATCATCGTGTTTGATGAGTGTGGTAAAATATTTGAAAACAGCGATAAGACCCCATACGCATAACGCAAGTACCGCCAGCATAACCAGCAGGCCCCATTCCGCTGCAATTTGTAATAATGAGTTATGGGGGTGAGCTGCAATAAGATCAGGATAGATACTAAAATGCAACGGCCCAACCCCCAAGAATGGGTTCGCCTTAATCATAGCTACCCCATGCCACCATAAATCTAGGCGCGTACTCACACTTACCGGCAACGCTTGGTAGCGTGTATCTGCAGTCACTCCACCCACTGTATCAACTGCCCATGGCAGTGTACTCAACAAGTGAGGAAGCCACACAAACAATACCCCGAAGCTCAAAGCTCCTAGTCCAGCCACCACAAGCTGATGAACTAACCAACGCTTGCAGACGGAGAAATAACACAGACTCACTATGCTAAAGCTAATAACTAAGGCAACGCCAACCCCTTTTGCTTGACTGTAAAACGCAAGCATCCACCACAGTACAGCAATGACATAACTTATCCCCCGCATAAACCAACGTTGCGGTGACAAGCACAAAAATGGCAATAATACCAGAGGTAAGGTCCATATTTGGTATTGAGAAAAGAAACGTACATTCATGAAGCCCGGGAAATAATTCAGTTGTTGCAATGTTCCTGAGCTAAGATTGACAGCATACTGATAAACGAACACCCCCAAGAAGTACACCATGCTCGCATAAATAACGCTGAAGATGGCTTTATCGAAGATAACTGACTTATCCGTACTGGCAATGTAGAGCGTCAAGTAGAATAATCCTACCCACGTACCGACTTCCAATACGGCAAAGCGCGGGTATTGCGCTAAACAGGCTGACAAGATCCCCAACGCTAAAATGAGCAACAACAATCCCCTTGCGCAACGAGACATTCCAATAAACTTGTGCAACCAACGCTGACAATACCTGGGTGAGGCAATAAGATGACATACCATCACCCCCAGCAGGGTAATTTCGAGCAATCGCTTAATATCATAGGGCAAATACCCTGGCAATAAAGGATGTATAAGGAAATAACTAAGACTTAGTAATAAATACAGGCCCAGCAAGGCAAAAGGAAGATAAGCAACTATGCGCGATTGAATTGGCGTGGATTCCATTAAGAAACATAACTCCCTGTCGATACCAAAGCTTCAGACGCGCCATCGCGCCTGAAGCCCTAGTGATGGTATTAGGAAGTTACTGAAAGTGCAAGATGGTGGCCTGTGTAGTCACACTTGGACTTCGTATCTGTAGGTATTGCTGTGATATACAAAACACCCATTTGTACATTAAACATGTAATTACACCCAAGATTAGGATTATTTTCCGCTTGATAAACCACACTGTACTTATCTCGCGGGACAACGTAGTAGACTTTGGAATGCGGGTTAATCATTTCAGGAAATCCCTTGACATTATGCTTCAATTTTACCGGAACATCCCCTTGATTCCAGATTGAACCATGGATTTCAAGGTTCTTATCAGTCTCTGCCACCACGGTACCCACACCTAGGGCAAGCACACTGGTCGCAGCAATGGCTGTCAATAATTTCTTCATTGTTATCTCCTTGTAGCTAGCTAGAATATTGCTGTTATCGTTTAGATAAAAGCATTCTACTCCTAAGCCTAGCGCACAAGCAAACCGTGTCAATTTTGAACATTTAAGCAAATTTTAATGCCCTGCCCCTCGCTCTTCGTCCATGGTAAAACTGCGTATTTACCCTTTACCACACGTACTCATGACGTTTTATGGGCAAGGATTCTCTTGCCTAAGCCTGTTAAACGGTATTTTTGGGTTGGACTGCGAGGGGAGTCTGGGTTAGTCATTTCTACAACACCCATATTCAAAGCTGGTTGTAAATAATTCTGTATAAAGGTTGGCCGATGCTTGAGTGATAATGCTTTCAGCAGAGCTTTGGTACTTAAGGGCTCTTTAGTCAAAACCATCAATAGGCGCATTACTTGTTCGGTTACTTGTTCGGTTACTTGTTCGGTTACTTGAGGGGGCACCATGCTAGCACTGTCAAAGCCTTCATGCACCGGCAGCCGAATCAAAAAATAACTGCGATCGTCATCAGTTTCAAACACTGGTGCTGACGAACCATTAGCCTTCATCACTCGTAGTATTTTCGGGATACCGGTAGATCGTCCCTCGGTTAAATCCAATTCTTTAAGGAATTCACCAACTCTACGATTACGATAGCGGCGACTAACTGCCTTCCCAATCTGTAGAGCCTCCAGACGGATTGAACGATCAGGACCGGGGAAACTTAGTACCACCAGCTCTTCTGAAGTAATGCGCACCTCGATTGGCTCACGGATCTCGTAGGAGCGGTGGTAAACAGCATTAACTACGGCTTCCTCAATAGCTGCTAGAGGATAGTTCCAAAAACGCTCAGCCTCAGGACGGTCAGGATGTTTCACAACCATTTCACTCAAATAGTTGCGATCAATATAGTCCACCGCATCGCGAGTGATGCGTCCCAGTGGGCCGCGGAACTCTTTTTCCTCAAAACGATCACCGCCCGGCCCATCAGGGAAATACACCACATCAATTTGGGTAGCCGGAAAGAATTGCTCCGGATGCTCATTGAAAAACAGCAAACCAACATTCTTAGGAAATGCCATCTCTGCTGTGCCACCAACCACATTCATGCACCGTCCCAGAGCTTCAATATCTAATTCACGGGCTTCAGCTACTAACTCACTGTTGATCTCTTGTAAGAACTCCCGCATTAAATACGGTGATAAGTCATTCAGGGTAGCCGTTTGTCGGAAACGATCATCAAAGGGGACCGTAACAGCCAGACTCATCAATTCACGCTCATCCTTACCCGTTGCTTTCACGGTACTTGATTGTTTCCGCAGATAATACGCCCAGTCATTATCCTTATTGCTTAGGCTTGTTTTCGCCTTATAAGGACGCGTTTCACCACCTGATGCCCATAACACCAAAATAGTTTTGTCTTGAATTTCATAAGTTGCGGTAAGCGGATGAAAGTGTGGTGATATGGCTGAATGGCCTAAATTTAACAGGGCTTTCTGAATATCATCAATATCTGAGGGCGCGACACCCACAGGTGGTAATTGTGGCTGGCCATTGTTTTCCGCCACACCAACAATCACATAGCCACCGCCCAAATTATGAAAATCATTGGCAAATGCACATAGACTATGAATAATAGATTCTGGGTTCCAGCCTGCTTTATATTCAATACGTTCGCTTTCAACAGTACGTTGATATAATAGATCATCGATATTAATAGGGAGTTTTGGGGTCATGTTGCCTCCAGGTCAAAATTTTCACCTATCATCCAATCCATACGATCACAAGCCAAATAGTGCTAGACCATAGTCGAGCACGGTGACACCGACACAACCTCCGGTCTCTCTGATTAAACGTCATAGGATAAGCACGGATCATAGCACTTCCGGTTAAAAATAAAAGCACTTTTCAGCCTAATTTCAGCAGCTCTCAGCCGTTTTAACCTATAACATCCTAACGCCCTGCCCCTCGCTCTTCGTCCATGGTAGAATCACATCCATCGAGCCCTAACCACAGGACACAGTCGTGACAGAGAAAGCCCGAGGTTTAACCTACAAAGACGCCGGTGTTGATATTGAAGCCGGTAATGCCTTAATTGACCGCATTAAACCCCATTGCCGTAAGACGGCTCGCCCAGAGGTGTTAACGGGACTTGGTGGGTTTGGTGCGTTGTTTGCTTTGGATCTCAACAAATACCGCGAGCCGGTTTTGGTCTCTGGCACCGATGGCGTAGGCACCAAGCTTAAACTTGCCATTGATGCCAACCTTCATGACACCATTGGCCAAGACTTAGTGGCCATGTGTGTGAATGATTTGATTGTGTGCGGGGCTGAACCATTATTCTTCTTAGATTATTACGCAACGAGTGAATTGACTCTGGATATCGCTGAGAGCGTCATCAAAGGCATTGCCGATGGCTGTGAGTTGGCAGGTTGCGCCTTAGTGGGTGGTGAAACCGCCGAGATGCCCGGACTCTATCAACAAGGTGATTATGACTTAGCGGGGTTTTGTGTCGGTATTGTGGAAAAGAACCAATTAATCACGGGCAAAACTATTGAGCCTGGCGATCAATTAATTGCGCTGGCTTCTTCTGGTCCCCACTCCAATGGCTATTCTTTGATTCGCAAAATCCTCGACGTGAACACGATTGATTTGCACACGGATGTTAATGGCCAACCACTGGTGCAACAACTGTTGGCACCGACGCGGATTTACGTGAAAACAGTGTTAACACTATTAGAACAAGTCAAACTCAAAGGCATTGCCCATATCACCGGCGGTGGTATCACCGAAAATCTGCCGCGAATATTACCAGATAACTGTGGTGCTCATATTGATACGACGAGTTGGGAATTGCCACCTATTTTCGCGTGGCTACAACAGCAAGGGGATATTGAGCAGTCAGAAATGTGGCGTACGTTTAATTGTGGGGTTGGCTTAATACTGTGTGTGGCAGAAAATGACTGCGAAAAAGTCTTAAATACCCTCGCGGAACTCGGCGAAACCGCCTGGCGCATCGGCAGTATTGAAGCCCGAGACACGCAACCCATACGGTACAGCTAATGAAAAGACTCGCGGTGTTTATTTCGGGTAATGGTTCTAACCTACAAGCCATTATCGATGCTATTGAATCAGGCAGTCTTGCAGCCCAAATTGCTGTCGTAGTCAGTGACCAGCCCGAGGCCTTTGGCCTCACGCGCGCCAAACGCCACAACATTCCAATCCTTGTACAGACCAAACAAGACTACCCAAAGCGCGAGGATTACGACCAAGCCTTAATAGAGGCCTTAGCATCTTATGAGGTAGACGTCATTGCTCTCGCCGGCTTCATGCGGATTTTGTCGCCGGGATTTGTCCAACGCTTCGTTGGACAATTGGTGAATATCCACCCCAGCCTCCTACCCAAATACCGCGGTCTGCATACCCACCGCCAGGTTATCGAGAACGGTGATAGTCTCCATGGCGCCACCGTGCATTTTGTGACAGAGGAATTGGACGGTGGCCCTATCATTGCCCAAGAGCAATTATCGGTTATTGCGGGGGAGTCTGAACAAGACCTTAAGAACCGCGTCCATCAAATCGAACATCATCTCTACCCAACAGTTTTACACTGGCTAACACAAGATAGGGTAGTTTTGACCAATGGTAGCGTCTATATGGACGGTTTTGCCCTCCCTGAGACCGGGCATAATCTAAGCAATCACACCTAATCCTATGAAAAAATTCAGATTTTTTCGTGCGAAACCGAAAATGAGCTGCTAGTATTATCCTTATAAGTGTGTATTTTTTAGTACATTTTAACTTAAAAACCAAGGATAGTTACTACGGAGGCAGCTAACGCTGATAAGGAATATGATTAAATCTGAACTCATCTCTGTCATGGCAAGTCGTTTGAACCAGTTACCTGAGAAGGACATCGCTGACAGTGTTAGTGAAATCATTGAATTCATGGGTGACTGTCTTGGTGAAGGTGGTCGTATCGAGATCCGTGGGTTTGGGAGCTTCTCACTCCATTACCGTGCGCCTCGAAATGCCCATAACCCCAAAACTGGCGAAAAGGTTATCACCCAAGCCAAATACAGCCCCCACTTCAAAGCCGGGAAAGAATTACGGGAGTACGTGGATCAGTCGCGTCTTGGACCGGTTGAGATTCCTTACCCTGAAAGCAAAGACGACTAACTCATTCGACAAACACTGAACTGAAACGGGGACCATGAGTCCCCGTTTTGCTTGATAGATTATTCAAAGCTGCAAAAGGCGCCAGGTCGTGGCCGCCAACTGGTATTCCGTTCCGTTTCTGTACTGTCCCAGAAGGAATCACCTGAACCACAAGTCGGCGTCAGTACGATAGTGCTCGCATTGCTGCTACCCAGCATGCGACCTCTTTCTTCTGTGCGGAGCAATGGAGTAGTACTGACACTACTTCCTCTGGATGGTAAAGGCGGAAACTCGTCATCACACTTTTGCCATGATTCTAGTGGTTCTAATGGTTCTAATGGTTCTGTTGATGCTGTACTTGTTTCGTCGTCCTGTGAAGCATTTACTACCAAGCTATCACCAAACAATGCTTGCGCTTTATCACTCCCAAGCTCGAGAGGCTCACCAGACTGTTGCGATTGTTCTTTTGCTAATTTCTTAGGGTCACGATGCTCAGGATGAAAGAAAAAACGGATCCGTTCTATCTCACGAGACAACCGTTCATCGCTTGAGAGCACTGATTCATCAGGGGTAAGTTCACCCAGTTTTTGTTTAGCGGGTTCATGATTCTGCTCTGCAGCAGCCCGGAAGTAAGTCATTGCATCCTCCTCTAGACCGTATTGTAAATACAGCTGTGCTAAATGCCATTGGGCATCCGCATATTGTAGATTTGCAGCCTCAACGAGGAACTCGAAATACCTTGTTTGTGACATCATTTCAAATGACTGTGAGCTACGGTCCTGCGAAATCGCCATGATACTACTCTCGCATTGCGCTAACCGATAGAAACAACGCCCATCGAGAATTCTACAGTGCAAACGAAATTGACGACTGATCCCTTGAAGCTTTGCCAATGGCTCAACTGCTGGTTTTTTGATTTGCCTGTCCAGTTGATAATACAGCGCTGGTGCGACTTTACTTTTGGCAAACGTAAGATAATTATTGGCAATAAGTTTGTCTTTGCTCACTGTCATTTCGCCATTCGGTGAGCTAAATCCATCTGTATGTAGAATCCCACGAATTGTATCGAGCATAGACTGAGCTAGCTCATCCTCTGCATCGCTTGCTTTATAGACATCATCAAAAATTCTAACATTGATTAAATCCGCTCCCACAAGTTGGGCTAACAAAGAACGGTCTAAAATTAACAAACACACCGCACCTAAATTCTTTGCCTGGAAGGCCCATGCGATTCGGTGATAAAAAATTTCTTGGATATATCCAGGTCTATACTGGATTGCATCTCGCACTTCTGATATGAGGAATAATGGATGAAGGAAGCTCCAGTCTTCATGCTGACATAAACACTCAATCAAACGTTGATTATCAAAATATTGATTACTGTTGCGCCGGTGAGCACGAAAACTAGAAAGGGCATCATCTTGACCGGAAACAATGCCAGTGATTAAGTTCTCGGGTGAATACATAATTTCTCCTTATAGTTGTAATTAGTGGATAATAATGGAGTTATCTAAGTCGCAGGCAGTGTCACGCCAGTTTGGCCTTGGTATTTACCGCCGCGGTCCTTGTAGGATGTTTCACAAATTTCATCCGCACCAAGGAATAGGATCTGTGCCACACCTTCGTTGGCATAAATCTTTGCCGGTAATGGCGTGGTGTTTGAGAATTCAAGGGTCACGTGCCCTTCCCACTCCGGCTCTAATGGTGTGACATTAACGATGATGCCGCAGCGCGCATAGGTGGATTTGCCTAAACAAATGGTCATGACATCCCGAGGGATACGGAAATACTCTACAGTACGGGCCAAGGCAAATGAATTGGGTGGAATAATACAAACATCGGATTGAATATCGACAAAGCTCTGATCAGCAAAATCTTTCGGATCAACCACAGCAGAGTTAATATTAGTAAAGACTTTAAACTCATCCGCGCACCTAACATCGTAACCATAGCTGGACGTCCCATAGGAAATAATTCGCCCGGCTTCGTCTTGCCGTACTTGTTGGGGGGCAAAGGGTTCAATCATTTGGTGGTTTTCCGACATGTAGCGGATCCATTGATCAGACTTAATCATGCAACATCTCCATGGGTTGGTTAATTCAGGCTTACTCTATCACAATTTTGGGAAATTTCCCGGAATAATTTTTGCTGGATTTGGACAGTTGTGCCGCGACCTTCAGAGCAATCTGGCGGTAGGTTTGGGCAATAGGACTCTCTGGTTCTGCCGCCACGGTGGGCTTGCCGCCATCGGCTTGTTCGCGAATACTTAACGCCAAGGGTAATTGCCCCAGCAATGGACAATCAAACTCATCTGCCAAACTCGCGCCGCCCCCCTGACCAAAGATCCCTTCTTCATGACCACAGTTGCTGCAAATATGGGTACTCATATTCTCTACCACACCCAATACGGGGATCCGGACTTTGGCAAACATGTTGATCGCCCGTCTCGCGTCCAGCAGCGCCAAGTCCTGGGGTGTTGTGACAATCACTGCGCCACTGACGGGAATTTTTTGTGCCATGGTAAGTTGGATATCCCCCGTCCCGGGCGGCAAATCAATGAATAAATAATCCAAGTCATGCCAACAGGTATCAGACAACAATTGCTGTAATGCGCCGGTTACCATGGGACCACGCCAAACCATAGCGGTCTTTTGATCCACCAAGAACCCTATCGACATAGCTTGAATGCCGTGACGTTCAATAGGTTCAATTTGTTTGGCTTCTGCCGCCTTCGGCTTATCATACGTGCCTAACATCTGGGGCTGGCTGGGACCGTAAATATCCGCATCCAGAATACCCACTCGTGCCCCTTGTTGGGCCAAAGCCAAGGCCAGATTCACGGCTGTGGTGGATTTGCCCACACCGCCTTTGCCAGAGGCTACAGCGATGATGTTTTTCACATTGGGGATACTTTGTAGTCCCTGCTGCACGGCATGGGAGACAATGTCGCTATCGATAACAATAGTAAACTGAGCTTGAGGGTATTTAGCCGTTAATAGCTCTGACAGGGCCGCTCTGATAGCCGCTTCGCAATCGTGGTGCGGGAAGCCCAGAGTAATATGGATATCGACCCTATCTCCTTGAATAGTAATGGTTTTTACTGCTTTGGCAGTGACTAGATCAGCGCCGAGAGTAGGTTCAAGATAGGATTGGATAGTGTTCTGGATGTCGTTTTGATCCATGGATTGCCTCAATGTAGGTCATTATTGCTGGGCCGCATTGTGGCACCAAAGTGCATTGACTTCAAACTGGCAGGTTTGATAACATCTTGACCAAGAATTTTATCAAAACAATAACCAACACAGGTGAAGCACATATGTACGCAGAAATGGATCATGATCAGGTCGCACAAGATGTATTCGGTAAACTACGCCGACGCACCAAAGATAATTTGGTCAACGCCCACTTGGCCACTCCTGTTCCGCCCCTACTCGCGTCCTACGGCGGGACTAATGCCTTCATCGGCTGGCAGAAAGCCAGAAATACGTTACATGAGTCCACTATTGCTGCGCGAGTTAACTTGTGGTACCTAACCCCATTTGCCCTGGCTGCAAGTATTTTGAGTTATGTGTTTTATAGTCCCCGCATGGGTGCATTAGTGTTGTTATTCACCGCAGCAATGTTATTACAGGCTGGCTATACTTTTTGGGTTAAAAAACCAACACTAGGACCGCCATTTCAGGATCTTCCCCGCATTAGTAGCCATTCTTTCCTGTCACAACGAGAAAGTAATAAATGGGCTACCCGACAGCGTTTTATAAAAGCTGAGTTAGAAGCGATACGCTCAGAACCAGAGAACCCAATAGCACCGGCCTACCATTACGGTGTTTTTTGTCTTCGTAACAATGCCTTTGATTGTGTACACATCAGCCATATTGTCATTATGATGTTGGTTCGAGGCGCTTACATAGGGCGTATCGAACGTTTTGTGACTGATAACGAGACCAGCGCACTGGCAGGCCGCATTCACAGCTACATGGTTATCAATCGCACCGATGGGAGTTACCATGATTTGGCAAGTTGGAATGATGACGCTTGGGTTATCGATCCTTGGTACGGCGTTTGCCAATCCATTGACGATATCCGCAAAACCGATGGTGGCCTTGTCACGTTCTTGCAGATGTACCCTTTGATGGACCCTGCTGATAAAAAGGCTGAGAAATTAACTGTCGATAAGGGAAAATTGCGGGCCTATATCACAGAGCATGATGCTGAATTTGAGAATCTGAATGAATCGTTTCAAGACGAACATGTTCTGCGGCTATGAGGCACTTCCATCCCTAGACCATAAGATGACAAAACGGTATCATTAGCCCCTTTGAACACAATCTAGGCAAACCCATGGCACAACGTAAAATCTTAGTCACCACCGCCCTCCCCTATGCCAATGGCGATATTCATTTAGGTCATCTGGTAGGCTATGTCCAAGCCGATATTTGGGTGCGCTTCCAAAGGATGCAGGGCCATGACTGTGTCCACGTCTGTGGTGATGATACCCATGGCACGCCGGTGATGTTAAAAGCTGAGAGCTTGGGCATTACCCCTCAGCAATTGATCGAAAAAGTCCACGTCGCCCATAAACAGGATTTTGCCGATTTTAACGTTGATTTCGATAACTTCTACACCACCCACTCTGATGAAAACCGCCAATTGTCGGAATTAATTTTTGAGCGTTTGAAACAACGGGGCGATATTGTTGTCAAAACTATCAAACAAGCCTATGACCCGAGCAGAAATATGTTTTTGCCGGACCGTTATGTCAAAGGCGAGTGTCCCCGCTGTCACGCCCAAGACCAATACGGTGACAGTTGTGAATCCTGCGGCGCCACCTATAGCCCTACCGAATTAATTAATCCCGTGTCTGCTGTGTCCGGTGCAACACCTATCGAAAAAGAATCCGAACATTTCTTTTTTGAACTCAAGAACTACACCGACGTTCTTCAAGAGTGGACCAGAGCCGGGCACCTGCAACCACAAGTGAAGAACAAACTGGACGAGTGGTTTGAGGTCGGTCTTAGGGAGTGGGACATCAGTCGCGACGCGCCCTATTTTGGTTTTGAAATCCCTGGCGCGCCAGGAAAGTTTTTTTATGTTTGGTTGGATGCGCCGATTGGCTATATGGCGAGTTTCAAAGACTTTTGCTCACAAAAACCAGAATATGACTTCGATGAGTATTGGAACAAAGACAGCGATGTTGAGCTTTATCAATTCATCGGCAAAGACATTATTTATTTTCACAGCTTATTTTGGCCAGCAACATTGACTGGCGCAGGTTTTCGAACACCAACGGCCGTATTTGCCAATGGCTTCTTGACCATTGAAGGCAAGAAGATGTCAAAATCCCGTGGCACCTTTATTAATGCCCGCACCTACTTGGAGCATTTAAACCCTGAATGTTTACGCTATTATTTCGCGGCAAAACTCAGCAGTGATATTGAAGACATTGATTTGAGTTTTGAAGATTTCATGCTGCGGGTCAATGCTGACGTAGTAGGCAAAGTGGTGAATATTGCTAGCCGTTGTGCGGGCTTTATTCGTAAGCGATTTGACAATACCCTATCAACCGTGAATCTCAAACCTGGACTGTATCAAGAATTTGTTGATGCCGGTGTAAGCATTGGCGAGCATTTTGATAAGCGGGAATTCTCCCGCGCCGTCCGTGAAATCATGGAACTGGCCGACAAAGCCAATCAATACATCGACGAAATGAAACCCTGGCAAATGGCCAAAGAAGACGGTCGTGAGCAAGAAGTCCAAGGCGTGTGTAGTGTGGGCATTAACTTATTCCGTGTCTTGATGACTTATCTCAAGCCAGTCATTCCTGGCATTGCGGCAGACGTGGAAGAATTTCTTGATATCGCACCGATGACCTGGGATAACCGTACCCAACCACTGCTGGGGCATAAGATTAACACCTTCAAACCACTGATAACACGCATTGAACAAGACAGCCTGGATGCCTTAACGCAAGCGGTAAAAGACCAACAAAGCGTATGAGCAAACCAAGCGCCAAAGACATCGATGCACTCTTGCCACAAACCCAATGTGGAGATTGTACCTACAGTGGCTGCATGCCCTATGCCAAAGCCATTGCTGAAGAGGGCGACAGCATCGACCGTTGTTTACCTGGCGGCGTCAAAACCCTAAAAGCCTTGGCGGCCTTAACAGGCCAAGCGGCTGAACCCTATCTCGATGAGATGGCCAACAAACAAAAGCCCCATCAAGTAGTCGCAATACGCGAGGCTGAATGCATTGGCTGCACCAAGTGCATTCAAGCTTGTCCCGTGGATGCCATTGCAGGCGCGGCGAAATTGATGCATACCGTTATCGAGGACGAATGCACTGGTTGCGAATTGTGTATTGAGCCCTGCCCCATGGATTGTATTGATATTATTGCGATTAATCATGAGCCCACTGATGAAGAACGGCAAACCGCAGCCGATAAAGCCCGCACACGTTACTACTATCATCAATACCGCCTTGAACGTAATGAACGCGAAGATAAGCAGCGCCACCAAACAGCGAAGCTAGCCAAGACAGAGATCAAAGCAGCAGATACCGCCCACGCCCGTAAGGCTTATATTGAAGCAGCCCGCCAACGGGCTCGCGCCAAAAAGGACAGTCATGAATAAAGACAAACGTCTAGAAATTTTCAAACGCTTCAAGCGCGAGAACCCTAATCCGACGACAGAATTAATCTATAGCAATCCCTTTGAATTATTGATTGCAGTGATTTTATCGGCCCAAGCGACCGACGTCAGTGTCAATAAAGCCACCGCAAAACTCTACCCAGTGGCTAATACCCCTCAAGCTATTATCGCGCTCGGTGAAGAGGGTCTCAAAGAATACATCAAGACCATTGGCCTCTATAACAGCAAAGGCGCCAATATCATCAAAACCTGCCAAATTTTACTGGATAACTACAATGGCGAAGTACCTGATGAACGCGCAGCCCTGGAAGCATTGCCCGGTGTCGGGCGTAAGACCGCAAATGTGGTATTGAACACGGCCTTTGGTCAACCAACCATGGCGGTAGATACCCATATCTTTCGCGTATCCAATCGCACCAACATCGCACCGGGTAAAACTGTACTTGAGGTAGAAAAAAAACTCCTAAAGAATGTGCCAAAAGATTATCTGCACGATGCCCATCATTGGTTAATTTTACACGGCCGCTATACCTGCCTTGCGCGCAAACCCCGCTGTGGCAGTTGTATTATCGAAGATTTATGTGAATTCAAAGACAAAACAGAGTAATTAATATGAGTTTATTTGGGGACCGCGAGGATATTCGCGAAGTATTTTATACCGTTTGGCAAAAGCAGCGTAACAATGAACCCCTGGACGCCATGGAAATCATCATCTGGACGATTATCGAGATGCATCCAGAATACCATAAAGTATTTGATGACAAACCTGATACGGATTTTGATGTGAATCCGTTCATGCACTTCGGTCTTCACATTGCCATTGTTGAACAAATCCGCGATGACAATCCCACGGGAATAACTGCCCTTTACCAACAACTCCTCCAGCAAGTCGACACGCCCCACCAAGCAGAACATGCGATCATGGAAGTACTAATGCTCGAGATGACCAAAGTCATGCAAACCATGCAGCCCTTTGATACGCAAGCGTATATGGCTGGCGTGCGGGGGTTGGTTGAGGATTAGCTAACCAAGGAGTATATGGAATCGAATTTTCCACGAGCCTCGTGGAAAATTCGCCCTCTAAAAGATTTTTCACGAGGTTAGTGAAAAATTCATATTTCAATAATCAAAATATACTCATAAACAAATAACCCGCCGTGGTTCGCAGATCTGACGGGATGCGTGGCGGGCATGAGTAGAGCGTGACCATAGCAAGTATTTTTTGTTGGATCAAATGTTCCTCACCTCAATGCACTTGCCGTTCGTCAACGCCTTTGACCACCATAGCGCCGAGCAAATCGATGGGCAGTGCCTTGAGGTCATGAATATTGAAGCGGAAAAATTCTGTGTTACCCCGAGCGATGGGCGCAAGCGTAAATACGGCTAAGGGATCATCATCGAAGTATAAAAACATCCCTAAACGGTTCTTAACGATAAACGACCCGTGCACCAACTTGTGGCGTTTCAGGTAACAGGGACTAAAGCATTCCAGTTTTACTGGCTCACCAAAGAAGTTCCCAAGACTGAGCTTAATAGCCATCTTAAGCACGTCGGCGTCTTCAAATGGCACCCCTTGGCGCAGTACAAATTCTTTACTGGCGATGTGATTGAGAAAAAATTCAATGATTCGCGCGATGTCACGCTCAGTGGCTAACATCTTGCGGAGTTTGGTCATGGCAGCTTTGAGTTGCATAATAAGTATCCTTCTACTGATGGCAAAAGAATACTATAATGCATAAAACGTTAGTTTTAAATATGTTTTAATGAATTATTTCGAAAAAACAACAAGTTATTTTGACTTGGGCCCTAATAGCTCAATTTTGTAGCCATCGGGATCTTCTACAAATGCCAGTACTGTGCTGCCCCCTTTCATAGGACCCGGCTCACGGCTGATTTTGCCCCCTTCAGCGCGGATTTTGTCGCAGGCCTCATAGACATCATCCACCTCAATGGCGATATGACCATAAGCATTGCCCAAATCATAGCTAGTCGTATCCCAATTGTAGGTGAGCTCCAGCGCGTGGCCTTCAGACTCATCCTGATACCCCAAAAAGACTAACGTATAACGCTGATCTTCATTATCCATTTGGCGTAGCAGACGCATACCCAGGACTTGCTCGTAAAAAGCCACCGAACGGGCTAAATCAGCGACCCGTAACATTGTATGTAAAATACGCATAATGAACTCCTTTGCGAGGGTAGAAATAAAAACGCCGATCAAATGACCGGCGTTTTATCCAGAAAAAGTGGCGTCCCCAAGGGGATTCGAACCCCTGTTACCGCCGTGAAAGGGCGGTGTCCTAGGCCTCTAGACGATGGGGACAAAGCCATTAACTATCACGTGTATAGTTAATGGCTTTGGTGGAGCTAGGCGGGATCGAACCGCCGACCTCTTGCATGCCATGCAAGCGCTCTCCCAGCTGAGCTATAGCCCCAAACTGGAGGGCGCATTCTAGGGGGCTTTTGCTCCCCTGTCAATAGCTTAAACGCGAAATGTTGGTAACATGCCATTTGTCCGGTTTATGTAGCACGCCATCTGTCCGGTTCTCGACTATACCTATATCTGTTGTAAAACATGGAGTTAGGCATGAGT
>PAPY01000002.1 GCA_002709565.1 Legionellales bacterium | reverse complement strand
TATTTCCGCCATACCAATCATTCCCGACAGCGGTGTCCGCAAATCATGGCTCATGCTTTCGATGAATTGTTTTTTGGCTTTGTTTGCTGCTTCTGCAGCAACTAGGGCTTTCTCGAGCTGATCTTTGGTATCTTTCAGCTCAGTAATATTCATAGAAATACCCAGCATTCCATCAACTTCTTTGTGATTTAAATGCAATGGGCTTTTTTGGGTTAAATAAGTAAGGTTGCCGGGCATAGCAAATTCTTCGATTGTCAGAGTTTTGTCATTCTCCATTACATAGCTGTCATTTTTTTTGATCGCTTCAATATGGCTACTCTCATAAAAGTCATCATAACTTTTGCCGATATACTCATCAACAGATTCTAACCCCAGTATCTTCAACATGTTATTATTACAGCCCAAGAATATACCGTCACGATCCATCCAATAGACATTACCCGGCATATCGGCAATAACTTCATTAACAGCTGCAATAGATAAAGGCTCTCGTTTTAACAAATTGAATAAGTTTTGGGGATTATCCGCTTTTCGGCCTTTAACACTGAGATAAGTCAGATATCCTACAATTCCACCACAGAATATTGCATTCAATGAAGCACCCAGGGATATCAGCACTAAATGTTGTATAAATGAAAAAGTTGTGATGAAAAGAAAAATAGCCATTAAGCCAAAATATGAAAGCAGTTGCACTGGCTTGAAATATTGCTCCTTCACAACACTAACAAGCTGTAGCAAATAAAAGAGAGATAGAATGGTAAGTGCCATCCCTAGTGTTAAGTCGATCATTTCCATTGAAACTAATCCTCCTGTATCTATTCTGAGCAGAAATATATCAAACCTTCGGTGGTTAGTAAACAGGTTTTTTTGAATATTATTTGCTGATTTTTATTTTTTTAATTAAATCATGAAGTTAGAGTGAACAACTGATTGATATTAACCTTGAAAATCATTATAGTGTCGAAAAATATAACAAGTATTCTCAAACTATCAGGCTGGAGTCACTATGTCTACTAAGGCGATATTTGAGGGAGCAGGAGAGTTTCAGGATGAATTACGTCACGCATTGTGTGTAATGCCCATCAGCGTTGGGCAATATTATCATGAGGGAGATAAGTTAGCCTCAACATTAAGATTACTGGAAAGACGAATTGCCCGCTGTCATATTGTTGTATGTGATAGCCTTCAGCGTCACACTCTACCAATTTTCTATCCGGATCTTAACATTGACATTGCTAGCAAATCTCGAAAACTTGGCCATGAATGGCTGATGAGAAATCGTGAGCTATTAAGGACTTTGTCAATACCCTACTCTATTTCCCACTGGGATGACTGGTTACTTTCAGATGAGTATACCAAGCAGCGCGAGCTGGTTGATTTAGCTTATAGCCAGAAGGGAAACATGTTTAGAGCCATTAATGCCACTGTTGCTGCATTTCTAGAGCGTAATATTGGTTTAAAAAGCATGCCGAACGACTCCTATCTAAAAATGCAAGAACACTGCTTTGAATATGTTAAAGAAGAATGCTCAGTAATGCCATTGTGGATTAGTCTAAACGCCCAATTCGAAGTGTATCCAGGAAAACGCACACTTGGTATGGCCGCAAGCTACCAGGAATTTGTACAAGCTAAATACCCAGATTTATTGAGATGGATAAGGATCAATCATCGAGCTCGCAAAGTTGCGGCCGCATAAAAAAAACCGGAGGCCTAAACCTCCGGTTTCATCATCTGAAATAATGAGTACTAACTAGTTAATCGCCACTGGGATACCGCTCTGTTGCACGGCTACCCGTTTGGCTTTAGCCCAGCTCACATCGACGCCGTGTTTGCTAGCGGCTGTGTCGACAGCATGCACCATCTTGTTGCTCATCGCATCGCTGCCTTGGGCCCGCTGCTCAAACAACGGTCGATGAGCTTCGAGGTATAACTTACCGTTTAACCAACCCGTCTTGAACGGTTGATTCACGATAGTCACTGGCGTATTAATACTGACTTGTGAATACATACGTTTGATGTCTTCAGGGTACATTCGAATACAACCCGCACTCACGCGACGACCAACGCCATTAGGCTTGTTAGTACCATGAATAAGGTAATTGGGACGGCTTAAACGTAGCGCGTATTGACCCAATGGATTGTCAGGGCCTGGGGGTACCACTTTCGGTAACACGATACCATTCTCTGCAGCGTCAGCCCAAACAGAAGCTGGCACACGCCAAGCAGGGTCTTTTTTGCGTTGAATAATTTTGAGAGTCCCTGTTGGGGTTTCCCAACCTTGACGGCCAATACCGATAGGATAAGTCTGTACGGTATTGCTATTAGGTGGGTAGTAATATAAGCGCAATTCAGCCAAATTGATCACAATCCCCTTGCGCGGTGCTTTAGGTAATACAAAACGCGTCGGCACTAAAATCTTAGTACCAGCAATCGGTTGCATTGGATTCACTTGTGGGTTGGCTTCAAGTAACTCATAGTAACCAATGTGATTACGTTGGGCTATGTCTGAAAATGTTTGCCCGCCTTTCAAGGTCGTGTAGTGCACACCGCCCACCACATCACCACCATTGGCTGGCAGTTTGTAGGTTGACGCGTGACTTTGTGTCGGTAAGAAAAATAAACAAGCACTGATCAATACCGCGGCTGGTATTGCTAGTGAACGCTTTGCAGCCAAAACCGCAGATTGGATTTGATTTGTCATGATGATCCCCTTCATTATTATTGTGCTAACAATGCACAAGTCCTATTGGTTTATTGTTTGCCGTAAGTATAACGGGAATTGAAGATTATGCTAGAGCGAATACAAAGTGTTTACCCGTTGTTTACATAGCATTACACTTCGGGTCCAGCCCTGACTAAGTCAATCTTGGCTTCACCACAATATTTTGCGATCAAATCTCTCACAACCCCACGGGCTTGTGCTGCGGACTCCCAACTCCTGTCCTGTGGATAACTAAGCGGACACACCGTGACAGTCACTTTACCCGGACTGAGTAACATATGACCAGCTGGAAATACCCTACGGGTACCCTTGATAGCGATGGGACAAATTGGGGTATGGGTCTCGGATGCCAGATTGAATGCACCGAACTTAAAAGGCCGCAAACCTGTGGCTTCAGTCATTGTACCTTCAGGGAATATCACCATTGCTCGCCCACCTGCTAAGGATTGGCTGATTTTTTCACTATCAGCGATACTCTCTAGTACCTCAAAGCGATTTACCGTGAGGTGGCCAAGTTTATTGACAAAGGTTCTGACAAACGGCCAGCGGCGCAATTCTTCTTTGCCCACAAAAGCAACATTGTCAGGTAATATCCCTGCCAAGACGACAGCATCAAGATAACTGCAATGATTGGCAACATAAATACATTTGCCCGCAGTCTCTAAGTGTATGCGCCCCTGCACCTTCACCGAGATCCCCAGCAAACGAAAAATCAAGCGCGCCCAACAACGTGTTGACCGTTTTGCTTGAGCTTTAGTAGTAATGAATAATGATAACCATAAGGGCATTGCCGTCAGTGGCACTACTAACCAGACATAGCCTGTATACATTGCCTTAGAAACCGTAATTGCAACACGTTTTAACTGTTGCAAACTGCTACGCAGCAATAACTTAGTCACTTGCCACCATACCGGCGGTGCTTTGTGCAGAGCGCCAGCAAGGTATTGTTGTTTGCAGGCAGAGCGCTGCAACTTGCCGCTGGATGTTTTGGGAATAGTCTTAGGTGGCACCAAAATAATATGGTCCGGTGCAATGCCCATTTGTGCCGTTATCTGTTTTTGTAATGTAGCCATTAAGACCTGTTGCGATTTTTTATCCGTAACTCGTGTTTCTGCGACTAGGCAGAGTTTCTCTGTGCCCTGCTCTGTATCCGGCACACCAAAGGCAATACAACAGCCTTTACGAATACCACTCACATGGGCTGCTAATGCTTCGATTTCGTCAGGGTATATATTGCGACCCGCTTTGATGATGACGTCTTTTTTGCGGCCGGTAACAAACAACTCCCCATCCGCAATATAAGCTAAGTCCCCGGTATCCACCCACGCGTCATGCATAGTAGCGTGAGTTGCTTGGGGATTACGGTAATAACCTTGCATGGTGGATGGCCCAGCAAATTGCAAATTACCCACTTGCCGTTCTTCCAGCACTTTACCTAAATCATTGACCACCCGGATCTGATGCCCCGGTAAAGGCTTACCACAAGCAACAAAGTGTAAGTCATTAGCAGCAGGCTTGGTTGACATTTTGGCTAAATGATTCTTTTGGAAAACATCTCTGTCGACTTTATCAATCCTAGGGACGCGTCCCACCGGTGGCACACATAAAGCAACGGCAGATTCTGCTAAGCCGTAGACTGGAAATAGACTCTCAGGCTTAAAACCATAGGGTGCAAACTTCTTAGTGAAACGCGCCAAGGTCGCTGGATTTATTGCTTCAGCACCATTAAAGGCAATTCGCCAACAACTGAGATCTAAACCCTGTAGATCTGCCTTGTCTAGCCGCTGCACACACAATTCATAGGCAAAATTAGGCCCGCCAGAAATCGTGCCGCGGTGATAATGAATAGTCCACAACCAGCGCTCAGGCCGAGCCAAGAAGGCCAACGGCGACATGATCGTGACGGGAATGCCGTTATACATGGTATTCATCCATGCCCCAATCAAACCCATATCATGATAGAGTGGCAACCAACTAACACCAACATCCGTCGCTTTCATATGCACCGCATCTGCAACGGCTTGGATATTACTGATTAAATTACCATGACTGAGTAAAACACCTTTCGGGTCAGACGTGCTCCCCGAGGTATATTGAATCATCGCCGGGTCATGACGACTTGGCGCTGCTGTGACACATTTACCTGGTGTTGCCAGTAATTGTTTTACCGTCGTCACTGCTATCAGACTGGGGATGAAAGATTTTAACAAGCGACTGAGATGCTTGGCCGCATGAAAAGTAATTAAAATTCTGACATCGGCATTATGGAGAATACGAGCTTCACGTCTGACGTATTCTTCGATTTTGTCTGGCCGAAACGGCGGATAAATGGGTACCGGCACCCCGCCAGCGAGTTGAATACCCGTAAACGCATAAAAGAAATCCTCACTGGTAGGCAACATGATTGCGACAGTCTCACCGGGTTGTAACCCTAACTCACTCAAGCCCTGGGCAACATGACCGGCACGGGAGAGCAAATCACCATAGGTGATAACATGCTCTTGGCCAGTATCATCTTGCATGTAGATATGTGGGCGGTCAGGTTCATGTTCAGCATAGGTGAAGAGCACATCCAACAGCGAATTGGCCTGACTTGGGTCTACTTGAGTCGCTTGCAAAGGCTTGATGAGACGTTTATGACTAAGTTGCAGGCTAGGTTCCCGCTCACTCAAGATCTCGAGCAAATCCTTCAACGTAACAATATTCGCGATATCGGCTTCTTGAAATTGCACGTGGAAGGCTTGCTCCAGGCGTTTGAAGAGCTCGACCCGGCCAAGACTGTCAATCCCCAAATCCCGCTCCAAATCCGCCTCCAGGGTCACCGCCTGCAGCGCCTGTGGGTTACCCGAGGTTTGTAAAAACTGCCGCAAAATCGCGATTATGCGGGCTTCATTGTGGCTAGTATTGTCAGTCATGACTAATCTCGTGATTTGTTGCCTCCTTTTACAAGCATAGCCCAAACACACTTGACGATGGGGCGCTGATTCTGTATAAATACCGACCTATTTAAGCCCCACGGGAATGGCATAATGACCTATAACAGTCCCGATATTGCAATCGATCGCAATCAACACTACAACCAGGCAATTGAAGAAATTGCAGGGCATGTCTGCGACTTAATAAAATCATTGGGAACCACCAATAGTGCTTATGTATATGCGCTAACCCAGATCCTTGCAGTCTTACAAAATCTTCAAAAAGACATCTCTCATCTTCATGAGACGCCGTTATCCTTAACCGATTTAAAAACGATGCTTAATGAGTTATTCAGACCATTACAACAAAAAATTAATGCACTAAAACCTATACCAAAACTTCACCAAAACGTCGAGGAGGCTTTTAGAGCAACCGTTACCAACATCAAACAATCCTTAACCTCCTTGCAATATGCAAATATTGCAATCCCGCGAATAATTTACACCATTGAAACACAAAAACCCAGCTATGCTATAGCTTCGCTATTATACAGAAAACACCTATTCGCACCGGTAGACTTACACGCCATTAATAATGCAGAGTATGACAATCATTACCCTGCCCTACAGCTTGCGCGGCGTGCCCATGCTGAGAGTAGCATTAAACTATTTCGTATTGAAAATACTGAAGGCGTTACTCGTGATAATTTAGAGCATTGTCTCACTAAAATAATGGACGAGTGCTGTGATTTCTTGCTATCCGAATCCAATCATCACATGAATGGCTACAAGGATGATATATTAACGCAATGGCTGAAACCAGCGGAGGATAAAGATTATCTCGTGCTCGGCTTCATCGACAGTTATTCCAGTGTCATCTCAGAGCAACACTGGCCCGACTTCGTCGTCATTGCCAATAAAAGCAGCGACGAAGCCGAGACAGTATGGCTAAATCAGCCGGTAGCGACGCCTTCGTTGCGGGGATGAGTTTGCACTTGTCCTGCGCCATCCTCATGGTGACTCCAATAGGGATCTGCCAAAAAGCGTTCGCCATATTGTGTGCTAAGACGCGCGAACTCTGACAGTACGCGGTTTTTGCCGAGGAATTTGGCATAACTCATCGGACCTCCGGTAAACGGTGCGAATCCTGTACCGAAGATCATGCCGGCATCCAATAGATCAGCGTCTTCCACTACCCCTTCACGTAATACAGCCGCTGACTCATTCAATAAACGCATGCTCATGCGTTTGGTAATGTCATCGGCCATCTTGTAATTCTTCGCCAGGGGTCGTTTAACAGGCTTGCCTTTTTTGTAGTCGTAAAAGCCACTACCAGACTTCTTACCCAATTGGCCTTTGTCCACCATAGCTACCAAATGCTCTGGCACTTCCCCGCCAAGGTGCGAGGTTAGATTCTTGGCCACTGATAAACAAATATCAAGTCCCACCGTATCCGCTAATTCGATGGGTCCCATCGGCATACCAAAGTCTTTGGCCGCTTTGTCTATAGCCGCCATGGGTACACCTTCTTGATAAAGTTGAAATGCTTCCATTAAGTACGCCATTAATACGCGATTCACCAAAAAGCCCGGTGAGCTCTTTACTGGAATTGGCAAACGATCAATCTTACGCACAAAGGCCGTGGCAGACTGAATGGTCTCAGTATCAGATTTATTCCCCACGACAATTTCCACCAATGGCATCATTGCCACGGGGTTGAAGAAATGAATACCCACTAAGCGTGATGGGTTTTGCATTACCGTATTGATTTCATCCAAGGGAATGCTGGAGGTATTACTGGCCAAAATCGCCGTCGGCTTGGCATTGATTTCCAGCTCTTTGAACAAGGCTTGTTTGGCTTCAAGATTTTCATAGATAGCCTCGATGATAACATCCGCCTGACTCACCCCTAGGCCTTGAGTATCGGGCATTAAGCGATCCATAGCCGCATTGATGTCCCGTGGTTTGCGGAGTTTCTTTTTGAATAATGCATAAGCGCGCTTGATAGCCGGTGCAATATATTGTGGTTCGCGGTCTTGTAACGTCACACGCATACCTCTGAGTGCACACCAGGCAGCAATATCGCCCCCCATAACACCAGCACCAATAACATGCACATGCTGAGGCGCAAAATCACTGTCTTTGCCTAATGACTTCAAGCGTTCTTGCAAAAAGAACACCCGCACCAAATTACGGGACGTATCACTGACGAGCATTTTGCCGATGGAGTTGGCTTCGTTGATCATAGCTTTCTCGCCGTGAGCACCATCACGAACCCAATTATGAATCACCGCATAAGGCGCAGGATAATGTTTGGGGCTCGCTTTCTTAGCGACTTTGCTACGTAACAGTTTTGCTAATAATGGTCTTAGCAAACTGAAGTTTAATACCCGTTGTAACTTGCTAGGCTTGTTCACTGGTGGTTTGTTCAAGACATAGTAACGTGCCGCCCGTTCCAGTTGGCGTTTTGGCACTGCTGCATCGACGACACCCATTTTGGCAGCGGCATTAGCTGATACGGTTCGACCGGACAAAATCAAATCCATCGCCGGTAATATGCCAATCAATTGTGGCAAACGCACTGTACCACCCCAGCCTGGATGGATGCCTAATAACACCTCGGGCAAACCCAAACGGGTTTTGCGGGAATTCTCAGCAACGCGATAACGACAAGCCAATGACAATTCTAAACCGCCACCGAGACAAAAACCTTCGATCATCGCCACTGTCGGCATTGATAATGCCGCAAGCCTGTCTAAGACTTTTTGCCCTTGGCGGACTAAATCAACCGCTTCGTTGATATCTTTAATTTTGCCGAATTGCTCAACATCCGCACCGGCGATGAAGCCTGTGTCTTTGCCGGAACGAATAATCAATCCTTGGCATTCGCGGTCTTGGGCAACATGCTCGATGCAATGATTAAACTCTTCAATCACTGCACGGTTCAGGGTATTCACTGACGCATCTTGTCTATCCAGGGTTAACCAAAGAATATTGTCATTGTCTTTTGCTAATGACCAATGTTGATAATGTTGTTCACTCATGGTTACGCTACCTCAGATACGTTTTCGATTAAGATGGCGCCACCTTGGCCGCCACCGATACACAATGATGCCACACCACGTTTGGCTTGTTGGCGTTTAAGAATATGCAACAAACGCAACACAATCCGCGCACCACTTGCCCCTACAGGATGGCCGATGGCAATAGCACCACCGTCGATGTTTAACTTGTCCAACGGGATGCTACCGAAGGCTTCGCTCATGCCGAAATTTTTGGCGCAATAATCTTTGTCTTCCCAGGCGCGCAAACACCCAATCACTTGCGCAGCGAACGCTTCATTGATTTCCCAAGCATCGATGTCATTTTTAGATAATTGATTGCGTTGCAACATTGGGGTTATGGCATTCACCGGACCCAGCCCCATCTCAGCCGGGTCGACGCCAGCCCAGTTTACATCTTTGATTTTGCCCAATACTGGCAAATCATATTGTTTCACCGCATCAGCACTGGCCATTAACACCAATGCCGCGCCGTCAGTGACTTGCGAACTATTACCCGGTGTGACATTACCGAATTTTTTGTCGAAGAAGGGTCGCAGCTTAGCGAGTTTCTCCACCGAACTATCTCGGCGTAACCCGTCATCATGTTCATAAAAATTACCGCGGCTGTCGTATAGTGTTGTCACTTCGCGCAAATAACCTTCATCAATGGCCTTGGCCAAGCGTTGATGACTCATGACCGAGAATTCATCCATCTCATCACGAGTGATATTATAACGATAAGCCAAATTCTCTGCTGTTTGCCCCATGGATAAGCCATTTAAGGGATCCGTTAAGCCTTTTAGCAATGCAATCACTGGCGCCAAAAACGCAGGACGAAATTTCGGTACCATGGCAAGTTTGGCGGGGAATGTTTTCGCGCTATACCAAGCTGCAAGCCAGTTTACCATTTTTTGGTTAAACAATAAGGGGGCATGACTCATGGCTTCAGTGCCGCCCGCTAACACTAAATCATGACGTCCAGTGGCAATGTCTTTTAAGGCACTATCAATCGCTTGTAAACCCGCCGCACAATTGCGTTGTACCGTCCAGGCCGGGACTTCTTTGCCACAGCCTAAACGTAACGAAATGATACGACCGATGTTAGCTTCTTCCGGTCCCGGCATCACACTGCCAATCACCACTTCGCCAATTGCCTCAGGGCTAAAGGGTTGCCGCGCTAATAATTCACGTCCGGCATTGACGGCCAAGTCCGCACCACTGTAGGGCCCGGGTTTACCTTTGGCTTTTAGGAATGGTGTGCGAGCACCATCAACTATATAGACTTCACGGTTTCGGTTTGACATGCCTGTTTATTCCTCGTTGTCGTTTCACTGAAATCATCCACAGCAATGGCATCAGCCACTGCCCCATACGTATCTTGTAAATGCTGCACCTCTTCAGCATTGAGAATCTCTTGATTCAAGGCTTGCATCAATTGCTCATTTTTGTCTGCATGCGCCTTGATAACACCGTCCTTGATGGCTTGTAGCACTTTTTTCTCCAATGGTACTGAATCTACGACGCGCTTGAAGGCATCCTCTAAGCGGCCAATAGCATCATCGTCTTCACCGATAAAACAATCCTGACCTAAACGGTCACGAAGCGCTGAGGGTTGCATCATGCTACGTGCAATTTGGTGAACTATCTTATCACTGGCAGGCTGTTTGAAGGGACGCACAATGGGAAATACCACACGCTTTAACACGCGCCCTAATAGTTTGCGCGGAAAGTTCGCGAAAAACCCATCCAGCGCGATTTGCATTTCGGCAAAACAATGCTGCAAGGCCCAATGCACATAGGGCAAATCATCGTCGTTAGCACCTTGGTCTTGATAATGTTTCAATACCATCGAACCCATGTACAAATGACTTAACACATCACCGAGCCGGGCTGAGAGTCGCTCTTTGCGCTTCAAATCACCGCCGAGTAATAACATTGCCATATCTGAGACAAAAGCTAACACGGTACTCATGCGAGTTAATTGGCGGTAGTATTTCGCAGTTGGACCCTTAACCGGTGAACGTAACAAGCGCCAGCCACCCAAACTAAAGAACACACTGCGCACACAATTACTGATAGCATAGCCGATATGGGACGTGAGTAATTTATCAAAATCCGCCATGCCTTGTTCGACTGACTCATTATAGGCCGCGGCAATTTCAGCTCTGACATAGGGATGACATCGCATGGCTCCTTGACCAAAGATCATTAAGTTACGGGTTAAAATATTCGCCCCTTCAACAGTAATGCTGACCGGGATCGCCATATAGGTATAACCTAAATAATTACGTGGGCCTAATTGAATACCCCGTCCGGCATGCACATCCATACAATCATCAATGACTTTGCGGGAAATTTCTGTCATGTGATATTTTGCAATCGCTGATGCCAGTGAGGGTTTTACCCCTTGATCAACCGCCCCCGCCGTCATGCGTCGACAAGCGTCGAGCAAATAGGTATAGCCGCCAATCCGACCCAAGGCTTCTTCCACCCCTTCGAAGTGTCCAATAGGCGTTTTAAATTGTTTGCGCACCAAAGCATAAGCACCGCCGGTCATATAGGACACTTTGCCCACTGCCGTACTCAATGCCGGTAACGAAATGCCACGGCCGATGGACAAACACTCCATCAACATCCGCCAGCCCTGGCCTATCATGCTCGGTCCACCGATGATCCAGTCTAAGGGTATGAACACATCCGTACCGCGAGTTGGGCCATTCAAAAATGCCATGCCCATGGGCGCATGACGCAAGCCTATTTCGACCCCTGGATGACTGGTAGGCACGAGACACACAGTGATCCCGTGTTCGGTTGTTTCACCAAGCAAATGATCCGGGTCGTATAATTTAAACGCCAACCCTAATACCGTTGCCCGAGGTGCTAGGGTGATGTAACGTTTGTCCCAATTAAGACGAATACCGATTAATTCTTTACCGTCATGGTGGCCACGACACACCACACCAGAATCCGGAATTGCTGTTGCGTCACTGCCCGCCTCTGGCGCCGTTAAGGCAAAACATGGCACCTCCACACCACGTGCAAGACGCGGTAGGTAATGAGACTTTTGTGCATCGGTCCCATAGTGGGTCAATAATTCTGCTGGACCTAAGGAATTGGGCACCATCATGTTCACCGCAGCACTCATACTACGGGTAGCGATTTTCATGACGATAGTGGAATGGGCAATGGCCGAAAAGCCTAGGCCGCCGTAATTTTTATCGATACATAAACCAAAGAAGCCTTCGTCTTTAAGGAATTGCCAAACTCGATCCGGCATATCGCCAGCATTTACCATTTGCCAATCATCGATCATTGCGCATAATGCTTCGACTTGGTTATCTAAAAAGTTTTGTTCTTCGGGATTGAGTTCTGGTGTCGGCATATCCAATAAGCGCCGCCAATCAGGCCGGCCTTGGAACACTTCCCCATCCCACCACACATCACCGGCATCTAGGGCCTCTTGTTCGGTTTGACTCATGGGGGGTAAAAGTTGCTTGAACCAGACGTAAGCTCTGTCAGAGAGTAATAATTGGCGCAAAGGGGTGATATTGAATAATACCGCGGCCGCGGCATACAGCAGCCAACTGAGACCGAGGAACCACCAGGGCAAGTGACTAAACACACTGAACCCTAACAAAACAATACCGAGGCCAATGGTCCATTGCCAGGGTTTTACCCGAAAATACGCGAAGCTCCCTGCCGCTAACGCAAAAATGATCAATTCCAAAGCGGTTTGCATGATAACTATCCTTTATCGACAAAGCTAGGACATCATAACTTTTTCCACGCAAACATCAATAGCTCAGCGGCTCCCGCCCCCCTACGCTCTGCGAGCTTCAGCCTTCGCTCTGCGAGCTACGGCTCGACAAGCCAGCCTACGCTCTATGAGCTACGGCCTGACAAGTCGGGTGACAGGCTGAACTTCTCGCGATGGGGGTTTCCAAAGGGGGAAATCGCGATTTTCCCCTTTTGATCGGCATACGCGCAGCGAAGCCGCGCTGGCGATAGTACTTGGGAAGCAATTCTCCGCTTTCAGCGGGAATTGCTGGCAATAGTTCAGCAATTCCCAATCAGATTTGCTAATTGAGGGGATCAGCGTTACTCTGTCTCCAAGTGACGCACCAAAGGTGCGCAATAGAACACACTGACGATGGCAGGATACAACAAAAGTGCATAATTTTACCATGACACTCACCCCCCATGTGGTGACTATCCAGGAAGAATACGTCCCTGCGGCAGAATTATCTTTTCGCAGTGCCATTAACGATCAGTTGGTCATTGTCTTGGTGTTTCGTCATATGGATGTATCATTTCTTAAGGCCATCCAAGCCCTCACCTTTGCCGAACAGGCCCTAAAAAGCTTGGGCGAGCACAAAGACGTTGAACTCAAAGAAGAATCCATGGAAGCCACATGCACCGACATGATCCGCAAACTGCGGGATAAATACTTCGTCATTCACGACCGCCAAGCCCTTTTCAAAGAACCCAATCGGACCAGTCATCATTAATCTCCTGCTAAGAGACTTATTTTCTCTGCCCGCTCCGCGATTAAATCCACAAGATCAGGGATCTTTCGATATTTTGGACCTATTTCAGGCAACATTTGTAATACCTTGCTACTAACTTCAGCCATCTGACGCCCCACAGCAGCAACCCCAAGTCCTGCTGAGTCGGCGAAGTGGGTAATGTTCCTTTGGGTAATTTTATTGGCGTCCGCTTGTTTGCCAAATTTCATTGCCATCCTATCTGTAAGATCAGGATAATAGACCGTGGACAGAACATCATAAGCAGGAGCAAATTGAATCATTATCTTGCCATTCTCATTGCTAATCAGTAATGAGAAATTTTTCCCATGAGCATCATTATTACCTACAATGATATTAAATATGACTAAGTTAAGTAGATTAATAATATCCACTGCTGGCAGCTTAGAAGCCTCACGGATTAATGCAAAACATGTTTTTAAATTCGGTCCTCCCTCAGACTGGTATTTATGTTCTGGTGGGACCCCTAGAGCCTGACAAAAATCTTCTTGATGTAATCGTTGGGGATATGGCTCGCCTGCAATTATTTTGCGATCATATCGTTCAACCAAAAGATATTCGATATCACCTACATACCTTACTGTCGCTGTAGCAGCAGGGATCCCTATTGCCTTTGCAAGCTCAAGGCAAAGTGCTTCATTGCTCGCGACATTTGGAAATCGTGGGATAGCAGGTTTAAGAATATGAGTGCTAGGAGCACCTCCTAGAGGGAGTGAAATGCCGCCATCCTCATCAACATACACAGCTAACTTATCTTGAACGCCCGCCAAAGATAAGCGTAAGCCTTTATCACCCACCAGCAACGGTCGCTGCGGTAAAATTTCAAGTGCGGTATGTAACTCACCTTCATCCAAAGCTTGGTAACGGTAGTTAACTTCTGGTGGCGTCACACCTGAGGGTAAAAAGCTAATTGCACCTGCGCATTCACCGCCAATTTGCTCAAGTAATGCATAATCATTGCGCGCACTCACTCCCACAATGCGGGCAATTTGCCGGCGGGCTGTCTCCTCCGGCAATATCCCAGCAAAAAAACTTCGACAAGCTTTCTCGTTATAGGCCTCCTCTCTTAAGGGTAATGACCAAGAAAGTGGGATCTTGTTGCGATAATGTAACCATTCATCAGTATATCGAAATCGCAAGCGGCCACTGCGATCTTGTAATAAGTGTCCGACCAATGAATGTTCGAGATAAATATCCAGTGTTTTTTTCATCATTTACTCTATAACTCCGGCGGCGTTAATTCGATAGAAATTCCCAGCATTTGCAGCACATGGATGACTTTTGCAAACTGACACGTGGGCTTACCTTTCTCTAAATCAATAATGAACCGTAGCCCTGTCCCTGAGGTCATTGCTAAATTCTCTTGCGTTAAGCCCTGTGCTTTGCGCGTCTCACGGATCAAAGCCCCAATGCTTTCTGTTGTATGCTTCATGCTTGTCCCCAAATATTCCCGTACGGTAACATTAGCATAATTTTCACGATATTCAATGATTTTATTCCCGCTCGGTAACATTTATCCACCATCGGGCCAAAATGCCACCTAATATTCCCGCTCGGGAATGTTACAGCCAGTTTTTCGCACCAGAGCTATTTTTAATGCAGAAAAGGGTAAAAAGAGACTGGTGCGGAATGTCGGTTCTAGGATTCATCAATAAACAAATCCGTAAACAACGGTGTGCCCGGCGTTACGGCGTATTTGTCCAAATCCGTCTGCCCTGCTTGGCGTAAGACATCTTCATCAATAAAAAAGTTACCGGTAATTTTCGGCGCTTCATGCGCTAAGATAATCGCTGCCGCATCTGCGACGATGGCAGGAGTACGACTGGCTTGCCAAATAGTTTCAGGAAAATGCACTTTGATGGCCATGGTCGCAATCGTGGTGCGCGGCCAAAGGGAATTCACCGAAATACCTTTGTCTTTGAGCTCTGCCGCCATGCCGAGGGTACACATACTCATGCCGTATTTTGACATGGTATAAGCCGTATGATCCCGTAACCATTTGTTATCCATATTCAGTGGCGGCGACAAATTAAGAATATGGGGGTTGTTGGATTTCGCCAGATGAGGAATACACGCTTGCGAACAGGCAAAGGTCGCCCGCATATTCACTGACATCATCAAATCAAACCGCTTCATCGGTGTCTCAAGGGTATTCGTCATTTGGATAGCACTGGCATTATTGATTAACAAATCAATGCCACCGAATTCTTCGACCACTTGATTAACCACATCCTGGATTTGATTCTCATCACGCACGTCGAGTTTAAAGCCTTTGGCCTTGCCGCCTTTGGTGGTGATTTCATCCACCACGGTATGAATAGTACCGGGTAATTTGGGGTGTGGCACTGACGATTTACCGGTGATAATGACTGTTGCGCCCTGGCGAGCAAGATTGATAGCAATCTCCCGGCCAATACCACGACTGGAACCGGTAATAAGTGCGACTTGATGACTAAAGCGTTGCATAGAGCTCCTTAAGCATAGCGTTCTCGCCAAGTGCGAGAGCCTAAGCTTACTGTGTGCGTGGGGCCATTGCAATCAGCTAGATTATTGTTCACCAAGGGCATAACTTGTTGCACCAGGTGTTGTTGCTGAAAGCGGTCTTCAAGCATGACGGTGATGCGCCAATAATCCACCCCTACGCTGCTCTCTGCGACGACACCACAAGCATCATGGGCCAGCAGCTCAAATACTCTCACGCCATGCAGTGATTGGGATTGCCAACGACAGCCATGGCGTTGCCACCACGTCGGTGGTTTGTGCCAATCGGTTTGTCGCTCCAGCACACAGACAGGCAGCTCCTCACCTTGTAATAATATCTCACCTTGATGCAACGCAGTGGCTAAGGCGCGCTCTTCACGCTGGGCGGCAATGCTATAATGGTTCATTGCCATCTGTAATTGTGCCACATCCATGGCCGCTAAGGCTAAGCCACTCAAAAGTGTGAGATACAACAGGGTCAGTATCAATATAAAACCTTTCTCAATCTCCATAGTTCTCCAGTGCAATATCAATTTGCCAGACTTTTCGTAGCTGTTGATCCTGAGGGCGTAATATTTCACCCATAAACGCAATGGGCTGAGGCTTCGCGATAATCGCCTCGATGCTAGTCAACAACAATGTCACCCGCACTAAGCGCACCTGCTGCCAATCCGTTACCTGGTTTGGTCTTTGCATAACAAGGCTATCCCCTTGCCAGCAGCTCCCGGCTAAGCCGGGAAGCTGCTTCCCAAGTACTATCGCCTGTGCAGCCAAGCTACACGGACGGCGACCAAAGGGGGAAAATCGCGATTTCCCCCTTTGGAAACCCCCATCGCGAGATGTTAAGCGGGAACCGCTGTCCCCTTGCCTCACCCCCAGTGTAATTGCCATGCGCTCCACGCCAGCCAATAACTCTTCACTACGGCCATTGGTGGTTTGCCTATAGAGACTGTAGATAGCGTGGCCTTGTTTATTGTTGCGGGTGGTTTTACGAATGTAATACGTCTGTTGTAACCAGCGCCCCACCATAGCGCCCGTGTTGAAATGCAACATCGGTGCATCACTCACAATCAACTGCTGACCGCGACGTCTCGCGACTTTGACCGGTGTAAAGATCTGATAATGCAAACAATCTGCGATGACCAATGGTTGTTGATTGCGAAAACGGGGCTGCCCTGTCACCACCAATTCCGATGATGTCGTCATATCCGTCAGTAACACCGCGGTATCCACTGCCATATTGCGTAGACTAAACGTATCATTGCCACTGACGCCTTTGCTGAAGTTTGTATCCACTGACACCGGTGCGACGCTGCCATGACTGATTGCCCCCAGAGGACGACATCCCATGAATCCCGCATGGGAGACCGCCCGATGAAACAGCGCACTGGCTTTGCGACCGGTTGATTGAATATGGGCGAGTCCTTGGATATAACGAAAATTATGCTCGCTGGTGATATACAATTCCACATAACCCAGCACTACCAACGAACTCAAGGCCAACAGCAACATAACTTCTAGTAATGTAAATCCTCTAGCCCGCGTCATCACTGCCCCCCGGCAATTGCAAACGACGGGGTTTAGGATCCATCCAGGTTAACACAACAGCGGTGTCACCGACCGTACCATAGCCTTGGGGCAGTAAACGTTGATTAGCCGCTTGCCAGCCACTCATATCCTGCAAGCCGGCGCGCTTATCATTTGCCAAAGTTCGTCCTTGATTAGCTGCAACACTGTAGAGATAGGCACTGTGGCAATACCTAGTGGCAAGTAATTGCAGGCGCGCGAGTCCTAGCATCGCCACCGAAAACACCAACAAACTGATGAGTAATTCAATCAAGCCGAAACCGGCACAAGCACGGGGGATCTGTCGATTCATCATCACTCCAAACCGTTAACCAATCCCCTTGAAGTGCGAACAATACCATAGCATTTTATAATTATGCAAATAATTATTGCGCGATCGGATTTTATGAACCACAGTTAGTAGGAATGAGAACAAAGATAACACTACCATGGTCGATTTTAGCAAACTTACCAATGCGTCTGTGCGCAACATCAAACCTTACCAACCCGGTAAGCGCAAGGCTGACTTGACCCGTGAAACTGGCGTCGAGGATATTATTAAACTCGCCAGCAACGAAAGTCCCATCGGCCCCAACATCCCCGCCATCAAAGCCGCTTTTAAAGCCGCGCGCAGCAGTTACCTCTACCCCGATGGTGCTGGACGGCAATTAAAACTAACCTTGGCTGAACGACTAGGCGTTGAGCCCCAGCAAATCACCTTGGGCAATGGCTCTGAAAATATTTTGCAATTATTGGCCCAAGTATTTTTGGCGCCTGGTGATAATGTGGTGTTATCCCAGTATGGTTTTATCACTTATCGCTTAGTGGCCGAGGCGCAACAAGCCGACATCATTGAAGTGCCGATGCGAGATTGGCAGTTTGATATTGAAGCCATAGCCCAGGCTGTGGATCCCCGCAGCAAATTATTATGTCTCGCAAATCCGAACAATCCTACCGGCGGTTATATTACTCATCAGCAACTGGAGACGTTACTGAACAGCATCCCCGACACCGTCATTGTCGTCATCGATGAAGCTTATCTCGAATTTGTTGCAGCTCAAGATTATCCTGACAGTCTTGCCCTGCTAAGAGAGCATCCAAATCTCGTCATCACCCGCACGTTTTCAAAAGCCTATGGGCTAGCAGGATTGCGTTTGGGTTACAGTATCAGTTGCGAACAAATCGCCGGGCTCCTCAATCAAGTGCGCCTGCCCTTTAATGTGAATGCAGCTGCCCTCGCTGCGGGCGAGGCAGCCATTATCCACCGCGACTACATTCACCATAATGTCAGCAATAATCATGGGCAAATGTTGCAGTTACGCACAGCGTTGGCGGACTTAGGGCTCGAGTGTTTGCCGTCTCAGGGTAATTTTCTGATGGTTGCTGTGCCGCGGGATGGTCAAAGTGTCTTCCAAGAGCTCTTACAACTTGGCATAATAGTCCGTCCACTAACGGGCTACGGTTTAGCAAATCATTTACGAATTTCCATTGGTTTACCTGAACACAATCTACGACTGTTAGAGGGGTTAAAAAAAGTGCTATCCTTGTAGTAGAAAGCACTTTAAGTTCTTTCTACAACTCTTTGAAAGTAGGTAACTATGGAACACGTCAGCAAATACACGGCCAAGATACCCGATGCCAATGGCATGGTTGATTTTACTGCTGAGGAGAACTCAGTCTGGCAGGATTTGATCACCCGCCAAATTCCCATCGTCGAGCGCTTAGCCTGTGATGAATTCATCGAAGGGCTCAAAATCCTCGATTTACCCATGGACCGCATACCCCAATGCCCGGAATTGAACGAAAAACTCGGTCAAGCCACGGGTTGGGCCGTCGAGCCAGTACCAGCCTTGATTCCTGTTGAGCAGTTCTTTGAATTACTGGCCAACAAAAAATTCCCTGCCGCGACCTTTATTCGCCGGCGTGAAGAGTTAGATTATCTGCAAGAGCCGGATATTTTCCATGAATACTTTGGCCATTGCCCCCTACTCACCAATCAAGCCTATGCTGACTTTGCCCAAGCCTATGGTGAAGTGGCCTTGAATGCCGACAAAGAAGACCGCCAGGCCCTGGGACGCCTGTATTGGTTTACCGTTGAGTTCGGCTTGATGAATACCCCGAAGGGCCTCAAGAACTACGGTGGCGGCATTCTCTCCTCCAAAGATGAGACCATCTATGCCGTTGAGAGCGATACACCTATTCGTAAGCCTTTGGGCCGCGGCTTAGACGCCCTGCGCACCCCTTATCGGGTGGATATCATCCAGCCTGTGTATTACGTCATTGATGATTTTGCGCAGCTTTATGATCTCATCACGAATGATGTGTTCGGCACTATCCGCAAAGCCCGGGAGCTTGGGGAATTTGCCCCAAACTTCGAGCCTATGGGGCCAAATTTTGAGCTCAAGTGTTGACAAGCATGGGGAAGATTTTTAAGGTGGGGTTTCCTAACCAATCAGGATATCACCATGACTGAACAATTAACCCAAAAGCGCTGTCTGCCCTGTGAAGGCGGTGTACCGGCTCTGGATATGGACGCTGCCACCCGCATGCTCGAGCAAGTGGAAGAATGGGACCTCAAAGAGTCCGGCAAAGAAATCGTCCGCAGCTTTCATTTCAAGAACTATTACGAAACCATGGCCTTTGTGAACGCCATCGCCTGGATGGCCCACAATGAGAACCACCACCCCGATATCGAGTTAAGCTATAACCATGCCCTAGTACGCTATAGCACCCACGCTATCGGCGGGCTATCGGAGAATGATTTTATCTGTGCCGCCAAGGTGGATAAGATATTTCGGGGTGAATAGCTCAGGACCCACGCAAAACGCGCTATACTTCGTTGAATTAACAGCCAAAAGTGCTCATTTATTCCCAATAAACTTCGCTTTTTGTCTGCTAATTCGCCTCGCCTAGCATCGTTTTTCGTGAGCCCTGATAAGCGTTAAGCCCTGAATTAGGGGCGTTTTACAATAACCCCTTAAGATTGAGTTAAGGCACGAGGCCTATTATGCAAAATCTAGCTACTATTAGAGTATGCCCTTGGCAATAACAATAAACCGGAGACAATATGCCTGATCCGAAGCAATATGGTGTGATCGTCGAGGCTAGCCCCGCAGGCGCCGCAACATCAACACCTACAGTTACATTTAAGACATCCACCGTTGCCCAGGCCCGTTCCGGTATAGTTCCAGGTTCTGATCCTGAGTATTACGGCATCGCTGTTACGGGCGCTGCTGCCATAGCTGCTGACGCTCCCGCAGCCTCCAGAGCTGAGCTCAATCGCTCCATTGCCAATATGTATTATGCCCTGGGTCAGGGCAAAAACGTCGCTGTTATGGTGGCGAACAAGAGGTTTGGGTACCCAGCTGTTGATGAAGACAGACTACCGAGTAGTGACCCCAAGACTCCCCTTAGTGACAGAAAAAAACAAAGTTTCCTTGTCGGCAATAAAAATTTTTACGCTGCCCATAGCAAGCACCTCGAAGTCGAATTGAGTTTCATGCACTGGGCTGGCAGCCGGATTAATGAGGCTTTTGCTAAACTTTCAAATGCTGAAGGGGATGAAGCTGCAGCGAAAAATGATTTACAGGCTAAAAAAGATGGACTACCAGGAGTTAAGCAGGCTGCCACTGAGGCTAAGGAAGAATTCGACTATTTCAATGAAGCCGTCCGGGAACTAGAAGGAAAGGAAGGTGTTAAAGCTCACGAGCTAGCCAAAGCTAGAGAACAAGCTCGTGCTGCTCGAGCAAGAGCCCGAGCAGCCAGAGAACGGATTGGCGAGGCCGAACAGAATATCCGCGACGCTCAAACTGCCGTCACCGACGCCACCCAAGCCGTCGCTGCTGCCAAAAAAGAATACGACAGTGTTTATGCTGAAACGATTAACGTCCTCAAGGGCCGCAATCCTGATTTTTTGAAAGCTTTCCAAGCTGGCGAATTAAAAGCGAATGAAGATAAAGATTTCTATGGCGTTGTCCGGCGTGATGATGCCTTTGTTGGTAAACCTTTCGAAGAGTCCGTACCTGGGATGGATAAGTTTCAACTATCAGATGCTGAGCGTGATCAAACGCGCCAGGCGGCTTTTTATAGTGTATTAGATGATGGCGATTGGAAAGGTTCCTTTGAAGGCGAAACCTTCACCGCCACCTATGAACACACAGAAGGCGGTGAAACCCTCAAGCGAGAAGTCAAAATCCACCAGCAGGCGGGTGGTTACCGAACCAAGACAACAGATAGTAGCAGTCTTGAACAAATGGCAAAGCTGGCCGTTAAGCATTGTGCAGAGAACGGCAAAGACATGATCGTGCTCAGCATGAAACTCCCAGAAGGCACCGCCACTGAAGCGAATGTTAAACAATTATTAACCAAAATGATTAAAGCGGTTTATAAAGAAAACGTTGCCCAAGGCAAAGAAATTAAAGTCATCATCCCTCCCGAGTATGCTAAACAAGTCAACGTTCACGATTTAGAATTGTCTGATGACGAACGCGCCATAGTACAACCTGCTGAACGCATCACTGCGCCAGCGCCAGCATCAACAGCTTCCGCTAGCAGCAGCCCAAGACCCGGTGGTCGCTAGCCGTCATTCTCACATCCTGGCCGAGTTTGATTGGCGAAGCCAATCAAACTCGGCCAAAAACCACAGTAATATTTATTACATTCTGACAGTAGCAGTGTTAGAACTAGAAGGGTCAACAACAGGTTCAGTCGTTGCTGTCTTATAGAAGCAGTAAGCTGACACCAGAGCAACTAATACTGCAACCCCAAAAGCAGCCCAGCCAACACCGGGAATCGCTAACAGAGGTGACGCAGCACCAAAAAAAACAGCAACTTCGAATCCCGCAACACCCGCGCCAGCACCTAAGCTTAACGTTGATAAGCCATAAGCTGATTTTTTAGTACCTTCGTGTGACACGACTTTTTCGAAGAAAGTTAGCTGTGTCTCTGAGGGAGAAGCTACACTCTGCTCTAAAACCTCACGTTGACCGTCAGAGGACAACTCAATATCATCTTTTAAGCCCCAGTGATCTTTAGCAATATTAAGTCCACTAGCCATCAGTGGCCTTCTATTAGATAGCATTGCTTTACGCTTACGCTCATTTTCTCTCTTAGCGTCAACGATCTTCCTTGAAAGTTCGTGACGCTCACATTTAACCGTAGCAAGTTGCGCCAAAACAGCCTTCTTGACCTTGTCTACTTCGCGATCACAAACTTCAAACGCTTCAGCTTCAAAGTCTGGGCTGAGCGCTTGTCGTAGATCATCACGAGATATCTCGAATTTATTTTCTTCGCCATCTCCAATTTGAATAATCAGCATGTCAAATTGATCTTGTTCAGGCGTCTGATCATCTAAATTGTCAATGATCCCTTCGAACAGTATTTCTCGCGCAAGAACTTTTTGAGTTAACTCTCGATCGTTAATGTTAGTCAGAGACGCACTTACTTTATAGAGGACCGCGGTAATAGGATTATCGTTATCAGGATTTTTCGGCTCCATAGCTATATCAACAACGCCGCGAAAGATTTGCCCCTGCACAACCTGACCAAGTCCCATTTCATGATTCTTTTGTCCAGAAGCTACAGATTTCTTGAAGGTAATTTTAACATTTACTGGTTCAGATACAGGCATCACTTCAACACGCTTATCCTCAACAAGCTTCTCTCCTACCATCCGATAAGTATGGGATAAATCATTCACTGTCCCACTTTTAAGATTCATAACAGTACTAAGCTTTTCTTCAATCGTTATTCCATCACGGCCTGATACGAAGGACATAGTAATTTCAGCGCAACTAACATTGATTGAATGAACTTCGCGCTTGTGGAAAGCATCAAGCAGCTTAGGAAATTCTTGGTGAAAAACTTCAACCGACGTATAGCCGAAGGAATATGTATATTTTGTAGTTGCAGTGTCATTTGGATAAGTCTCAAATACTGTGGACAGATCATTTAGGTGCTCAGAATCATGATATTTTGAAGAAATAATTGTTACTGTTACAGGATAATTGCTAGATAGTAATTGCAGAGTACCGTTAGATGATCTTGAAAAATTAACTATTTCAACATCAGGAGCATCTTCAGAATCAGAATCTATTGTTGAAGTAACCTCAAGCTCACCATCAGTAGCAAGCGCATAGTAAATTGCATCATGCAGCTCCCTCTGAGAAACTAATAATAAGTGCTGTATTTCTCTAGTGTTGGTTTCAGATATCTGTAACGATGAAATTGACTCATACTTAAACAGCCTGACTAAGGTAGATAGTTGTTGAGAGTTTTCACATTGGAGTTCATATTCATACGGCTCGTCCGATGGCTCTTGCTCCTCAGTCGGATAAGCTGGCGTAATGTCAGCAGTGAAACCGTTGCCATAATCTACTGTGTATTGCTCGGCGACAATGACTCCTTTGGGTAGAATATCTTGGGAAATATATTGCTTCGACGTAATTGTTATTGTAATTGCCATGGACTCTCTCCCACACTTTTATGAACTTTCGCAAGCGTAGTCTATGGATATTAATAAAGCATTAATATAGCAAAGAGATTTGTAATCCAAATGTTACAATTACGACTTGCTAAAAAAAACACTAAAAATCATAGGGTTATACCGCTCAAATATAGAACACATCAGATAAAATCATGGCCTGCGAACTGCCGCAATAGGATCTATACTCAAAAGAGTCGATTATCGAGATCAATAAACCGGCCAGAAGGCCATAAACAGGGCTATGGAGCGAGCAATAATGTCCCTTAGGAACCAATTCATCACTGTCATTTTGAGCATTTTAGCCCTAGTATTCATAGGGACGTTCTTCATCAGCGTAGATAGCTTCAAGGCGTATTTGAACAATCATCTCCATCAACAGATGACCAGTGTCGCCAATACTCTAGGTTCAGCAGTCGCCCAAGCTGACAAACCTCCCGAAAAAGCTCGGCTCTCCCGCGCCATGGATAAGATGTTCGAACAAGGTATCTACCAAGAGATCAGTGTCGAATTTAATAATAACATCCTCTATGAACGGGAAAAGTCCAGTAGTACGGTAAGTGTGCCACGTTGGTTTCAGTATTTTTTTCCGATAGAGATCTTGCCTGTCACTGAAGATATCACTAGTCCTAACAATATTACCGGCAGCGTCACTGTCATTGCTGACTTGGCTGATGCCTACGAAAAACTCTGGGGCGAAAGTGTTGCAACTTTATGGTGGTTCATGGCATGTGCCGTTATTATGGTATTTATATCGATGCTGTTGCTAAACCTTCTCCTTAAACCACTCGCTCTGGTTAAACACCAAGCCGATGCGATCTGCGATCGAAAATTCTCTGTGCAACAACATATTCCTCACACCCCTGAATTACGCTCAGTAGTCACTGCTATGAACCGTATGTCGACAAAAGTCCGCTCTATGTTTGACGAACAAAATGATTTAACCGATAGATTACGAGAACAAGTCTATAAAAATGAACTCACCGGACTTGGCAATCGCCGTTTCTTTTATATGCAGCTGGATCATCTGATCTATTCTGAAGATGAATTCTTTCAAGGTGCTTTATTCATCATTGAGTTTCGCGGCATTAGTAGTTACAAGAAAAAACACGGTTTTGAAGCAACCGTTAAACACATCAAAGACATTGCCAAGGTATTGAATGAAATCAGCCATACTAATGACAAGTTTATGGCAGGTCATTTTTCGGATCAGTCATTTGCATTACTTACGCCTGATATTAGTCTCGACGAAATCAAAAGCTTAGCAGATACCCTTAGTAAACGCATGGATGCCATCAATACCAGTATTGCCGATACTGAAATAACAACCAATATTGGCATTGCCACCTATCGTAAAGGCGGTACATCAACCGATCTACTGTCAGAAGCCGATATGGCCCTACGAGCAGCCCAAGCTAATGACAAGGAAAACTGGCATATTTATACCACCGAACTCGATAAAGATGATATCATGTCAGCGACGCAATGGAAAAAAACATTAACCAAAGCCATCGAAACCAAAGATATCATCCTCCATTACCAACCGGTCCTTAACAACAAAACCAAAGCCCGTAAACCTTTGCACTATGAAGTGTTAATGCGGCTGCCAGCCAAAGAAGGCGAACTCTACAATGCCAGTGTCTTCGTGCCTATGGCCGAAACCTTTAACATGATGGTAGACTTCGACAAAATAGTCATCGAAAAACTCATCGATGCCATCAAAAAAGACAAAAAACATAAACACAAATATGCCTTTAATCTCTCCGCCCACACCCTTGATGACCATGGCTTTGCCGATTGGCTAAAAGAACTATTCAACAAAAATAAAACGATTGCTAAACGCTTAATTCTTGAGATCCCTGAAGCTGCTGTGCTCAATGCGATGACTAACTTTAATCACTTGGTAGCTGAACTTGGCCCATTGGGCTGTGAATTCTCACTGGACCACTTCGGTCGTGGATTTTCGTCGTTCCAGTATCTGAGCACATTGAATGTCAATTACATTAAAATAGACGGCTGCTTTATTCGTAATATTGACAAGGACATCGATAATCAATTCTTCCTCCATGTTTTGACTGAAATCGCTCACACCGTCGATATTAAAGTTATTGCTGAGAATATTGAAAAAGAAACCGAGCTAAAAGCACTCCGAGAGACCGTTATTGATGGCCTACAAGGCTATATCATCGGTAAACCTACCGCAGAGCCAAGCAGTGCATAGGATTAGTGACTGAAACTAACACCGCCATTAGTAGACGGTTGTAAGGTGGTTTTGCATGACTTCTGTTCCACAACAACGTGTTGATTGCTATCCGTAGCTAATGATTTCCACATATTTACTTTAGGTCGTACAACAGGTTCAGTTACACATTTGATCATATGTTCTGATTTTTTATCACCTAATTGGTAGGCCAGAATATTGTTTTGTAATTCTGCCAACCGATTGGGACCATTTTTATAATCGAAGGTTTTGAAGAATATTTGTTGTTGTATTTTCTGCAAATACCCATTAATCGACTTCGACAATGATTCGTCGACTAATTCTGCTGCCGATCTATGGATAGCCTCAAGCAAAACCAAGGTATTGTATACTGCTAATAAACTTTCTGCCGTTGCATCGCTCACAATGCCCTGCCTAGCAAGTTCATCACGCGACAATAGTAACAAATATTTTAATTTAGCTGTAACACACGCCGCGATAGATGTTCCCAACTCATCAACTTCTTGTAGAATCTGACTAATATTCTCAAGCACCGCCACTTGTGCCTTAAATAATTTGTGTTGACAGGCAAATAACGCGTACGGCAAGTTGTGGGATAGACCGTCAATGACAACGGTCTCCGTCCCTTGGACAGCGTGCTCATAGAATAATTTAAGAATATGGAGTACATCCTTGACCATCTCAAGGGTTGTGGGAAGATAATAATTAATATTGGATTCACCAACAGTCACCGAAAAGCGTTTAGCAAGCTCGTTGATAATTTCGATAAAATACAACAGCTGACTAAACTTATTGTGATAGTTAACTAGTGCTGAACCATAATCAGGCGTAGTTACAGCACACGATTTCCCTTCCCATTGATTATATAATCGCTGCAACTCTTTCTGCGCTTGAACAACATTGATTCGGTGTTGAGGATCAGGATGTCTAAAGTCATTGATCAGACTATTTAGTCCCGCTTGCACGTCAGGCGACAGACCCAAGAGTGCTGAGAATTGTTGATGACCAAAACCTAGCTGCTTATTATCATGCCATAGGGATTCAGCCTGACGTAATGTGTCAATAGTCATCGCCGTATAGTCATCGTCTAAGTACTGAATTAATTGGTGTAAATGGTAAGGGGGAAGACCCGCAAATATTTCCCATAACATTTGCCCGAGACTAAAACTATCATTATCCTTTGTGACAGTTAACTCAAACTCTCGTTTAACAAATGATACTGTGCCCTGACCAGTTACAGCGACATCATAGTAACGTGCTTCGAACGGTGTATAACCTAGGGTGCCGATCATGTCAGTTTCGGCACCGACCTGTTTTGCTAGACCAAAATCGACAATTGTAAGCTCGCCGTTTTCATTAATCATAATATTTTGTGGTTTAAGATCAAGATGAGCAATATCCTCATTAAGCTGGGTGTATGCCTTTAGTAAACTAAAGGCTAATAGCCAACGTTGTTCTAAGCTTAATGGCAAACGCAGAAAATCTGCCAATGTTTGCCTGCCGAGATTTCGCATAGTCATACATAAATAACCGTCCACATCCAGCCACAGATTATGGGGAAGATCCTTGTCATCATGGATTTTTTTGGAGGCCAAAAAGCCGTGTTGCGCAACGAGATTGGCTTCTTGTTTGTAATAGTCTAATTGCTCAAAGCTACTACCAAAAAACTCTTTGTAGACACGCGTATTACCTTGTTCGGTGTAACGCTTTAATGTTAATGACTCTGTATCTCCAGAAGGTGGCGATAGTGTCACACAGCGGTCACTTGTCTCTACAACACCCATCACAATCGTACCCAAGCCTATGCGAACTCGACCATAACCGCCCGCTAGTACAGCGTCAGAATGGGATGGCAAATAAAAACAGTCCAGTCGGTAGTGTTTGTCTTCCCCTTTGCCGCCCGGTCGACGTACAAATACATAAGATTGCACAGCACCCTGAGACAAGGCTGTCGGGGATATCCTTAAGTTATCGTCGTTGTACATAATCTCTTGGTCTGCAACTGTAAAGCGGTTTGAGCCGGCATTATTTCTGGGTAAAGGGGTGATTGCGTATTGAGGTGAATCCTGACTTAATGCTTGTACAGACAGACTTCCGCCCCGTAAAAATGCCTCTATGATGGCGAAAACCTGCTGATTGGCAGTTATTTCATTAGCTAGATAGTTTTGAATTGTTATTATCGGTTGTTCTGGCTGCATTTACTATTCTATTATTCATCTCGGTAAAAATGATGAGAGCATAACAACCTAACGTTAACAAAACCTTAAGGTCACCTCCATAAATTAGCCCCTTAACCACATTAAGACACCAGAGTATGGAGATAGTCTTTAATTAGGTATAACGAAGCAATCCCCCCTGCTCATTAGGCTCATGATCAGTACAGAGCGTATGAGAACTAACGCTCGCAACTTGTGGTGGATTTCGTTGTTCCATAACAGTATTAGCTCGCGCAATGAGATTATAATGATCGCCTATTAATTTATCGTACTGAGATAGGAATTCATCTGGCTCTAACTGTTGCTGAGACAGGTTAGCCAACCTATGCCTTAATGATGCTTGTGTTTCAACAAGTTCTGCTAATAATGCACTATCATCAGAGCAATCCTGTATATCCAAATGATCTGACACTTGCTTTATTGTGGCATGGGCATTATGCAACATATAAACAACCAATGTCGTCACTTGAGTTTTTATTGGCGTTGAGGATTTCTTTTGATTATTAGTACGATAATGTTTCATCATCGAACTGAGACCTGGCAGCGCTTGATATTGTAAGGATATCATATCCAAATCATCTGCGCTTATTGTTGTGAGATCTATTGCACGCGCATGATTAATGATCTGACTTGCCTGTTGATATATATAGCCAGACAATGCATTAAGATAATCATATTGGCCTAACGCAGTAGTATTGCTATATATCGTGTGTAAAATATTGTAACTAAGAACAACTGACAATAAACGATTATAGCTGCCTAACATTTCGCAATTAGTTGGTAACCCCGCTTCGATTGACTTAACGATTGTCATTATGTGTGTACGGATTTTAGTGATTAACGCCCAACAGTTGTCAGCACAATTACCTCGATATCGTGTCACAAGAAGATTGTGATAAGCTTCACTCAACGCATCAAACGATCCCTTAGGTGCTTCTTCCAGCCGTAGTAACAAGCCAAAAAACTCACCTATGGCATGGTTATATACTGCAATATAATCACCATCATTAGCGATTTCAGATTTTACTCTATCCATTGCTGGAACCAAGTGCATTGAGATTAGCTGTGGTATTAATCCGGGATGAAGTGTTAGCGGAGTATGCTCCTCTTTATTGAAATACTGGAGGTATAATATTGCTACCGCATTACGGCTATGGCGTGAATAAACAATGAAGTTAAGAAGCCTTAAGACGTTATGCTGAATCGAATAATGCCTATTTTCACAGCCAGTAATGATTTCACGAACCCCATCAGATGTAGGTGATTCTTCTAGCATCATGGAATACGCATGCATATCGGACATCAATATGGTAACAGATGAATGCAAAGATTTCATCTCATTAGAACCAATATCAATTATTCTACATGATATGCCATTCATGAAATCAAGCAATCGCATTGATTTCTCTACCATTGATTCAGCAATTGCCTTCTGCTGTGGGCACGGTTTCTCTGCAGTCACTTCTCGCTTCATCTGCCATTTATCATAAACCGTTTGTAACATGGTGATTATTTGTTTTATAGCTGGACGTTTTTCCGGGTCATTTTGTGTCATATCACTTATTAGAGCTCGCAAAGCATCTTGTGAATCACTATCGATGTCAGATAATTTGCTAAACAAATCCAGGCCGTATAAGGGGGTACCAAAATGATGCCAAACTGCATCGATCACTGTATCAGGATAATTTTTAGCCTGAAGAAATAAGTGCTGTAATTTCAATAATTCGTATACGTAATCCAAAATCGGCATGCCGAAGATATCTTTGAATACGGCACCTAGACTATAAATGTCTTGAGCGGCTGCTGCGTCAATGGTGGTTTTTTTTCGGGAATCAATAATTAGTGGCTGACTGACACCACCCGAAACCGTAGCGTATAAACCTTCAGGCCCACTATATCCGGGCGTACCATAGGAATGAACAGCTACGCCATGTTTATTTACAAATCCAACATCAGCAAATTTAGCAATCCAGCCATCATCAACACTCTGAAAAAGAATGTTTTGTGGTTTAATATCATGATGAACATGTTGGCTGAAATCCTGTTGATAAGCTTTGGCTATTGCAATTGCAATCTTGAAGCGGTCTGCTGTAGATGGTTGTGTCCTATCATACAGAAATTCAGATAAATTAATATTACCTAAATCTCGCATAATGAGCAGATACCCACCATCAACATCCTCAAAAACATAATCTTCGTCATTACTTGCATGTTTAACATTAGCTTTGATATTCGTATAACCTAATTCTATATGCCGTGATACTTCATACTGAGGGCCACTAATGGCATTTCTGTTTGTGCCAAAAAACTTTTTAACAACGCGGGTATTATTTTGTTCTGTATGACGCTTTATGACCAATGCTTTTCCGCCGCTTGATTTATTTTCTTTATCATCATTTATAATAATTACGCGGCTACTTTCTGACTTATTAAAAACTCTTGGTCTCTCATAGACCATCGTTCCCATGCCACGATAGACTGCACCGTAGCCCCCTGTCATGACAGGTGAAATCACTTTTGGTACATAAAAAATATCATAGCGGCTGGTTGGCGTTTTACCTTTACCACCAATGCGTCGAATCAATGTCAGGTGGCTAACTGAATTAATCGGGTTTGACCTGCTGTCATCACCAGCAAATTCTAGCTGCAGAACATCATTGTTAAAATAGACATTACAATTGCCTAAATCAATATATCGCATTGAGATTGGCATTGTGCTATTCGATTGATAGCTGGCTGCGTGATGATTGAAGACAGGAACCTCAGTTGGATTATAATCAACAAGTCCATCCGGACCACGCTCAAGAAACTTCACCAGGAGAAGCTGTAATATATCATCATTTTCTAAATAGCCAGCGAGTTGGTCTTGGTATTGAAAAGCTATCGGCTTTGGCATTGCAACCTCTTATTATTAGTCATCAAGCTCAAACTTGACTTATATCGTATAGGAATCGCGCGACTATAGCATAATTTTGTGGGTAACAGTAGGTATTTCGCAATAGCCAAGCCAGGCATATACCCTAACATACGGAAGTTGCCGGATAAATATTCTCTTGACTATGAAGCTCCTGGAGCTTGTAACGGCGTTTTCTGAATTGTTTTCGCGTGATCAATAATGCGATTTTCAACCGGTTTTTGCCAGAATGAACAAATAGCCGCAGTACTAATGCCTGCTGCAGAGCCCCCTCCGACTGCCCCTAGCCCGAAGCTTGTGGCTACTAAACCAGTAAAAGCCCAACCTATCGGCCCTGACATTAATAATGCAGCTGCAATACCAATGCCTACGGTCCCCACAATTGTCCAAAGCGCGATGTTGATTGCACACACCGCAACTTTTTTACGCAAATGATGGTCTTGGCGCTTGGCGGTGTAGTCTCGTAGTTGGTCCTCAAAAGATTTTGTAGCTTGTCCACCATCTTCATTGTTTTCAGCAGGCTGCCTTTGTGGATTGCTGGCTGCATGTATAAGATCATGGGTTTCTTTGACAAAAGCAATATTTGCACGATAATCAGCAACAATTTTTTGAAATTGTTCTTTCCGTATGACAAAACTAGGATATTGAGGTAGTAATTTGGCTTCACGCTCTAATTCAGCTTGTGGCTTCATTGCATCCATAAGCGCTGCTTTGATAGCATCAAATTCATTTTTAAATGATGCTGGCAGCTGAAGTCCGTTAAATTTCTCGAGCTCGGCTGTATACTCAGCCTGAAGTTTAGCAAAACAGGCTTGCTCAGCAGCTTGGAGAAATTGATTAACCTTATCACACTGAACATAACCGTTTTTATATGCAGCTTGTTTTATTACTTCTACGGCCTGGTCAAAATCATCATTTGGTTCAGTACCTATAATTTCCCGATACGCATTAATTTGCTTACCAAGCCAGTTAAATTGACCGTATTGGCAATTTATGAATATATCTTGACAATCTTGTGCGAGCAATAGTAATTCTTCATTAGTGACAGAACTATTATTATCGTTATACTCGGCAATAGTTTCCTGAATCTCTAGTAACTTTTGCTCGCGACGCACTGTGTTATTTGTAACAAACAACGGCCCGAACATAGTATATGTGAATGTTTTTACCTGCTGGAATTTTGCTGAGTAAGTATTGAGTTTATCGATTATGTTCTTTTTTACTAAAGCATTATGGTCACCAGGATTTAGAGATTTTCTATCATTCCATTGTTCGCGTTGATCGTTAAGCTCTCGAATGATCCCTGCAATATTAGCAGGTGAACTCAGTGTCACATCATTGAGTTTTTGGAGAGTTTTTGAAATTTCAGATTGCTCACCTTCCGTCAAATCGTAGACGTTAGAGAATAGGCCGTTAGCAAACATTGGCCGTCCATCTTCATGCCAAAAAAGCTCAGCCTTACGAAGATCCTTGCTTTTAGTAAAATCACCACCATTTAACAATGTCATACAGTCTATGATAATCATCTGACGTTCTGCACCAAATAACGCATTTAGCATCAAGCCCAGCGCGTAGTGGTCTTGTGACTTAGAGCTATTATATTTTTTTCTTGCTATAATTTTTCCATTATCATGGCACGCAAACGTGGTTTCCGATAAATTGTGGCCTGGTGTTCCTCTTGGGTGAATCGAACTATTGATATTAACCGCTAATCCATAATCAATGAGTGAAACTATACCCGCATCATTTATCAAGATATTGTTAATTTTTATATCACCATGTACTTTCTCATCTGAGACCTGCTCCATATATGCTTCGAGCAATGCGATAGCAATATCGAAATGCTTACCACTAGTCGCTATTTCACGAGGATTAAGCACCATACCTAAATCACGACCTAAGATATTGTAATGGCCCTGTGGGTCACGATAAGTGAATGTCTGGCCTGCTCCGTCAGCAACAGGTTTAAGTCGTAAATGCGGATGGCTGGATGACTCACTTGCGTCCTTATCAGCCTCTTGTTGTTCAATGTCAATAGGGGCAGCATCTGATCTTTCTGAGTCTTTATCGTCAGATTTCTTTTTTGAACATTGTTTAACATAAGTGGGTTTAAAGTTTTTATTTCCACGGCTATTGCCTTGGCGAGTAGATGTTTTTAAATATAATGGCTTATCTTTGCCTATCTCTATAACCCTGCTTGACTCAGTATCAGTCTCACTCGTCTGAGACGGCGCTGCTTCAACCGAAGGGTCTTCAGCAACAATAACCCCAAGCCCTCGAGTAAATTCACCAAAGCCCCCCTCCCCTGCCAAGGCTGCGCGATCGTAGTGGAGTACCTCAAGACGCCATTTTTTATCATCACCCTTACCACCCTTACGTCTGACAAAGGAAAAATAGTTTGTGAACTCGTCATCAGATGTCTTATTTGATGCAATCCAAAGGTTTTGTTCATTGAAAAGGACATGGTAGGGAGTGCCGTTGACTGTAATGACATATTCTTGATATTCTGCTCCTGTCTGACGATTTGTAGCTTCTTTAAACTCTATATGGTTTTCATTTAAGTAAGCATTAAGCCCGGCACGTCCAGACTCAAGAAAAACACTTAAATGCTGATGAATGGGGTTGCTATTGCTAGCAAGCAAGGATTGCAAATGCTTCCTCAGTTCCTGCTTTTTTTGCTTAACTTCATCAAACGTTGGCATAATTCAGCTCACAACAAGTGGATTTCGAGGCATTATAAGGGAATAAACTTAGCGCTGTATTAAGGTTATATTGTGATTTGCATTATTATTTAAGCTAGATTTAATACTTACGGTGTTAAGAATAAAATAGTGTATATTTAACCGACACGTGGGGTGTTATGCATTGTCTTAGCTCCATCGATAATACGATTCTCAAGGGGTTTTTGCCAGAATTTACAGGTGGCTATAGTACTAACGATACCTGTGCTAGCCCCACCAAGTACGCCAACCCCTAATGCTGTCGCTAAAACTCCGGTAAATGCCCAACCAAGAGGCCCTGTCATCAAGATAGCTAGACCTACAGTTAGGCCAAAACCTACCGCGCCGGTGCAAAGCGCCATATTGAACGCACAATATGTAATTTTTTTGTAGAGATGATGGTATTGGTATTTAGACGTGTAGTCACTGAGCTGATTTGGGAAAGGTTTGTCTGAAGAATTATTATCGCCTCTTTGTTCTTGAGTACTTTCTTGTTGATTTACACTAACATTTTTAGCGGCTTCGAATAATTCGCGGGTTTCTTTGATAAACTTAATATTCTCAAGATAGTCGCCAGCAAGTTTGTCATAATTTGTTTCACGGTTTTTATGATCACTGGAATTTGAAAGTCGGCGAGCTTCTGATTCAAGTGGGGCTTTTATAGCATCAATTTCTTCTTTAAGCGCGCCACTAGAGTCTGTTGGAATAATCTCGCCGAGTAATTTAATTTCTCTTTCACGGGCAAATTGGAGATACTTTATGATGCGAACATATTCAGAAATGCTGTTAATTCCTTCGCATTCATTAATGTATTTATCGATGTCAGTAAAGTCATCTATTTGAGTATCAAGATTCCCTAAGTCACCTTGCAGGTTAGTAGCAGTATAGAGAACTTTCAGCTCGTTATATCTAACCTTCAACTGCTGCCATGCTTTGTAAAGATTCGGCGTGCGCTCGCCAGTGAAAGTCAAATGATTACTACAATGCTGATGGTATATCCTCGCCTTCTCACAAAGACCTTTAAGCTTACCAAGCTTATCAAGATGAGCTTGTTCAGAGATATTCTCGGGCTTTAATCGTCTTTCAAATTCAATCTTAAACGCTTGTGGGGTATCATCACTTTTCTCAATGGTCTTATAATAGTCAACTAGTTCACCAATCTGTCTTTCATTATCGTATAGAAACTGAAGGTTATCCAAGTTAGGTTCGTCTGTATCAGCTTTCTCTAAGCTTTTAACTAAATTATTACGTACGGTTTGATAGTAGGCTTTTAGTGGCGTCTCTTGATTGATTTTTGCTTGTAGTTTTGTTAACTGTTTAATTTTTTCCGCACGTTCGACAAATGCTTCAAATTCAGCAACAGTGATATAACCGCTGTGACAAGCCTTGTGTTTGATAGCTTGACAAGCGCTTATTAACAGCCGGTTATACTGTGCCAATTGTGATGACTGCTCATCTATTGGCATCTCTGACCTGTACTTCTTGAAAACTTTTGCTAAGAACTTGAATTGCGCAGATTGAAACTCGCGGAAATCCAATTGGGAGTTTGTTACTCTGTCAATTCCCTTCTCACTGCTACACTTATCAAAATCATTAATAGCAGAGCAATTAGCATCGATAGAAGCCTGCAGTTTGGCACGGTCCGAGTATCGATAAAAATCCCCCGGCTTATCAAGTTTATTTTCAACGACATATTGAACAAAGGCCTTCGCATAATTAAATTTTTTGTTATATGCGTTGAGTGCTGTAAGGATATTATCTTTAACTAGCGCAGCATGTTCTGATGGGTAGTCACGCTTCCGTGTCTCCAAAGCCTGTCGTTGCTCTTTGAGGTCTGCAATAATTGCGGGTAAATTAGCAGGCTCAGTCAATGTTACAGATCCTAATTTGGCTATAGTCGCCTCGACTTGATCTTTTTCGGAATCCGTCAAATCATACACATTCGAAAACAAACCATGGCCAAAAGCTGGCTTGCCTGCCTCAAACCAAAGAACTTCTGCTTTGTAGAAATTTTTATCAACGGCCTCATAACCTTCAAGGTAAAGTTGAAATAATATTGATTCTTGTGTATCAATTTCGCCAAAGAGATGCCGGATAATACAGCCTAATGCATAGTGGTCTTGTGCTTTGCTTGCTTCAAAATTTTTCCTTCTTACTAGTTTGCTATCTTTGCGTTCAAGGTACGTTGTTTCAGGCATGCAATAGCCAAAAGTTCCACCAAACTTACATAATTCACCAACCAGCCCAGAAAGCCCAAAATCAATTAGTGAAGTAATATTGTGTTTTATGACTACGTTATTTGGTTTGATATCGCCATGTACGATTTCATCACCAAGCTGTTCCTGATACCCTTCGAGCAAATTGATTACCCCATCAAAATGCTGCCCACAACTGGCTATTTCGATGGGTTCAAGAGTAATACCTAAGTCTCGGCCAAGAATATTATAGTGGCCGTGTACATCTTGGTAGATATAGTTATCCTCTTTTTGAAGTCGGTCATCACTGTTTTTGCTCCCTGTTCTCTGCCCATCAGTAACAGGCTTAATCGCTAAACGTCGTTGTGGATAGGCATAACGAACATCGCGTCTAGCTTCGAGTTTCTCTTCAAAAAATGGCATTTTGTCAGTAAAAGAATGCCTCCGAATATCATCAAATGATCTCTTAAAATTTTTATTCCCTCGAGTATTATCTTTTCTGGTACTGTGCTTAAGATAAAGAGGAGCATCAGTTCCATATGTTGTAACCTTGCGTTGTGGAGAGGATTCTGTCGCCTTTCCCGTGGTTACTACTTCAGCTGACTCCTCAGGCTTATCAGCAACGATAACCCCAAGCCCTCGAACATATTCACCATAGGTCCCCGCTTCAGCAGGAATCTCGCTATCATAACTAAGCACATCAAGGCGCCATTTTTTTGTTTCGTCTTTGCCACCTTGGCGGCGAACGAATGAGAAATACGTTGTGTCTTTGCCCAATAACCCAATGCGAAGATTCTGTCCGTTAAATTCAACATTGAATTTTTTTCTATTAATAGTGATCACATACTGGTGACGAGAGCCATTAGCCTGACCACCATTCCGATATTTACGTTTATCTATTCTCTGCTCTTCTAATAATGATAGCAATCCCTCTTCGCCACCTTTTAAGAATGCCTGCAAATGTTGATGGAAATCACTCTTCACAGAACTTGGCGATACCAGCAATTCCGCCAATTCCCGGCGTTTTTGGTCTTTTTGCTGCTTAATTTGCTTAAATGTCGGCATACAGGGCCTCTATTGGACTAATTTTGGTCGATTATAACAGATAGAAGCTTAATAGTGTATTAATCCCCCCTCTAAAGAGCTCCATTATCTATATCGAGGTACACTTAGGACCGATGGGCTATTTACTGTAAGCGCACGGCTTGATGAAGCAGCCCGCTAGCTGTCGGTCGGTCATCAGTTTGGGGCTGTTGCCAGAATTGATAATGGCGTATTTTTGCGAGGGCAGCCCCGCACCAGCCCCTGTTATAAGACCTGTCACCGCGGTAATGCCTACCATAGCGCCCAGGGTGATTTCTATACTCGCGATAGTACCACCAAGTGCAGCCCAACCAATAGGCCCTGAGGCGATAATACCAACCCCTAATAGCGTAACTAAGCCACCAATTGCGACTTTTGTTGCAATATTAAGGACGCGGGTCGTTAAATCACGCTCACTGTATTTTGCCTGGTAAGCAGTAAATTTCTCTGTAATATTATTATTTGCGGCTCCTTCAGATTTATCCACTGCAAATAATTCACGGGTGTCTTTAAGGTATTCTGCTTCGTGCTGATAGCACGCAGCCTTCTCAATTGCTGTGGTTGGCCCTTGCTCGCTTGAGACGGCAGCAACTTTTGCATCGGCATACGCTATCACCCGACCTTTAAGCGTAGAGAAAGTTGACTTTTGTTCATCCGATACGTTTGCAACCATTGTCTTATTGAATGCTTGTTGTTCTTGCTGATAGCGAGATTTGACAAATGCTAGCATCTTCTCATCAGTATTGCCGTCTGATGAATGATACGCTTGAACCGCCGCAACGATGGCATTATCGACTGTCAACTTTCCCTCTTCATAGGCGGTTACAGCATCATCAATAGATTGTTTTATATAAGTGATTACAGCTGTGTGACTGGGTGAGTTCGCGTCATAGTTAGCAATATTATCGACAAATCTTAAAAAGTCTGCCAATACCTTAGCAATACAGCCTTTATCTTGCATTTCGGCTTTGGCAATATTAGCCAAGCGTCGTTGCAGAAAGCATTCTCTTTGAATACGACAATCGTATATATAGCTGAGAAAGGCTTCTTGTTGTCGGATTAATTCAGCGCGGGCCTGCGCCATAACGCTGGCGGCATCATCGGATGACTCATCTGTCAATGACTTTAATTGCGCCAAGCGGGCATTAACATCATTCTCATAAGTCTCTCTGTGTTGTGTTACCGTAGCTGAGAGTAATTCAAATAATAGTCGCAATTTATCAGATAATGCTTTGATAGCTGCCTGTTGTTTATCGGGGTCATGCACATTACTTTTGCCTGTCCACTGAGTCTCGGCATCGGTTAAGGCGACAATCGCCTCTTTGATGCTACCACGCTTTTCCATATCCGTATTGGTCATTGCTTCTGTGAGTTGCTTGACAGCAGCTCTGTCATCATCATCCGCGTCAAAAATATCGTCAAATATATCATGACCATAGGTGGGGCGCTTATTACGAAAATACTCACTTGCCACCTTGACATACTCACTAGGTTTTAGCCTTCGATTACCTACTAAATTATGTTGTTCAAATCGTTGGAAATGACCATTGGCTGGGAAACCAAATACTTCATTAATGACATTGCCAAGGCTAAAAACATCTTGGGCTTTGTGATACTTACGAGAGCTGACCGCCAGTAATTCAGGTGCAATATACCCAGGCGTACCTGCTCGAGAAATTGTATCGAGCTTCGTCTTTTTCACTGAACCCAGATCAACAAAATTCACAACCCATTGATTGTTTTCATTCCTGTCCACCATAATATTACCTGGCTTAATATCAAGATGAACAAAGTCCGTTATAATCTGTTGCTCATATGCCACGAGAATAGCGATTGCCAATGAATAACGGTCGTCGGTGGCAAGCTTGGCACCACTATCAAATAACTCTCGCAGTGACTGCCCCTCAAATCGTCGCATTGTCACATTATAAAATCCATCAACATCACGCCACACCATCTCCTCCGGGGGGGTATCGTTGTCTAACCCCGTGTGATGTATTTGTTTTGCATGGATATGATTTAAGTTAAGATGAGCACGCGCTTCTTTCATAGCTACTTTTTTACTGCTCGAAGGTAACTTGAATTTTTTCATGATTCGTCGATTGCCTACGCGTGTTTCACGTTTTAAATACAATCTTGAATCATTCTGACACTGGATAGTATCTGCCTTTGATTGATCACCCGGGTTAGTCTTAACAAGTGTACCTAAGCCACTATAAATAGCCCCATAGGCACCTCGCGCAGAGGGACTAATATCTTCAGTACAATAGAAAACATCTAACCGGGGTTGCTTCGCACTATCTTTACCCCCTAGTCTGCGTACGAAAGAGTAATAGTAATCACTATTCTCATCTTTGGGAATAATACGTAATTCATCATTTTTTTGCTGAATTTCGAAGGACTTGGTATCAGTTTGACACTCGCTGTTTAGGGAAGTAGATTGTTTACGCTTTGATGCCTTGGTTCTAGCAGAAGTCTGCCAAGTTAAGAAACTATCTAACGCGGCCTGGATATCAGAACTTGACTGAACCAAATCAACCAACTGCTGTTGGCGCTGCGCGTGTGTATCTGTAGTCTGCATATCTGGCATTAGTTTAACGTCTAGTCATTATATGAATTAATGCACAAGTTACTGATTTAACATTAAATTACTATTAAAGTAATCAATAAATTTGTAACCATATTGAAACATTTGGTGAAAAGATTAATGATCGGTTAAGAAAAACCTCACCTGAGATGGCTCGTGTCAGTTGATAACGAGTATATTTCACTGAGATCCTGGTTCACGGATTAATGCCCCTAGGAGGCATTAATCCGCACCAAGATGGCAAATTTTATTTTAAAATCAGGTCATTAACCCGTTTTACGAAAGCCGTAGGATCTTGCAAAATACCGCCGTCAGCGAGAATAGCTTGATCTAAGAGAATTTGGCTAATTTCAGCAAAACGGTCGTTGTCTTTCTCATCCCGTAAGCGCTCAACAAGCAAATGATTAGGATTAAGCTCCAGCGTTGGGGTGGTTGCTGGCATATCCTGTCCTGCAGCCTGGAGTAAACGCTCCATATGACTGCTCATACCACCAGCATCTCCTACCACACAGGAGGGGGAGTCTGTTAATCGATGGGTGATTTTGACGTCTTTAACTTTATCACCTAAGGCTTCCTTAACCCGCTCAATAAAGTCTTTATTCTCAGTCTCGACTTGTTTTTGTTGTTCCTTCTCAACCTCGTCTTCGAGTTCACCCAAATCTAAGTCGCCCTTAGCAATCGACTGTAATTGCTTACCTTGGTATTCATGCAAATGGGCGGTCAGCCATTCATCCACACGGTCAGACAGTAATAATACTTCGATGCCTTTTTTGCGGAAAATTTCAAGGTGCGGACTATGACTTGCCGCCATGTGTGAGTCGGCAGTGACATAGTAAATCTTGTCTTGGCCTTCACGCATACGACCAATGTAATCATCCAGCGACACAGTCTGTTCTGCTGAATCATTATGGGTCGTGGCAAAACGCATAAGTTTGGCAATTTGTTCACGGTTTGCAAAATCCTCTGCTGGGCCTTCTTTGATAACATGACCGAAGGTAGTCCAGAACTGCGTGTATTTCTCTTTGTCATTCTCCGCCATTTTTTCCAGTACGCCTAAGATACGCTTCGTGGTCGCTGAGCGAATATTATCGATAACACGATTACTCTGGAGGATTTCACGGGAAATATTCAATGGCAAATCATTAGAGTCAATAATACCTTTCACAAAACGCAAATACATCGGCAACAATTGCTCGGCATTATCCATAATGAATACCCGTTGCACATAGAGTTTCAAACCACGAGGAGCTTCTCGTTGCATTAAATCAAAGGGTGCTTGGGAAGGAATATAGAGCAAACTGGTATATTCCAATTTACCCTCAACCCGATTGTGAGCCCACGTTAACGGATCTGCAAAGTCGTGGGAAATATGCTTGTAAAATTCTTGGTATTCTTCTGTGGTAATTTCAGATTTCGGTAAGGTCCATAAGGCCGTGGCTTTGTTTACTGATTCATATTCGTCAGTTTGTTTACCTTCCTCGTCGGTTTTTTTCATCTCTACCGGGAATGAAATATGATCCGAGTATTTGCCGATAATATTACGCAAACGCCATTGGTCGAGGAATTCATCTTCATCGGCTTTAAGGTGTAAAATAATCTCAGTACCGCGAGTCGGCTTGTCAATAGTTTCAATCGTGAATTCGCCTTTGCCGTCAGACTCCCAGGATACCCCGTCGCTAGACCCAAGACCCGCACGACGCGTATTAACAGTAACTTTATCCGCCACAATAAACGCCGAATAAAACCCAACCCCGAATTGACCAATCAATTGACGGTCTTTGGCTTGCTCACCGGTTAAGGCATTCAAGAAATCTTTAGTGCCAGACTTGGCAATAGTGCCGAGATGCTCGATAGCTTCATCACGACTCATCCCGATACCGTTATCACGAATAGTCACGGTACGAGCACTCTCATCAAAATCTACCCATATCTTCAACTCACTGTCATTTTCGTATAAATCATTATTCTTCAACGCCTCAAATCGCAGCTTATCCTCAGCATCAGAGGCATTGGAAATCAGCTCGCGGAGGAAAATTTCTTTGTTACTGTAGAGGGAGTGGGTCACCAAATGCAGCACTTGGCTCACTTCACTTTGGAAGCCTAAGGTTTCTTTTTGAGCAGTTTCAGCCATTTTTATCGTCTCCTGGTTGATTAAAGGTCAAGTTAGCTAGGAGATGGGGGCTGAAATGGGGATTTCAAGGGCCAAAAGTGACTAGGCTGCCGGTGCGGCGCTGTGACCATACCAAATCGTCGTAGCCGTGGCTGTTGGCAAACCGACAACAATAGCAGCTGATATTGCTAGGGCAACAACCGGCAAACCAAAGCCAGTAGCCGCCCCCAGAGCAACGAGTAATACCATGATGCCATAGGCTGCCCCAACCGTTCCTCCCCCAACCGAGACTCCGGCACCTGCTGCTAGCGCAATCTTGCCTTTGTGTTTGTAGGCACGTCTAAAAAAACCTACGGGGTTTTTAGCAGATGATACAGGGGCAATGGCACTAACTGCAGATGAATTAGAGCTACTTGTGACTGTGTGGGCAGAACCTGAAGTGTACTCAGACTCACTAGTAGCAGGAGCCTCAAAAGGCGTATCATCACTGTCAGAACGCAATGAATCGTACTGACAAGCCAAGCGGGCAGGATTATCGTCACTGACACCCTTCAGCCATAACCGCCCTTGCGCAAACACCATACAATAACTCAACTTGTTCCTGATGTTAGTATTAAGGAACGCCATTAATGCTGGTGATAACTCCCCATGCTGCGCTAAGTAATCATGTTGCTGACTATGCCAACAACGAAAATCCTCACCAAATTTAAGCTCTGCACAAACAAATTGCCCAATATGATTTATCAGTTGATGAAAAATAACAAAACAATCGATCAATAAAATTTTCCCGAACTGTATACGGCTATTGAGCTCAGCGTGGGAGCACTGTAGGCTTTGAAATTTTTCTTGCAGCCTATTTAATTGACTCGACACATAGCCTAATTTATCACGCCCCCCAGACTGAGAGATAATTTGGAAAAATTTATTGATAGCAGTAATGTAACCATTAATCTTGACACTTATTTTGGTTAAATGCTGTTGTTGTTCGTTCTTGAAATTAATTGATTGCGCTGAATTTTTTATTAGTGCAGTAATTTTCGCGATTATGCCTGGTAATAATACTGATAAGTGTTTCTTTTCTTCTCGGAGTCTTTTAAGTTGTTCGTTAACTGTTTTGATATCATTATGAGAAAAATCATATGCCTCATCTTCCCACTTGAAGCCGTAACAAGGCCGGCCATTTTGAACCCAAAAACTATGGGCGGCCTCGTTACGTCGACGCTCTTCCTCATCGAGTAAGTCATAGTTATAATAAGCCAAGTCAATCATTAAGTATGACTCTGGCAAACCAAGTAACTCCTCGATGATAACCGCTAAAGCAAATTGGTCTATCGATGCAGAAGGGTATTGATTATCAATTTTCTCTAAGATTAAGCGGTTATTCTCAGCAAAGGAGGCTCGATAACGCAATGATTCTGCTGGAATATAGCCATGGGTCGCATGCACATGGGCAGATTTTTCGCGCGTTAGATTACCTAGATCGACAATATTATACTGTTCTCTAGCATTAGAGCCCCGCCTTTTGTCTCGCAGAAAATTATCGATTTTCAAATCGAGGTGAAAAACATCATGCTCGTAAATTTGCTCCAAGTATGTCTGCAAAATATTGATAAAGGCCTGCAGCTTTTGCGCACGGGTAACGTAAGACAATGGGTTAACTGGTTGCCCAAGATAGCGCATGGTAATTTGTGGCTGCCCATGTATGTTAAACCAAATTTCACGGTCTTTTATATCATCTTGGTAGCTTTTTGGATGAGTATGTGGAACAAGACGATGGTGGCATGCTTCATGTCTTGCTACATAGAGAGTACTCTCCAGGGTAGAGCGATGGTGGAAGGTTTTTAGCACCCGAAAATTATCTTGCTGGGTGTGGCGTTTGAGGTATAGAGGCGCATCGTCTTTGCTAGGCTGAAGTTTGCTAACACGGGTGCAGGATATAGCATCAGGCTGAGTCGCGGTAATAGTCCCCGCCCCCTTTGTGACTGCCCCAAATGCACCAGCGACGGTTTTAACATCCTTAACTGTATAAAATAAATCAAGATGACACGCTTTATGTTTTTTGCTCTGGCGACGCCCAAGGGTAAATGACTTAAAACTACTGCCATGATTTTTGGGCAGTTCAATACAAAGTTCAGAATGATTATAACGGATAATGTAGCGTAGAACGCCTGAAAATATAGAAAAATACTTATGATTATCTGTCTGCTGATAACAGCGAGAGAGCTCAGTCTGTTCAATAAACCGGTGAACGACCTTGAAAAGCTTCGGCACAGCTTTCATTAATTGCTGAAATGTCTGCTGGGCACGCGTGCGTTCTGATTGTATTTCCTCGAAACTGGGCATTGATAACATCCGTGTGATCGCTATCGGTAATCATAGCATGCCTTCAGGCAAATATGCAGTTACCGCTGTGCTATTATCTACGCCCAAACCTGCCCATTGGTTGACTAATTTATCGACGACCTCCCCCTGAGGGTGTTATTACTTTTGCAGCCTGTAGCGCATCACCAAAAGTATAGCCTGAAGGTCGCACTTCTACTGCATCAGTCCTGGCACTATCCCCCAAATAATGACTAAAAAAGCCTTCTGGTGTACTGAGTCGTTGCTTTAATTCTTCCTGCCGCTGCCGTTCCAAACGTCGTTGTTCGCGCTGGGCAAAAACCTGGGTTAAGCCCGCTTGTAACGAAAATGCTTGAGGCTCTTGGCGCCGAGGTTCGGCGGGCAATGGTGGTGGATTATGTTCAGCAAGTTCTTGTCTTGCTATTTCGTCATCACGCTCTGCAACCATCTCCAATAATGACGCTACGGACTCAGCACCACGGGCACTACCTAATTGACCATAGCCAAACTCTTCAGAGACTGTGCGCTTATGTCCTGCCTCAAGATGTTCAAGCCAAGCAATTCGGTCACTTTCTTCAGCAACGTATTCCAGTATTGTATCCACTGATTCTAGCCCACGTTCTGTTGCAAAATGTCCATCATCATTTATATCACTGCTGTCATCGCCGTCACTGCAGTAGGACGTTGTCGCACTTTGATTAAGATCAAAAGACTGCTGCCTAAAGCTGTCAAGCTTATGGTGAATATCATCATGTAATTCCTCACTTTCACTATTTTCCATGTAGGCATTAAAGAAGCTAACGGCTGAATTGAAATTCATAACATAATCAAGGTCAGCACTGGGGTAATAGTTCATAAATGCCAACGCATGAAGAGCAAGCACACAACCCAAATTAGCACTTTGTTGTAAATACTGTTGTGCGGCATGGTAATTAACAGCTCCTAATGCACCCAGCATGAGATTGACACCGATGATGTAGTAGTAACCTGCTTCATCGGGAGAATCACTGAGCCTATTAGCATTCTCGAGCAAATGATAATATTCTGGCGGAATTACCGAGATAGAGAATCCTTGCTGGTAATTGTCATAAAGCGACTGTAGCCCATCACAGGCAGTCATAGCAGCAGTGAGTCGTATCTGCCAATGCTTGGGAGGTTCTACAAAACTAGCAATATGTGCTTGCGCTGTCTCTAACTCAATACGCGCTGCTGACATGAGCTGCATCAACACATCAATCATTTCAACTGGCTGAACTGGTGGCTTGTTACCTGTGTATTTTTCAAAATACAACGCGCTAATGCGACTATGGATCCCCCAGCGATCATAAACATTAATGCAACTATCCATTAGTAGCACATGATATTCTTCAATTGCCAGATCGACAGGATCAGGTATCCAAGGTTGAATGAAAGGATCCGGATCCGGGTCTGGCTGTGGTGCCGGGTCTGGTTGTGGCGCCGGGTCTGGTTGTGGCGCGTGGTCTGGTTGTGGTGCCGGGTCTGGTTGTGGCGCCAGGTCTGGTTGTGGTGCAGGGTCTGGTTGTGGTGCCGGGTCTGGTTGTGGTGCTGGGTCTGGTTGTGGTGCCGGGTCTGGTTGTGGTGCGGGGTCTGGTTGTGGTGCGGGGTCTGGTTGTGGCGCCAGGTCTGGTTGTGGTGCTGGGTCTGGTTGTGGTGCCGGGTCTGGTTGTGGCGCCGGGTCTGGTTGTGGTGCCGGGTCTGGTTGTGGTGCCGGGTCTGGTTGTGGCGCCGGGTCTGGTTGTGGTGCTGGGTCAGGTTGCGGTGCAGGCTCAGGTTGAACTGCCGGAACTGGTTCTGGTACCCGAGCAGCAGGACGTTGTGCCTGAGCTGGTTGTTGTGGCGCAGGAGCTGGTGGAGGCGTAGGTTCAATAACTGCTGGTGGCACATATCTATCTGATAGTCCAGATCGTGTCGCTCCTAGCGCATTATCATAGGCAGCTTGAGCCGCGCGAATATCAGCTAACAGTGTTTGCGATGTTGCGATTAAATCCTTGGTATCTAAATATGTATCACCAAAAGCGTCTTTGATTTTATACCGTGTGCTACCGTTTTTTGTTTCGATTGTAACTTCTTTTTTACCTTGATTGCCGAGTACTTTTGCTGAATTCTTAGGTGCATATTTTTTATCTTTGACTTTATAAGTGTAATCATCTTTTTTGTGAATACCTTTCATTATGTTATCAATATGCGCATCATGAGCTGCTTTAGCGGCCTTTGCTTCTTTTAACCATTTACGCGCTTCAGCTCTAGTCATTGGCTTACTTGGCTTTGTCGTTGGTGTCGCCCCATCAGGCGTACTTGGATTAGTCGGCGGTGTAGGCGTTTCATCAGCAGCATTTGCTGCAGCTTCGTCATCAACTTGCTGTTGGTGTTCATCCATCCGACGTTGCGCTGCCTCAACCAGAACATCAAGAACACCTTCTGCCGCACCAAAGGCCATGTCTTCACCAACACCATCTCTGACAGGCTTACCATTCAACACATTTCCTGTTGCACGACCAGTACCACTAGCAACTGACTTAGAGGCGACTTTTACAGCTGCAGAAACTAATTTTTTGGCACCGTTGGAGGCATCCTCTAATACAGGTGCAACAGCCTTACCCAGTGCTTTTTTGGCAGCTCCGCCGGCTGCTTCACTTACAGCACTTACAGCAGCACCCTTGCCGGCATCTTTTAGTGTTTGTTTGAGACTGAATTTTTCTCCATCCATTTTGCGTCTGACCACGGAACTCGCTGCTCCTGCCGTTGCTCCCTTAGCGAGGACTTTAGCAGCGGTTTTTACGAGATTTCCACCAGGTAGTAATGCTCCGACAACACCGCTTGCTGCACCAGATGTCATACCTGTAACGTAAGCTTTTTGTGCTTCTGTTTCGTCATGTTTTTTGCCGCGATGGGTGATAGAATATCTGACGAGGCTCAAGCCACCTTGCAAAGGCGCATTGGCAGGTGCAGAAAGTCCTGGAATAAGTGATCCTACAGCGCCTAAAGCAGTTTGTTGGAGCCCCATCAATAAGTTGATTTTCCAACCACCGCCGCGCAAACAAAATAGTGGCGCAAAAATTAATTCTTCACGCCCATTAACGTTCTCAACCGCAAAGCGATTGGGGTGAGACAATTGGGTTTGTAAGTAGTTAAGGGTGAATGCTTGCTTGTCAGCATCAGAATCAATCTTTGCCAATGTGTCATGGTATTCAGGATCAGCAATGCGGAATTCGCTAAAGCTGGCTTTGATCCCCCACCTATCACTGACAATAAATTGAGGTTTACCATGAGCATCTTTATGTAAATCAATGGTTAAATATTGCTGATTTATTGCTGACGTTGATAAATACATGGGATTGCCCTGTAGTGTTAATTATTACGCAGGAGTATACCCAACTGAATCGTGCTGTCATGTCAGTGAAATTGCGTAATCGTTATAGAGAATTAAATTTGCTCAAGAAAACCAGCCTCGATCAAATGACGGGCTAGTTCGATTTTGTTTTTGCTACCAAAGCGATTACGCAAACGCTCAAGATACACTTCGACAGTACGGGGTGAGATATGAATTTTTGCGCCGATTTCTTTTGAGGTCATGCCGTGCAGCATGTAGTGGGCACATTGAAATTCCCGCCGGGTAATACTATTGAGTGCCTCTTCACAAGGCTCGCGACTACCAATGCTCTCAAGATAGGCTGCGATTTCATCTTGGTCGAGCATGAGGGTTTCGGACTCCCAGGTTGAATCTTCATTATGACCGATAGGGCAACTAAAGCGTTCGAGCTTGAATAGATTATCATTTAAATAGAATTGCTCATTATAATAGAGTAGGTATTTATCCAATAAATCCATATGCTGAGTATAGAAGGTGTTCATAGTATCGTTATGAGGATCAGCACCAAAATGGTAATAATGCTTATAGCCCGCTTCTCGGCGAACTAAGGTACATAAGTGTCCTACTCCATGGGCCTGGGCGAGTTGATAAAGTTTTTCGGAGTTGCCCTTTGGTTTTGCTAAATCCCATAGGAAAAAACCATGACTCTCGATGTCAGCCATATGTAAATCATAATTGAAATTGTAACCGCTGAAATAGTGTTCAAGATAATTTGGATGGTTATTGGTTATCACAGCATTGTTATTATTATCTAACCGCACATGAGCAAAATAGCTAATTCCTAGCTTATTCAGGGGCTTAGTGACTTGCGCCATATCATCTGCATGATCAAATGCCGGGTGGCCTTGTATAAATTTTTCAATATTTATCATAGTGGTGACATCGAATCAAAATAGTGGCCGCAATTGTAAACAATGCCTTATTCTTGTGCAAGCCAAAATCTGTCCGTAAATTTACGTAATCTTGTTGACTTAAATTCAGTAAACCCTTACCATCTGGCCAAAATAAATACTAACAAACCATCGAGAGGATTAAGTCTATGTATTCTAGTCAATTTTTTGATACACCTAGTGGTGCAAGCTGTACTGCCAGTAGCGAACAAGAAAGCCCAGTAGCCTTAGCCTCTACGCAACAGCATTACCCCACCACGCCCAAATGGTCGATCGAACGGCTCAAAAATGCGAGTAACTACCATAGTGGACAAGTCTGCCCTTGTTGGGAAGGTGGCCACGAGAATATGGATTACACTTTTACTGAAGTTATCTTTAGGATCCGCAGTCTTGATGGCCGTACCCCCACTCAGGACATGATTTTTGCTATACATCGAGATGGTATGATGTCTGGTATGTTGATTGCCCGAGCGGGTAACTACGGGAAAATGCGCCAGATAATCCTTGATTGTACCGCGGCACAAAACGCAGACTGTAACATTAGCAGATATTTTCACAGACCCAATCAATTACCTCGAGATCCTCGGGCAAGATTTTCATTTGCAAGTTACCAAGATGAAATGGCGAGGCTATTTCTTAACCTTGCTAATGCCGTTGCTCCTCATAATAAAGAAGTTCAGATATTTCTAACCGCAGCAATGGAAAGATCTAGCGAGCTTTTAGGTTACGCTAGAGCCGGCAAAAAATACCCAGGAAAACAAACCATACCTCCTATATTAAACATAGAAGAATTAAATCACGGAAACTGTAAAGATCGCGATGACCCATATGATTATAAAGATCTCATCTTATTATCAAATACAGGCTGGGCAGTAGAGTTCCGTGGTGCAGAGGCTATCCTTGATTCTGATAGATATGAACCCAGAGATTTCACACTATTGCAGCGGGCTATTATATTCAATAAGCCTGAAGATGCTAAATTAATCGTCAGAGATAATCCCCGCGCCATCCTTGAACGCAGCCCTTGGGGAGATCAAGCGATCGATATGGCCTATAACCTCGGACCCACTGAACTCTTCCGTATTATGGTAGAGACTTACCAAGCGATTCCAAACAAAACCGTCGCTGAAGAAAATAGTTGCCGTGATAATTATGAAATTCTCCAAAGATTGGAGAGAGAGCGGGGTAAAACCACTGACACACAAGAGAGTCATGAAAATTACATAAGGCAACGAAACATCGCCGTACGTGATTTGCTGAATCGTCGTGACCGCGGGATTCCTCAGCGCCACCCATTTCTTCAGGCAGCGATTGAGGGTGATTTAGAAGCAATGATAACCATGGCAAAAGAAAAGCCTTTTCTCATTACAAAAGCTTGCCCTCTAGGCTTTGACCCCATTGCCTATGCCATTCGCTTTGATCAAATGCATGTTGTACGATGGTTATTAACCCAAAACTACACCAAAGTGACTTATAATCCTCAAAAAAAGAGGTTCGAAAAAAGTGACGAACGCCGTGCGATTATTGCTTCACGCAGCCACCGTCGTTGGGATGGAAAAGTAAATAAAATTGACAATTATTACCTTGCAAAATCGCCGCGAATGCTTGCATTAATGCTACATTATAGAGCCGCGCCAGGTAAATACTTTGAAATGTTAATTAATTTTGTTATGGAAGGTAACGAACAAGCTGTTGATACACTCTTACAATACGGCTACAAAATTATAAAATTTACGAAACCATTTAATATCGTTGAGTGGCTGATACATGATCCTAATCTACTAAAAAGTCAACATTCAACGCCTGAACGTATGCTCAAGATCTTACTTAAGTATTATGATAGATTTCTCCCTGAGAGCCCCTATGACCCGCAAGTGACAGAGGGGATGCGAAGTCTGATTGAAGCCCATAATCGACGTATTGCCAGAAAAATGCTTCGTCGACGACCTCGGGTTGTTGCTCCAACTAATCTTGTTAATGATAAGTTGATAGCAGAGCTTGATAATAATAGCGAGAGAGTAATATCTCAAATCATTCCTTGTCGTGATGTTTCCTGGACACAGTGGTTTTCGAAGAAACTGCTGAGTAGTAAAAACTTCACTATCAATCTAGACCTCCATGCTTTACTTAGTACAGCTTATGCTACTTGCCGTGACTTATTTCGAGATCACAGCCATGTACAGCATTACACTAACATTTGTAATGTTGGTGATAACTCTGTCTCATTTGTTGACTTCAGCATCCACCACTGTGACTATAAAAAAACCGATGATGAAGGACAACCCATAATAGAAAAATTTACTCTTGTTCATGTCACTTGTTCTGCTGTGGAAGACGATCATGCTCAAAACGGCTATCCAAGTTTTGGCTTCCTGAATGGCTATTCACTGAAAGCTGCATTCCCAGATCGGAAGGTTATTATCTGCTACACCTCTCTAAAGCCCTGCTATAGTCGATTACTAGCACCTGATGATGAGTATCATAAAGTTATGTACTTTCCTAAATGTCACTATGACCTCAAGTTTATTCGTTATGTGTTAGGCGAAATGAAAAAAAGCCTCGACGCTAAAGAACGTACTGTTACTTCAGCCATAGCGGTTAAACAGAAAAATCCTGCGCTAAAGAAAAAACTTCAAGAAATGTGGCAAATTCAAGAGGCAAATCAACTCTGTGGTGGCGATGACTCAAGAACCATACCTATTATCTTTGAAGTCACTGAGGAGCTGTGCAAAAACTATATCAAAAAACTCAATTACCCAGGAGTTGATATGGAATACCTTATTCGACATGGCCGTATGCTAGATGCTCTAGATCAAAGAGAGGAATGCCGCTCTACCTATACAGCAAGTATGTAATTGAGCTAATCCTCAATCTTCTTCTGCAGATCCGCCAAGCTCGTGGCATGCAGCTCTTCATCACTGATATTGATGCTGAGCTGTTTGCTGATTTGGCTGAGGGAAAATAATCCCCGCACGGTTTGCGCTTGGGTATCTGGATTGATTTCAACGACTAAGGCGTAATGTTGTTTGGCATTCTTGAGGGTTTGCAAAACATGCCCTACCCGGGTGATGCGCAGCTCTTCCATAGGAATAGCGATGATATCGCTCTGTGGTGTCATGACCATCTTGACCGTGATATCAGCTCTGGCTATATGTCGGCTTTCCGTAATGACAACGGGCTTCTCGCCGAGAATGTCTTCTGAGCTGATTAAGCCTACCACCCGCGCATCTTTATCCGTGACCAAGAGCAAATGCACGCCGCAAAATTGCATCTCCGCCCGTGCTTCACTGATAGGCGCATCAGCATTGATAGTAATGGCTTTGACATGTTTGTAATCCAGCATCACATCCAAGGCTGAGTCATCCAAATGGACTATCACCGGCAATTCACCACTGTGAAAATATTCGCTGCCAGCATTTAAGGATACCGTTGGTAATGGGTCATAAATTTTCGTCATAATATTACCTCTATTTAAGACTATTATCTTTATACCTTATGCGGCCCAAAGGCCAGAATATGGACACCCCATGTCCGTATTTTTTTCCTTTAAAATCATATGGTTATAGAAAAATGTCCTCATTCATGTCCGCATATAATGCTCGGAATACTTAAACGTAGCCCTCACGCTAACACTGCTTCTATCTGCCCTAGTGCTTGCAATACTGTGTCTTCTTGCAAGGCATAACAGACGCGAATGAGTTGTTTGCCGCGCGCAGGCTCGATAAAAAACGAACTGCCTGGCACTACTGCCACTTTGGCATGTTCTAGTAAGTGATTAGTGATTGCTTTGTCATCCGCGAAATCTAACTCACTAAAGTCGGTCATGATGTAATAAGCACCCTGGGGCATCGCAAGTTTGAAGCCGAGCTTTGCAAGCTTATCTACAACTTGCTGACCTGTTTGATAAAACTTATTGCTTAAGTCACTATAATAGCTATCATCCACGCTCAACGCTGCTAACATCGCATATTGCAAAGGCGTGCTAGGACAAACATATAATAAGTCCTGCACCAGGGCCATTTTGTCGATAATATTGGCCGGTGCACTCACATAACCTAAGCGCCAGCCGGTCATGTTATAGGTTTTAGAGAATCCTGAGATGGTTATTGTACGGTCTTTGAAATCTTGCATACTTGCCAAAGACACATGTTGATGACCAGGGTAGGTAATGTATTCGTAAATCTCGTCAGTAATAATAATCAAATCGTGTTCGCGAGCAAGTTCGCCAAGTGCCGTCAGTTCTGCTTCGCTGTAGACTTTACCGGTGGGATTATTGGGTGTGCAAATGATAATGCCTTTGGTATTTGGTCCAATAGCATGGCGCACTTGATCGAGGTCGATACTCAAATCCGCCATGTTAATATCAACACCGGTGGTACTAATGCCGTACATGTCCAAAATCTTTTTGTGATAACCATAAAACGGCTCAAACACAATAACATCATCACCGGGATTAAACACACAATTTACCGCACACACAAATCCCCCTGTTGCACCATGGCTAACGAGGATGTTGGTTTCATCCACTGGAATATTGTTGTAACGATTAATTTTCTCGGCAATGGCATGGCGTAACTTCCCCACCCCCTGGGCTGGGGAATAAATACTTTTATCCGCGCGAATCGCCTCGAAGGCGGCTTCTTTGATAGAGTCAGCGATGGGTAAATCACACACCCCCTGGCCAAGGTTGATACCGCCAATTTCGGCGCAGCGAACACTGGCGTTACGAATACCGGATTGTTGGAGGGGTTTAGCTTTGTCGCTTAGTTTCATGAAGTCACCTAGTATTACTTAACATTTATGGTCAAGCATTATATCCTTGAAAGACTTAAATGCGCAAAAAGGAGTTTTCACCATGGCACTTCGCAATACTGATTCGACTTATAGTCCTGTTACTAAGTTTTTACACTGGATTTTGATGATAGTGGTGCCCATCATGCTGTGCGTCGGCGCTTTCATGGGAGATTTGCCTCGCGAATGGAAAGGAACCGTTTATAATTTACACAAACTAACCGGCTTAACTGTGTTATGCATCATGATACTGTTCGTATTATGGGCACTCATTAATCCTAAACCTAAATACCCCGATTCCATGGCTAAGTGGGAATGTTTTCTGGCCTGTGTTACCCGTTATATGCTGTTCGCTGCTGTTATCATCATGCCTTTAAGCGGGTGGATAATGTCCACCGTCGCTAACAAACTCCCCCACATCGGCGACTTGATGCTCGCCATGCCCGGTATTCCTGCGGACAAAGATTTAGGCCAAGTCAGTAACAAAGTCCATGAATTCTTTGGCTGGCTGATCTTTGGCTTACTGGTATTACATCTCTTAGGTGCCTTGAAGCACCATTTTATTGATAAGAACAATATCCTGACCCGGATGGTTAAGTTCTAGCACTATAAGCGATATTTTCCCCTAAATTGGCAATAGCAGTCTTAAAAACCGACATTCCGCACCAGTCTCTTTTTGCGCATAAAAGGGTAAACACTACCATTTACAACATAACTTTCTTGAAAAGCCCCTTTTAACGGGGCTTTATGTAAATCCAGAGCCAATAATGATTCTTTTTTCACTAATCTCTTTATTTTTGACCTATAAATAAGCATTTCTCGAAAAATCAATGTGTTAGCAAGCAAAAACCTTGAAATTTGCCGGAGTATTTACAAATTTCAATGAAATTTGTAAATTAGCCGGCAGATTTCAGTGAAATATGTTGAATCGTTTACAAATTTCAACTACTATTCTGGTATGAAATTTATACACCGACTTTTAGAATCACGTATCGACAATATTCTATCCCGGGATAAAAGTATCCTCCTGCTTGGCCCGCGCCAGACCGGGAAATCTACCCTCCTCGTTGAACAAATTACGACTAACTTAGAGTATTCGTTCCTTGAAGCTGATGTTCGCCGACGCTATGAAACCAATCCTGAGCTGCTACTAGGTGAGCTCAAGGCTTATCGGACATTGAATGATAATACAGCAAAACCCCTGGTTTATATCGACGAGATCCAAAAAATCCCTGCAATTATGGATACTATTCAATACGCCATTGATCAGAAGCTTGCGAATTTTGTATTAACTGGTTCATCAGCCAGGAAGCTAAAACATAACCGTGAAAATATCGAATTAAACCTATTACCAGGGCGTGTCATTGAGTTGCGGATGGACGCATTGAGCGTATTAGAGATGTCGCCGCAGATGCTGGATATCAATGATCTTTTACTCAATGGCAGTTTGCCTGAAATCATTCAACAAAAAAATGCATCGGATAAAGAAGAGCTATTAAACTCATACGTAAATATCTATCTAGAAGAAGAAGTGCGTGCAGAGGCACTGGTACGTAATCTCGCCAGTTTTTCTCGTTTTTTAACCTATGCGGCTATTGGCGCTGGTAAAGAGACGAATATTAACAAATTATCAGAAGAACTTGGTCTTTCAAGGCACACACTGAATGAATATTATCGGATCTTAATGGATTGTTTGGTCGTCAATCGTGTAGAGCCGTTAACCAAATCACCGTCAAGACGACGATTAACCAAAGCCGTGAAGTATTTATTTTTTGATCTGGGCGTTCGCCGCATTGCTGCAGGTGAAGGGTTGCGATTACCGCAAAAATACTATGGTGATTTATTCGAGCAGTTTGTCGGTAATGAAATTGTTAAACTTATTCATTTATTCTTACCCCAGGCTAAACTAAAATATTGGCATGACCATGCTGGTCCTGAAGTTGATTATGTAATTGAGTTCAATCGGCAATATATTCCTATTGAAGTTAAATGGACTGAAACCCCTTCCCGCAGCGACGCAAGACATGTATTTAAATTTATGGATGAATATGATTGTATGACACCGGGCTACATTGTTTGCCGAACGCCTAAACCTGTGCAATTAGCAGATAATGTTATTGCAGTCGGCTGGGGATCCTTCATTTCGATACTTAAAGATAAACTGGCTAGCGAATAGACACTATTCAGGAAGCTGGATAGCCTGCCACGGACAATCTCTTGCTTGACTAGCCTTAGACAAGCAGGTCCAATTGCCTTCCATAATCATGCCCCAGCTCTTTTTGAGGCGCAAATTGGCAGGGCTCTGATACTTTGCCTGTGTCGTATAGGTTAGGGATGTTGTATGGCCCGACATTGGTTCGCCAATGTAACGGCAGGTACTTCCCACTCCTTGAACCCAATCCGCTTGAGAGAACGCATAGCGGCCTGCGCCACCACAACCACCCTGCGGTGAAGGTGAGATACAAGACATACCTGCTGGGCTAAGAGCAATACCACTGGCAGGCACACAACTAGAAAAATCTTGGCCTTTGCAAGTAACATGATCAGGACAATACACTGATGAGGACTCTGCTGAAGCAACAGGAACAAATAAAATTATCAGGAGCGCGACTAAATACCCCATGATTGACTCGCTATTTTCATTGTACTTATTGTAAGTCTAGCAAATCCAACAATGGCCCACTTGAAACGTCCACAAGATAGTCATAAACAGTGAATATAGCCTAACCAGAGCATTTAACTTAAGTGACTATTAAGCTCTAGCTCATTGGCAATACTGATCTATACTTTGAGTAAATATTCAATAATAGGTGGCCCCATGAAGACTATGACATTTTGTTTGGCTGTGGCGATTGCAACTGTATCAGTAAATGCATTTGCAAAAAATAATGAAATTCGCATTGGCCTGGATAACAAAAGCAGCACAGACATTTATTTATCACGATCGTCTGGAAGTAATCTTTCAATTTGTAGTGATGCCAAACCACTAAAAGCGGGGAATAAAATTTCAGCTGACTCTAATAACTACTGCATTCGCGATTATACAAAATTTTCTCACGGTTCTGTGGATAATTACATTAATGTCTATGAATATGATAAAGATAACAAAGGCAAAGGCAAACGAATTGGCAACCTGAAATTTTATTTCAATGAAAAAGATAACTACACTGGCAATAAAAACGCTATTTCATGTTACGCAAATATGGAAGGTAGTTATGATGGTAAAGTTACGCTTAGTGACGATCGTGAAGTTGTTGATGGTGGCAAAGGCTATTGCTATTTCAAAGCCCAAAAATAAGTAATGCAAACGCATTAGCTAACATAGTAACGCTGGCTTAAAACTGTCCTTCACCACCAGGCAAGTTGCAGGGGACCCCTGGGGCAATGCAATCAGTCACTGCGCCCACGAATGCTTGTCTGGGTTAGCTGCTTTAATCTTCCACAAACAACAATTCACTGGACATGCCGTGCTCGTCCATGATTTGTCGTAGGGCTTTAAGTGCTTCGACTTGGATTTGACGCACCCGTTCGCGGGTTAAGCCAATCTCGCGACCCACTTCCTCAAGGGTAGCTTTCTCATGGCCGCGCAGACCAAAGCGGCGAGATAACACTTCCCGTTGCTTCTCCGGTAATTCACCCAGCCATTTGTTGAGAATGTCACGCAAATTTTCGTCTTGTAACATCAAAGCCGGATCAATATTCTGGTCATCCGCCAAGGTGTCCAATAAACTCTTATCCGCGTCTTTGCCGATAGGTGTATCGACCGATGCGACCCGTTCATTGAGCCCCAGCATGCGCTTCACTTCATCAATGGGTTTATCCACCAATTCAGCGATTTCTTCTGGGGAGGGTTCATGATCCAGCGCCTGGGTTAATTCCCGTGCTGCCCGTAAATAGACATTGAGTTCTTTCACCACATGAATGGGCAATCGAATAGTGCGAGTTTGGTTCATGATGGCCCGTTCGATGGTCTGACGAATCCACCAGGTTGCATAGGTCGAAAAACGAAAACCTCGCTCAGGATCAAACTTCTCAACGGCTCTTATCAAGCCGAGATTCCCCTCTTCGATAAGATCTAACAATGCTAAACCACGGTTAATATAACGCCGCGCAATCTTCACTACTAAGCGCAGATTGCTTTCGATCATGCGGGTGCGGGCTTGCTCGTCGCCTTTGAGCGCGCGACGGGCATAATAAACCTCTTCCTCAGCACTGAGCAATGGTGAAAAACCAATCTCACCGAGATAGAGTTGTGTTGCATCAAAATTCTTAGTGTCCGCCAGGGCACGCTTGCGCGCTTTGGCGTCGTTCTCGGCTTCTTGCTCATCTTGTTCATCATGAGCCTCTGAAGCGTCATCGGTTGCTAACGCTTCATCATCGTCGAGAGTGATATCATCATCAGATGATGCGGTTGATGGTTTTCCTTTCTTCGCAGATACGTCCTGTTTTTGCGATTTTTTTGGCATGAGACCCTCCAAAATATACCCGGACAGCACGCCGCCACCAACGTACTTCCCACTTGTTGTCATCCTTGACCCTGGGAACAATACCCAGCACCGGAATCCCGGCACCGTTGTAAACTATACAACGAACTCTTGCCCAATTCCAAGCACTATTCCTTCTCAATTGCGGCTATGCTGCTTTTTTGTTCAAATATTGCAACGGATCAACCGGCTTACCGGCTCGGCGTATCTCAAAATGCAAGCCCACGGTTTGACTACCCGTCGACCCCATGCTGGCAATCTTTTGTCCGGCTTTAACCCGTTGCCCTTCTTTTACTAAATTTTGATCATTATGGGCATAGGCACTTAAGTATTCTGGACTATGTTTAATGATGATCAAATTCCCGTAACCCCGTATACCATGCCCACTGTAAACCACTTCGCCGCCACTACTGGCTTTGATGGGGGTTCCCCGTCGATTGGCAATATCAATGCCCTTGTTAGCCACACCTTGGGCTGAGTAACGACCGACGACTTTACCTTGAGCGGGCCATTGCCAGTTGAGTTTAGCCCGGTACGGTTCTTGCTTACTCTCCTTTGACAACGAAAACTGCGATTTAGTTCGCTGATTTTGAAAATTTTTTGCGGTTGATTTTTGAGCATAGTTGGTGTGTATGCGCTGACCTTGATGAATATGGTACGGTGGCGGGATATTATTGGCCGCTGCCAGCTCACGATAATCACGGCCATAACGCCAAGCTATGGCGTATAACGTATCTTCAGGCTGGACAATATAAGCACTCAAGGTCTCTGGTGACTGTTGCCAGCCATTCACCACTGGCGCTGAGGTTTCATTGTCACTGCAGGCGCCGACAAGCCCTGCTACAAGCACAATACCGAGTAGAATAAACCTGCGCACAACCATTAACTCACTAAACCATCTAACCATTGATCCACATCCGTTATGGCTTCATGGTGGGTTAAATCCACTTTCATCGGTGACACTGACACGCGATTGTGGCTAATGGCATGAAAATCTGACCCGGGCCCCGCATCCTGCTCAGGCCCCGCTGGCCCCACCCAATAGATCGTATTGCCCCTGGGATCAGTTTGCTTAATGGTAGGCTCCGCACTGTGACGGGTGCCAAGCCGGGTCACTTCCATCCCCTGCAGCTTGTCATAAGGTAAGTCTGGCACATTCACATTGAGGATGGTTTGACTAGGCAGCGTTGCCAAAGCTATTCGCTCGACCAATTGCCGTGCCACCATTGCTGCTGTTTGGTAATACTTAAACTCCGTCCCCACCAGCGAAATCGCAATTGCCGGAAACCCCAAAAAACGCCCCTCTGTCGCTGCTGCCACGGTGCCTGAATACAACACATCATCACCGAGATTAGCCCCTGCATTAATCCCAGAGACCACGATATCCGGCGTAAAATCCAACAAACCCGTCAACGCCAAATGCACACAATCCGTCGGTGTACCTTCAACACTGATGGCACCGTTCTCGATGGTTTTTAGCCTCAAGGGACGAGTCAAGGATAAGGAATTACTGGCACCGCTGCGATTACGGTCTGGTGCCACGACCACTACCTCACCGATTTCGGATAGGGTCTGTGCCAAGACTTGGATCCCAGGGGCATAGACCCCATCATCGTTGCTGACGAGTATCTTCATGACCTTAACCTATCAAGCATTTTTCGTTGGCAATATGACATTGGGAATGTTTCACTTTCATGCCCAAGGGATAAATATGAGGCATGCGGAATTCCACATCGACGACCTTGTCATCTTTGAGGGTAAAGATAGCATCACAACGGTTAGCCGTAATATAGCTGTAATACTCCTGGCCGTCGGTCTTGAGAGTACGGGTTGGCTGGCCTAGGCATTTGACTAATTTGGACTTGGTAATGGTATTGTATTTGTTGGTTTTGCTGACGGTGGTTTCGTCAGTAGAATGTTGGGCCTCACAAGCAACCAACAGGAACGCACAGCAAAGAAGTACCAGAAAGCGCATGGGATATTCCTTTAATCATCAACAGTCACGTGATGATATCATAAAACACTTCACCCTGTTTCACCATCCCCAGCTCGTTGCGAGCCCGAGCTTCAATGGCTTGATGACCGCGTTTAAGATCATTAATGTCAGCGAGCATGGCTGTATTCTTGGCAGTTAGCTCATTATTGACCAATTGCTGTTGCGCGATAGATTTTTTGAGGTGCAACACATCACTCAAGCCGCCGTCACCAAACCACAGCTTGCATTGCAACACCAAAAATAAAACCACTGTTAACGTGGTAAGCGCTTTCATCGTGACAGCATCCCTTCCTAAACGAAAAATTCTACTGAGTAACTTATTATCATAGCAAATATTCTAGTAATTGAAAGCTTTTAAGCCAGGATAATTCACATTTTCACCAAGCCGTTCTTCAATCCGCAATAATTGATTGTACTTAGCAACCCGATCACTGCGACACAAAGAGCCTGTCTTGATTTGTCCCGCATTCGTTGCCACCGCTAAATCAGCGATGAAAGTATCTTCCGTCTCGCCAGAGCGATGGGAAATCACTGCGGTGTAACCGGCTTGTTTCGCCATATTGATGGCATTGAGAGTCTCAGTCAGGGTGCCAATTTGGTTCAACTTGATGAGTATGGAGTTGGCCACTTTCGCCTTGATCCCTCGTTCAAGGATCTCAGTATTGGTGACAAATAAATCGTCCCCCACTAGTTGTACCTTATCGCCTAAGGCTTCGGTCAATAAGGCCCAGCCCTCCCAGTCGTCTTCAGCCATGCCATCTTCGATGGAAATAATCGGGTATTTATCCACCCAGGCTGCTAAATAATCGACGAACTCCGCCGCGCTTAAGTGTTTGTCTTCAGAGCTCAAATGGTATTGGCCATCGCGGTAAAATTCGCTACTGGCAATATCCAAGGCTAAATGAATATCCTCGCCGGCCTTATAACCTGCCTTGTCGATGGCTTCGAGGATAATTTCTACCGCGTCTTCATTGGACGGCAAATTAGGCGCAAAGCCCCCTTCATCGCCGACCGCTGTACTCATGTTGCGCTCGGTTAAGCATTTTTGGAGTTGATGAAACACTTCAGCGCCATAGCGTAAGGCTTCTTTGAAACTCGCCGCCCCGGTTGGTACTATCATGAACTCTTGGATATCGACATTATTGTTGGCATGCGCGCCGCCATTGATGATATTCATCATCGGTACGGGCATAGTAAAGCGACTACCCTCGCCAGCCAAATAGCGAAACAAGGGATGCATGGTTTCCTTCGCTGCTGCCGCAGCCGTGGCTAATGATACCGCGAGTAATGCATTGGCGCCAAGATTGGCTTTGTTGGCGGTGCCGTCTAGGTCGAGGAGTAATTGATCGATGGCTTGTTGGTCCGTGGGATCTTTCTCGAGTAAGGCATTATGAATGGTGTCATTAATATGGTTAACCGCAATGCTGACACCTTTGCCACCATAACGCTGAGAGTCACCATCGCGCAATTCCAAGGCTTCACGGCTACCGGTAGAGGCGCCAGATGGTGCTGCCGCCCGCCCCATAATACCAGAGGCTAAACGCACCTCTGCTTCAACAGTGGGATTACCTCGAGAGTCTAAGATTTCTCGACCGATAACATCTTTGATGGCTGACATTGTTTGCTCCTCGTAAGGTTTGCCCCATCACAGTGTCGTTTCGATCAGTAACTCTTCTTTGACGACCGTATCCAGCGCTTTTAGGGTGTGCAATAGTTCCCGCAGTTTGCCCAAAGGCCAGGCATTGGGACCATCGCTCAAGGCTTTGTCTGGATTTGGATGGGTTTCCATAAATATACCCGCTACACCGCTGGCTATTGCGGCGCGGGCCAATACTGGCACAAATTCACGCTGACCGCCAGAACTTTTTCCCTGTCCACCCGGTAATTGTACGGAGTGAGTCGCATCATAGACCACAGGACATCCCGTATCACGCATCACCATCAAGGAACGCATATCCGAAATCAAATTGTTATAGCCAAAAGACGCGCCCCGCTCACAGACCATGATCTTATCATTACCCACATCACGCATTTTGTCGACGACATTTTTCATATCCCAAGGTGCCAGGAATTGGCCTTTTTTGACGTTGACGGGAATGCCCTGACGCGCAACTTCTTGCATGAAGTTGGTTTGTCGACATAAGAACGCTGGCGTTTGCAAAACATCAACCACAGAAGCGACATCCGCTAAGGGGGTGTCTTCATGAACATCGGTTAACACCGGCACACCAATAGTGTCTTTGACTAATTGCAAAATTCGCAAGCCTTCCTCAATACCCGGCCCACGAAAACTCTCGTGCGAAGAACGATTGGCTTTGTCGAACGACGATTTGTAAATAAAATTAATGCCGAGCGCCTGGGTCATTTCTTTGAGTTCACCCGCGGTATCAATGGCGAGTTGTTCACTCTCGATGACACAAGGACCGGCTATCAAAAAAAATGGCTTGTCTAAGCCAACTTCAAAATCACATAGTTGCATGGTTATTCCTCTTTGCTGTGTTTATGGGCGATGGCCGCAGCGATAAAACCGCTAAACAAGGGATGGCCATCCCGTGGCGTGGATGTAAATTCAGGATGAGACTGACAGGCAATGAACCAGGGATGGTCTTTAAGCTCAATCATTTCGACCAAATTACCATCGGCTGAACGGCCTGAGACCACAAGGCCCGCCGCTTCCAGATCAGGGACGAGATTACTGTTGACTTCGTAACGATGACGGTGACGCTCAACCACGTCTGACTTGCCGTAGAGTTTGTGGGACAATGTGCCTTTTTGTAGATGACACTCATAGCCTCCAAGACGCATCGTCCCGCCTAAGTCAGAATCGCGACTCCGACGTTCTACCGCACCATCATCGGTGGTCCATTCAGTAATTAGCCCCACCACCGGGTAAGCTGTCTCGGTATCAAATTCCGTACTGTGGGCGCCTTCCATGCCGGCAACATGGCGCGCGTAATCAATGATAGCCACTTGAAGGCCAAGACAAATGCCGAGATAAGGGACATTGTTTTCCCGGGCGTATTTGGCGGCTAAGATTTTGCCTTCCGTACCTCGCTCCCCAAAACCACCCGGCACTAAGATAGCATCCAAGTCCGTTAATACTTGTGTACCATTGTCCCCTTCTAAGTCTTCCGCATCAATATAACGGATATCCACTTTGGTGCGATTCTTGATGCCGCCGTGTTTTAAGGCTTCGTTTAAGGACTTATACGCATCTGCTAAATTCACGTATTTACCCACCATACCAATAGTGACTTTATCCCGTGATGCGAGTTCCGCATCCACGACCCCTTGCCATTCACTGAGGTCGGCTTTTTTGGCGGAGAGTTGTAGGCGCTCAACCACGATTTGATCCAGCCCTTGTTTAAAGAGCGCAATAGGAATGCCGTAGATACTGGGCAAATCCGGCAATGAGACCACAGCCCGTTCTTCAACATTGGTAAATAATGCTATTTTGGCCCGCTCAATTTCCGGCAGTGGCATCTCGGAACGGCAAATCAAAATATCTGGCTGAATACCGATGGAACGTAATTCCTTCACTGAGTGCTGGGTGGGTTTGGTTTTGATCTCTCCTGCTGTGCCCAAATACGGCACTAAAGTTAAATGAATGAACAACGCATTTGCTGCGCCTAAGTTCACGCGCATTTGCCGAATAGCTTCAAGGAAAGGCAACGACTCAATGTCACCTACCGTTCCACCAATCTCAACCAAGGCTACATCCACGTCATCAGTTCCGCTGATGATTGAATGTTTAATCTCATCGGTAATATGTGGAATGACTTGCACCGTCGCACCGAGGTAATCGCCGCGCCGTTCTTTGCTGATAACATTGGAATAAATGCGCCCGGTGGTGAAATTGTTGAATTGGGTGGTCGTACGACGAATAAAGCGCTCATAGTGCCCTAAGTCTAAATCCGTCTCCGCGCCATCCTCGGTGACAAACACTTCACCGTGCTGAAACGGACTCATGGTGCCAGGGTCAACATTGATATAGGGGTCAAGCTTGATAATGGTTACTTTTAAACCACGAGACTCGAGAATGGCAGCGAGGGATGCCGCCGCGATGCCCTTGCCTAAGGACGATACAACACCACCGGTGATAAAGATATATTTTGTCATGAATTGCCCCATCGTTAAGGTAATCAGCGTTATTCTTGATGGGAGTTCATTGTACCAGGGTATAGGGGGATTACAAGGCTTGGTTTATCTAGGTTTGGGTGGCTTCGGTGCATTTCTTTCAATAGCCTCATGGGCATCTTCTAATTCAGACACGGTTCTTGTTGTCACGAGATTATAGAGCTTAGCAACACGTTCATCACCTGGGGCCTTAGCAAACCATTTGCCAACAAAATTAGCAATACCATTGATAACATAATCCAAGCCTTTTTTAACAGTCCATGAATCAAATTGATTAAAGGCTTCATTATTAACTGCATTGTAGCTAATCGTTTGAAATTGGTTATAATTGATTGTGAAATTTTTAGTGAGGTCATCAGCCGTAGCACCATCGATTTGTAAATCCAGCTCAGCTTGCCGGACGTTACCGTAGATGCTGTTGGGGAACTGTACGACTAAGTCCGAATCATCTTTGAGCGCTTCTCGAATATGTTCAAAGCTAGACTTGCCAGTATCAGAGTTAAGAAAACCTGCTAAAACTGGTGTGCCCTTGTCTGTTGGTAAGCAAGGTCCTTCCATATCTTCAATACAACTTAACTCTCCCAATAAATCTATAATAACGGGAGGAGAGTTAGAGTCTTTATAATTATTAAAATCAACACCATACAAAAGTTTCACAAGCTCTCTGATCTTAGCAATTCCATTCGCTTTTTCATCTCCTTCTTTACCAACCAACTCGTTAATATGACGATAAAGTATCCCTTCAACTTTTTGAAGTCCCTCTAGTTGCAGGTCTTTGAATTTGCTGTAAGCTTCTTTAGCTGCTTTGGCTTCTTTGGCTGATTCGAGAATAATTTCGAGATTTGTTAGATTGTATTCTTGTTCTTGACGCTTTGTATATTGCTCTTCAACACTCTCAGCTCGCGAGCCTGAATTATCGATTTCAGGCGAACTCGAATATTCACTAAGATTTCTATGCTTGTAGACTTGTTGCAATCCTCTTAACACTTGTAACATCTTAACACAATCATTACTGGTAAAATCGGATATTATCGCCATGTCAGTGGATCGTCCAACAATATCATCTGCGTTGATTATAACTTTTTCTACCTCTTCTTCCTCCTCATTTGCAGTATCACTTTCCACTCTCTCATTTTGTGCTTCTCGTCTTTCTTGCTCTACCCTATCCTGATGCTCTTTCAATATTTGTTCAGAAATTGCGTTTACGTTCTTTGCAATCATATCTATCAGCGGAGCAACATGCTCGTCGATATTTGCTTCATCAACCTTTACTTTTTTGAAATTTCTTAAATATTGTAATATCTCATCCATCGCGTTAATCATCATAATAAGTGCTTAGATACTCGAAGTGTAGGTCGGTGGGATTAAGTAAATATTAAAGAAATGGCGGTTTTTGGGTGTATTCTAGGGTTTTGGTGGTGTTTTTCTATTAATAACTGATTATCGAGGCTGCGTTAAGTTTGCTTTAAGGTGTGAGGCTTTGATTAAGATGGATTGCACTTTATAGCGCTTCCGGGTCCATCATATGCTTTTGTAGCGCAAATGCTTATTTTCACAGGATGACAACCCTTAGTTCTTTCCCGGTGGCTTTACAATCGAATCGGTCTGTTTTTTTGTTTGCTCGGCGGTGGCATCTAATCTATCAACCGTTTTTGTGGTAAATACATCATAAGAATGGGGTGACATTTGCTTGTCTTTACTCGAAAAAAGCCATGATCCAATTGCGTTAGTGATATTATTAACGATGGTTTTAAAACCCCATGCATGTTCATGAAGACTTTCAATGCTAGTTGCCGCCATAAGACTGTTATTAAAGGCATCGACATCGACATTAGTAGTTTTAGCCTTTCCCTTTAAATATATCCTGTAGAGGCTACTTTCAGCACTATTATTGCGGATGAAATTTAATTGCTGAGTCTTTACATCATGATCCCCTCTATATTCTCTGAAGGCACGGACAAAACCGTTAGCGCCATAGTGCGCGCTTTTGTTTTGCCATTCATTTCCAACTTTTTCTGAAACTTTCTCAGTCATACGTAGATCATCAAGGATATGACAAAGTGATTCTTCTCCATTCAACATTGCTTGTGTTTTGTCTTCAGAATATCTTTTATATTTTTCTTGCATTTCTTCTGTATATTTCCCATCAATCCCATAAAGCAACTTCAGCAGCTCTTTGACTTTGGTAACTTTCTGCTTGCGCACTTCATCGTCTGTTATAATAGGGCGATTGTGCTCATCTGTCGCAGCTAATTCTTGTAAGTGCTGCATCATAATACCTTCAACATCTCTGACAGCCCTCGATTGTAATTTGACTAACCTACTAGCCTGCTTTGCTGTTAGTTCGTTCCCTTCAGTTTCACCCATAAGTTCACCTCCACTTAAGGCTCCCCCTAAGTGTAGGCAATGGTGGGTATTTTTCGCTTAAAGTTTACTGAACTGAAATGGTAATGCCGCTAACTGCTTGAAAGTATTGCTGATGATATCCATAGCCAACCACAGCAACGAGGGTTTCATTGTAATAAATTAACGGAATAAGCTGACGCTGCCAGGGTGGGATACCCCATTCCTGAAACAGCTTCTTGAGTGGGTGAGAACCTTGACGTCCCAGTGGATGAAAGCGCTCCCCCCCTAGACGAAAACGTACGGTGACGGTTTCGCCGTTAGGTGCACGCAAACCATCGCCGCTGGCGACCTGTAATTCACCTACCCCTGGAATGTTAAGTCGGCTGGCCAAATCCCACGTGAGTACTTGGCTACTATCAAAATCACTCTCGTCATTATGGGTTAACTGCAATTCACCCTTAAAACGCTTCAGCCCCACATTACCCCAGCAAAAGCTAGGACTGGCATCGTCACGGGCGTTAATAACATCCGCCACGATCTGTTCCAGTCGTTTGGTGCTCGGTAACGGCGCATCGTGTTGATAGAGCCAATGCCGTAGCATGGCATGCTGGCGTTCTCGGGATTGGGTTTGTAGCGCTGCTATCATTAATCCGCCAGTTTCAGCATTAATAGCCGCATCTAATTCCCTATCAATTACGTCTTCTACCAAACTATCTAAGTCCGCACAGTGCTTCGCACTACGGGCTAATGATTTAATCGCTGCTGGCCACTGCTGTTGTAGTTGCGGCATAATATGGTGGCGCAGGAAGTTTCGGTCAAAGCGGGTATCAACATTACTCTCGTCATCAACCCACTGCAATTGCTGGGCATTTGCATGCGCTTCAAGCGCCACCCGCGGATATGACAACAAGGGTCGACAACGATAGCCCGCAGCAAACCTATCAAGATCCGCCATACTGGCTAAGCCTTTCGGCCCCGCGCCACGTAGTAATTGCAGTAATACCGTCTCTGCTTGATCATTTTGATGATGGGCCGTTAACAACACCGTCTCTTGCGTCATTGCTTCACTCATCGCTTGATAACGAGCAGCGCGGGCTTTAGCTTCGAGGTTGTTGTCCCCATTGATAGTAATAGTCTTCGAAATTAAAGGGATATCAAAACCGTCACATACCTGCTGACAATGCTCGGACCAACGGTTGGCATGCTCGCTCAAGCCGTGATTAATATGGATAGCCTCAATCTGATACTGTTGGCGTAATGCCGGCTGGCTGGCAATCAAAGCAAGCAAGACATGGGAGTCTAAACCGCCACTGTAAGCAATCAGTAAACGTTTAACAGGCGCGGCGATGCCACGCAATAATGCCAGAAGAGGAAATGTTTGCTCTAGCTCATTGGCCATAAGCCATTAAGCGATCGTAACGCTGTTGCAGCAATTGCTCGGTGGACAAACCTTGTAATTGCGATAGATTGTCGGTTAAGGCCGTCTTCAAGTTCTGGGCCATTTGTCCAACATCACGATGAGCACCACCTAAAGGTTCTGAGACCACTTGATCAACCAAACCTAGTTTGTAGACATTGGCGGCATTCAAACCCATCGCTTGAGCCGCATCAGGGGCTTTCTCAGCACTCTTCCAGAGAATGGAAGCACAGCCTTCTGGTGAAATCACAGAATACACACTGTACTCTAGCATCAAGACTCTGTCACCAACACCAACAGCAAGCGCACCACCGGAACCCCCTTCACCAATCACGGTACAAATGATCGGGGTTTTCATCTGTGACATTTCAAATAAATTCTTGGCAATGGCCTCACTTTGGTTACGCTCCTCAGCACCAATACCAGGATACGCACCTGGGGTATCGATAAAGGTAAAGATAGGCAATCTGAAACGCTCCGCCATCTCCATCAAACGCAATGCCTTGCGGTAACCTTCCGGACGCGGCATGCCGAAATTACGTTTGACTTTCTCGTTGGTCTTGCGCCCCTTCTCATGGCCGATGACCATCACTGGCTGATCATTCAATCGCGCAATACCACCAACAATGGCATAATCATCCGCGTAGTGGCGGTCACCATGGAGTTGATCAAAATCGGTAAAGATAGCCGCAACATAATCCAACGTATGGGGCCGCTGGGGATGGCGAGCCAGCTTGGTGACTTGCCAAGGTGAGAGAGAGGAAAAAATCGACTTAGTGAGATCTTTGCTTTTGTGCTCCAGACGAGCGATTTCTTCGTGAATATTCAATTCGGTATCATTGCCTACCAAGCGTAATTCTTCGATTTTCGCCTCTAATTCGGCGATAGGCTGTTCAAAATCAAGGAAATTTTGCTGCATTGTCAGCTCCAATGTTCAATCATGGGCCTATTGTAGTGATTTAAGGCAGGAAAGGAAAGTGCCATTTGCCATTCACTGCCAATAATGGGGCTGCAGAATATCTTCCAAGGTTATAATTCTATCGAAGTAATATTGGTCAATAAGTGACTGCTCTGCGCCGCAGGCGGAGATGAGGACTTTTTGTAGGGTTTGACCAGGTTTCAATGGCAAGTTATCGAGTTTATTCTCGAACTCATCGATGACTTTTTTCTTCGCTGGCATACTCAGATATTTGATTTCACACACCGTCAACACATTGTCTTTGCGATCAAAAATCAAATCAATTTGATAACCAGGGTCGCTGGCAATGGTACTACGATTGTAAAATGCACCCGAGGTATACTGCACCGCCGAGAAGCCCAATATGTTCGCAAGGATATAGTCATAACGCCGGCAAAAACGCTCAAAGGCATAGCCTAACCAAATATTATATTGATTATTGTTTAAAGCTGTTGTTGGACTCTTGCTATATTTACCTTTCTGAATGTCACTCTTGATAGGCTCGATAAATTTAAAATAGAACTGCAAATAGGGATCGGCAATACAGTAGCGTGCTAACAAGCTATTATCAGACGTATTGTAGGGAGTATATTTTTGGATGAATCCCGACAGTTCTAAATCCAATAAAAGTTCCGTGACGTTTTTTCCTGATGTCATTTTTAAATGTTGCAAAATCTCACTGCGCGTCGCAAAACGACGTTTACTCAAGAATTCTATAGTCTTTTGGAAATTAGGATTATTGGCAAGGCTACTGACAAAAATTCGCTGATACTCCTCAGCAAAATAGGCATTTTTTTCGAATGATTGCTGACAGAGGCTTAACATAACTGACGAATTGCTGTTTAATTTTAGCAAATATTCTGGGATCCCGCCGATGGTTAAATAGGCTTGGAAGGCATCTTTAGCAGAATATTTCTGCAGTAGTGCATGCGCCTCAATAGGATCCATTTCCTGTAAATGAATTTCATACTGGGAACGATTATACAAAGCCTCCGAATGTACCACATGATTGATCATAAAAGACGGCGCTGAGCCACATAGGATAACGATCAAATCTGGATTATGTCGAAACATATTATCCCAAGCATACTTTAGTTCCGCAATAAAACTATCTTGGTAGTCAGCAAGCCACTGCACTTCTTCAAAATACAGTGTCCATACACCCTCTTTGACATATTCTGCAATATGTCGAAACACATCAACCCAGGAAGTTGTCTGAACCTCACGTAATAAAGGATTGCCCGCATATACTGCAAGCTGTGTCATCACTTGCATACGTTGTTCTGATTCGGTTTGACCGCGGATCCCTTCAAACTTGAGAATATTGCGCTGGCTGAACGTTTGCTCGAGCAGCTCCGTCTTACCCACACGGCGACGACCATACACAATTAAAATTGATGCTTTATGCCTATCAAGCATTTGTCCAATGCGCTGCTGCTCAAATTGCCGACCAACAAATTGGGAATTTTGGGCAATATGGTGTGTTTCCATTGTTTAATTACTCGCCAACTGGTTTCCCCAATTATAGCATTTTGAACCCCTAATTGGGGAAATTTTTTGAGTTTTTTCCCCCAATTAGGGGTCTAGAAAGGGGTATTTGGGGGAATGCCTTGTAACCCATTGAAAATAAGGGATAATTTACCTATCCATGGATTGACCAAAAATATGCGGCCATATAATAATAAGCTCTACACTTCCTGAAAAAATTATAGGGCCACCAATAAGGAAGCTATTAGTGGCCCAGCAGCTCCGGCCATGCCGGAGACTGCTTCCTGAATATTATCGCCTGCGCGGCCAAGCCGCACGGACGGCGACCAAAGGGGGAGAATCGCGATCTCCCCCTTTGGAAATCCCCATCGCGAGAAGTTAATGAAAACCTATATAAATCGGAAATTAAATATGGGGCCGCTAATAATCCAAAACCACCTGCTCTCGCCCCATGACTTCACGGAGTTCATCGAGTAGTTCATCGCTCGGATTAACGCGCCATTGGTCGCCGAGCTGAATACGGCCTTCGGAATCTGGGCGTTGATAGTCGAGGCACACAGGACAGGCGCCATTGCCATGGCGGGAGAGGATGCTTTTGACTTGAGTAGAAAAGGTATCCGCAGTATCGGGCGTCAGTTTAAGGAGAATATGCTTGGCATACACCCGCCGCGCTTGTTCGATATCCATCAGGCGTCGACAACTCATACGGAAGCCACCGGTGTAATCATCGATGCTGACTTCCCCTTCTACTACCAGCAATTCATCACTGCTCAACAGTTCACGACATTCAGCATACAGATCAGAAAACACCGCCATATCAATACGCCCACTGCGATCATCCAAGGTCACAAAGGCCATCCGGTCACCGCGTTTGGTCATCATGGTCCGCATGCCAACAACAAAACCGGCAATCACGACTGATTGTGCATAGCTGGGTTTCAAGTTTGCGATAGTCGATGTGGTAAAGGCTTTTAGTTCGTCCTGGTAACGCTCGATAGGATGACCGGAGAAATACAAGCCTAAGGTTTCTTTCTCCCCTTGCAAACGCACCCGCTCACGCCAGGGTTTGGCATTAACATATTCAGGCGTCGCATCATCACTCGCTTCACTCATGCCAAACAAATCATGTTGTCCCGAGGCTTGGTCTTTGGCGTGTTTATCCGCCATTTGTACGGCTTTCTCCAGTGACATAAAGACCGTTGCCCGTTCTTCACCAAAACAATCCAACGCACCTGAACGTACCAGCGCCTCAAGCACCCGCTTGTTGGCTTTTTTGAGATCCAGTCGTTGGGTGAAATTAAATAAATCCGTATAAGGCCCATTGCTTGTGCGCTCGTCAACAATAATATCGAGCACCGCTTCACCCACGCCTTTGATGGCCCCTAAGCCGTAGATGATTTCACCCTTGTCATTGACGACAAACTTATAATCCCCTTGATTAATATCTGGCGCTAATACGGTTAACCCCATGTCGCGACATTCATCGATAAACGTCACCACTTTGTCAGTATTATCCATATCCGATGAACACACCGCCGCCATAAATTCGGCCGGGTAATGGGTCTTGAGCCACGCTGTTTGGTAAGATACTAGCGCATAAGCAGCGGAGTGGGATTTATTGAAACCATAACCAGCGAACTTTTCCATTAAGTCAAAGATATAGGTCGCCGTTTCTTCCTCAACGCCGTTTTTGATGGCCCCTTCGGTAAAAATCTTGCGCTGCTTGGCCATTTCTTCGGGTTTTTTCTTACCCATGGCACGCCGCAAAATATCCGCACCGCCGAGGGTGTACCCTGCGAGGACTTGCGCAATTTGCATCACTTGCTCTTGATACAAAATGACCCCGTAAGTGGGTTTAAGGATAGTCTCTAATGCGGGATGGGGGAACTCTACTTTGGCGCGACCGTGTTTACGGTCAATAAAGTCATCCACCATCCCCGACTGTAATGGCCCGGGACGGAACAATGCGACCAAAGCGACAATATCTTCAAAACAATCCGGTTGCAGGCGATGAATTAAGTCTTTCATCCCCCGAGACTCTAACTGGAAAATCGCCGTGGTGGCACAGGACTTCAGTAACTCAAAGGTCGCTTCATCATCGACAGGAATTAAACTAATATCAACCGGCGTTTGTTCCGTGCGCATGAGGCGCTTATTCACTGCTTGCACCGCCCAATCAATAATAGTCAGCGTGCGTAGCCCCAAGAAGTCAAACTTCACGAGACCAATAGTCTCCACATCGTCTTTATCGAATTGCGTCACATAACCGCTGCCATTGTCCTCACAATAAATCGGGCTAAAGTTCGTAAGTTCTGACGGTGCAATCACCACACCCCCAGCATGTTTACCGGCGTTACGGGTGATGCCTTCAAGTTTTTTGGCTAAATCAATTAATTCGCGCACTTCATCTTCGTGCTCGTAACGCTCGCGCAGATCGTCTTCTTGGCTCAGGGCCTTATCTAAGGTGATCCCTAACTCAAACGGAATAAGCTTGGAGATTTTGTCGACAAAACCATAAGGATGACCCAACACCCGTCCCACATCCCGGACTACGGCTTTTGCCGCCATGGTACCGTAGGTAATGATTTGCGATACACTTTCACGGCCATAGGTTTCAGCAACATACTCAATCACCCGGTCGCGGCCTTCCATACAAAAGTCCACATCAAAGTCGGGCATGGAAACCCGCTCAGGATTCAAGAAGCGCTCGAAGAGTAATTCGTATTTTAGCGGGTCTAGATCGGTAATTTGCAGCGCATAAGCCACTAACGACCCGGCACCAGAACCCCGTCCGGGTCCCACCGGCACACCATTGTGTTTGGCCCATTGAATGAAGTCCGCCACAATCAAGAAGTATCCCGGGAAGCCCATGTCGTTAATGACCTTGAGCTCGATTGCCAAGCGTTCATCATAGGGTTTGCGAGTCTCGGCATACTCTGGCGCTGATTTATCGAAGAGAATGGCTAGTCGTTCTTCTAAGCCTTTCTCCGACTCAGCAATAATGTACTCTTCAATGGTCATTCCCGCAGGTATGGGGAAGTTCGGCAAATAATATGTCCCTAAGTCCAGCTTGTAATTACAGCGCTTAGCAATTTCGACAGTATTACTAATAGCCGAGGGTATGTCCGCAAATAGTTTTTGCATTTCATCAGCCGTGCGAAAATATTGCTGCGGTGTATGACGCTTCGGCCGTCGACCATCCCCTAAGACAAACCCATCGTGAATACAAACCCGCGCTTCATGGGCATCAAAATCATCTTCTGACAAAAAGCACACGCCATTAGTAGCCACTACCGGGGTTTGGGTTTGCTTAGCTAATTGCACAGCGCCGCGAATATAAGTCGCTTCGTTACGTTTGCCCGTGCGTTGTAATTCTAAATAAAACCGCTCGGGAAAACACGCGCGCCAATCTTGCAAGAGCTGTTCGGCTTTATCCATTTGCCCAGCCACGATAGCATGGCCAATATCCCCTTCCATGGCACCGGATAGGGCAATCAAGTCACTGTTGAGCTCTGTGAGCCATGTTGTTTGGACTTGGGCTTTGCCATGGGCTTGGCCTTCGATATAGGCACGGGAAATCAATTTGCTTAAATTTAAATACCCTTGTTTGTTTTGGCACAAAAGGATCAGAGAATATGGCTGACTGGGATCGTCATCATTGTGTAACCAAATTTGACTACCGAAAATGGGTTTGATACCGGCCTTGGTGGCGGCACTGTAAAACTTAACAGTTGCAAACAAATTAGCCACATCCGTGATAGCCACCGCCCCCATTTGATCATCAGCGCAAGCTTGCACCAATGGCTTGATACGCACGATGCCATCGACGATGGAATATTCAGAATGAACGTTAAGGTGGACAAAGTTTGTGGTCATAGAGATCCCTTTTGTAATGACAGGTATTCTAACTGATGGTATTGACTTTTAACATAGCTCAGTTAGGGTATGGGGCTCGAGTTCACGCAGGAAATACCATGCAACAAACCACTGAAGATTTACGGATCCAGGGCATACGTCCCCTCGTCTCCCCGGATTTGCTCCACGAAGAATTGCCCTTGTCGACCAACGGTCGCGAATTGATCAATGAAACCCGCCAACAAGCCGAAGCGATTATTAAAGGTGATGATGATCGCCTACTGGTGGTCGTCGGCCCTTGCTCTATTCACGATACCAAGGCCGCCCTGGACTATGCAGAAAAATTAGCCAGTGCGCGACAAACCTTCGCCAAAGACTTGCTCGTCGTGATGCGTATTTATTTCGAGAAGCCCCGCACGACTGTGGGTTGGAAGGGCTTGATTAATGATCCAGAACTCAATGGTTCTTTCAGAATCAATCACGGCCTGCGCACAGCGCGGCAATTGTTATTGGATTTAGCTCATGCCGGCATGCCCACCGCCTGTGAATTCCTCGATACCATTGTCCCCCAGTATATCGCCGACTTAGTGTCGTGGGGTGCAATTGGAGCCCGCACCACCGAGAGTCAAATCCACCGCGAATTAGCCTCGGGTATGTCGATGCCCATGGGTTTTAAGAACGGCACCGATGGTAATGTGCAAATTGCCATTGATGCGGTACGGGCCGCGAAAGATCCCCATCACTTTTTGTCTGTGACCAAACAATCCCTGGCCGCTATTGTTAGCACTGCGGGTAACAGTGCTTGTCATGTGATTTTGCGCGGTTCTACCAATGGGCCGAACTTTGAGACCGAATTCGTCAAAGAAACCTTATTCAAACTCAACAACGCCGGTCTACACAACAAAATCATGATCGATTTAAGCCACGGTAACAGCAGCAAAGACCACACCCGTCAGCCCTTAGTGGCTGCCGATGTCTGTCGCCAACTCGTGCAAGGTGAGCAGGGTATTTGTGGGGTAATGATTGAGAGTAACCTCGTTGAAGGTAAACAAAGCAATACCCCCGACAAAGAACTCATCTATGGCCAAAGCATTACCGATGCTTGTCTGTCCTGGGAGCAAACCCTGCCAGTGCTCGAACAATTAGCCCAGAGTGTTCAACAACGCCGTCAAGGAGACTAAATGATGACTGCCGACGACTTACCTAGCCTCAGACAAAAAATTGATGACATCGACCAACAGATCCAAGCCCTGTTAGTCGAGCGCGCCCATGTGGCCTTGGAGGTGGGCGAAATCAAAAAAAGCAATCACGATGAACCGGTTTTTTACCGTCCTGAGCGAGAGGCAGCTATCTTAAGCAACGTTATGGCGCGTGATTGTGGCCCTTTGGAGCCAAAAGCCATGGCGCAAATTTTTCGGACCATCATGTCGGCAAATTTAGCGGTGCAACAACCTATTGATGTGGCCTACTTGGGGCCTGAAGGTACTTTCTCCCAAGCAGCTGCACTCAAACAATTTGGTCACAGTATTCAACAACAACCGCAAAAAACCATTGCTGATGTCTTCAAAAGCGTTGCCCATGGTAGAGCCAACTACGGTGTAGTGCCGGTAGAGAACAGTATTGGTGGGATCATTAATGATACCCTTGAGGCACTGGTAAAGACGCCATTAACCCTATGCGGTGAAGTAACTATCCCTATTCAGCAAAATTTTTTGGTGGCTGCCGGTGATGAAAGTGCCATCAAAAAGATTTATTCCCACGAGCAGTCTCTAGCACAATGTAGAGACTGGCTCGACGAACATTACCCTAGAGCCAAGCGTATTGCTGTCGCCAGTAATGGTCAAGCTGCCTTGATGGCCCGCCAAGAAGCAGGCGCCGCCGCCATTGCCAGCCTCGATTGTGCCGAGCTCTATCACCTCCATGTAGCTGCCACCAATGTTCAGGGCAAAAATGACAATGCCACACGCTTTTTGGTGATTGGTCAGCAACAACTCGAAGCGAGCCAAAATGACCGCACAACGCTCTTGGTCACTGTCAAAGATGACACCGGCGCACTGGAGCATATCATCCAACCGTTCGCCAAACACAAGGTCAATATCACCTTCATCAAATCCCGACCGGCCCCTAATCAGGCCGGTCACTATGTCTTTGTACTCGACGTCGACGGGCACCGCGATAATAGCGATTTCAAGGCTTGCCTCAAGGATTTGGTCGAAATTACCGATAATATCAAGGTGTTAGGGTCATACCCCAAGGCGGTGATTTAGCCCCTGCCTCCAGACCTGTAGACTTGCCTCCCGACTTGTCAGCCGAAGCTTTAGCGTAGGCTGAAGCCCAGGGCGTAGGGAGGAGGCAGTGATTTAGACATCTTGTCCTATTCTTTTATGCTGGTGTCGTGTTTATTTCGAAAAAATGCGACATCACGCCTGTCCATTTAAGACTGCCTTAATCTTTTTTTTGTTCAATGGAAAGCCTTCGTTCCACAACATCATGGCAGTTGAATAATGAAAAAAATAGACTTATACAATATTCTGAGCAAGGCCCCTAAAACTCCTCGCCTGCAACCGTTACGAGATTTTTATAATAATCGCTTAGCCGGTCTTGATACCGAAACTGATTTAACCTCTGAAAATATTTTGCGTCTTGCTGGTTTGGTCCACGATGAAATTCAAAAAATTGCTGAAGAGCGAGAAGTTAAGCTATGTAAAGTAATGAAAACTTACCGTGAAGTACAGAGTAATGAAAGACAAATGACGGAGGTTGCTAAAAAAGGTCGAGACGGTCGCAAACGTTCTGGCAGAACTGCTTCTGTGAAATATTACAACAACACTGTTCAACCAGAAATGATTAAACTATTTACCGTAAAAAATGATGAACAAGCCCTTGTCGGTATACTCCGGCAACTACTAGAAGATGGTTTCTATAAAAAAGTAACTAGTCTAGTTAGCTCATGTGGTGTATTAGCCCGAACATCTAATTATGGCAAAAATGGGCCTGACTCAAAAGGCATTGGCACTCGAAAAAATAGACTATCTGAAGCAGGCATACAACGACAACTAAGTGAAAAAAGTATCGCCGTGAATGTAATGACTGGAATGGCAACAGCGATCGAAACTATCGAAACAGATCATGGATTAATTGTCTCCCCAGAAGATATTGTCATTGCGCGCTATATGCTCCGCAACCAAGAAATCTACGAGGAAATCGCACCTGTTGGTTACCAGAGAGCAGCTGTTACTTACGAAAAAGCTCTTCAAGCAAGAACAGCCTTCACTCACTGCCGCGATGAGGTTGATGAACAATCTAAAGAAACCGTTGAAAGTGTCCGCAAAGGTTATACATCTGTTCTAAAAAAACATTTTTCTGATAAAACATTTACTGAGTTCCATAACGAAAAACCTGCAGCAATAACTGGAGCTTCGACTTCAAACGCATCTTCATCTAGTACATCAGCGCAAGAATCAGGATTCTTTTCTTCATTGCTTACATTTTTTTGCTGTTGCTGTGATACTGGAGCTGAGAATCAGTCCCATGCTACTGGTAGTGAAGTGAGAACCTTGCGATATCATAGTACACGAAGGTAATAGCATTTTCGTTCACATAAATATACCACCCAAGTTTTATTCACGTCCTATGATCACACTCCCACAACCCGCCGCACCGGGGCAAAGGATTTGCGATGGATAGGTGTGGCGCCGAATTCTGCCAAAGCTGCTAAATGAGCCTTAGTGCCGTAACCTTTGTGATTCGCAAGTCCGTATTCAGGATACAACTCGTGCAGCTCACGCATTTCATTGTCACGGTGGACTTTAGCGATAATGGAGGCGGCACTGATACAGGCCTCTGAATCATCGCCACCGATAATAGCTTCTGTGGGACAATGAAATTCCGGCGCATGATTACCATCCACTAATATTTTGTGCGCCGTCACGGTTAGTGCTGCTACTGCCCGTTGCATCGCCAAAAAACTCGCTTGAAGAATATTAATGGTATCAATCTCTTCTACTTCAGCGCGGCCTAATGCCCAGGCGATAGCGTGTTCTTGAATAATGGGCACCAGGGCTTCGCGCTTTTTCTCCGAGAGTTTTTTCGAGTCCCGCAAGCCTTCAATTGGTCTCGCGGGATCTAATATCACCGCAGCCGCAACCACGGGGCCCGCTAACGGTCCCCTACCGACTTCGTCAACGCCGGCAACCAATAATTGTTCCATATATTATCCTTATACTAGTTGGTCTTTAATGTCGTTTGGTAAAAATCGTCGACTGCCTTCACCGCCTCCACACTCGCATCACACTGTAATTGCTGATGTAATTGGGTAAATTCCACGATACATTCTGCGGTGCGATGAAATTGCGCTAATACCGCTTCAGTCAGTGCGTCGATGGTCACAGCATCTTGAATAAACTCTGGTACTAATTCCCGCCCCGCCAAAATATTTGGCAGTGCAAATTTATCGACTTTGATGAGACGCTTACCAATCTGATAGGTCAAGGGGGCCAAACGATACGCCATTACCATCGGAGTTTTACAGAGCATGGCCTCTAGGGTCGCCGTTCCTGACGCTATCAATGCCACATCTGCAGCAATCAAGACATGACGAGCTTGGCCATCGTAGAGGGTAACGGGTAATTCAGGCGCCGTGTCCTGTAAGATTGCCTCGAACTGGGCGCGACGCTTGGGATTCACCAAAGGAACAATCAATTGCAAGTCCGGCTTTGCGGCTAAACACTGTTTGGCGGCAAGGATAAAATCGTTAGCTAAATAATGAATTTCTTTCTCCCGACTGCCGGGTAAAATTGCTAACACGGGTCTGGATGAATCTAGCTGCAACTCAAGCTTGCCTTGCACTTTGTCAATGGCTAAGGGAATAGCATCTGCCATGGGATGGCCGACATAAGCCGCATTAAGCTTGCGCTCGCGATAGAATTGTTCTTCAAAGGGAAATAAGGTCAACATCAAGTCCGTGGACTTGGCTATCTTGTTCAAGCGCTTCTCGCGCCACGCCCAAACCGTGGGACTGTTGTAATGCACAGTGGGAATACCGCGGACTTTGAGGGATTTTTCGATGCGTAAATTAAAATCCGGCGCATCTACGCCAATATAAATATCGGGAGGATTAATCTTGCAATGCTTCAACAACTGACGTTTAAGGCGAAAAATACTCGGTAGATGGCGAATGACTTCAGCAATGCCCATCACCGCTAAAGTATCCATCGGAAATAACGGCGTACAACCCGCGGCAATCATGCGCGGGCCTGCAACTCCTTCGATGATGGCATCTGGATGACAGCGCTTAAGCTCACGAACTAAATCTGCCCCCAACATATCGCCAGAAACTTCGCCGGCCGTGATGAAGATCCGTTTGAGCATGAGTTTCCTTAGACTGAATGGTGTTAGCGGGCAATCCCGCGTTCAGATTTATTCAAACCATCAATCAGCATTTGAACTTCGGGTACTTCTGTCAGCATCGCTTCGAGCTCTGCTAACGCTTCTTTGGTGGTTAAGCCCTGGCGGTATATCACTTTGTAAGCGCGACGCAAGCCCATCACAATATCAGAAGAAAAACCGCGACGCTTTAACCCAACAGTGTTCAAACCATGGGGCTCACCAGGGTTGCCAGAAACCAAAACAAAGGGCAAAACATCCCGCAACACACAGGCTGTGCCTGCGACAAAGCTGTGTTGACCGATATGGACAAATTGATGCACCGCAGCAAAGCCACTGATAATAGCATGGTCTTCAACGGTAACATGACCTGCTAATGAAGCATTATTCGCAAAGATTGTATGGTTGTTAACAATACAGTCATGGGCAATATGCACATAAGCCATGAATAAATTATCGTTACCAATCTTGGTGAGGGCCCCGCCCCCTTCAGTACCGCGATTGATGGTGCAAAACTCACGAAAAATATTGTCATCGCCAATTTCAAGGTAGGCAACTTCGCCGTGAAATTTACGGTCTTGGGGATCAGCACCGACAGATGCATATTGATAAATTTTGTTGTTCTTGCCGATAGTTGTCGGCCCACAAATAACTACGTGTGGTCCAACCCAAGTGCCGGCATCGATAGTCACATCTGCACCAATAACAGAGTAAGCACCGATCTCAACGCCCTCGGCTATCTTAGCGCTCGGGTCAATAATTGCGGTTTCATGTATCACTGGCGTCACCTCGTCGCATAATGCTAACAATCTCAGCGCTACAAGCCATCTCATCATCGACACTGGCGATGCCTTGTACTTTGATAAGTTCACCGCGAACTTTAAGTACTTCAATATCCAAGCGCAATTGGTCACCGGGCTTCACTATCCGCTTAAAACGAATATTATTAGCGCCGGCAAATAAATACAAATCGCCATTCTTGTAGCTGGTTTCGGTGGACTTGTAACCTAAGACACAAGCCGCCTGGGCCAGGGCTTCAATCATTAATACACCCGGCATCACTGGTTCCACCGGAAAATGGCCACAAAAATGGGGTTCATTCATGGTGACATTCTTGATCGCAGTTAATGAAACCCCAGGCTCAAATTCAAGCACCCTATCCACTAACAAAAGTGGGTAACGGTGGGGTAAAAGCTCAAGAATACCTTGTATATCTAAACTGTTCACGAGTCACTGTCTCCTGTGGCAAGCTGTTTTTCGAGCGCTACCAAGCGCTGGTACATGTTATCAAGTTGGCGGAATCGGACTGCATTCTTACGCCAAGTATCATGGGGTTCAATTGCGGTACCGGAGGAATAAATACCAGGCTTGGTGATCGGCTTAGAGACCACGGTCATACCAGTGATAACCACATTGTCAGCCACTTCAAAGTGACCGGTGAAACCCACCATGCCGGAAATCAAGCAATTCTTCCCGATAGTGACACTGCCGGATATCCCGCTGCAAGCCGCAATCGCAGTATTCTCACCGATACGCACATTGTGACCCACTTGAATTTGGTTATCTAAACGCACCCCATTGGCAATCACAGTATTGCCAAGCGAACCACGGTCAATGGTGGTATTGGCACCAATCTCCACGTCATCACCAATGATGACACCGCCAATTTGGGGGATCTTAAGCCACTTGCCCGCTTCTTTGGCATTACCAAACCCATCACAACCAATCACCGCACCAGCATGAATCAGGGTTCGCTCACCAATCTTGACCCCGTGACAAACAGTCACATTGTGCCAGAGATGGGTGCCTGCCCCAATTTCACTGCCAGCACCGATAATAACACCGGGACAAACCACTACATTTGGGCCAATACGCACATTGTCTTCCAACACGACTTTTGCGCCAATATGGGCAGAGTCATCAATCTGACACCCCGCACCGATGATAGCGCTGGCGTGGATCCCAGCGGGATAGTCGGGTTCTTGGCTAAAGAGTTGCGCGGCCTTGGCATAACCCGCGTAAGGATTATCCGTTAACAAGGTCGGCACACTGCACTGTTCGGCCCAAGCAGGTGCAATGATCACTGCTGTGGCTTTGGTGTGCTTGAGGAAGTGTTGGTATTTGGCTTGATTGATAAAAGTGATATCACCGGGCATTGCTTCTTCGATGGGAGCAATGCCGGTAATTTCATCATTAGGTTCGCCGCGGAGCTCCGCACCGATATGGGCTGCAACTTCCGCTAGCGTATAGGTCGGCTGTTTCACGCTGGGCCTATTTTTGAGCTTTCATCGCTTTGATAACATCCGGTGTAATATTCACACGATTGCTGGCAAATGCTACATTGTTGCGTTGCAAAACTAAGTCAAAATGCTGATCATCAGCGATTTTTTTGACGACTTTGTCAACATCATTAACGATAGAGTTCATCGCTTGGCTTTGGGCCATCTTTGCGTCTTGAACATAGTCTTCTTTGAGCTGACGTAATTTACGTTTATCAAGAACAATTTGATCTTGCAATGCCGCCAAATCAGACTGACTCATCACCGCACCGTCTTTTTTGAGCTTAGCTTCTTCATCGTCAACTTTTTTGCTGGCTTTGATGATAGCTTCTTGGCGTGGCTTGAATTTAGTCTTAAGCTTTTTGGCAAGTTGTTCCATTTGCGGTGAATCTTGTAATACTTGAGAAACATCAATTACACCGATCTTAAGTTCGGTAGCGCTCGCATCCTTTGCAGGCGTTGCGGCATTGGCAGAGCTTACACCAACGTAAAGACAAAGTGCAGCAGGCGCCAAAAACAGTGCCATTTTTTTCATAAAAGTCTCCTTTAGGTCAATAACTGTTCACAAACAGGTAACTATAGTACCAAAATCCAACGCTAGAAACTAGTTCCAACGGTAAATTGCATCGGTTCTCGCTCATCTTGTGGTTGTCGATTCAACGGTGCAGCCAAACTGAAGATTAGCGGGCCAATGGGCGAACGCCAATGGGCCGCAACACCCGCTGAATAACGCATAGGGCCTGAGCCTATGGTGGTATTCACATTGGTATATACATTACCAAAATCAATAAACGCCACGGTACGGAAGGTATCAGGCGTGATGCCCGTGGGGATCACTAACTCGACGGAGCCATCGACCAGGGCATTACCACCAATTGTGTCGCCATTTGAGTCTTGTGGTCCAATTGAGTAAGCGTTATAACCACGGACCGCGCCTTGGGTACCAATACCCCCGGCAAAATAGTTTTGATAAAACGGCAATTCGCTGGTGCGGCCAAAGCCTCCGCCATAACCAAGCTCACCACGTAGAGATAAAATAAACCCATGGGTTAAAGGCTGATAAAAGTGAGCCAGATAGTTAATTTTGTAATAACTGAGATCCTCACTGCCTCCACCAGGCACCGCAACGTTAAGACCTATCGATTGAGCAAAACCACGGGTAGGGAATATCGCGCGGTCAAAGCCAATGTGACTCCAGCCCGCGTTTAACATCACGTTATTGGTCTTGTCGCCATAGTCAGTGATAAATTTATTAATTTCTACAGAACGATCTGATTTATCTGTCTCAATCCGCTCCATCTGATACCCATAACCAAACGACAAGCTGTCTGTTTCAGACAGTGGCATATAATAACTACTGCTAATTCCGACCGTATCGGTAGCATAAGTAGAGATATCAACCTTGTCGGAGTCTGTCGTATTAAAATAGGCTGTATAGCCACGACCAATACCATCTTTGGTGTAGTACGGGTTGAAATAACTCACCGATGCACTGCGTTCGTAGTCACTGGTATTTGCATTAATACCGAGGGATTTACCGGTACCCAAAAAGTTTGGTTGGTTAAAGCCGGCATTAATCAAGAAACCATCATCGTCAGAATAACCCACACCCAATGTCAAACTAGCTGAAGGTGCTTCAACAACACTGAAGTCCAAATCCACTTGATCATCAACACCCGGGACTTTGTTGGTTTTGACGGCGACATTTTTGAAGTAACTCAACATATTCAAACGGTGTTCAGACTCTTGAATATCCTTGAGCGAAGCGAGCCCCCCTTCTTGTTGGCGCATCTCGCGGCGTAATACATAGTCGGCGGTTTTGGTGTTACCCGTAAAATTAATTCGTCGCACATACACTTGTTTGCCAGGCTCGACCACATAAGTGACCATGACGGTTTTGTTTTTGTCATCAACTTCCGGGATAGGGCGAACCTTCGCGAAGGTATAGCCATCATTACCTAAATAATTGCCGATAGCTTTAGAGCCCGCATTGACTTTTTTGCGCGAAAACGTTTCGCCAGGCTTAATCTCGACAAGTTTGCGCAAATCTTTGCGAGGATAGATAAGCTTGCCAGAGAGCTTAAAGCCTTTAAAGCGATATTGATCCCCTTCCGTAACATGAATAACAATATAAACGTCTTTTTTGTCTGGGGTAATAGAGACTTGAGTAGAGTCAATCTTAAAATTGATATACCCATTATCCATATAAAACGACCGCAATGCCTCTAAGTCACCGTCTAGTTTTTCGCGGGAATATTGATCGCTTTTGGTGAGAAAACTCCAAACATGAGAGGTTGATAATTTAAATTGCCCGCGAAGTTTTTTTTCGCTGAAGGCATGATTGCCTATGATTTTGATTTCATGGATTTTGGCGGAGCTGCCTTCTGAGATTTCAATTGAAATTTTCACTCGATTTTGTGACTCATTCACAACCTTTGTGGTCACTTGAGCATTATAATTACCACGATCATAGTATTGATTCTGCAACGAGGATTGCACATTATCCAAGGTTGAACGATCAAACACCCGACCTTCGGCAATGCCGACATTCTTTAAGACTGTTTTGAGGTTTTCGGTGGTGATTTCTTTGTTACCGCTGATGCTGATTTTCTCGATAGTTGGTCGTTCTTGGACATGAACAATTAACGTATTACCGCGCCGCGCCACATCCACATTCGTAAAAAATCCAGTCTTGTAAAGCGCGCGAATAATATCTGCGGTATCTTCTTCCGAAATATCTTGGCCCACATGGACTGGCAGATAATTCAAAACGGTACCATAACTAATACGGTGATTGCCTTGTACTTTGATGTGTTTCACCACGAAAGCTTCTGCCATACCGGCACGCATAATTAAACTGCCTGCAACCAAGGCCACCTGTAATGATTTTTTTAGGGTTTTTTTGCGATTTCTTACACTCATATTCTTCATCATTTATATCAAATATTCTAAAGTCGACTAATATCGTTATACAGCGCCAATCCCATCAATAAGATCAATGCACTAAGGCCAATTTTGATCCCTATCAGTTGGGCACGTTCTGATAATGGGCGCCCAAGCAGCGCCTCAATTACGTAATACAATAAATGCCCGCCATCTAAAACAGGAATTGGGAGTATATTCACAATGGCTAAACCAATACTGACAATTGCCAAAAAATTTATAAAGGTCGAAAAGCCTAAACTGGCAGAATACCCTGCCCCTTGAGCAATCCCAATGGGGCCACTGATGGCACGAAATGAAATATCGCCGATGACCATTTTATAGAGCATATGCACACTCAATGCCGACATTTGCCACGTTTTACGTACCGCCGGCCACCATGCACTCACTACGTTGTAATCCACATCATGGAGATATTTCTCTGGCATGGTGTAATTTGCTGACTGCACGCCGATATAGCGTTTTTTCCATTGGCCTTCGTGCTTAACGGCAACATCCATCGTGAGTTGGCGTTGCTTACCATCACGCAGGACCGTCACTTTGACTTGTTCTGGTGCGTTATCGATAGTGCGTGTTAACACCTGCCATGAAGTAATTGGCGTATCATCCACACGAATAATTTTATCCCCTGCTTGCATGCCCGCATTGGCTGCTGGTGAGTCAGGTAAGACTTTTTGGACCTCAGCAGGGATCTCGGGTAAGTCAGGAGTTAAGCCAAGACTCTCGATAAACTGGGGTTGCTGTTCATCAACTTTCCAGCCATCTAGAGCCAAGTTGTGAGTAGTCGTCTCACCCGCCGGATCCCGAGTCGTCATGGTGATGGGAGCATCCGTGCCCATGTAGGGCAACATCGCAAAACGCACATCTTGCCAAGAATGAACAGCTTTGCCCGCAACCTGTGTGATCACATCGCCCGCTTGTATGCCACCGCGGGCAGCAATAGAATTTGCTTCAACTTCTCCGACTATAGGCACCAACTGCGAGAACCCCATCGCGAAGATCAACCAATAAGCAACAATAGCAAAAATGAAATTAAACAATGGCCCTGCTATTACGACAGCGATTCGAGTCAATAGAGGCTTACGATTAAAAGCATAGGGTAGGTCTTCAGGCGCTACTTCGCCTTCACGCTCATCGACCATTTTGACGTAGCCACCAATAGGAAACAGAGCAATGCGGTATTCTGTGCCCTTTTTGCTTTGCCACTTAAACAGTGCCTTGCCAAACCCCACGGAGAAGCGCAACACCTTCACGCCCAACAAACGGGCGACAATGAAGTGGCCATATTCATGAAATGTGATCAAAATGGCTATCGCAACGATGAATGCCACAATTGACCAAAGCACTTCCGTCATAGACTTTAAATTCCTTATACACTGCCATAGCCAACGCTATGGCATCAAAAGCCCGCCAAAAACAACACGCCCAAAGCAAAGCCAGGCGCGGCAGCGGTTAAACTATCGACGCGGTCAAGCACGCCGCCGTGGCCCGGTAACAAAGAACCACTATCCTTCACATCTTGCATGCGTTTTAGCATGCTCTCAAATAAATCCCCCATGATGGACAACATCACAGTGAATAGAATTAATATGCCAACGAATGGCAGCTGGCCTAGCTGTAGTTGAGCCGCATAAATACATACTGCCGCCAGCACAAAGGCTGTCACTAAACCGCCAAACACCCCTTGTAGGGTTTTTTTGGGGCTTAACTTTTCGGCTAATTTTTGTTTCCCCCAACGACGCCCAGCAAAATAAGCCCCGCTGTCCGCTCCCCAAATAATTAATAGGAGTAACAGCACTAACGCAGGGCCTTGTGGCCGGTCGTGCAAGTAGTTCACTCCATACCACGCCGGCAGCAACATAACAAACCCCAGCAAATATTTAAGCCATTGGTTTTGCCGCCAAAAATCTGCGCCTTTGGGGTAAAGAATCATCCACCCCAAAGCGACCAACCACCATACCACAGATCCGCCCAAAATCCAGAGCGGTGCGGCATAATTTGTTGCAAATAATGCCAATAAGATAGCGAGGCAAAAACCGATTTTGTGCCACAAAGAAGAACAACCAATGAGATGCCCCCATTCCCAGGCAGCTAACAGAATAAAAAAGCCGGTGAATATTTTAAAACCAATAGACGGCAGGTAAAACAACGCGGCAATGACGATGGCAATCAGTATCAGCGCAGTGATAACGCGTTTTTTAAGCACAATGTTCTCCTAATTGCTCGTCAATATGACCGAAACGTCGGGTCTTTGTTGCAAACCATGCCAATGCTTCATCAAAACACTGTGCATCGAACTCGGGCCACATGATATCAGTAAAATACAGTTCTGAGTAACTTAATTGCCATAAGAGAAAGTTGCTGATCCGTTGTTCACCGCCGGTGCGAATAAATAAATCAGGCTCAGGCACATCTGCCGTTGATAAATGCCCTGCCAAATGGGCTGAGGTAATGGCTTGTGGTGCTAACTGGCCTTGTTGTACTTGCTGTGCCAGTCGTTGTGCAGCTTGGGTGATATCCCAGTGCCCGCCGTAGTTGGCCGCAATGAGCACCTGCAAACCGGTATTATTCTCCGTTAAACGCTCCGCAGCCATAATGCTTTTTTGTAATTTGTCATTGAATCCTGTCCGGTCACCGATGACGCGGACTTTGATATTATTTTTGTGGAGTTTTTTGACATCATGATTGAGCCCTGCTGAGAACAGGGTCATCAAATGATTCACTTCTTCTTCGGGCCGTTGCCAATTCTCACTACTGAAAGTAAATAGCGTTAGAACATCGATGCCAAGATTTGCGGCATGTTGGACAATTTTGCGTACCGTATCAACACCGGCTTTGTGACCTGCTGCCCGCGGCAGATGTCGGCGTTTAGCCCAACGACCATTGCCATCCATAATGATTGCCACATGTTTGGGACATTTAGCTTGCACGGTCGGTTTGGCTCCTGTACCTCATCACAAAGCCGCGGCCCACAAGGGGCCACGGAAAAAACAGTTAGATAGCCATTAAATCAGCTTCTTTGGCCTTCAACATCGTGTCGATTTCAGTGACGAACTTGTCTGTAATTTTTTGTATGCGCTCTTCACCACCGCGCTCATCATCTTCACTGATGTCTTTGCTCTTGAGTAGCTCTTTGATTTGAGTATTTGCATCACGACGGATATTACGCACGGCAACTTTGGCATTCTCACCTTCGGCGCGAACCACTTTGATCAAGTCTTTACGGCGCTCCTCAGTCAACGGTGGTAGCGGAACATGGATCACTTCCCCGTGACTGGCTGGGTTTAAGCCCAGATCAGAGGTCATAATAGCTTTTTCGACAGCGCCAACTGTGGATTTATCCCAAGGGGTTACTGCTAAAGTACGTGAGTCAACCACGGTAACATTGGCCACTTGGCTCAGCGGCGTATCCGTACCGTAATAAGACACTTTAACGCTGTCCAATAAGCTCGTATGCGCGCGTCCTGTTCGTAGTTTGTTGAGTTCATTATGCAAAGCCTCAACAGACTTTTGCATACGCGTTTCACTTTCACGGAAAATTTCATCTAACATAGGAATCTCTACTCTATTAATGTGCCTTCATCATGCCCCGTTATCACACTGTATAAGGAGCCGGGTTTGGCGATATTAAAGACGCGTAATGGCATACCTTGATCGCGACACAAACAAATAGCGGTCAAATCCATCACTTCTAAGCCTTGTTCAATCACTTGGTTATAAGTCAAACGTGGATAAAACTCGGCATCCGGATGTTTCACTGGATCAGCGGAGTATACGCCATCGACTTTAGTGGCTTTAAGCACTACATCAGCATCAATTTCGATACCGCGTAAACTGGCTGCTGAATCCGTAGTAAAAAATGGATTCCCAGTACCGGCGGAAAAAATCACGACATGGCCTTCTTCAAGACGGTGTACGGCTTTGCGACGGTCATAATGATCAACAATACCGCTCATGGGTATTGCTGACATGATCCAAGTAGGAATACCCGCTCGAACCAAGGCATCACGCATCGCTAAAGCATTCATCACAGTCGCTAGCATCCCCATGTGATCCCCGGTAACACGACCAAGGCCTGCGGTCGAGAGTGCTGCGCCACGGAATAAATTACCGCCGCCGATAACAACCCCCACTTGCACGCCAAGGCTAGTAACGGCTTTAATGCTTTCTGCAAAGCTATCAAGGACAGAAGGATCAATGCCAAACTGTCCTTCACCGATGAGGGCTTCGCCGCTCATCTTTAGTAGTACACGCCGATAAATCGGCTTTACGCTATCCGCTGCCATTATTCACTTCCACGTATTTGAGCCATAACCTCTTCAGCAAAGTTTTCTTCTTTTTTCTCGATCCCTTCGCCCACTTCAAACCGCACAAAACTCAACACTTCAGCACCCGCTTCTTGCAAGAGCTTATTGATGGTTGTATTGGGGTCTTTCACGAAGGGTTGGCCATGGAGACTGACTTCGTCCAAGAATTTTTTCAAGCGACCTTCAACCATTTTTTCGATAATTTCGGCAGGTTTGCCACTTTCAGCAGCTTGGGCAGAAAAAATTTCTTTTTCTTTTGCGACCAATTCAGCAGGCACTTGATCTTGGCTGACGACTACTGGACTGCTAGCAGCAATGTGCATAGCGATGTCTTTATTCAACTGACCATTGCCGCCTTTAACATTGACGATAACGCCGATACGAACGCCGTGACTATAAGCACCAACAGATTCTTCAGCTTCAATCAGTTCTAGACGACGGATATTGATGTTTTCGCCAATTTTGGCAATCAAGTCTTGACGAGTTTTTTCGATAGTTTCATCGCTGCCTGCGTTGTAAGCAAGCTCTAGCAAAGCGTCAATACTCGTTGCTTTTTCGGCTAATGCACGCTCAGCGACATGGTTCGCAAAATTCACAAAGTCATCGCCGCGGGCAACAAAGTCTGTTTCACAGTTAACTTCGAGAATTACAGCGCATTTATTGTCATCACTTACTTTATTGATGATGATACCTTCTGCGGTCGTACGGCCTTCTTTCTTCGCCGCTTTGGCAGCGCCGCGTTTACGCATTTCTTCGATGGCTTTTTCGATATCGCCATCGGTTTCAACTAAAAACTTTTTGCATTCCATCATGCCCGCGCCGGTGCGCTCTCTTAATTCTTTTACTAATGATGCAGTAATTGCCATTATTCATTTCCTCGTTTCATCGTAAGTTAAATGGCTGGGGTTGAACCCCAGCCGGTACTAGTAGATTATTCGCCTGCCGCAGCGTCACCGGCATCAGAGGCTGCTTTAGCTTTAGATTCAGCTTTGGCTTTAGGCTCAGCTTTAGCCTTAGGTTCAGCTTTAGCTTTAGGTTCAGCTTTGGCTTTGGGTTCAGCTTTAGCTTTAGGTTCAGCTTTAGCTTTAGGCTCTGCTTTAGCTTTGGGTTCAGCTTTGGCTTTAGGCTCTGCTTTCTCAACATCTGCTTTAGCTTTTTTGGCTGCTGGTTTTTTTGCCGCAGGCTTTTTCGCCGCTGGTTTTTTGGCTTCCGCTTCTTCTTCGATGCGAGTTTCAGTTGCGATGCTTTCTTTTGCTTCTAAGATCACATCTGCAGCCGCACCAGCATAAAGGTTAATGGCACGAATCGCGTCATCATTACCAGGAACAATATAGTCAATACCATCAGGGTTGTTATTAGTATCTACGATACCAACGACAGGAATACCTAAACGTTGTGCTTCTTTGACGGCAATTTTTTCGTTGCCTACATCGATAACGAACAACGCATCAGGCAAACCACCCATGTGTTTGATACCACCGATACTGCGTTCTAGCTTTTCGGTTTCGCGCATGAGGCTTAACGCTTCTTTCTTGATGAGCTTTTCGAAATAGCCATCTTCTTGCATTTTTTCGAGTTCTTTGAGGCGTTTGATAGATTGACGGACTGTTTTGTAGTTCGTCAACATCCCACCTAACCAACGGTGATTCACATAAGGCATGCCACAACGTTCCGCTTGCTCACGGATCACGTCTTGGGCTGCATATTTGGTACCGACGAATAAAACTTTGCCGCGATTGGCAGCCACTTTGCTGACCATATTCAAGGCATCTTTCAGCATGGGTAAGGTTTTTTCGAGATTAATGATACTAACTCGGTTACGGTTACCGAAGATATAATCTTCCATTTTGGGATTACGGTCACAGGTACGGTGGCCAAAGTGCACACCAGCTTCGAGGAGAGAACGCATACTAACGGTCATATAAACACCTTTCGTGTTATTGCCCAGCACGGACCACAGGGCCTACGCTGCTGAACAGGGTTAAACTTCCACATGCTCCATGACCCAACCCGAAGGCACCCTAGGCCATGTGTCAGCATGTGTGACTATTTTGGTACGAGGCTGTGCAGCCCTTACCGCCCAGAAAACCCCTAAAATTGGGGGATTTCTAGATTTGGAGGGCTTTATACCATAGATAGGAGGCTAATAGCAAGACATGCGCCGAATTTAGACGGCTTTCAACTTATATACCGTGGCCTTGCCTGTTCCGGACTTAGTGACGAGTCCTTGCTGAATCAAAGCCTGTAATTCACGCAGTGCGGTGTCATTGCTGATTGCCAAGTGCTGGGAAATTGCGAGGAATTTGCGACTCAAATGCGGCGCATTTGCGTCGCAAATTTACCGCAAAACCCGCAATCGCTCTAAACATACCCGCTTTAGAGTTATTTTTGACCTGCTATACCCTTCCCTTGCAACCACCAGCGCTTCACGTTATGTTCATCCAGCAGTGATACGTAGCCTTCACTGTAATGACTCAGTGACCCAGCGGTTAGGACGTATACCATGAAACGCTTGGATTTATTTGACCAAGAAGCCTTTCAACAACAATTAGGCCAATATCCGGCATTACCTGTGTTTAAACAGACGCTACAAGCCGGACAGAGCTTATTGGCAGAGGCATTTTTTGCCAAAGAGCCAGTACTGGAATTGGTCCAGCAACATACCTGGCTCATTGACCAATTGCTGATCCAGGCCTGGGAGTATTTCGACCTAGACAAAAAGCTTGATGCCTGTCTGATTGCCACCGGCGGTTACGGCCGTGGGGAATTACATCCCTACTCGGATATCGACTTGTTGATCCTGACCAAACAATCCCTCAGTGCCGCCGATGAACAGGCTTTGGCGGAATTTATGCGCTTGCTGTGGGATATGCGCCTACGGGTCGGGCACAGTGTGCGAGATTTAGCGGATACTCTACAAGCATGCCGCGAAGATAGCCTGATGATGACAAGTTTACTTGAAACACGATTGTTAGACGGTAATGAAGATTTGTATGCTGAGGCTCGTGAGGCACTACACCCCGATAAGCTCTGGGACGCCAAAAGCTTTTTTGAAGCCAAACTGCTGGAGCAAAAACAACGTTACGAAAAATACGGCGGCACCAGTTATAACCTTGAACCCAATATCAAAGAAGGCCCTGGTGGGCTGAGGGATATTCAAACCATTGCCTGGATTGCGAAACGGCATTTCCACTGTGATCACTTGCATGAATTGGTAGACCATGGTTTTTTGAGCAAAGGTGAATACCAAAACCTTCGTCAAGGACAGCATGTGTTATGGCGTATTCGATATGCCTTGCATTTACACACAAAACGCAGTGAAGAACGTTTGCTGTTTGATTACCAAAAAGTCTTAGCCGAGCAATTTGGTTATAACGACGATGAAAATGAATTAGCCATCGAACAATTCATGAAAGCTTACTACCGCACCGTGAAACGCCTTAACGAATTAAATGACATGTTGCTGCAATTCTTCCGCGAAGCTATTTTGCGAGAAGAATTAACCCCAGAAATTTTGCCATTGAATGACCGGTTTCAAATTTATAACGATTATATCGAGGTGACCCATACAGAAGTTTTCCATGACCACCCCAGTGCCCTATTGGAAGTCTTTTTGTTGATGTCACAACATCCCCACATTAAAGGCGTGCGCGCCGCTACTATCCGGTTAATTCGTCAAAACCGTCACTTAATTGACAAGCCTTTTCGCCTCGCTAAAGAGAATCAACAATTCTTCATGCAAATGCTACAATCTCCGGGTAATGTTTACCGTTGTTTGCAGCGCATGAATCGTTATGGGGTGCTAGGTAACTTCTTGCCGGCGTTTGCCAAGATTATTGGTTCCATGCAATATGATTTATTCCACGTCTATACTGTGGATCAGCACTTGCTGTTCGTGATTCAAAATATCTATCGTTTTACATTACCCGAGAGCGCTGATGAAGTACCTTTATGCGCTAAACTCATTCAGGAATATCCACGGCGAGAGATTTTGTACTTGGCCGCCCTGTTTCATGACATCGCTAAAGGTCAAGGGGGGGATCATTCAGAACTAGGTGCTGAGGAAGTTGAAAGTTTTTGTCATCGTAATCATATTAGCAAGGAAGATACCGCCTTATTACATTGGTTAGTAGAGAATCATTTGTTAATGTCTCTCACTGCACAACGCATGGATATTTATGATCCCGAAGTTATTGCTGAATTTGCCGCCAAAGTGGGCAACCCGTTGTATTTAAATAGTTTGTATTTGTTAACAGTCGCAGATATCCAAGCAACTAATCCAACATTGTGGAACAGTTGGAAGAATTCCTTGCTCGCTCAACTCTATAAATCCTGCGCAAAACTATTCGAGAAAGAATCCGCGCGCGTCGAGAAAGCCAAGCTAGTCAGTCTACGCCAAGAAGCTGCTATAGCGCGCCTCGAGGCCGATGAAATTGATCATAGCCCTATCACCACCCAATGGGTTCGCTGGGAATGGCATTATTTTTTACAAAACACCCCCAAAACCATCGCCTGGCATACCAAACAACTGCTAGCCTTCGACAATAAACCGATAGTCAGCATAAATCCTATCACAAAACACGGGGGCACTGAGGTTGTAGTATGTTTAGCAGACCAAGACTATGCCTTTGCTAATACCACAGCGCAGTTGAGCTTGTTGAATATGAATATTGTCGAAGCACAAATCGTGGCAACTCATACGGGCAGTATCCTCGAAACGTTTGTTATTATCGATGAACACGGCAAAAAGATCAGAGGTAAAGAACAAATTGATTTGATTGAAAAACGCTTACAATACAGCCTTGCCAGCGCTAATCCACCCTCTATTAGCCGCCGTCGGACATCCCGTCGTCTGCGACATTTTGCCTACCCAACGACGGTAAACTTTCGGGATGATGGTCGCCGTCAATGCACTATCATGGAGGTTATCAGCCCTGACCGTCCCGGGCTGCTAGCCCGTATCGGCATATCCCTAATGCAATGTGATATTCACCTACAAAATGCCAAAATTGCCACCATGGGCGAACGGGTTGAGGATGTGTTCTTTATCACGCGGCAAGAAGATAATGCTATGCTTACTGATGATGACAAAGAAAAACTCAGCAAAACCATCTGTGATTATTTGGATAACGCATGACAAAACCAAACATTTACATTGCTTATACCGGCGGCACCATTGGCATGCAACGCTCAGACATGGGGTATGTGCCTGCACCAGGCTCACTCACCCAGCAAATGCAAACCATGCAAGCACTGCAACATGACGACATGCCTGACTTTACGGTTCATGAATACGAACCCATCATTGACTCTGCGGACATGTCCCCTGCCAATTGGCAACAAATAGCTGATGACATTGCTGAGCATTATGATGACTACGATGGTTTCATTGTGTTACACGGCACAGACACCATGGCCTACAGTGCGTCGGCATTATCATTTATGTTGGAGAACTTAGCGAAACCCGTCGTGTTCACCGGCTCTCAGGTGCCTTTGATTGAAGCCCACACGGATGCCCGGGAAAATTTAATCGGCGCTCTATTATTTGCGTGCAAACCTGAACTTCATGAAGTCTGTGTGTTTTTTGATAATAAACTCTACCGCGGTAATCGTTGCCAAAAAACCAATGCCAACAGTTACCATGCCTTTGATTCGGTGAATTATCCCGCTATTGGCGAGGTAGCATTAGCCCTTAATCTTCGAGATGATTGCCAGTTTAGCAAGGTAAGCAAGCCCTTGTCAGTGCAAGCCATCAAGAATACCCAACTTGCTCATATTCGTTTGTTCCCAGGCTTAGACAGTCGAGTATTGAATAATATTCTTGACCAGCCCATCCAAGCTTTAGTGATGGAAACCTACGGCATTGGTAATGCGCCGGTTGTTAATCAATCATTAGTTGATATCCTTACTGCTGCCACGAACCGAGGTGTGGTGATTGTTAACACCAGTCAATGCGCGATAGCCAATGTCAACATGGACAGCTACCCCACCGGGCGCGCTTTAAAAGATATCGGCATAATCAGTGGCTTTGATATGACCGCAGAGTCCGCCATCACTAAACTACATTATTTATTCAGTAAATATGACAATATTGAAACTATCAAAACCCAGATGCAAACCAATCTGCGAGGAGAATTAACCCCATGAGTTTAAATGCCCAACTACACCATTTGATCCATAGCGATGAACTCATCATTGCCCCGGGAGCTTTTGATGGTTTGTCTGCCCGTCTGGTGGAGCAAGCCGGTTTTAATGCGATTTATGCCAGTGGCGGTGCCATCGCCCGCTCCTGTGGATTCCCAGATATTGGTTTAATCAGCTTTGCTGAGGTGTGTAGCCGTTTGCAACACATGGTGGAAGTGACAAATACCCCGATTATTGCCGATGCGGATACGGGTTTTGGCAATGTCATCAATGTCCAACGCACGGTGAAAACCTTTGAGCGTATTGGCGTGAGTGCCTTGCATCTTGAAGATCAAGTCTTCCCCAAGCGTTGCGGTCACTTAGACAATAAAACCTTAGTCAGCACAGACGAAATGGTCCAAAAAATCAAAGTCGCCAAAGATGCGCAACACGACCCCCACTTTACTGTCATAGCCCGCACTGACGCAATTGCGGTAGAAGGCTTTGAGCCAGCCCTTGAACGGGCGCAACACTACGTTGAGGCGGGTGCGGATATGATTTTTGTCGAAGCTCCGCAGTCAGAAGAGCATATTGAACTCATCGCAAAACACATCAAAGCACCCAAATTAATTAATATGTTTTACGGTGGCAAAACACCCTTAGTGCCAACGGATAAACTACAAGCCCTTGGCTATCGCGTGGTGATTATCCCCTCTGATTTACAACGGGCAGCAATTCATAGTATGCAAATGGCATTACAGGCAATTAAACAGCATGGTGACAGTGCCAGCGTTCAAGAGCAATTGGTAAGTTTTAACGAGCGCGAAGCTATCATTGATACGACACGCTATTTGAAGCTCGACAAATGACCGCTGTTCGGTTTGTAGTCAACTAGAACACTCTGTCGGCGAATAGGCAAATATCATACGTAAAGTTAATGTAAACACCTCACTGATTTCTGCCCCGCAAGCGGTGAAAGCTTGACTCAACTACCATAACTTGACAGCATTAAGAATCAACTCTTTAGAGTCTTCATATAAGGTGTACACAAGTTTATGTTGAAACGAACCATAACAATCATTGTGCTGCTCGCCATTTTGGCTGGCGCCGGCTACAGCATCAAACATTTCCTCTTTAGTGAACAAAAAGAAACCAAGCAAGGCCAAATGCCACCAACAGTTGTGCAAACCTTTACCGCACAACAGCAAAAATGGTTGGATCAAATCACCGCTACCGGTACCATGTCAGCCTTCAAGGGGATCATTGTTAAACCTGAAGTCTCTGGTCGCATTACCAAGATTTATTTTGAAGACGGCACCTATGTGAAGAAAGGGGATCCTCTGGTTCAAATTTACCCAGATATTCTGCAAGCTCAGTTGAAGCAAAATGAAGCAGCCCTTGAACTTGCCAAATTAGATTTTGAGCGTGGCGATGAGTTATACGCTAAACGAGTCATTTCTCGCCAGGAATATGACAATCTTTCCTCCACCCTGCAACAACGCCAAGCGGATGTTGAAGCCACCAAAGCTCAGCTTGAACAACACAACATCACTGCTGACTTCAGCGGTATGGTCGGGCTGCGACAAGTTAATTTAGGTGCCCACGTCAGTGCAGGTGAAGCTATCGTATCTTTACAAGAGCTTGACCCTATCCGGGTACAGTTTACTGTACCCGAGACATTTTTAAATGAATTAGCGTTGGGACAAGTCGTGGAAATAAGCCCTAGCTCTGAACCGAACAAAACATACAAAGGCATTGTTTATGCTTTTGATTCTGCCATCAATCCCAAAACTCGTTCACTCTCTGTGCGAGCCAAAGTGCCTAACCCTCAACATAAACTCTTACCCGGATTATTTGTTGATTTAACCTTGTATGCTGGCACGCCTCATGATGTAGTTGTCGTGCCACAAACAGCGATTGACTATAGCACCCAAGGTAATTCAGTCTATAAAGTTATTGATGGCAAAGCCCAAAAAGCCAATGTCAAAACAGGCCTGCGTCGCGGCAATTTAATTGAAGTCACTGATGGTCTCAAAGCCGGCGACTTAGTTGTCATTGCCGGTCAACTCAAGCTCACCAATGGTGCGCCAGTGATCTTGGCCAAAAGCCAACAACCTGGCAGCAGTGCCGCTGATGTTGACGAGGCATCTGATGCCGACAAGCAAGGCGACAATAGTGCCCCCAATGGCAAGGTCGATGCACAACAACAGGCCTCAACCCCGCCAGCATCAACGAATGGTGTCAACAAGCCTGATACCAACAACAATAATAACGGAAATTAAGGATAGAGGATGAATTTTACTGACGTCTTTATTCGCCGTCCGGTTTTTGCCAGCGCTTTAAGTCTACTTGTCCTCGTTATCGGGATTGTTGCCTTTGTGCAAATGCCTGTACGGCAATACCCCATGATCGAAACCAGTGTAGTGACTGTGACAACCTCCTACCCTGGTGCCAGTGCCGAGTTAATGTCTGGTTTTGTCTCGACACCATTAGAGAATGCCATTGGTAGTATTGATGGTATTGACTACATGACTTCTACCAACGTCCAAAACACCAGCCGCATTACCGTGAATTTGCAGTTGGGTTATCCTATTGAGACTGGGGTTACTGACGTTGGTAACCAAGTGTCTTCCGTGCGTTGGATGTTGCCAAAAGATATTCAAGATCCGGTTATCTCTAAACAAGACCCGAATGCCAGCCCCACAGTCTATATCGCTTTCAACAGTGATACCATGGGTGAAGAAGCGGTAACGGACTTTTTGCTGCGGGTCGTACAACCGCAATTACAGACCCTAGACGGTGTCTCTGAAGCAGAAATTCTCGGTGAACGTGAATATGCGATGCGGTTAAACCTTGATACTGAGCGGATGGCATCTCTTGGCATCACTCCCAATGATGTCATGACCGCACTCAAAACCCATAACCTACAAGCTGCCACTGGTAAACTTGAAGGCCGCTTCCAGGAATATAATATTACTGCCAATACTGATATGTCGACGGCAGACCAGTTCAATCGCATGGTCATTAAAACAGTCGATGGCCATATTGTGCGTTTGAGTGATATCGGCGAAGCCATTATGGGTGCTGAAAACTACAGCAGTTCAGCCATCATCAACGGCAAAAAAACCACCGTTGTAGGGATCATTCCCCAGTCCGATGCCAATCCTTTAGCGGTTTCTCAAGAAGTCGACAAAATCATGCCTCAGATACAGTCCCAGCTACCGGATGGCATCAAGGCTAACATTGTCTATGATACATCGCTATTTATTTCAGAATCGATTTCTGAGGTCTACGACACAATGATTGAAGCCTCAATCTTCGTGATGCTAGTGATCTTTTTATTCTTGGGATCTATTCGCTCAGTAATCATTCCCCTCATCACTATCCCGCTATCCATTATCGGTGTGTGTGGCATCATGTTGGCCCTGAACTACAGCATTAACACCATCACCTTGCTGGCATGGGTATTAGCTATCGGTCTAGTAGTAGATGACGCAATTGTTGTACTCGAAAATATTCACCGACACATGGAAGAAGGTCTCGGCCCAATACCCGCCTCAATTATAGGCGCGCGAGAAATTGGCTTTGCTGTGATTGCCATGACCATTACTTTAGCGGCCGTCTATGCACCTATCGGGTTCGTTGGTGGTTTAACGGGGATCTTATTCAGTGAGTTTGCCTTCACCCTAGCCGCATCGGTGATTGTGTCTGGTTTTGTGGCGTTAACGTTGTCCCCCATGATGTGCTCGCGCATCTTGACCTATGATCCCGAAGCAAAAGGCTTTGCCCATTACATTGATGTCGTATTCGAGAAAATTGTTCACGCTTACAAAAGTATCCTGGTGCCCGTGGTTAAGATGCGCTGGCTTGTGATTCTTGTCGCTCTAGGCCTGTATGTAACCTTATACTTTTTGTTTGTAACAACCACCAGTGAATTAGCACCTGTGGAAGACCAAGGGGTGGTACTAACCTATATTACCGGTCCCTCCTCTAGCAATATCAAATATACTGAACATTACACAGACATGATTAAACCTATCTTCGAGGATGTTCCTGAAAGGGACACTTACGGAATCATCAATGGCTTCCCGAATAATACTGCGAACTCTGCTATTTCGTTCTTGAACTTGATCCCATGGGGCGACCGTAAACGTTCCGCCATGCAAATCAGCCAAGACTTATTCCCTAAACTGTGGTCTATTCCTGGTTTGAAAGTCATTCCGATAACGCCGCCGCCATTACCTGCTGCTGGTAGCTTCTTCCCCTTACAGTTCGTGTTGAAGAGTGCCAAAGGTGGAGATCAAGCGGTCAAAGAATTAAACGCGGCGATGCAAGAGTTGATGAAAGCCGCCAACCAAAACCCGGGCTTCATGGGAATGGATACGGACATGAAACTTGACAAACCCCAAGTCCATGTCGAAATCGACCGCAACAAAGCCGGTGACTTAGGCATTTCAATCCAAGAAATTGCGAGTGCCTTAGGCATCATGTTCGGTACGCCCGAAGATGTGCAGTTCGCGCTTGAGGGCCGTGCCTATTACGTGATCCCAGAGCTTGATAAAAACTTTAACTACCTAGCGAACCCCAAAGATATTGATAATATCTATGTCCGCGCTCAAAGCGGTGATTTAGTCCCATTATCCAATATTGTCAAAGTCGAAGAACGCATTGAACCGCAGAGTTTGAATCACTTCCAACAGTTGACATCAGCTATGTTGAACGCCAACCTGGCGCCGGGTTATTCTTTGGGTGAGGCATTAAAGTTCTTGGAAGATTACACCAAACAACACTTCCCTGATTTGCAATTTGATACAGCAGGCCAAGCTCGGCAATTCATCGAAGCCCAAGGGGCGATGAATGCAGTATTAGTATTTGCCTTGATCATTATCTTCTTGGTGCTAGCCGCACAGTTTGAAAGTTATCGCGACCCGTTCATTGTACTGTTCGTTGTACCGTTAACGCTGTCAGGTGCATTACTGACGCTACGGATCTTTGGCGGCACCATGAATATCTATAGCCAGGTCGGTTTGACAACCCTGGTGGGTTTGATTGCCAAGCACGGTATTCTGATTGTGGAATTCGCGAATCAATTGCAAGAAAAAGGCATGAATAAGGTTGACGCAGCCATCGAATCTGCTGCCCTGCGACTACGTCCTATCTTAATGACCACCGGTGCAATGGTACTAGGGGCAGTTCCCCTTGCAATTGCCAGTGGTGCCGGCGCCAATGCCCGCCACCAAATTGGTTATGTCATTGTTGGTGGTATGACCATTGGTACTATTTTCTCATTGTTCGTCGTCCCCAGTGTTTATGCGGTATTTGCCAAAGTGAAAACTGTCGATGAAGAACTAGAGCAAGAAATTGCCGATGCAATCGAGCGAGCAAAGCATTTAGATGACGACCCACATCAGGCTTAATTTGAGGATAACGATGACTGAGTTACAAGATATTATCGAAACAGCCTTTGAAAATCGGCAAAGCATCACGCCGACAACGGTAGACAAAGAAGTTAAAAGCGCAGTCAGCGAGGCACTCGCCCTGTTGGATTCCGGCAAAGCCCGCATTTGTCAAAAGACGGGTGGCGAATGGCACGTGCATCAATGGCTCAAAAAAGCCGTTCTGTTATCTTTTCGTATTCACGATAATGACATCAACAATGCTGGCTTTACCCAGTTCTATGACAAAGTCCCTTTGAAATATGCTGACACTTCGGCTGAAGCATTCAAAACCAATGGCGTGCGCATCGTACCACCTGCTACGGTCCGTCACGGTGCGTATATTGCTCCCAACACCGTATTAATGCCCTCTTACGTGAATATTGGTGCCTATATCGATAGTGGCACCTTGGTTGACACCTGGGCGACGGTTGGCTCCTGTGCGCAAATAGGTAAGAACGTTCATATCTCAGGTGGTGCGGGTATTGGCGGTGTCTTGGAACCCTTACAAGCCAACCCTGTCATCATCGAAGATAATTGTTTTATTGGCGCACGCTCTGAAGTAGTCGAAGGGGTTATTGTCGAACAAGGTTCAGTTATCTCCATGGGCGTTTATTTGGGCCAAAGCACGCGTATTTATAACCGCGAAACCAAACAGGTCACCTATGGCCGCATTCCTGCAGGCTCAGTGGTGGTACCAGGGAATTTACCGTCCAAAGATGGTAGCTACAGTCTGTATTGTGCTGTCATCGTCAAACAAGTAGATGAAAAAACCCGTGCCAAGACCAGTATTAACGAATTACTGCGCAGTGTTGAGTAGCTTATGAGCGAGCTACTTGAATTATGCGAATCACTAATTAAAGTCCCTTCTATCACGCCCCATGATCATGGGGCACAAGATATTCTGTTAGAACAACTCATTCCCTTAGGTTTTAGCGTCGAAAAGATTACTTTTAACGGTGCCGATAATTTTTGGGCGCGCTTAGGCAATAGCGGCCCCCTCTTTGTATTTGCCGGTCATACCGATGTAGTAGCCACAGGCCCAGAAGTGGAGTGGCACACACCACCTTTTGAGCCCGTTGTTAAAGACGGTTTTCTCCATGGCCGCGGCGCGGCGGACATGAAAGGCTCACTCGCTGCCATGATTGTGGCAACCAAGCAGTTCCTTCAAGACAATAAATTATTTAATGGCTCTGTTGGGTTTTTGATAACGAGTGCTGAAGAAGGTCCCTCTCATGATGGGACACCGCAAGTACTGAAGTTCCTCGAACAATCCAAACAACAGATTGATTATTGTCTGGTGGGTGAACCCACAAGCCAAACAAAATTAGGCGATATGATTAAGAATGGCCGTCGCGGTTCATTGACCGGCAAGCTGACCATTCACGGTATTCAAGGCCATATTGCATACCCCCATTTGGCCGATAATCCCATTCACTGCGCCGTGCATGTCATGAGTGAGTTATGTCACAAAAAATGGTGTGACGGTAACCAAGACTTTCAGGCGACAAGTTTGCAATTCTCGAACTTTCACAGTGGTACTGGCGCCGGCAATGTTATTCCTGGCGAGACGGAGATTTTATTTAATTTCCGTTATTCTCCAGAAGTCACAGCTAACCAATTACAAACGATTGTTGAAGCTACTCTCGCCGAGCATGGCATTCAACACATCATCGAGTGGACCCATTTTGGCGAGCCCTACTATACGCCATCAGGCAAATTAGTAGAGGCGACAGTAGAAGCTATTCGAGCTATTTGTGGCTATGGCCCTGAGCTCTCCACCAGTGGTGGTACCTCTGATGGCCGTTATATTGCGACGACGGGCTGTGATGTTATCGAGCTAGGCCCCTCCAGCAAGACTATCCATCAAGTCAATGAATGTGTTAAAGTTGCCGATCTTGAGCAATTAGCCCAGCTTTATCAACGGATATTACAATCATTAATAGGACAAGCAGCATGAGCAAAATCAATGTTGGCATACTTTATGGTGGCCGCTCCGCCGAACATGAGATTTCATTAATATCAGCAAAGTCCGTCGTCCAAGCCCTGGACCGTGACCGTTATGATATTCATTTGATCGGTATCAGCAAAAACGGCAAGTGGTTTTTGCAGCCCCTACCAACACAAGAAGCACTTAGCAGACTGGATGCGCTTTCGATTATTACTGACCATGACAAGCAAGTGAATTTAGTCGCCAATGAACATTGGCATGAATTACTGCACGTCAATAACGACAACACAGCCATTGAGGTCGATGTATTTTTCCCCGTACTACACGGCCCGTTTGGCGAAGATGGTACCATACAAGGCTTGTTACGTATGGCCCGTGCGCCGTTCGTAGGTTCTGATGTATTGAGCACAGCGTTATGTATGGATAAAGACTACACCAAGCGCTTGCTCAAAGAACGGGGCTTGCCCACCTGTGATCATCTTTGCTTACATAGCCATAACTATAGCGAAGATATGCTAGACACGGTTATTGAGACTCTGGGCTTGCCATGTTTCGTGAAGCCCGCCAATCTCGGCTCATCTGTTGCTATCAACAAAGCCAAGACCAAGGCTGAACTTGCAGCGGCTATTCAGGAAGCCTTTGGCTTTGATCACAAGATTATTCTTGAGGCGTTCATCGATGGTCGTGAAATTGAGTGTGCTGTGCTCGGCAATGAATTGCCCAAAGCTTCTGTGCTAGGTGAAATTCTCACCCAGTTTGAATTCTATTCCTACGAAGCAAAATACGCAGACACAAGCCTCAAACTGGATATTCCTGCAGATGTACCTGCACAAACCAGCGAACGGATCCAAGAACTCGCGATTGCTGCCTTTGAAGCCCTCGATTGCCACGGCATGGCACGGGTGGATTTCTTTTTACAAAATGATGGTGCGATTTATATTAATGAAATCAATACCATTCCTGGCTTCACACCAGTGAGTATGTATCCCCTGCTTTGGCAAGCCAGCGGACTTGAATACCCGGCCCTCATCGACCAGCTGATTGAACTGGCATTAGAACGATTTGACCGACAGAGTAGTTTGCGATCGGAGTATTCACGGCGCTAGCCCTGTAGCACTGCGTGTTGTGTTGATTGATTCACACCATTGCTTGACATTTCATTGTCACTTCCCCTTTTCGTTTTCTCTTTGCGAGTTATATTCGATGTTGTGTGAAAATAAAACTCATTAGGTCCTGAAAAATAAGCTGTCGCTCTACGCTTTTGTTGACGAGCTTCACTGTCTGTAGAGGATACTGGCTTAATCTCAAGGTTGCTAATATTCACCGCTTCATCAACACGACGTTGCAGATCCTTTGCCATTGTCAATATAAAGCCTGGCGTTCTTATGCCAAAGGTAGGCGTGTATTCATTAACAATAATCGACGACACTGTACTGAAAGCTGCTCGCAATACATTAAACGCAAAATCAGAACAATTATTGAAGACTAATGAAAAACCGGTATCTGTTTCATTGAAACTATTCCAATATGCCAACACTTGCGCCTCACTGGGGGAAAAATCAACTCGCTTTGAGCCTTCTGCCTGCGATTCACTTGGTTGTGATACATTATCTTCTTGCGACAAAATAGAAATCACCTCCACGGGACGACCGTATAAAGCAATATCTTCTTCCAGGGTCTGCAAACAATAGGCTTTAAAATTGCTATCTGAATAGCTCATATAGAGCCGCTCGGTGAGGCCCGTGCACTCTATAGCAACATGTGGATACAAACCACGATCGAAATAATATATTTTTATCATTATAATTCAACAAGTTAGCCATGATTGATAGTCTTTTTATTCCCTCTCCCAAGCTCCTTTATGTGCAACAATAATACAATAGACTACCAAATACAAGCCCTTTGACAATCTCACAAAACTGGTTTAATCTGCCTGACCTTTAGGTTCTAGGGCCTAAATTCAGCGGAGAGGTGTCTGAGTGGTTGAAAGAGCACGCCTGGAAAGTGTGTATACGTTAATAGCGTATCGAGGGTTCAAATCCCTCCCTCTCCGCCATCTATACTAGAAAACTTAACGTCTAGCCTATCCTAAAATTACAACTATCTCCTTTGAAATGGCTCAGTGCCCTCTTCTAAAATATCAAGATACTGTCGGTAGACATAAACTTTATTCCGTACTTTGCCACTGATTTCTTCTAAGATACCAACTTCAACCATATTATTAAGGGCATCTCTTGCTGTTGGAAGAGAGACACTTAATGCAGATGCAACTCCCGAAACAGTGACTTGTGGGAGCATTTGTAAATATTCAAATACCTTAGCACAAGTGATTCTGGATCGACCCATTGTGTCAATTATCGCTAAATGATCATGAAACAATCCATTAATTTCTTGAATGGCTAATATAGCCTGTTTTGCGGTATCAAAAAGGCCATTAAGAAAAAATTCAAGCCAAACTTCCCAGGCACCATGCTCACGCACTTGTGTCAATAAATTATAATAAACTCTCCGATTTTGTTTGAGAAAAAGACTGATATATAAAATTGGTTCGTCAAGAATACCATCGACGCAAAAAAGCAAAATAATCAAAAGCCGTCCTAATCGACCATTTCCATCTAAAAACGGATGTATAGACTCAAATTGAACATGGGCAATCCCAGCTTTTATTATGGTAGGTAGTGAATTATCATGCAGAAACTGTTCGAGATTAGCCAGGCAGTCATCAAGCATATTAACCGGTGGGGGAACATACAGTGCATTTCCTGGTCTAGTACCTCCTATCCAATTTTGCGATCGCCTAAATTCCCCTGGCTGTTTTGTCATACCACGACCACCAGATAATAGTACCTGATGCACTTCTTTCAGCAAACGCAGAGATAGTGGAAATCCTCCCTCAATTCTCTCTAAGCCATGATGCAGCGCCTTAACGTAATTAGACACTTCGTTAACATCATCTAGGTTAATTTCTGGTTGTAAATGCTGCTCAAATAACATCAAATCTGAGAATGAGCTTTGTGTGCCTTCAATTTGACTTGAAAGTAAGGCCTCTTTTCTCACATACATGTAAAGAAACAAAGATTTGTTCGGAATTGCTTTCGTTAAACCACTCAACTCAGCTATAGCAAGTGTTGCTTTCTCAAGAAAGGGGTAAATTTTCTCCATTACAATGGGCGGATCAACTGGTAGCTCAGGGGGTACATGAGCCTTAAACGGCTCACCCGAAACTGTCTGAGTGATATATTTACCAATTCGACCTGTCATAGTTATATTTTCCTATACAATTCATTTAAGAAACTTTAATCATCTAAACTTTCTTTATGAATCCTTTAAGGAAAAGATAGTGCATTTACCTTTCTTTATCAAGAGGTAAACAAAAATTATCATGCCAGCAAAACATATCTTGTTTATTTATTGAACTAACCTTAGTGCCTCATATTCACTCACCTTCCCTCTCATTTTTTAGCCAAAAAATAATCGTTATGTCCTAAAAGTGGCGAAAATCGTGACTTATAGGACATAATATATCTTGGATATAAAGCACTTGGTATGTCCTTAAGGTTACAAATACTGTAACTCTAAGGACATATCCATCTTAGCCTACTAACAGCGCTCCTTGCCCCTCGCCGCCAAACCCGCTACCATGCCAGCATTATCTTCGGGGTTGGGTGAAATTCCCTACCGGCGGTGAAAGTCCGCGAGCGCGTGAGCGCAGATCTGGTGCAATTCCAGAACCGACGGTACAGTCCGGATGGTAGAAGGTAAGCATTTTCCATTGCCAGTCGTAGCCTTTGGTCTAGGACTTGTCTGCTATTGATCCCCGAAAAGTAGTTAACCGAAATGAGCAGTACGATGTTATCGACAAATGCTGAATACTACATGGGGATGGCCCTTAAGCTTGCTGAACTCGGCCGTTTCACTACCCAGCCAAACCCGATGGTGGGTTGTGTTATCGTTAAGGACGAGACAGTGGTTGGCACGGGTTTTCATATCCGCGCAGGTGAACCTCATGCCGAAATCCACGCGCTCAACATGGCAGGCAGCAATGCTAAAGGCGCTGATGTCTATGTCACCCTCGAGCCTTGCACCCATCACGGTCGTACTGGCCCTTGTTGTGATGCTTTGATGGCTGCGGGCATTAAATCCGTAATTATTGCTACGCATGATCCCAACCCTGTCATCACCAGCAAAGGGGAGATTGAATTATCAAAAGCCGGTATCGATATTTACTACAATGTATTACGTCAACAGGCTTTAGATATAAACCGCTTTTACTTCCACCGCTTTAATGACGCTGATAAACCTTATGTCATTGCTAAATGGGCCATGACTAATGATGGTTTATTAACACGACCAAACTCACCCTATATAACCGGAGAACTTGCCCGCGAACATATCCATCAACTGCGCCAACTTGCGGATGCTATTCTTGTGGGTGCCAATACCATTCGTCATGATAATCCACAGCTCACTAATCGACTTAAACATATTCCTGACGAATTACGCCGACAACCAAAACGAATCATCTTGTCCAGTGATGCAAGTTTCAAAACAAATGCACGGGTTTTTAACGGTGAATACCAACAGTTAACGCAAGTTATCAGTCCTAGCGACAACCCTGATTTTTTGACACAACTCAAAAACAATAACATTAACACCCTGATTGTTGAAGGCGGTGGCATCACATTGGATTATTTCTTCGAGCAGGGCTGGGTGGATGAAATCCATGTCTATATTGCTGACTGTCAAACTAACAGCGTAGACGCCATCCGCCAAGCAGCATTTATTCAAGATAAGCATCAATTTACGATGAAAGAAACTCAACAATTAGGGCCTGATACGTTTATCCGCGCCCGAATAATTCAAACAGGAGATACGTGATGTTCACTGGTATTGTAGAAGCCATCGGCACTGTAATCGATGTACAACCAAACCATGAAAACATGACCGTAACATTGCGTCACAACCTCAACATCGACAATATCAAAATTGGCGACAGCATTGCGGTAAATGGCGTGTGCTTGACTATCATCGCATTTGATCACCATCAATTACAGGCCGATGTTATGCCGGAAACCATGGGCTGCACCAACCTCGGTGGATTGAAGCCCGGTGTCGAAGTCAATCTAGAAAAATCCCTGTTAGCCAACAGTCCCATTGGCGGACACTTCGTCCAAGGTCATGTGGATGAAACCGTTGCGGTGTTAGCTATCAATACTGACAATGAAATCCGGCTGCGCATTGCCCTGCCCCAACAATATCGAGAATGTATTGTCCATAAAGGCTATGTCGCCATCGATGGCATGAGTTTAACGGTTGCTGCGTGCACGAATGAGTACTTTGAAATTGCGCTGATCCCACACACTCTAGCCAATACCATTGCCCAGCACTATCAACCAGGCACCCTTATCAATCTCGAAGTCGATATTCTTGCTAAATATATTCAAAACAAAAAATCTGGAGAATTTTCCTGTGTCTAATATTGAAATTGCAATCGCCCAGTTACAAGCCGGCAATATGATCATAGTCACCGATGATCAAAACCGTGAAAATGAAGGCGACTTAGTCTTTGCCGCTAGTCTTACCACGCCTGAATTAATTAACTTCATGTGTATTCACGGCCGTGGTTTGATTTGCTTGAGTATCACCGAAGCCCGCGCACAACAACTGGGGCTTACGTTACAAACTCGCCCCAATGACACCGCCCACCACGGCACTGCCTTTACCGAGAGTATTGATGCGCGCTTTGGTATTACCACAGGTATCAGTGCCGCTGACCGTGCGCAAACCATTATTGCCGCGACAAACGCTAACGCCTGCCCTACTGATGTGGTAGTTCCCGGTCATATTTTCCCGTTAATTGCTAACCCTGGTGGCGTCCATGCGCGACGGGGGCATACCGAAGCGTCTATTGATCTAATGAAACTCGCAGAGCTTGAGCCCAGTGCCGTGATTTGTGAAATCATGGCGGATGACGGCACCATGTTGCGGGGCAATGACTTACAGGCATTTGCCAAACTGCATGACTTACCCATCATCACGATGGATGATATCACTGGAGCCATCGATAAGCCTGTCGCCGCAAACGCAATACCCTCTTGTCACATTGCCAGTGAAGCCACGTTACACACGAAACACGGTCCCTTCACGATAATGAGTTTCTTTGGCCCTGATTGCACAACCGAGAATTTAGCGTTAATCAAAGGGGATATCACCACGGCAGCGAACCCGCTGATACGCATGCACTCGGCTTGTGTAACCGGGGAAGTGTTTCACTCCCAACATTGTGATTGCGATAGTCAATTAGATTATGCCATGGCCGCAATTGCCAAAGAAGCAACTGGCATTGTTGTCTATCTGCCTCAAGAAGGCCGTGGCATTGGTATTACCAATAAGATTCGCGCCTACCAACAACAGGCACAAGGATTAGACACCGTTGATGCTAACCTTGCATTAGACTTACCCATTGATTGTCGTGATTACCGCGCCGCCATTGCATTCTTGCGCCATCACGGTATTACTGATTGCCGACTGCTAACCAACAATCCCACCAAACTCACAGCCCTGCAATCGGCACTGCCCGGCACTGTGACGCGCGTGACGATAGATATGAGCAAACAAGTCAGCTGCGACCATTATTTAACAACCAAAAAATCCAAACTCAACCACTTACTCGAAGAGGCCTAAGTATGAAAAAGATAATTATTGTCACCAGTCAATTTAACACTGAAATCACCGACAAATTAACCGAGGGCGCAAAAGACTATTTTGCCGAACATCCCCAAGCTGATTACAGCCTACATTACTTCACTGTACCCGGTGCGGTTGAATTACCCTTGTTCGCGAAACGCTGTGCAGCCAAAAAAGATGTGGCGGCAGTGATTTGCTTAGGGGCGGTCATTTATGGTGAGACCGATCACTATGATTACGTCTGCCAACAAGTTAGTTTTGGTTGCCAACAAGCCGCCCTTGATACCGACACCCCTGTGATGTTTGGCGTTTTAACCACTCAAACTGCCGATCTGGCCCGTGAACGTACTGGCGGCGCCAAGGGCAATAAAGGCTATTACAGCGCCAAAGCTTGTATGGATTTACTGCGAGAATATGAGGCGTTGGCAGAGGTATAGCCAGCAAGAACAATAGTTAGACAAACTCTATAATAGCTACTATAATAACTCTTATCAACGATTTTAACCGATAAGGGCTATTATAGTGGCTATTAAATTACTAACTCCTAGTGATATTACGACGATGGTGGCTAACCAAGCCCGTAGCCGCCGGCTAGCCCTCAATCTTACCCAAAAAACCCTTGCCCAACGTTCCGGTGTCAGCCTCGCTGTAATCAAACAATTTGAACACACAGGTAAAATTGCATTTCACTCACTACTGAAACTAGCCTTGGTTCTTGATTGCTTAGATGATTTCGAGGCATTATTCACCCAACCCCACACAGAGAAAGTCATCAGCCTAGATGATCTACTCAATGAATCCACCCGCCAGCGAGGTCGCGAATGACATTTGAACCCATATCCATAATCCATGTCGCACTGCATTTTGATGACTCCCCTATCCCCGTTGGGAGGCTTGCATTGCATCAACGTGAGATAGTCTTTGAATATACTCCCGACTTCATTAAATCTGGGCTTGAAATCTCGCCATTTAAATTACCCTTAAAGGCAGGCACCCAGCGTTGTGACGACCACTTATTTGAAGGTTTATTCGGTGTCTTTAATGATAGCTTGCCCGATGGTTGGGGACGCTTATTGCTGGATCGCAAATTACGCCAACTTGGCATCAATCCAGGAAACTTATCGCCCCTCGATAGATTACGGTATGTCGGATATCATGGCATGGGGGCGTTAGTGTTTGAACCTGAAATTAGTGTTGGTGAACAACCGACATTTAAGCACCTCGATGATATTGCTGATGAAGTTTATGCCGTTAGCGAAGATGATGATGCTGAATTTGTTGATGAATTACTGGCAATGAATGGTTCTTCTGCAGGTGCAAGACCTAAGATTGTTGTGCGCCTGGATGAATCTGACTGGCTTATCAAGTTTCGCTCGGCCATCGATACAAATGACATCGGCGCCATAGAATATGCTTATCACTTAATGGCTGACAAAGCTGGCCTTATTGTCCCCGAGGCTAAATTATTCCCTTCAAAAAAATGCCCCGGGTACTTTGGCGTAAAACGTTTTGACAGACATGCAGGCCAGCGCACCCATATGCATACGTTAAGTGGACTTCTGCATGCCGATCATCGCATCCCTAGTCTTGATTACAAAACTATTCTTAAGGCAACAAGCCTTCTCAGCAAAAATACCGGTGAAACTGAGAAACAATTTCGTGCTGCAGTCTTCAATGTATTGAGCCACAATCGAGACGACCATGCCAAGAACTTCTCATTCTTGATGAATAATAAGGGCCAATGGTCAGTGTCCCCCGCCTATGATCTAACCTTTTCGTCAGGTCCTATTGGTGAGCATTGCACGATGGTCATGGGGGAAGGCAAACACCCAACTCATCAACATCTGATTGATCTGGCGAATACCGTTGACATCGACTCTGACACTGCCAGTGATATTATTCAAGAAGTGCAGCATGCCGTATCACTTTGGCCTGAGTTTGCGAATGAAGCTGGGGTGAGCAAAACATCGTTGCAGATGGTGGAAAAGACGCTAAAAGAAGTTCAAAAATCTACCAGAATCTAATGGACTACTAAGCAAAAACCACTTTTTCTGCCTTTTTATTTTACAATAATCCAAAAGTACCTGTAATATTACATCAATAGCAACGAATATATCAGGTACTTTATACATCGACGAGCACGCCATATCCAGCAAATTTTGCAGAAAAAAGCCCGGATCTTCCCTGTTTTGGGGGTTTTAGGACCACGCCAGGTAGGTAAAAGTACCTTTTTGATGAACCAGTGGTGTGATGAGCTTGATGCCAAATACATCACTTTTGATGATTTTAGTACTGTGAATCGTGCCAAGAATGCCCCTGAACAGCTGCTTTTGGGAGAAAGCGATGATCAAAAGCGACATCTAATCATCGATGAAGCACAAAAGATCCCCCATATCTTTGACTCTATCAAAGCGATTATCGACCGCAATCGCTGTGTTGGTGCATTTACCCTATCAGGATCAACAGAGTTTTCATCCAAATCCGGTGTACGTGAATCCTTGGCCGGGCGCATGGGAATAACCCGACTATATCCAATGACGTTGCGTGAAATTAGCGGCCTTGATTTTGCCTCCCCTTGGGTTTCATCGCAACTAACTGATGGTAATGGCATCAAAGCAAAAACTGTCGAAACCTGGCTAGAATGCGGCGGCATGCCTGTGTTTTGTTCTCTCAGTGATATGGATGAACGCCATGCCATCATCAATAGTTGGTTAGAAGCTATTTGTTACCGTGATATTAAACAATTAAAAGATGCCGATTATGACAGTGACTTAGCCTATAACATCTTGAAGACCTTTGCATCTAAGCCACTGATTCCTCTCGCCAAACTTGCCTCTGATTTAAGCACTACTACAGTCACCCTCAAGAAACATATAGAAGCACTCGAAGAATTATTCTTGATTTATAAAATCCCGTCTTTTGACAATCCTAATGCTCTCAGTATGTATAGAGTCTTCGACGCTGGAGTTTTAAACTGTTTATTGAGTGGTAATCAAACAATCTTTTCTCGTACAGATTGTTTGAATAGCTTACTCATCAATGAAATTTACGCACAGTATGAATACTCCGGTAAGCAAAAACCACAACTTCATTATTATCGTACTCGTGGTGGTGCTGAAATTGATTTAGTGCTCAAAACTAATGATAGACTCATCGGTATTGAGTGCGTTGTCAATGCCAATATTGACACCTACAAACAACGAGGCATGAGAAGTTTTCTTAAGAATCACCCTGAAGCCACAGGCTATTTCATTGCCCCGGTGTCAGACATCTATAAAATTGACAAGAACATCGTTGTGATCCCGTGGAATTTTATTGGCTAACCACAAAATCATAATACGTCTTCGGATGCGGCTCATTACGCAACGTGTAGTGCCACCATTCTTTGCGATAAGGCACAAAACCATATTTCACCATCGTATTACGCAACAACGCCCGACGTTGTTGTTGCGCTTTTGTTACTAAGCGTGACTTGCCATAAGAAACTGGATTAAACAAATCAAAACTCGACCCCATATCCACCGTATTATCATTTAAGAACGGTATACTCTCACCATTAGTTAATTCCCGTTGCGATATTTTGACAGCACCGACAGACTCCCCCAAAGGAATGATTGTCAAATCGAACGTACTTCCTCGGGAGTGACCAGAACGTTGGGCCACATAGCCCAGTTTAAATACGTCTTTCTTATTCACGGTCGGATAGTATTTTGCTTTAGCCTTAGTATCTGCCGCATTACGGCTCCAACGGATAAACGCATTTACCGCCTGTTGTGGACGATAAGCATCATAGACAACCAGTTGATAGCCTTGACGACGCAAGTCTGCATTGACTTTTGTGAGAGCCTTCGCTGCAGCACGGGTGCTTACAATCTCACGACTTTGATAACCCGGCACAGGTCGTCCAGTGAAGTTCTCATACGTATAGTAACGGGTACTTTGGATGATAGTGGGATCCATATCACTCAGATAAACGAAATCTTCGGGGAGTAGTGGCTTTGCCACCCCCATCAGACAAACAAACAATAGTGAGATGAATAAAACGAGCTGATAGCGTAACATCTTAATCTCCATAAATGCGGGCTACGTTGAAAAATTGAAGGCACTAAAGTAAACCACAAATCCTCAGGAAAATCATTCTGAAGAACTGGTTGACTTTAATACAGCTCCCTTGCTAGTATGCGCTCCAATTATAACTATGTGTAGACAACCACTCTTAATTATCACGATTCAGGAAAAAATTATGCATTCAAATCCAACTCCTTTCCTTTACCAAAGTTCTGCGACGACTGAGCAAAAACTACAATGCGACTCAACTGCGTTTATTTCCTATGCACATGGTGATGCCAGACAAATAGCAAGCGATATCTACAGCTTATTAGTCACTAACTTGAGTATAATAAGTGCCTACCCCGACCAGAAATATAAAACACGCTTTACCCCTTTTTACGATACAGTCTTTATGTCTGACCATAAGTTAGAAAATATCAAGATGATGAAGCAAGCCATCGATAGCAGTGGTATTTTTATTTTCATTGTATCTCAAGCATCGATAATGAATTACTGGACACAAGTCGAGCTCGTTCGAGCTGTTGCGGCCCAAAAGCAAAACTCTGATCTATTGATCCTCCCTATTTACACAAATATTGCCAAGGATAGTTTAGAAAACCAATTGAGTAACATCAGCGCTGCGTGCTATGACGGAACCGAAGGCGCGAAACATGCAGAACACCTTGACTATGATGTTGTCAAGAATGCCTTGCAGCATATTGTTAACCAACAAAACCACCTAGAGCATCCTAGGCAAGGTAACGATGCTGGTACCATTAACAATTTTCAAATCCAATTATCGCAAATAGTTGCTTCCCAAACATTTTTTCTTGAACCATTTTATTCTAGCCTAGTGTATTTTGGGGTTATTGATCCAGACAACACCTCAACCAATATAAAAACCATGGCCGCTAACAACCAACAAATTGAAGCCATGATTTCATTCCTGACATCAAAAGAATTCTTCCTGTCTGAGCTCAAAGAACTCTGGCTCAGTAATACACTCCAACAAGCTATTGAACTCTTAAAAAAATATACTGAAAATTATGACATTGATCGATGGAGTGTTAGTTGGGCTAAAGCCTCTTTAGCCGAAGATAATGTTGCACCGGCTGCAGCGTACTTTAGCCGCATCCGTAAACTCATCAAAGAGTGGGTGAAAGCCGTCACCATAGCAGTTACTAAGAGAGTAGGAACTGACCCATTATTTTCCCAACAGGCAGATATGAAGTGGTTTGCTGATCATGTTCGCCAATGTTTGGAATTTGTCTTGCCTATGGATAGAGCTAATGCCCTGTGCACATTACCTGCTATCGATACTGAAATAGTCGACAATGACAAATCATACTTCCGCAGGCACTATGAGAAACGCGGTAAAGACTGGATTTCAGCAGAACAGCGTAACATGTTGCACGCGGATGAAAGTCATGACGAACTAAAAGAATTTTTTTCAAAATTAGTCAGTCCGGATGCCAGAGCACCGATGGGCAGCAAACTTATTTTAGCGATTGAATTGTTTGAGCTCGTTCAGCTACACAGATACATTGAACCAACGTTATTAGATTGTACAGATACCAAAAATCAACAACTTGCTGGGTTAATTAAACAGCATAAAGCATTAAGCGATGTTGCAGACGCTGATATTGAAGTACATCCAGACGAGCCCCTCACAGCGCCCACTGAAACCGCCTCTTCTAATCCAAGCGCCACCAAGTCATGCCCTAATAACGACTGGGCAAGAAAATTTCCATCTAACTGGGCTCTTAGAGATGTAGCGGCTGCTATTTTCCGACCCAAATACGACCCAGAAACAAAAAGCTCGTCCTCGAGCCCAAAGCCGTCATAGCATTTCACTTATGGGGGGATTCCGTGTAGAATCATCCCCTCGTTTGTCGAAGTGACTAAAAACTTCTCAGGCGCATTATGGGAACCACTGGTCCCCTCGCAACGATAAGCCGCGAACCCCGCCAGGTCCGGAAGGAAGCAACGGTAGTGGTGGACTCGTGTGCCGGGGTGTGGCTAGTGGGACCCTCCAAAGCTCTACTATCTCCCCTAACCCTTTGATTTTCTTGATAACAACAGCCAAAGCCGTTAATATTTGACCAACTATAAATTTTATGACATGCTGCCGCCCAACGATACTAACAATTATACGGGGGCCCTATGTACGTTGTCTCTAAAGAACAAGCAAATAGCTCTTTATTATTTCACGCGGCCGAAGAAGGAAATCTCTCTGAGGTTCAGCGCCTACTTGAGCTTGATAACAGTGAAATAGATCTCAATATTACCGACGAAGATGGTAGAACACCGCTCTACTTCGCTGCTCAAAATGGCCACATTGAAGTCGTCAAAGCATTGCTTGAAAAAAGTGCTAACGTGGATGCACGTCGCAATACTGGCTCCACACCACTCTTCATCGCCGCTCAAAATGGCCACATTGAAGTCGTCAAGATATTACTTGAAAACAAGGCTAACGTGGATGCGTCTCGCAAGGATAGCGCCACACCACTCTGCATCGCTGCTCATCAAGGCCACACTGAGGTCGTCAAGGTATTGCTTCAAAAAGGTGCTAACGTGGATGCACGTCGCAATACTGGCGAAACACCGCTCTACTTCGCTGCTCAAAAAGGCCACATTGCAGTCGTCACAGCATTGCTTGAAAAAAGTGCTAACGTGGATGCACGTCGCAATACTGGCGAAACACCGCTCTACGTCGCTGCTCAAAATGGCCACACTGAGGTCGTCATAGCATTGCTTAGTTACAATGCTAACGTGGATGCGTCTCGCAATGCTGGCGCCACACCACTCTACATCGCCGCTCAAAAAGGCCACATTGCAGTCGTCACAGCATTGCTTGAAAAAAGTGCTAACGTGGATGCACGTCGCGACGATGACGCCACACCGCTCTTCATTGCTGCTCATAATGGCCACACTAAGATCGTCGAAGCATTGCTTAATCGCGGCGCAAAGGTAGATACGCTTCGCTACCCTCGCCACAATGGCGGCGGACCACTCTACATCGCCGCTCATCAAGGCCACACTGAGGTCGCTATTACTCTCATTAGTGCCGGTGCAAAATTAACGGATAAGATACTGTCATTTGAGCAAGATCGCCAATCACTCTTACAGCGTGTTGTTGATAAACTACTTGAAGCACAAGCACCTGATACCATAGCTTCTGCAACCGCTATAACCTGTTACGCTGCTATAAAAAAACATTTATCCCAGAGTAAGCTACGCAATACCTTCAACAGCACATTCGCTGAGTTAGAGGAAACTCTCAAAAACCGGCTACAGCAGTCTCTGACCACTCTCAATGAGAACCTTGTCACTTGCTTTCAAGCTGACAACAACGATGGACCAGAAACAGTCATGAAACAATATTCTGAGCTACTTGATACTTGCAAAGAACACGATGCTGAACTGTTTAAAATTGCTATCGAAACGATTGGTAATATCGGCAGAGAAACTGAAAAGTTTTCTCTCATCCTAGAAAAAGGCAAATTCTCTCCATTAGCGCGGAGCATAGGCAGAGAGGCGACCGCACACTTAGTTACCCAGGCAGATGAATCAGGTCAAACGCCATTAAGTTCTATCTTAGAAAATAAAGACGCCGAAGCATTAAACATCCTCTTCACCAATGGCACCATCCCCTGCTTGATTGAAACCGATTACAATAAAGTTGTTTTTAACGGGCAGATTGGCTCTGGTACTGAAATTATCGTCAGCCTTCAAAGCTATCCATTGGATAACGAGGACAAAAAAGATTTTTATGAGCAACAGCGTGACGTTTATATCAAAGAAACCCTGCTACCTCGATTAGTTGAAGCAACTGAATTCGACGAAACAAATTTCGCCTGGTTCAAACGCCATAGAGCTTTCCTAGTAAATTGTTTGCTAGAGAAATACACACATAATAAAGACGTTCTGGCAAAAGCACTCGACCCTACGACACCGTTGGGTCAGGCCATTAACCCTGAACCGTCAACATCACTATTTTCTTGGATGCAGACTTCCCCTGAAACCCCAGAGTGGGTTAAGAGAATTAAAGAGGCTCATTACGAACTTGAAAATCCTTCTTCTTGTACGTCAGACGCAGATGGTAAATATGTCCCCACACTGTAGGACACATCACGGAGTTTAACCTCCGGGGCTTTCCCAACTCCACCAAATCATACGTAACTGGCTGTTTTCAATGATAAATTAGCTGTCGCCCCCATCTCGACCGACATTTTTCATTTGTAGATTGTTGCACTTTTCGCTTCATTTTGAACATGTTGATTGTTTTACGATTTACTACTAATTTTATTAGCCCTTTTATGGATTAAATACAACAATCTGTTGAATTTGTTGCAAGTTAAGGCTAATCTTATTAGTAGTTAATCAACTATGAGTCAACAGATAATGGGTTTTGAAGCTTTTTTCAATGAACATCCCCTTTTTCACCATGCTGAGCTAGTGGAATATTTGAAAAATCAGGGTAACTACAATCAAAATACGCTTAAGGCAACCTTGCAGTACCATATAGCAAAGCAACACTTAGGGCGGATCCGGCGAGGCTACTATCTTGTAACAAGCCGCTACGCTCCGGGTATTCAAATAGAAAATGACCATCTACTTATCGCAGGTTATATGGCACCTGATGCCATTCTCAGTTATCACACCGCGATGGAATTTCATGCCCTGGCCTACTCGGTAAGCGCTACCGTGTATTTCAATTCAGCTGAAAAAATTGGCCAACTTATTTGTGAGTATGGACAATACCAGCAGATATCACACCCAACTGGATTGCAACCTGATAAATTATTTCTTGAAACGAAACTGCACGACCGATTAGGAATGGATATTCACGTGACGTCAATCGAAAGAACGCTCGTAGATTGTCTACAGCGTCCTGAACTTGCTGGTGGTTGGGAAGAAATATGGCGATCATTTGAATCCATAAATTACCTCGATATCCCGCGACTTATTGACTATGCTTTACAGTTAGAGAATGCAACCACTGTCGCAAAACTAGGATTTTTCCTTGAACAACATCAACGGCAATTTTCTGTGCCTGAAGATGCACTTGAACAGTTAGCGTCTCATCGACCTAAATCACGACACTATATGGATAAAAACTATCAAGGACCGATAAAAAATATGAAACGGTGGAACTTAATCGTCCCCGTCAATATAATCGATAAACTATGGGAAGAACCAAACAATGATAGTATCTAAAGAACGCTTACTCAAAGAAAAAAAAGCCTCAGGATATCGACAAGAAATCATCGAAAAAGTCGCTTGGTTAATTGAGGTGCTGAATGCCATTGCGGATGACAGCTATTTGTCGTCACGGCTTGCTCTTAAGGGTGGAACGGCACTCAACCTATTTTATTTTGATTTACCGCGCTTGTCAGTTGATGCTGACTTCAACTATGTAGGCTCAGTTGACCGTAGCGTAATGTTAGAAGAACGACGCGATATTGAAAAAAGAATTATTGGTTTATTTGAGCGCATGGGACTCACATTAATTCGCCATCCAACCAAGCATGCAGGTGGAAAAATGACATGGCGCTACCCTAGTACTTTTGGTAATCAAGGCAATATAGAAGTTGATCTCAACTTTATGTACCGAATTCCATTACTCCCCGTTAAATTTAAAAACAGTATCACTGTGACCGGGAAGCAAGTTAACAATCTACAAATTCTCGACATTCATGAATTAGCAGCGGGGAAGTTGACTGCGTTACTCGATCGTCAAGCAGGTCGTGATATTTTCGATGCGAATGAGTTATTTCAACATTCTGCGTTAGACAAGAATAAACTCCGTGTTCTTTTTGTGTTATACGCAGCAATGTCGACGAAAAAAGACCTCGAAAATGCAACGATCGATGATGTTACTGTTAATCATGATGACCTCAAAAATAAACTAGTACCAGTCATGAGAAATGATTTTGCGGCTGGATTCCCTTCGATAGAGTCTTGGACATCAACAATTATCGACAATGTTCGCCGTGGTTTTGAAGACTTATTGCCCTTTAGTTCGGCAGAGAAAGCATTTATTCAGTCTGTGAAAAGTGGCACCGGCATAAATCCTGAATTATTCATCACCGGCACAGATTTAGTTGATGTTGATGCCATCAAAAAGCATCCAGCACTATTGTGGTCAGGAATGAGAACCAGAAAATAGCCACTATAGGTCCGACAACTAGCCTAATCACTACCCCCACAACAATCATGGTGATCTCCTGTGCCGGGGTGTGGTAAATATGTCCCCACACTGTAGGACACATCACGGAGTTTAACATCCGGGGCTTTCCTCTCCCGCCTTCCAACTCGCTCCCAGGCGCGGTAAACTAGCCTCAATCAAACAATACCCAGGGATTGTCGATGTCTTATCAAGTTTTGGCCAGAAAATGGCGGCCGACGACGTTTGCGGAAGTAGTCGGTCAACAACATGTCTTACAAGCCTTGAGCAATGCGCTGGATAATCAGCGTTTGCACCATGCATTCTTGTTCACCGGCACCCGTGGGGTGGGCAAAACCACCATTGCGCGGATTTTAGCCAAGTGTCTTAATTGTGAAAAAGGCGTCAGCTCCACTCCCTGTGGTGAATGCAGTAGCTGTCTTGAGATTGCCCAAGGGCGTTTTGTGGATTTGATAGAAGTGGACGCCGCTTCACGGACCAAGGTCGAAGATACTCGCGAGCTCCTAGACAATGTGCAATATGCGCCGACCCGGGGTCGTTACAAAGTCTACCTCATCGATGAGGTGCACATGTTGTCGGGGCATAGTTTTAATGCGCTACTCAAAACCCTCGAGGAACCCCCTCCCCATGTGGTGTTCTTACTGGCCACCACGGATCCGCAGAAGCTGCCCATCACCGTATTGTCCCGCTGTTTGCAATTTCACTTAAAGAATATGCCGCCAGAACAAATTGCCAGTCACTTGGCTGATGTATTAAATAAAGAAACCATTGAGTTTGATGCCAGCGCATTGACTATGCTCGGCAAAGCCGCCGATGGCAGTATGCGTGATGGTTTGAGTTTGTTGGACCAAGCCATTGCCTTTAGTAATGGCAAACTGACCCAAGCCTTGGTACGGGAAATGCTCGGCGCCATTGAACAAAATCATATTTACGACATTGTCACCTGCCTCAGTCAACAAGATGCCCCTGGCACCTTAGCCAAGGCCAGTGAGCTCAATAGCCAAGGGGCGGACTTCCAACAGGTATTGGATGATTTGTTATCCCTATTACAAGAAATCGCTATTAGCCAACATGTGCCTGACAATCCCACGGATTTTGATCCCGCCGAGGTGCGTGAACTGGCCCAGACTATTAGTGCGCAAGATTTGCAGTTGTTTTATCAAATCGCCTTACTCGGCAAAAAAGATTTGCCGCTCGCCCCCACGGCGAAGCAAGGTTTTGAGATGATATTGCTGCGCATGCTGGCATTCCAACCGAAAGCCAACGAACCCCAACAAGTCCGCAAGCCAGTATCAACCAAAGCTCAGCCGGTACAACCCGCCTCGACACAAGCGACTGCACAGCCAAAGCCAGTTCCTACAGCGGCATTCTCCGCGGCGCCTCAGCCTACACCCAAAGCTGAGCCTCAGGCTGTTGCAACAACATCGACCGGCGACTGCCCTAGCCTTAATTGGGCAGAGGTGCTACCTCGCCTAGGCTTGACCGGTATCACCCAAACCCTGGCCAGCCATTGTGTCTTGAACCAACAAGCTGGCAATCATATCGAACTACAGCTCGATAGTGCCCAAGGACCCATGCTCAGTGATATTCACCAACAACGGATCGCCAAAGCGCTAGAGAAAGCCCTGAATCAGTCAGTTAAGCTCACCATCACCATTGGCGAAAAAGATTTACCCAGCCCCGCAAATCAGGCAAAACAACAACAAAATCAACGACAAAGCACAGCTGAAGCTGCCATTGAAGGGGATGATAAGGTACAGGCGATACTTGAAGAATTTGGTGGTATAATCCACGCTGATAGTATCAAGCCTATAAATTCTAACGAATCACAACACTAAAGAGGTAACTATGAAAGGTGATCTAGGTAAATTAATGCAGCAAGCGCAACAACTCCAAAAAGACATGGAAAAGGCGCAAAAAGAACTCTCTGATCTCAAAATCATCGGCGAGTCCGGTGGTGGTTTGGTCAAAGTCATGATGACAGGTCGCCATGATGTCAAAAAAGTCCAAATCGAGTCAAAACTCTTGGATGAAGACAAAGACGTCATCGAAGATATGGTTGCCGCAGCCGTTAATGATGCTGTGCGCAAAGTAGAGAAACTCTCTAAACAAAAAATGACGAACCTCGCTGAAGGTATGGGTCTACCTCCGGGTATGGAACTACCGACAGGTGATGGTGATAAATAAGGATAACCGTAACCAGGATGAGCTTTAGTCCTTTATTAGAGAAACTGGTGGCGGCGTTTCGCAGCTTGCCAGGTGTTGGACCGAAGTCCGCGCAACGGATGGCGTTTCATTTGCTCGCACGGGACCGCCAAGGTGGTATCGCCTTGGCGGATGCCCTACAAGAAGCGATGGCTGACATTGGCCATTGTCTACAATGTCGCAACTTCAGCGAAACCGACCTTTGCCAAATTTGTGAAAACCCACGTCGGGAACAATACACCCTATGTATCGTAGAATCCCCTGCCGATGTTATTGCTGTCGAACAGACTGGTTATCGTGGTTTGTACTTTGTGTTACTGGGCCATTTGTCCCCCATTGATGGTGTGGGCCCGAATGAATTAGGCATTGATAAACTCAAAGTATTACTGGGCAAACACAGTTTCACCGAAGTTATTCTTGCCACAAACCCAACGGTTGAAGGTAACACCACTGCCCATTACTTAAGTCAATTGATCAAAACCTTTGAGATCCCCTGCACCCGCATCGCCCATGGCGTCCCCATCGGCGGCGAATTGGAATACATTGACGGCGGCACACTGGCTCATGCCTTGGCCGGGCGGGAAACCATTACCTAGCCATCACTAACCGACATTGTGTACCAGTCTCTTTTTACCCCTTTCTGCATCAAAAATAGCTCTGGTGCGAAAAACCGGCTACTAATTATGTTTAAACGAAACTTTAGCGAACGATCGCTCCTATTATATTCCTGTTTTACCGTGCTAATCCATTGATAAAAAAGCCATTTTACAAATCTGATAAATATGTTACCATATCGTTTCTAGCTAGCAACAAGAAGAATTATAGGAGCTGCTGATATGTTTTTTGATTCATTAACTGCTATTGAGGGTTACCTCAAAAAACCGGGGTTTTCCCTGTTTAGCAAAGACGATAGCAAATTATTCCTCGCAAAAGAACTTGAAGCCAATCTTAGACTCATTGAGAACTTAAGCCTTGATGCCTTCAAAGACAAGCTAGCTATAGTAAGTGTCTGGAGCACATTCATACGTAACCGTAAAAGCTATTCTGCAATTTCAATTCAAGGTTATGGCGCAATCGAAACAACAGTGCTGAAGCAAGCCTATCAAGACGCAGCTAAAACAGTTATTGATGAAGACCAACTAGAAACTCAACTAGACGATAAAATACGAAATCTTACTGATCCTGAATATTCCTATACCATTGTTTGGTTATGGCTAGTAGCACAAGCATGCATCGGTGAAAATATTCATAATGCTAGTGCTCAAAAAGCGATTATCATGGAATTGCAAGAACAGCTTCTGAGTAAATATACAGTTGTTAACCCCGAGGCTGCAGCAGCATTTCAATCACTTTTTTCAATGATTGAATTCACAAACTTAACGCAAGCCAGAGTTGGCGCATCAATGACAATGCAAAATGTTATTGATGATACCCACAGTGACAGATTCTATAATAATACACAGAATCGTTATCAATGGTTATTAAAACAGCTTGAAAGTGAGGTTTTAAGACATAAAATCAATAATGATATGGTAATCTCTACGCTAATGAAGCTAACTACTGCTCTAGGCTTGACATCATCACTGTCCTCTCCAAGGAGGGATAGCATTAGCTCACGCCGCAGCTCAGCAAGTTCTATCGATGGTTTAGCCTCAACAACGGCCTCAGGCGCCAGCACTCCTGCAGCCTCACCCTCACCTAATAGCAGTGCAATTATGCCGCCACTACCCCCAATGTTTGCACTTGATCTTGATCCACTACCTGTTGCTACTACTGCTTCACGCAGAGAAAGTCCAGAAGAAATTTTTGCGCACAATCTTAGACAGGCCCAAGAGTTACCTGTTGGCAAGCTTCATGGCATCATGACATTTGCTCATGAATTAATTGAAAAACAAGGAATGACCATAGAACAGGCTATTAGGATTTATAAAATCTGTGAAGAGCGAGTACGTACTGGACTACGCTTAGGCGATCGGCCTCTCGAACTCAATGAGATACGTCGCTACCTTTATGAACTTCCATTTGATAAAAAGGGGTATCACGTTTACGAAAGATGGTTGCAAGAGCTTGTAACTACAATGGAACAGCCAAGAACACTTGCAGTGTCTCCATTCAAGCGTTTGTAATAAGCTGTGATTTTGCTTTAAACCTCAAACGTCACCTTGACGCGCAAACCACCCTCAGGGCGGTTGGCGAGTTCGACGGTGCCATGGTGACCATGAACAACGTCTTGGGCGATAGCAAGGCCTAATCCAGTACCGCCGGTGGTTGACGAACGGGCCGTATCGACACGGTAAAATGGCGTGAAAACTTTATCGAGGTGTTCTTCGGGGATCCCGGGTCCATCATCGTCGATAGTAATGATGATCTCTTTACCCTGACTCATGACTGTAACCCAGACATTGTCGGCGTATTTCACCGCATTAAGGATAAAATTATTCAACGCCCGCTTTAATGATAGTGGCCGCCCCATAAACGGTAAACGATTGTAGGGACACGCACAGGTAACCGATGCTCCTTCTTCACAACGCTCATCACACAGTGACAAAATTAATGCCGCCAAGTCCAAATTCACCATGTCTTCTTGTTGTGCAGCATCACGGGAATACACCAGGATTTGGTCGATCATTTGTTCCATATCATCCAAGTCTTGCATGGTTTCTTGGCATTGCTCTTGGTCTTGAAACACAATTTGAGTGCGCAACTTCATGCGCGTTAACGGTGTGCGTAAATCATGGGAAATAGCAGCCAAGGTTAAGTTACGATCTTTTAACAGATCCACAATCCGCTGCTGCATTTGATTCATGGCATCGGCAGTTTCTCGGACAATGGCCGGCCCGTATTCCACCACGGGTTGGGTGTGAAGTTTGACCCCTAAATCTTCAGCAATCTTTTTGAAACGCTCCAATGGCCCCGCAAATCGCTCAACCGTCCATGCGGCAAATAATAACGCTAAACCGACAAACACTTCTAAGGCAATAATAATCAGCGGAATATAACGGTGTATGTGGGGGTCAATCTCAAAATTCATCCACGCATCTTTACCTAACTCCACCGAAAAACTCACCGGCTTAACGTCATCAACAATAAGCTCATCTACTTGCCAAAGCTTGTCGCGGCTAAATTGCGTTGGATAGTGGGCATGCTTTGAGGTGGTGACTTGCATGTCCCGGGTTTTGGAAACCGCAGCAATCCGCGCCCATTCATGGGCCGGAGAAATTTCGGTTAAATACACGGTATTAACGATTTGGGTGATCATTTCTTCCCTGTCTGCTTTGATAGCAATATGGCGGGAATAAACAATATAACTGGTAACAAAGATAAGGTTAAAGATAATCAGTCCCGAGAACGCAATGAAAATAAACCGCGGTGAAATCGTCAAGTGTTGCTTCAGCCATTGCAGGGCTCGTTTAAGCATGCTTTTCTACTTTGGTTGATAAGACATACCCACCGCTACGTACGGTCTTGATAATTTTGGGGCTTTTGGGATCTTCTTCGATCTTTTGTCGCAAGCGACTGATACGCACATCAATGCTCCTGTCAAATGGCCCCGCTTGTCGACTTTGGGTAATTTCAAGTAATTGGTCACGGCTCAAAACTTGTTGGGGCCGCTCAGCTAACGCTTCCAGTAAGCGGTATTCGCCATCAGTGAGAGTGACTTCTACATCTTCGGGGGATAATAGTCGACGTAATAATTTGTCCAGTGTCCATCCTTCAAAGACTAATTTGGTTGGGGTTTGTTTCTCTTTCGCTTCACTGTCCGGGCCTGCACGACGCAAAATCGCTTTGAGGCGGGCTAATAATTCATGAGGGTTAAAGGGCTTCGTCAAATAGTCATCAGCACCCAGTTCCAGACCAAGAATACGTTCTGCATCTTCGCCAGCAGCGGTTAACATGATCACCGGAATATCCGAGGTCTTGCGCAACTTCTTGCAGACTTCAAACCCATCATCCCCGGGCATCATGATATCCAGCACAATTAAATCCACTTCATTATTCAATAGATACTTGAACATCGCCTCACCATTAGCCGCTGTAGCCACTTCATAGTCATAGGCACTCAAGAATTTTGCCATGAGAGAGGTGATTTTGGGATCATCATCAACGATGAGTAAATGTTTTTTCTCGGTCATTGTTGGTCCTTGTTAACTATTATAAACATTATAGTCTGATTAACCTGCCTGTGTCAGTGTTATTCTGGCTTTTGTGAGGGTCCTTCTGTCGGAGCTGACTTCGGCTTGCGGCGGAAAAAATCCTTCAACCGTTGCCAATACAACTTAATGGTGAGCAAAAATCCAGCAATCCCGGCAATGACTCCCTGCAACAGGATGCTACCAGAGCTCGGATCTAGGTAAGCATAGGCAGGCGTCGCCATGCCAAGGATCAGCAGGGTCGCTAACAGCCAAGTCGATAATTTTTCCACAGTATGCCCCCTTAACGGTCGTCTACATCTGTCAATTGTGTCAACAATTTAATACAATAGTTGGATCCATAAGTAAAGGACTATTCATTAGGAGTTCAAAAATGCACCAAACTGATGCCAATGATGCCCAGACTGCCGAGCATGGAAGCTGGCTCAAAGACGTTACCCTACTCACCCTTATCGCTGGCTGTATCTATGGCTTTTTCCTGAGTCTCCGTCCCTTAGGCATACCCGATGTGAGTTATTATGCCGACTTAGCGGTAGGCATGCTCAAGGCCAAAACCTGGGTGACACCCTATTTGAATGGCGTTAAAGATCTCTCCCAACCGCCCCTATTCCAATGGCTACAAATCATCAGTATCAAACTATTTGGTCTCAAACCCTGGGCGTTGCGTTTGTGGCCGACTATTTTTGCAGTTCTAGGGGTCATTACTAACTACACCGCTGCGCGGTTATTGTTAAATCGTCGGGCCGGTTTGATTGCTGCGAGTGTGACTGGAACTGCGGTATTTTATATCCTTGGCGCCCAAGCCATTGGTCCCTTCACCGCAGCAAATTGGCTGTTGGCCATGAGCTTGTTAAGTTTCTTTGGCATGATTGGCAATGAGCAGCACCGTAAGTTCTTCAGTTGTTTGTTTTGGGTATTCACAGGCTTGAGCTTCATGATGGTAGGGCTGGCTGGTTTTGTTTTGCCAATTCTGACAGCACTGATTTGGATCCTTGCGATTCGCGGCTGGCTGACGTTTAAGTTTTTGGCCAATCCCTTGGGTATTGTGTTATTCCTGCTGATTACAGTACCTTGGTTAGTCTGCGCCGGCAAAGCGAACCCGCATTTTTATCATTACTTTTTTATTGAAGCCAATTGGCAAGCCTTCTGGACCCATTTGAGTCATTTCCATCTCGATTGGTGGGTTGTCTTATTTGCCTTTATCGGACTCTTGCCCTGGGCCGTGTTTGTCTTGCCGGGAGTTTGGTACAGCATGCCAAAAGATTGGGATAACTACTTTGAATCACTGCCAGATTTGTATTTTTTGTTGTGGCTCTTAGTGGTGTTGTTCTACGTGTTAATTTCACCAATGAATCATTTGTATTTCACCCTGATTTTGTTTACCCCTGCGAGCTTAATAGTCACCCGCTATTTATCCAGTGCTTGGATAATTGCCGGCGCACCCTATTTCAAGGTCAGTAATGATTTGTTATTCATGACCGTATTCATCATCGTCTGTATCCTTGCTGCATTCACAGCAACGAATTTTTTCGCTGTCCCAGATGATCTGAAGATCTATCTCTGGGTCCTGGAGGCCTGCCTGCTAGGATTTGCCTGTATTATTTACCCACTGTTCTATTGGCGCAAGATTAAGCTTGGCTTTGTCTTAGTGAGCATCTTCAGTCTTATCATTGGTTTGATACTGACAGTAGCCTTACCGGTGCTTGATAAAGATGCTCCTGCAGCCTTAATGAATCAGGTGAATAAAATCCGCCACAAGGACGATGTCATTGTCAGCTACAATGGCTTCTTGCCGGATTTGGCCTTGCAGTATAGCGGGCCTATTATTACGGTGAATTGGCATAACCCACCGGCCTATGGCAAACAGTACCAAAATACCCAGGCGTGGGTCGTCAGTGACAACACTTTTTGGCCCATTATGAATTCCCATCAGCATCGGTTTTTTATCTTTGCCAATAAGACAGAGTTACAGTCCTTGATACGTGAGCATCAATTGAAACTCGTCATTGCAGGTAATAATACAGTGGTGCTCTCCAATGACTAAGTCACCGCGCATACATTACATGGATGCACTACGGGTACTCACCATGATAATGGTGATTGCCTTTCATTCGGCAATGGCTTACACCACCACCCGGGCCTCTGTTTGGTATGTTCATGACATTAATACCAACCCCGTATTCAGTTATTTGAATTTAATTTTACACAGCGTGAATATGCCTTTTTTCTTTTTTGTGGCGGGCTTTTTTACTAAATACTTACATGATAGATACCCACTCAAAAAGCTTATCGAAAATCGTCTCTGGCGGGTAGCTATTCCGTTTTTGTTTGGCTTGGTGATTTTGATCCCTTACCATTTAACGGGACTCTCTATGGCCTATTTCCAATACCATACCCTGCATGACAACTCAGTGTTATTACTACAACCTCACATGATGACAGTCTCGGCCAGTGATTTTACCCTGCCGCATATTTTGCTGCGTTTCTTGAACCCAGAGTATTTGTGGTTCTTATATTATTTGCTATTAATTTATGTGGTGAGTTTGGGGATCTACTTACTGGCGCAGCATCCCCACCTTGCCAAGCTCAAACAATACTTCCCTGCCGTCAAGGACACATTGCAAAGCACCTATGGCGCAATTATTTTAATCATTGGCTTTATTGGCCTATTGTATCTATCTGGCGTGACGTACCTTATTACGCCAGAGAAACTTGGCTTTGATGTGGATGCCTTTTGTATTTATAGTTTGTTCTTCGTCTATGGCTTAAGTAGCTTCCCAGATAACAGTCTCATTAGTTGCTTGCGAGGACAACGCAAGTTTATTAGCGTCCTGTTATTATTTACTTACTGTGCCTATCTCAGCCTGCAGTATCGTTACCTAAATACACCAGCCCTCGACACAGTGAGTCTACAAGTCTTGATTGTCATCCTCCACGGCTTATGCACATGGGGCAGTTTATTCTTCGTGGTAGGGTTGTTAATGGATTACTGCAATAAGCCTAACCGGGTTATTCACTATTTAGCTGATGCCTCTTATTGGAAATATTTAATTTCCTTGCAAATCGTTGTCGTATGCCAATATTTATTGATTGCCACACCTCTGCCCAGTGGCGTCAAGTTTTTGATTGTGCTCAGTGTGAGTTTAGGTATTGCTTTATTGAGTTATCATTTGTTTGTTCGCTTTACCTGGTTAGGCAAGGTATTAGGCGGGCCAAAACGTACGACATCAACGGTGAGTGAATAGAGGAAAGGATGCAAGAGAAATTCAATTATCAACAAGGTTTTGGTAATCATTTTAGTACAGAAGCCTTAGCGGGTGCATTACCAGAAGGTCAAAACTCGCCACAAAAACCCGCTTATGGCTTATACACAGAACAGCTTAGTGGCACTTCGTTTACCACGCCTCGTGAAACTAACCAACGCAGTTGGCTTTATCGGATCCAACCCTCAGTTACTCAAGGTGGTTTTCAGCCGCTGAAACATAAGCGCTTGTGTCAATCATTTAATGAGGGTCCTGCTAACCCCACCCAATGCCGTTGGGACCCATTGCCCTACCCCAAAAAACCAACCGACTTCGTCCAGGGTCTGGTGACGTTTGCTGGACATGGGAATTGTCGTTTACATACCGGTGCAGCTATTCACTTATATGCTATCAATGCCTCCATGGAGGATAGCTTTTTTTATAATGCCGATGGCGAGTTTCTTATTGTCCCACAGGAGGGTGAACTATTATTACGAACAGAGTTTGGTTTACTGAGTGTTGCGCCCGGTGAGATAGCTGTTATCCCTCGGGGTGTGAAATACCAAGTTCATCTCTATCAAGACCAAGCGCGCGGTTATATTTGCGAAAACTTTGGCGCGAACTTCCGTTTGCCCGAGCTTGGGCCCATTGGCGCGAATGGTTTGGCCAATCCTCGAGACTTTCAGGTTCCCGTCGCTTTTTACGAAGAAATTGATAGTGAATGTAAACTATTAACCAAGTTTCAAGGTGCACTGTGGCAAACAACAACGCCCCATTCACCCCTCAATGTCGTTGCATGGCATGGCAATTACACCCCTTATAAATATAATTTAACGCACTTTAATACCATTAATACGGTAAGTTGGGATCATCCCGATCCGTCTATCTTCACCGTGCTGAGCGCACCGTCAAATACCCCCGGTGTCGCCAACGTTGACTTTGTGATATTTCCCGAGCGTTGGATGGTGGCAGAACACACATTTCGTCCACCCTATTACCATCGTAATATCATGAGTGAATTTATGGGATTAATTAAAGGCAATTATGACGCTAAATCCTCGGGCTTTGTTCCCGGTGGGGCCAGTCTACATAATTGCATGACACCACACGGTCCTGACAAGGCAAGTTACATCGAGGCTAGTGAAGTTGAACTTACACCAACGTATTATAAAGATACTCTCGCCTTTATGTTTGAAAGCTATTTTTCCTGGACTCCAACGACGTTTGCCAAGGATAGCAAACAACTACAAAAAGATTATTTGCAATGTTGGCAAGGGCTGCCGCGGCAATTTGAACACAACAGGTAATTACATGAAAACTATAAGATCTACACATAACATTGGAACCAGTCTGGCTTTCCAAGCCTTGGATGCGGCTAATGATGGTATCACCATTGTTGATGCAACAGATGAGAATATGCCTCTTATTTATATTAACCGTAAATTTGAAGAAATGACGGGCTACTCTGTCCATGAAGTGATGGGACGCAATTGCCGCTTCTTACAGGCCGACGCCAAGCAACCACAAGAGTGCTTAGCTATTCGAACGGCCATTGCCAACCAGCAACCCTGTCGGGTTAATTTACTAAATTATCGCAAAGATGGTACAACCTTTTGGAATGAGCTGAGTTTAGCGCCAATATTCGATGCGAATAATAAGCTTACTCATTATGTGGGTGTGCAAAAAGATATTACCAAGCAAATCAAATACCGCAAACATCTTGAGGATTTGGCAAAAGCAGATACTGTAACTGACTAAGTGCCTATTTTTGTTCCCATAACAACCAGATAATATGTGCCGCTGTACTGATTCCACCAGCGGCATTACTGATTCTTTGAAATAATCGCCATTCTTAGCTATACCTAGTAGATAGATGATTTAGCAAAAATATAACGAATTCAATTAACTAGGATAACTGAGATGGAGTCGCGTCGCTTGCAACAGGCCTGCCTAGTACTCTGCATACTACTTGCGGGGCTATTACCTATTAATAATGCCCAAGCAATCGAGTTCTATCCCCTTCCCCCTGCAGGTGAACATTTAATCGGTGAAGTTATCGAAGACTATGTTCAACCTGGTGATAACTTAACGACCATTGCCAGACGCAATAGTGTAGGGCATATCGAGCTCCAAAAAGCCAATCCCGGCATTAATTTTAATCGCCTTAAACCTCAACAAAAAATCATAATTCCTAATCATTATGTTTTACCCAACGCTAAACGCGAAGGTATTGTTGTCAATCTTTCAGAAATGCGTTTATATTATTTCCCTCCGAATGAAAACTTAGTCATTACCGCACCTATCTCGATTGGCAAAGAAGGTTGGGAGACGCCTGTAGCTACGACAACAATTATTGACAAAGTTGCAGATCCCAGTTGGCGAGTGCCTAAATCTATACGCGCCGCCAGCGCCGCAAAAGGTCGACGACTTCCAGAAATCGTTCCACCCGGCCCTAAGAACCCCTTGGGTCAATATGCACTACGTCTAAATATGAATTCACTACTCATTCATGGCACTAACAATCCTCGCTCCATCGGCAAGCAAGTCAGTTCCGGTTGTATTCGATTATACCCACAAGATATTGAAACTTTATTTTATGATGTACCCACTGGCACTCCGGTACAAATTGTTAACGAACCTTATAAATTAGGCTGGTCCAATGGCAAACTCTATCTGGAAGCCCACGAACCGGTAGAGAACAATAATGAAATTGCTGCCATTATCGATTACCAAAGTTTAGTACGGCAAGCTAACTATCATATCGGTGCGCCGATTGATTGGCACAAAGTTGAAATTATTGCTAAACAAGAACAAGGGATCCCTACCAATATCATCGAACCACAACCTGAGTTGCCGCAAGATTCAGGATTTTATTAATTAATGAGGTGATTGTGGACGAACTAATTAACATGAATTTTTCAGCTCGCGGTAAATCCATTGCCAATCCTGTTGATGAAGCTGCAATGGAACAGGATTTTCATCAATTCTGTAAAGAATTCAGCATTAAAGACCACGCAGAAGGCTTTCGTCAATATGCATTGCGCTTACGCCAACTCGGTAACTTTATTGGTGCGGCACAATATTTCATTAAAGCCATAAATCTTAATCACCGTCACAAAAAAAAGCTATTTATTGATGACTTCAAGCTGGCTGCGACTTGTTTTTATGCCATGCGCCAATATCAAGCCGCCATAGAGATAAGCCAAATGGCCCTGCAAGTTGACCCTAATAATATCGGCATTATCAGTAATTGTGGCTTATACTGGTCTGGGCTTGGTAACTTTGCTGAAGCCGAAAAGTATTTCAAAAAATGCCTAGAAATCGACAATATGTATCTAAATGCCTACGATGGTTTAGCGCGTGCTCTGGGCAAACAAAACAAACTCGATGCAGCCCTAAGCTGTGGTCGCCAAAGCCTAACTATCAAAAACCAACTTGCATTTTCAGAAGATAATTTAAATTTACTTAAACATGACGTCCCCTGGCCATATACAATCGATAATGCTATTCCGCCATTTAATCCTAATGCACCAGAACGCAATATTATTGCCTACAGTCTCTGGGGAAATGACCCCAATTATTTAAAGCCCGCACTGTTAAACGCAAATCTTGCCAAGGTAATTTACCCTGAGTGGACTTGTCGTTTTTATTGCGACAAATCTTTGCCCGAAGATGTCGTGCAACAACTGGCAAGAACTGGCGCCCAGGTTATCATGGAATTAAAAGGTAACCGTGCGTTTGAGGGATTATTCTGGCGCTTTAAAGTGATCAGTGACCACAATATTGATCGGTTTATGATCCGCGATTGTGACAGCATCTTGACTTTACCTGAACGGGCAGCTGTCGAAGAATGGCTAGTATCAAATAAACATTTCCATATCATGCGCGATCACTACGGCCATACTGAATTGATCCTTGCTGGTCTCTGGGGTGGGGTTGGAAATACATTGCCTGATATGGATGTTCTGATCAATGACTTCATGGCAAATAATTTTATGACCCGCACTATTGATCAACAATTTTTGCGGACTTGCGTCTGGCCACTAATTCACAAACACTGCCTCACCCATGACAGCTATTATCATTTTAATAATGGTAAAGATTTTCCAAAACTGAACAATTGGCCTAAAGATTACCCGCATATTGGTTCCAATTGGCAGCATATGAAGAAGTAATTACCCTATCTTAAATACTTGCTTGAGGTATTCAAGGTAGGAGGCATCGGGACACATAGTTTTTTCTGGAGTATCTGAGACTTTTGCAACAGGTTGGCCATTGCAGTAAATCATTTTGATGACGTTCTGTAGCGCTGTGTAACCTAGATCATTGGTGAGGTTCGTCCCTATACCAAACGCCACATTGATACGGTCTTTGAAGCGCCAAAAAATTTCAATCGCCGTCTTGAAACTCAAGTTATCGCTAAAAATCATTTGTTTGGTTTTTGGATCAATCCGGAACTGTTGATAATGTTCAATTAAACGCTCGCCCCATTCAAAGGGATCGCCTGAATCGTGACGCGCTCCATCGAATAATTTACAAAAGTACAAATCAAAGTCATTAATAAATGCTTCCAGACCATAAACATCCGACAAAGCTATCCCCAACTCACCACGGTATTCTTGTGCCCACTTCTCAAAGGCGAACTTTTGGCTATAGACTAAACGTGGGCCCAGGGTTTGACAAGCTTGTAAATATTCATGAGCCATGGTACCGATGGGTGTCATACCAAATTCCTTAGCATAATACACATTACTGGTGCCAATTAGATTAGGTGCTAACTCTGCACCGAGGGTTTTGATGACATACTCCTGCCATTCACGAGAAAAACGCCGTCGTGTACCAAACTCAGAGAATTTAAACTCGCCTGCCGGGGTTTCATTTTTGAGGAATATTATTTTATCTGCTAACCGTTGCTTGCCTTCGGTATAATTCGGGTCAGGTTGGGTATTGCGAAAATACACTTCGCTAATAATTGCCAAAAGAGGCACTTCAAACATGATCGTGTGCAACCAGGGACCTTTAACATCTAATTCAAAACCATTGTCCGTATTGATCGCGATGAATTCATCATTCAATTGAAATATGCGCAAAAAATCTAAATAATCAGTTTTAAAAAAACTAAACTGACTCAAATAATTAATTTCTTCATTGCTGAAACGTAATTGACACAAGGCTTTGATTTCGTCTTTGATTTCTTCAGCGTAAGGTGCCAAATCAACCCCTTCATTACGACATTTAAATCGATACTGAACCATCGCCCCTGGGAATTGGTGCAACACTGCCTGCATCATGGTGAATTTGTAGAGATCAGTATCTAGTAGCGATTCGATAATCATGCTATTACTCGGCCGTTGTTAATTGGTCTAACTGCTCAATGCAAACAGCGCCGGCTTGTTGCATCTCATCAATTGCAGCTTGTGTGGTATCTGGTGCAATTCCGCGGCATGCAGTTAAGTTCACAATAACCGCAAAACCTGCTTTTACTAATTGTAGCACGGTAGACTTAACGCAATAGTCTGTGGCTAAACCGCCGACAATTACCGTAGTGATCCCTTGTCCCCGCAAAAATTCAATGGCCCCGGTTGATAGCTTTTCGGCAAAATCATGGTAACACGCGCCATAAGGGTGCATATCACACTCCACTCCTTTCCAGACAAAATAATCATAGTCTGTCACCGGTGGTAATCCAGTGATTAAATCAAAGCCTTGGGTACCAACCATCGCATGCGCCACCCAACGTACATCCATATTCTCTCCCTCGATGGTGGAGTATTGTGGATTGGCGTCGTCTGCTAACCAAGCAGCCTTTGGGCTATGGGCATCTTTAGAGCCTATTCGTACACTGGCAAACTCCGCTTGGGCATTTAATGCAGCGACAATTTCATCGCCTTGGGGTACTGGTAATTCATCTGGACAAACAGGGGTAAAGGTATTTTGCGCATCCACATCAAAACTGGCAACCTGAGATTTAGCCGGCAAGGTCACACTCATGTGAGGGTGATCCCCAAGCGGTTTGCCACATCTTCGTAAGCTTCAATGACATTACCTAAATCACGACGGAAGCGATCTTTATCCAACTTCTCGCCAGAATCTGCATCCCACAATCGACAACCATCGGGGGTAAACTCATCCCCTAGCACAAGCTCGCCATGGAAGCGACCGAATTCTAATTTATAATCCACCAGCAATATGCCCGCTTCAGCAAATAATGGTTTAAGAATATTATTTACCGCCAAGGTTAATTGCTTCATTTGTTCAATTTCATCAGCTGTTGCCCATTGGAACGCAAGAATATGGGCATCATTGATCATCGGGTCATGCAATGCATCGTCTTTGTAAAAGAATTCAAAGATAGGTTCAGCAAACGTTTGCCCTTCCTCAAGGCCTAAGCGTTTGCAGATACTGCCTGCAGCAATATTGCGTACCACACATTCCACCGGGATCATTGCTAGACGTTTTACCACTGATTCATTCGCTGAGCGTTGCTCGACAAAATGAGTATTAATGCCAGCTGTTTGCAGCTGCGTCATGATAAAAGCATTGAATTGATTATTCACTGCGCCCTTACGAGCCAAGCTTGCCTTCTTGGTGCCATCAAATGCTGTTGCATCATCACGAAATTCCAGAATCAAATGATCCGGGGAATCCGTCTCGTACACCGTCTTGGCTTTACCGGAATAGAGTTCAGTGGTTTTATTCATCATTGCTCTCGTCTAAAAAGGCTTGGGAATGCTATCAGCTTGGTGGGTTTGCACTTGTTGTTGCACCTGCGCCGTAGTCTTAGCTTGTTTTTCCTTGGTCTCTGTCGCTAATAAGCTCCCCGGCGGAATTATCGATACCCCGACGGGCTTGCTGGTCATTGCTGGCGGCACAATATAGTAGGGGTCGGATTTGATCTTGGGCTTGCCAGGCGTCGCACGCAATGGTGGCACACTTTCCCCCGTTTGGTATTCCCCAGTACGATCATGGATAAACCCATGGGGGCCATACACACTAGAACATGCTGTTAGACTGAGGGTCATACCCGCTAGCATCATTGGTAAAATAGTTCTTTTCACTGTTTAAATAATTCCTGTATCCCGCAATGCACTTTCGACGATGGGTTGTGCCTCTGAACTGAGAGGTGTCAGCGGTAATCGCACCCCAGCTGGCATCAAGCCCATTTTGTGAACGGCCCATTTTACCGGAATTGGGTTGGATTCAACAAATAATTTTTCGTGGAGAGGAATTAAGCGATTATTGATTTCATCCGCCCCTTGGATATCTTTGCTTAAGGCTGCCTGACAGAGATCATGCATTAACCTAGGCGCTACATTGGCCGTCACAGAAATTACCCCTTTACCACCAGCAAGGATAATGTCTTTGGTCAAATTATCATCGCCGCTATACACGTCGATTTTATCGCCGCACTGTGCAACTATTGAGCGAGTACGTTCCAAATCCCCTGATGCTTCCTTAATGCCGATAATATTCGGCAATTCTGCCAAACGGGCCACCGTCTCAGGCAAAATATCGCTGGCTGTACGGGATGGCACATTATAAATAATCTGCGGGACGGGTACTGCCTCAGCAATAGCTTTAAAGTGCTGATAGAGGCCTTCCTGGGTGGGTTTAACATAGGCCGGCGCCATCAACAGGCATGCATCGACGCCAAGCTGCATCGCTGCTTTGGTGGATTCGATGGTTTTCGCGGTGCTGGTAACGCCGGTGCCCGCAATTACGGGGATCTTGCCTTTGACTTGCTCGACCGCATGGCGCAGGAGCTGTTCTTGCTCCTTGGCGGTCAGGGTGGCCGCCTCGCCGGTAGTGCCGACGATAACCAAGCCATCCGTACCCTCACTGAGGTGAAAATCTACCAACTTGGTCAGTGCACTAAAATCAATCTCCCCATTTTTGTCCATGGGGGTAACGAGGGCCACTAGGCTGCCAGAAAACATATCGATAATTCCTTATGGTTGAATTCTAAGGGTCTATCTTAACTCATGGTAATCCAGGTTGCGAATACCCCTATCCCCTGCTAACTTTAATTGAGTAGGAGGCCTTCAGGTATGAAGCAATTTTTGACCATATCCATTCTCGGCGAGGATAGCCCCGGCATTCTCCACGCCATTAGCGAACTCACCACAGCCCATGGCTGTAGCATCGAAACCAGCCGCATGACCTCTCTGCAACAACAATTTGGCATGTTGTTATTGATTTCCGGAGATTGGAGTTGCCTGGCTAAGCTTGAAGCTAACTTGCCAGCACTGGCGAACAAATACAAACTCAATGTGGATTTTCACCGCACCCAAGCGAAAGAAAACAACAAAGCCCTACTGCCCTACGCAGTAGAATTGATCGCCGCCGAAAAGCCCGGCATCATCAATGAAATTACCAGTTTATTCTCCGAACAAGGGATCAACATCACTGACTTACGCACCGATACCTATACCAGTGTTACTGGTGCGAATATGTTTACCTTGTCGATGAAAATTTATATCAGTCAAGAGTTACAAATTGCCGAACTGCGCGAGCAGTTGATGTTAATTTGCGAAGAATACAATTTAGATGCTATTTTGGAACCGGAAAAAATTTAAACCTCATGTTAACGAACAATTTGCCCCAAACCTCAACCCCCATGCATAGTGACGATGTCTCACACGAGATGAAGCCCAAGAAGCTATTCAAACACGCCGCAAGTTTTGCATTATTATCTATAACGTCTCAAATTTATAGGAGGAATCGACTCTCAATTAACTTCTCGCGATGGGGGTTTCAAAAGGGGGAAACCGCGATTTTCCCCCTTTGGTCGCCGTTCGTGCGGCTTGGCCGCACAGGCGATAGTACCCAGGAAGCAGCTTTCCGGCTTAGCCGGAAGCTGCTGGACAGGAGGTGCCCCACTAAATAATACTTTTTTCTTAATGGAAGCTGGTTGTTCAGGATGGAACAATCAATAGGAAAAAATAACGCCAAGGAGAGATTTACTGATGGGCGAAACACACACTGAGAGAAATCTTTATATTCTTGATACTAACGTATTAATGCACGATCCCACCGCACTTTTCCGCTTCGCTGAACATGACATATTTATACCAATGATAGTCCTCGAAGAATTAGACGCCGCCAAAAAAGGCTTGTCGGAAGTATCCCGTAATGTGCGCCAAACCAATCGCTTTATTGCTGAATTAATTGATGGCTTATCAAACGAAGAAATCGCCAGCGGTATTGAGTTACACAAGACGACTTTTCGCAATGGTCGCAATTCAACACCATCGGGCAAATTATTTTTACAAACCAGTGATATGGATTCTGAACTACCCAGCACCTTGGCTGGCAACAAAAATGATAATACCATTCTTGCCAGTGCGAAAGGTATTCAGATGACTTACCCGGAACGCAAAGTCAGTATCGTCTCTAAAGACATTAATCTACGGATCAAAGCCAGTGCGCTGGGGATCCCAGCTGAAGACTATCATCATGACTTAGTCTTGGATGATGTATCGTTATTGCATAAGGGGCATTTTGAATTACCCGCAGATTTTTGGGAACAGCACAGCAAAGATATGCATTCCTGGCAAGATGAAGGCCGGACCTTTTATCAGTTAAAAGGCCCCCTCATCAAAGACTGGCATGCCAGCGACTGTATTTTCACCGATGAAAGTGCCGATGACTTCAGTGCTATTGTCCGCGAAGCTGACGAAGAAGAAGCATTGATCGAAGTATTAAATGATCACACCCAACCTCGCAATGCTGTGTGGGGCATCACCGCCCGCAATCGGGAGCAAAATCTGGCATTGAATTTACTGTTAGATCCAGAAATTGATTTTGTTACTTTAACCGGCGTTGCTGGTACCGGTAAAACGTTACTCGCGCTCGCGGCTGGTCTGCATCAGACTATTGAAAAAAACCTCTATCGCGAAATCATCATGACCCGGGTAACAGTGCCGTTGGGTGATGATATTGGTTTCTTACCCGGCACCGAAGAAGAAAAAATGACACCGTGGATGGGTGCATTGTTGGATAATCTCGAGGTCTTGAACTGCAGCGAGGACAAAGACGATTGGCAGCGTGCTGCTACCCATGACTTAGTGAGCAATCGTGTTAAAATTCGTTCGCTTAATTTCATGCGCGGTCGTACTTTCCTCAACAAATACATCATCATCGATGAAGCGCAGAACTTAACGCCAAAACAAATGAAGGCCCTCGTCACCCGCGGTGGCCCTGGCACCAAGATCATTTGCATTGGCGATATTCAGCAAATCGATACGCCGTATTTAACCGAAGCATCCTCAGGTCTCACCTACGCCGTGGATAATTTCAAATCTTGGAAACACAGCGGCCATATGAGTCTCAAACGCAGTGAACGCTCGCGCTTAGCGGAGTTTGCGGCGGAAGCGTTGTAGATAATTTTCAGAGCGCCCCAAGTTTGGGGCGCTTTCATTGCACATAATATTTAACGGCAGGATCGAGCAAGCGATAATACCCATCTGCATCGACGAAAACGATATCTTTTTCTAGCAATGAATCAAGTGCCCGTCTTGTACTCGATGAAGGGATTTTGGTACGTAACCCAAACTCAGCACCAAATGGCGCATCCGTCGGTGCCTGAGCTAACACCGTAATCAGGCGTTTTTGGTTCAATGGCAAGCTAATATACTCCGCGACGATAATACTCTTATTCATCTCGATATATCTTGCCCAGACTTGCTCAACCTGTTCTGCTGCCGTAGGCGGTGTATCAGCCTGCCATAGCTCGCTACACAGTCCATTAACATAGAACGGATGGCATTCGGTCAGTGAGGTGACTTGCTGAATAACATTTTCAGATAATGACTGCTGCCATTGCTTAAGTGCTGCGGCTTGTAAAAATTTAACATACTCACTTGCCGCAATTCGCTCGAGCATCATTGCCTGACACAAACGATATAATGGCCGGTGACTATTGCTGAACATTTCACTGAGCAAATGCCGGTTACTGCCGGAGAAAATATAAGTAATCGCCTGAGCACGCTCAACCGCATGACGAATCAATGCTTCAGCAGGTTCACAATCAGCAATTTGACTGATTTGCTGAAACTCATCGCAAACAATCACTGCGCGCTTGCCTTTTTTGAAGGCATACTCGTCTATCTGCAATAGCATTTCATCAATAGCAATAGACTCATCGGTGTCAAAGTGCAAAGTTAATGTTTGCCCTAGGGCATTGAGATTAAGTTCAGGCGATACAGACTTCACAAGCTCTGTGGTTTGCATTTGCAGCTTCTTTAGCTCTGGTGCTAATTTGAATAATAGTTCTTTGCAGGCTTTTTTGATCTTGGCTTCAACGTCTCCCTGGTTCGTCACTGACAAAAAGTCTATCCAGACGTAAATACATTGATTATCCTCCATCACTTGCCGAATAAGGCTTGATTTACCATAGCGACGAGGTGCGATTAACACAGTATGGCGAAGGTTATCGATATGCTTTTTTAGCCTGGTTCGTTCTTCAACCCGATTACAAAAGGCTTCGCCAAAGGCAATACCGGCGGGAAATAATGACATGGAGTAGACTCCTTTTTGAACTAATTTACGCCTATTTTAGATCGCAATCTTGTATTGCGCAAGTTGCGCATCGCAACTTGCGCATCCGGCTTTGCGATATAAGCCAAGAATAAAAATAATCCATTATAATCAATAAGTTATATAGACTATCGGAAGCAAAAACTATACTTGGCCCGATACGTCATGAGCACTGGTTGGCTCAGCCACCGGCCAAGCATTGAGAATAGCCTTAACTAGGCTTGCCAAGGGAATGGCGAAGAATATCCCCCAAAAGCCCCAAATGCCGCCGAAGATAAGGATAGCGACGATGATAGCCACGGGGTGCAGACTAACGGCTTCAGAGAATAATAAGGGCACCAAGAGATTAGCGTCTAAGATACAAATAATAGTATAAACAATCATCAAATAGGCAAAGTGCGAACTCCAGCCCCACTGAAGAAACGCCACAATAGTTACCGGAATAGTGACTACTGTCACCCCGATATAAGGGATCAATACCGACAAGCCCACCAGTACTGCCAGCAACATCGCATAAGGCATCCTTAGCAGAACAAAAGCCACATAGGTCACAACCGCAACGATGAGGATCTCAATGACTTTGCCACGGATATAATTACCAATTTCTGCATCCACCTCTTGCCAAATACGCTGCAACACGGTGCGATTTTTGGGTAAATAACGTTCCGTCCAAGCTATAATTTTGTCCTTGTCCATCAAGAAGAAAAATACTAACAGCGGCACCAAAATCAAATACACCACTAACACCAACAGACTGGGAATGGTGGAAATAGAATAGGATAGGACCATTTGCCCCACCCTCGCGAAGTCAGACTTAAACTCCATCATGAACGATTTGATATGTTTAGCAGAAATATACTCTGGATAACGTTCTGACAATTGCCCAATTAATAACTGAGCTCTATTGACCATGATGGGCCATTCAGCAAAGAAGTTCGTCAATTGCTGCATGAATAATGGCAAAAACACAAACAGTAATAGGAGCAATATGCCAAGGAATAGCAAAAATACCACGATAACGGCTAGGATATGGGGACATTTGATTTGCTGTAAGCGTTTCACCAATCCTTCCAACAAATACGCGATAATGACACTGGCAATTACTGGGGCCAACATATCACCGATCAATGCCAAAACAAGCAGGGAGCCCACCAAGAACAGAGCAAGGATCACCGCTTGATTATCGGATAAATAACGCTGATAGAGTAATTTTAAGTAGCCGCCCACAGGGATCCTCCAAGTCGCTAAAGGGAATGCTAACACAAAGACATAAGCATTCCCTAGTACAGCAGTGACTTATTCATCAGAGGATGATTTAGCCTCAACGCCTCGATTCGCTTTACGTTCAACTTTCCATTGGATAGCCAATAAAATTAACAGCACCACTGGAATGGCTACATCTGTGTACAATATTACCCCGGCATTGTCTGGCGCATGATTGCCATGACCATAGAGTTGGATAATATGCTCTGCTGCCGCACCGATGGCAAAACAGGAAAAACTGAATACTGTTGCTGCACGGAAACTAAGATTAGACGAAAATGCCAAGATACCAATCACCCCAAACCCGAGATTCGCTGCGGCCACTTCGAACTGGAAGGGACTTTGTAGCCAACCGATAAAGTTGGCAGCGAGATCAGGGAAGTAGGCATGCATAATAAATGCCCAAACACCCTGGATACCCACCGCAAACAGCAGTAAATAGGCAAACAAGCGGTCAGCTAAGATATGCTTTTGCCCCTTATGTTTAAGGCGCATAGCAGAAAATATTGCAAGAACAATCGCCGCAATCGGTGCCCAGGTTGGCACATCAGCGATAACAAAGCGGATAATGGCATCCATTTCACAGTCTCCTCAAAAAAGCGAATAGAATTAAGAATTTAGCACGGGATCCCCAATATTCCAAGGTAAAGAAAACAATAAGTCACCAGGGAACCCTATAAAACAACCTTAGCAATTTATTAATAAGTAATAAAATAAGACATTTTATGGCAAAAATGGAACTTTTCCCATTCTGAATACCCTACACTTATAGATATGCCGGGGTTTCAGCATGGTTAATTTGGTCTACACAAATGTGAAGGGTGATACCTTCGGGATAACGTTAATCCCAGATAAACCCTTCAATGTTTTGTCAGGTGATATCTTACAGTTAGATGTCTCTCCTGATAATGTCTTTCAGAATGGCGCTGATCTATTCATTATGGTTGATGGTGCAATATATATATTGCGCAATTTTTTTGAAAATTCATCTGTCACCGAAGGCCCACAAACATCCATCTGGTATGATGGTTCACAGTATTTTGCAACCGATTTTCAGACCACTATTCAACCGGAATTTGTCCGTTATGAAATCGCTGACTTCGCCGGGCTACCATTTAGTAATTTTGCAAATAATACTCCCCTACCATCATTCCAAACAGTTAATTTTTTTAACGATCAGACTCCTGATTTGATTAACAGTATCATCGCCGTTGATTCTATTATCAAAAGCTCCGCAATTGTTATTAATGATACATTTAGTATCACTGAAGATACCAGCTTCTTGTTTAATCCAACCGTGAATGACTTTCATCCATTAGGTGTGTTATTTAATATAGTTAGCCTCAATACTAGCGGACTTCTAGGTAATATCACCAACTTTGGTGGTAATTTGCTATTTTTCAGTCCTGGCGGAGCACTAGATTTTCTGCCTGCAGGTGCATTAGGTACTACATCGTTTAAATATACTGTATCTACAATATTTGGTGCGACTAGCACAGGCACTGTCAATTTTAATGTGATTGGTGTCAATGATGCTCCAGTGCTTAGTGGTAGTAATGATTTATCAAGTATTGAAGAAGATCCAACCACCAACACTGGCACCGCAATTGCAGATCTTATTTCTGGGAATATTACTGATCCCGATCTCTTAAGCATGCAAGGCATTGCTATCACGGGGGTTGATAACACCGATGGTCAGTGGCAATACTCAATCAATGGCGGTGGAACTTGGACAGATATCAATACTGTGAGTGATACCAACGCATTATTATTGACTGATAACCCAATGAATCTCGTGCGTTTTATGTCTGATCTAAACTTCAATGGCTCCAAGTCGCTAGACTTTAGAGCGTGGGATCAGACATCTGGTACTAACGATACCTTTACTGATGTGTCTACTAATGGCGGCACAACTGCTTACAGCGCTACAACATCCACATCAACAATCACCATAACACCCGTTAATGATGCGCCGATGATTACAGCACCTGCCACTGCTATGGGTTCTGAAGATACCAGTTTTGCAATACCCAGTTTAGCTATTGCTGACGTTGATGCCAATGATACCCCCGGCGCGACATTAACTGTCGACTTGAGCGTCAGCAATGGCACATTAACAATAGGAACAACAACCGGCCTGAGCTTCACTGGTTTGAATGGAACCAATAGCTTCAGTATCGAAGGCAGCATCACTGATATTAATACCGCGCTAGGTACATTAAGTTATTTAGGGGATATGGATTTTAATGGCAGCGATACCTTAGTTATTGATGTTGATGATCAAGGTAATACCGGAAGCGGTGGCGCATTGACAGACACAGCTACTGTCGCTATTACCGTAAATCCTGTTGACGACCCCCTAATTGCCAATGATGATACAGCTACCACAGACGAGGATACGCTTGTCAGTATACCTGTGTTAGCTAACGACATGGATGTTGATAACACGTTTAGCCTTACTGCTGTAATGGACCCAGCATTGGGAACTGTCAGCATTAATGGATCAAACATCGATTACAATCCTAGTGGTGCATTGGATAGTTTAGATGTCGGTGAAACTAGCTTACAGAGCTTCACCTATACTATTACTAACGATATCGGTGTTACTGCTATGGCAACAGTAACAGTGACGGTGACCGGTGTTGAAGACCCATTAATCGCAAACGATGACACAACAACGACTGACGAAGATACCATCGTCAGTATTCCAGTATTAACTAACGATGTAGATTTAGACGATGGCTTTAGTATTACCGGTGTCACTGCACCCGCTGCCGGTACGGTCAGTATCAATGGTGCTAATATTGACTATGACCCCAGCGGGGCTTTAGACAGTTTAGACGTGGGTGAAACCAGCATCCAAAGTTTCAGCTATACCATCACCAACGATGATGGTACGACGGATACAGCGACTGTTACGGTTACCGTCACCGGTGTGGAAGATCC
>PAPY01000001.1 GCA_002709565.1 Legionellales bacterium | reverse complement strand
GTGGGTCTAGTTTGTCTGTTTGCTTAGCCATTTCAGGTCTCCTTCATTTCTGTGACAGTTTACCTGACTTAGCAGTTACACAAAATTATTTATAGCCTCTCCTAATGTTAGCAAGGTGGAATTTGAACTATCCGCTTGTTCTTATCCAGAAGCTTTTATTAGCGCTTTGAATACTCTACAGCGGCATGATTTATTAACTGATGATGTTATTAGAGCCTCTATTGTTGATAATGAACCTGTTGCGTCAGCTGAATCTTCTTCTCATGTGAAAACCCCCAGGCTCTTGAACGATGATACGTGCAGAAAGTTGCAATTTTTTGGATATTTTTTGATTGTATTTTATGGCTCATTTGAACGGTATTCTTTTTTGCGCCCTTATTACAATGATCTGCTTGCTCGCGATGACATAATGGATTTTTCTTACATCCTAACTGTCCTAATTCAGTATCATGATGATAAGCAACCGGGTTTGCTCACCCTATTAACAAAAAATAATTGTGACAGACTTTTTTCATTTACCGCTCGCTGGCTACGGAGTCAAGAAGCTATTGAGACAGTTTGGGACCGTTTGATAACATATCCTTTGACTCAAGAAGTGATCGATGAACTCATTTCTATTGCCGGTAGAGATAATCCTGCACCTCTCGCACAACGTTTTGTTGATCATCTGCTCAATACTGGTGCTCCGGAACTGCAAAGTGCACTTAGCCCTGATCAGAGCACTCATACTGCCAGTGTGTATCGAAGTGCCTCTGAATCTGCAGAGAAGTTGGCGAATCGCTATATGGAGACTTTGCAAGAACAGGGTTCAATAACTGTAATAGAACAAATTAAAAGCTATATCAATCAGCTGCCAGATGATGGTTTTCGAAATAGTTTTGCTAAACGTTCACTCGAGAGGATAACGGGTATTGATTATAATTTCACGGACTCTGGGTCGTGGATCTCTATTCACCAACTACTAGGACTGTGTTGGCTAGGTCTCAATGATGAGACTATCTGTACGGCTCCACGTGAAGATAGGTTGCGGCGGTTTGTTGTTGCTATTTCTAATTGTCAGCATGATCTGACTATATGTAACTTACACGCATTCAATAAAATTATCTCAGCGTTGGATAAAATACACCCTGACGTTGAAATTATTTATATCAATAAAGATTTTGCAGACTTAGATTTACAAGCGGTCGTCAAACGGGAAGCGCTTAACTATCTTAATCATCTGGCCGAATCATCTACTGTTAACGAGTACCATGAATTTAGGCAATTGCTTAAAGACATTGAAAAGAGTGGCTTTAGCGTAATTTGGGAGTCTATTAAACTTAGCGTTGAAGATTCTATAATTGCTAATTATGGATCAGAACTACCTGAATATAAGAGTGAGCACCAAGATTTTGTCAAGAAAATAGCGGTTATCTCTGTTGAGACGGATGATTTATCAAAACTTCTGATCAAAGCAGAAGCGTCTCCAGGAGGTAGGGCGTTACTGCAGCCTGCTTTATGCAGTCACTCAGCGTTTGCTTCCTCTGGCTCGGGTAGCTCGCGCTATGTTTCGGCTAGCTGTATGATGAGTGAGGATGATGAAATGCTTGATTCTGGACTCCAAAAGAATCCAGGGGGTTAAGTTCTCAACAGCGGTTCCCGCCCCCTTTGGTCGCCGTTCACGCGGCTTGGCCGCGTAGGCGATAGTTCTCGGAAGACAACTTCCCGCTTCCAGCGCGAATTGCTGAGTTCTGAATTTGTAGGATGACGCTTAAGGTGTTTCTGGTTATACTGGTACCTCAATTTGGTCATTGAGGTACCCCATGCGAAAAATCATTCTGTTCAGTATTTTGGCTTTATTTTCACCAATCGTATTGGCTGCGCCAGTTACGCAAATTCATCCCTCGATAGCATTACTGAAAATCAGCGCACAAAAACGGGCGGAGTCCAGTGACGAAGTTTATCTTGCAATTGCCGAATTTCACTCTGGCAGTAAGGGTAAATACTATACCGTACCGCCCTATCCGATTCATTGGTCTTCTAAGATGCTCAGCAAAATTCAAGATCTTAAAGTCTGGGACGGCATCATTAGTGATGGCGAAGGGGTTGAGTTGCTAATCAGTCTTATGGAGCATGATGCACCGCCGTACAATCCGGATGATTTAATTGGTACCGTTAAAGTCCGGCTACAATACCGCGATGGTCAATTGCATCAAGAATGGTCATCCCCCAGTAAAGAATCTGAACAAAAATCTATCCGTCAAGGCAAAGCTGAGATGGCGCAATTCTCTTTAATGAGCGATAACGCGAATTATCAACTGACATTTGAATTGAAAGATCCAACCAATGGCGGTGCCAACTAGCCTGGCATGGGGCTTTGTGCTACCATTTTCGCCATTCACTTCTGGGAGATTTTTGATCATGAAAATGGCATTTAGAGCCTGTGGTTCACTGGCTATTGCACTGTTACTAATCAGTGGTTGTACAGAAAGCCAATCACATTATCGCAACCCTAATGTACCGACGCGACATAATGATGTTGCTGCATACAATCCCCAAGAATACAACACTGCCTACAATCAATTTCTGACCCGTGCTAAGGCCGGTGATCCGGTGGCAGAATATAATCTTGGCCGCCTCTATTCTGATGGGCGAGGTGTGCCAGAGGATGATGAGTTAGCCTTTAAATGGTTCCAAAAAGCAGCGGAAGCTGGCGATGAACGTGCCCAAGTTGAACTAGGGATGGCTTATCTTTACGGTAAAGGTACTAGGAAGGACAAACACCGCGCATGTGCATGGTTTAAAGAAGCCAGTTCACAGGGGAGTGCCGATGGCCGCCACTTCTATGAAGCCAATTGTCGCGATGTTGTTTAGGGAGGTGACATGAGCGAAGAACTCAATCCAAGACAACGAGGCCGCCGAGGTATTTACTTATTACCGAATTTATTCACTACGGCAGGTTTGTTCGCTGGATTCTACAGCGTTGTGGCAGCGATGAAAGGTTATTTTGATTTAGCGGCACTGACGGTGTTTATCGCTATGATTATGGATGGCCTCGATGGTCGGGTAGCACGCCTGACCAATACCGAAAGTGCTTTTGGTATGGAGTATGATAGCCTCGCTGATATTGTTTCATTTGGTCTAGCGCCGGCGTTGGTTGTTTATAGTTGGGCATTGCATTATCTCGGCAAGCCGGGCTGGTTGGCGGCGTTCTTATTTGCTGCCAGCGGCGCATTGCGTTTAGCCCGCTTTAACACACAAGCCAGCAATGATAAACGTTTCTTTCAAGGGCTACCGATCCCGGCTGCAGCAGGTATGATTGCCAGTATGGTGTGGATTGGCCATGAGTTTGAATTACTTTCCACCGCTACTGCTGTAATTGCTGCAATTATTACTATTGGCGCGGGTCTCTTGATGGTGAGCAATGTGCGCTACTATAGTTTCAAAGAATTTGATCTCAAAGGCAAAGTGCCCTTTATTGCGATTATTATCGTGGTTTTATTATTTATCTGCATCGCTATTAATCCGCCCACAATGTTGTTTTTGGCATTCTTTATCTATGGCCTATCGGGACCTATTCTTACCCTACGAGGACTGCATAAAAAGCGCCGTGCAGGCAGGGATAAAAATAACACGATATAAATCAATAAATTAACTGCTTGCATCAACCAAAATTACAAATGATAATAATTCTTATTTACAAGGCGGCAAAGTTTCGGCATAATGTCGCTTATTCGGTCAAATAAACAACAGAGATAGAATGATGGACAAGATTACTGTTGGTAAAACTTATCAAATCAAGCGCTTAGGGCGTATTGCCGACAAAAATTACCGCTATAAGCTCCTGTCTATGGGACTAATGCCTGGCGCTCAGTTCGAAGTGACCCGTGTCGCCCCCTTGGGAGACCCTGTGGAGCTCTATATCAATGATTTTTCCCTCAGCCTGCGCCTTAAGGAATTATTGCAGTTTGAGCTAGAGGCTTTAAATGCATGAAATCTGTCCAAACAGTCGCCATTGTCGGTAATCCTAATTGTGGCAAAACCACCCTTTTCAACCGCCTGACCGGTTCACAGCAGAAAGTTGGCAATTGGGCTGGGGTTACGGTTGAGCGTAAGCAAGGGGAGATGCGTATCGATGGTAGGGCCCTGACCCTGGTGGATTTGCCTGGGGTTTATAGCCTCAGTGTGGCAAGCGAGGCCCATGCTATCGATGAGTATATTGCCTGTGAGTATATTCATTCTGGCGAAGCAGACTTAATCATCAATATCCTCGATGGTTCCAATCTTAAGCGTAATCTGTATCTGACACTGCAGCTTCTAGAAATGGGCGTACCCTGTATTTTGGCCGTCAATATGTTAGACATTGCCAAACAGCGAGGCGTGGATTTGGATTTGAGAGCACTAGAGCGGTTATTGGGTTGCCCCGTTGTGCCGATGGTGAGTACGCAAAATAAAGGCATTGATGAACTCAAACAAACTATCGCCAAGTGTGATCCCAAACACATTCCCCACCAGCCAGCATTAGCGCAATTTGATGAAGTCATTGAAACCAGCGTTGTTGCTTTGCAACGTAATATTCAAGGGTATAATGAAGCCTACACACCGGCCATGGCCCGGGCCATGGCGATTCGCTTATTGGAACAAGATCTTTTTGCTAGCAAGGTTATCGTTGATGAAACTATTCAAGAACAGGCACATAACTTTCAAGCAAATATTGAGTCCACTCTTGCAGAAGAAGCAGATATTCTTATTGCTGATGCCCGTTATCAGCAAATCAGCCAAATTGTCAGATCAATCCAACAGCATGAATCCACCAAGCGCCATGGTTTAAGCTATTGGCTCGACAGCGTTGTCTTGAATCGATTTTTGGGTATTCCTATCTTTTTAGCCATCATGTATTTGATGTTTGAATTCTCGATGGACTTAGGATCTGTCTTGTCGCCAATCTTCGACCAAGGTTCGACGACGGTGTTTGTCGATGGCTTACAGTATCTTGGTGCGGTGTGGCATCTGCCTACGTGGCTGATAGCGATCCTAGCCAACGGGGTCGGCTTGGGTGTCAATACGGTTTTAACGTTTATTCCTCAAATTGGCCTGATGTTTTTGTGCCTGTCTTTTCTTGAAGACTCAGGCTACATGGCGCGGGCAGCCTTTGTGATGGATAAATTTATGCAGTCTGTTGGTTTGCCGGGTAAGTCGTTTATCCCGTTGATTGTGGCCTTTGGTTGTAATGTGCCATCGGTAATGGCCACCCGGACCTTAGAGAATCCACGGGATCGCTTATTGACCATATTAATGACGCCGTTCATGTCTTGTGGGGCACGGCTCGCAATTTTTGTGGGGTTCGGTACGGCATTCTTTCCTGAGCATGCGGGGTTGATGGTGTTCCTGCTCTATTTAACTGGTATTGCGGTGGCAATGGTGACAGGATTTATCTTTAAACTCACTATCCTCAAAGGTAAGTCTGCACCATTTATTCTTGAGTTGCCGAATTATCATTTACCCGATGTCAAAACCATAAGCCGACTAACCTGGCAGCGGCTTAAGGGGTTCGTTGTGCGGGCGGGTAAATATATTATTCCCATTTGTGTTTTATTGGGCACCTTAAATGCTATCCAATTGGATGGTAAAGTTGTGCCGAATGGTTCCCCTGAGTCGCTGCTGGCTTATTCTGGGCGGGCAATTACCCCAATACTGCAGCCCATGGGGGTATCACAGGATAACTGGCCGGCGACAGTGGGTTTGGTGACCGGGCTGTTGGCTAAAGAAGTCGTCGTCGGCACCTTAAATACCTTATATACACAGCAACAAACTGATGCAGGTTTTGATCCCGCGGCTTATAGCCTGAGCGATGGTTTGCATGCGGCATGGCAGGATACAGTGGATGGGCTCGCTAGTATTTTCTCAGCCACAATGCTAAACCCCTTTACTGCTAACGAGGCTGATCACGACATGACCCGCTCTGCCATGGGAAATATGCAAACCGCATTCAGTTCTGCAGCAGCTGCATTTGCTTATCTATTGTTTGTGCTGTTATACATTCCTTGTGTTTCCACTATTGCGACGATTGCCCGTGAGATCGGAACCCGCTGGGCGTATTTTTCTTCAGCTTGGAGTTTATCCGTTGCCTACTCAGCGGCAGTGATTTTTTACCAATTATCGATATTTTTCCAACAACCGGTTGTGGCAAGCAGTTGGGTGATTGGTTTGATTGCGGCTAACGTTTTTTGGATATACGGGCTATTGCGCTGGGGTAATCTTCGCAGTGTATCACCGTCAGGTATGCTGACTAGCAAACCTGCACCGGATTGCCATTGGTAGGGGGATGAGATGACGTTATCAGCGCTGAAACAGTATATCCAAAGCAAACCCCAGGTGACCCTCACTGAATTAAGCAGCGAGTTTCAAGAACCTGCCGAAACCATTCAATGTATGTTGCAACATTTTATCCGCAAAGGGTATCTTAAAGAATGTCGCATGACCCCTAAATGCGGCAGCGTCTGCCAACAATGCCAATTCGCCACGATGGTCATTTATCGCTGGCAAAATACGTAATTTTACTGACTTGCCTCTCTAGTATTACTCTGTATTATTTGCTCTTAAAATAACCAGCAACAATACAAATAATGACAATACAGGAGCAGACCGATGCGTACGATTGATTTTAATGATAATGATTCTAAGAGTTACAGAGAGTATTTGCTCAGGAATAGTAGTGACTACGAGCTAAAAATAAAAAATATGCGTCTCTCTAGTCATCGTGAATTGGTTACGGCGGGAATTACTAATCTTTCAAGTAGTGTGCATGCTCTACTTTTTGAAAATTCAAACTTTACCGTTGATGATAATGGAAAACTATGGTGGATCCTCTTTGAGATAAAATATACGCAAGTATATAGACTAGGCTTAGTTAACTCAGTTCAAGATAAAACTGTCGAGCAAATCGCCGATGGGCTTAGGTCATTAGGTGAGACTAAAGTCACATCATTAAGTTTCAAAAAAAATGGTATCGGTAAAAAGTCTATTACTCTCGTTGATAATGTTGATAACAAACTTATTACAAGTATTTTAAAAAACACCTCGGTGGATACCCTTAGTTTTATTGATGAAGATCTCGATAAGTTATCCAGCGAGAGTACTCTCGCATTATTTAGAGGTCTAGAAGAAGGGCCGGTGAAATACCTTTATTTACATGATAATAACTTGCGCTGGGATAATATTTTACCGTTGATTCATGCACTTAAAAGTACTAATGTTGTCGTGCTAGGATTAGCTCGTAACAATAAAATTTATACAAGCATGTTAGAACTTGAAGAAGATAAGCGAATTAGCATGTTAAAAGAAATAGCCCAGTGCTTTAATGGTACAAATATTGAAGGTATTGGTTTGAATGATAATGGATTCCATCAGGCTAGTTTAAATGAGATCCTCGCTTTTATTAATGGTTTTAAGGGCTCAAAGGTTACTAATATAACCTTCAGTTTGGAAGATTTTATTGGTCGACCGCTTCGTGATTTAATGGTTATTGGAGAGGCCTTTGAAGCTGCTGGAATTACAGCAGAAGTGTCTTCTGTTAAAGCTAATAAAATGATATACAGCTCAAATGGCAGTTTTATCGAAAAAGTCACTACCATGTCACGCGACCAAGCGCTAGAACTCGCCAGTGAATACAAAAAAACTGACGATATCGCCCGACATCTTGAGACGCAAGTTAAAATAGCGGCTCAGCATGCAGGTAGAATATCATCTGTCGATACGCGCTTGTCAGGCAGACTCGATGATGTTGATAAGCTGACGGCAAGTCATACAACGTCACTAGCAACATTAGATGGCCGACTTAACAATGAAATTATCCAAGGTGCTGCTACACTTGGTCGGGTAATTGAAGCAGACAAAGAGCGCGCAGCTTTGACTCAACGGGTTGAGACGCTTGAGTCAGGACCAGCGCCGCACCCAGCACCTGCGCCAGCTCCTATTGTTCCTGAAGAAGAGATTCGCCGTATCACTGGTGAAGCTCTTACAAAAGAAATGGAGTCTACTAATAACGTAATAGCAGCTCTAATTGCGCATCGTTTACAACAGGATGGTGTCTATGCGGGACTTGATTCGCGTCTGCAAACGCTTGAGGCTCACCAAACGCAACTTGACCGCAGTGCCACGACCAGTGATGACAGCTATGGGAAAGATGATGAAACCCTCGCTACTATACGGGCAGAAAATGTAGCCTTGCAGGCGACAGTCGCTGAGCTTCAAGATTCACTACGTCAACAATCAACGGCTATGGCTGAATTGCGTGAAATGGTGACAGGATTAGTGGGACGATTGGATCAAGCTGAAACGCGTGCAGCAGATGCTGAACGTCAAGCAGCCCAAGCGAGTGAGCGATATAATACGGAATTTCCAGCACTCGCTAGTAGCAAAAAGTCTCACCCTGCCGCAAGCTTTGTGTCGAAATCATATCGACGTTAGAAGACTTAATTGAGGCGTTGCTTTGAGCAATGCCTCACTTTCTTACCCATATATTTACCCATCTGGTTCCATTATTAACGATAGATGATACAATCACGTTACTATTTTAACAGTAGCGGTGCAAACAATGGATATTACAGTAGTGCAACAGTTAATTAATCAGGGTGAGTCAGCTAACCTCGAATTCAAGAAGTCGACAGGACAGCTTGAAACAGCAACTCAAACGCTCTGTGGTTTTCTTAATAGCAATAATGAGATGAGCAAAGTATTGATTGGAGTGACTGACTCGGGCAGTATTATTGGACAGACAGTATCTGACAGTACGCAAAAGGAGATTGCACAAGCAATTAATCGAATAGAGCCAGCAGTACATGTTAATACCAGCTATATACCTAGCTGCTTAGATGGTAAACATATCATTGTTCTCGAAGTCACACCCCATCTTCATGAGCGACCGTATTCTTACAAAGGGAGATGTTATCAGCGGATAGGTACATCAACATCTGTTTTGCCACAAAATCGGATAAAACATATCCTACTAGAGAATATGCAATCGAAGCATTATGAAAGTCTGCTGGCTAGGGATAGGGACTTATCATCGCTTGATGCTCCACTTATCAAAAAAGTTGTAGCTCAAGGTATTGAAGCTAACCGACTTCCGCAGGAAGCACTTAGTGAGCCTGTTGAGAGTATATTACGTGAACGGTTTCGCTTATTCAGTAACAATAAATTGACGAATGCTGCTGTTATTCTATTTGGTAACAAACAACAGCCTGATTACCCGCAATGCTTTATTAAGTTAGCTTTATTTCAAGGCAATGATGTTTTGGCCAATATGATTGATAGTTATCAAGGTTATGGTAATGCCTTTGATTTGCTAAATACAGCAATGCAATTCATTCAGAAGCACTTAAAGGTTAGTAGTGAGTTTAAGCTTGATAGTATCCAACGCATTGACACACCTCAAGCTCCTATATTGGCAGTACGAGAGTTGATTGTAAACGCTATCTGTCATCGTGATTATTCTGATCCAACGGGCGAGATTGCTGTTTCTATTTTTAGTGATAGGTTAGTGATCTGGAATAACGGAAATCTACATTCTGATTTGAGCTTTGACAAACTCAAGACAACACACCCTTCGCGTCGAACTAACCCCACAATTGCCGATGTATTCTATGCTTGTGGCTATATCGATCGCTGGGGCATGGGCATACTCAGAGTTGTGACACTATGTAAAGAAGCGGGATTACCTGAACCAAACTTCGAAGAAAATTGTGGTGGGTTTATGGTAACTGTTAATTTCACGGATACAAATGAAGTACCGAATGATGTTGCACCGGCTGACCAGGTGCACGATATTGAACTTACTGAGCGTCAACTAGTCATTTTAGAGTGTTTTAAAGAGCATACTAATTTAGCTTTTCAAGAGCTTGAAAGTAAACTTAAGCTCGATATTGGTGGGAGGGCTTTGCGTAAGGAGCTAGTCAAATTAAGGGATTATGGGTTTCTCAGTTTGAGTGGCCGAGGGCAGCATGCTAAATGGAGCTATAAGGCCTAACTGATTGATTTTATTGCAAATAGTCTTCGAAGGAACTCGAGGGAACTCGAGGGAACTCGAGGGAACTCGAGGGAACTCGAGGGAACTCGAAGGAACTCCATTGAGTTCCACGGCAGTTGAAGGAACTCAGCGGTGTACCAGCAATTATGCCTCAACACTCGACCTGATTCACAGCCAATCCACCTTGGGACGTTTCTTTGTATTTGTTTTGCATGTCTTTGCCGGTGGCGAGCATGGTGGCGATGACTTTGTCCAGCGAGACTTTTTTGTGGCTGCCCGTTTCCATTAACGCGAGTTCAGCAGAGTTAACCGCTTGTACTGCACCCATGGCATTACGTTCGATACAAGGAATTTGCACCAAGCCGCCGATGGGATCGCAGGTTAAACCCAGGTTATGTTCCATTCCCATCTCCGCCGCATTTTCAACTTGTTCAACCGTTCCACCCAAGACGGCGGCCAATGCGCCGGCAGCCATGGAGCAGGCCACACCCACTTCACCTTGGCAACCGACTTCGGCAGCTGAGATAGACGCGCCTTTTTTGTAAAGCGCGGCAATGGCTGCAGCAGTTAATAGATAATCGATAATGCCTTGTTCGTTGGCACCGTCACAGAATTCTTTATAGTATTGCAGCACAGCGGGTAACACACCAGCAGCACCATTGGTAGGGGCGGTGACTATACGTCCGCCGGCGGCATTCTCTTCATTGACGGCGAGGGCGTAGAGGTTCAGCCAATTCAAAAATTCTTTGCCTTGTTTGTTGTTAGGCTTTGCTTGCAGTTTTTGGTAGAGATCCGGTGCACGACGATGAACATTAAGCCCGCCGGGTAGTGTACCTGTGTGGCGACAGCCATTATTGATAGATTCTTCCATGATATTGGCAATTTGCAAAATCTTATTGCGCACGTCAGCTTCTGGTTGTAGACAACATTCATTTGCGAGTTTTACCTGGGCAATAGTCATATTATTGTTACGGCAATGTGCAAGTAATTCAACGGCGGTTGAAAAAGGGTAGGGTGCTTTGATTTCATTATCGTCATCTTGTTTATCAAAGTGCTCTTCATCAGTGATAAAACCACCGCCAACAGAGTAATAGGTCTTTTGTAACAAACTAACATTGTTAGCATCATAAACGGTAAAGACCATCCCATTAGCATGGAGGGGTAAATATTCTTGCTGGTGAAACAAAAAATCATCGGCTTCGCTAAATTGTATGTCATGCTCGCCAGCTAAATTAAGCTGTCCTTGCTCGCGGATAGCTTTCGCTCGCGGGCCGACTTCTTCAGGCACTACGGTGTCTGGAGCATTATCTTCCAAGCCATTGAGGATAGCGAGGTCAGTACCATGGCCTTTGCCGGTTAGGGCTAGTGAACCATAGAGATCAATTTGGATGCGGGTGGTTTGTGCCAGTAAGCCCTTATCGCGCAATAGGCGAACGAAGGTTTGCGCTGCCAACATGGGGCCGACGGTGTGGGAGCTCGAGGGGCCAATGCCGATGGAAAATAAATCAAAAATGCTAATGAACATATAAATTTGGTCTCTTAAATAATTTTGTCTACTGTAATTGTAGGCAGATGGTATTAAAAGCGCAATATGCGAATAATTACCCAGAGGGGGCTAGGTTTTTTGAAACAGATGCGGCACAATGGTTGCTCATTAAGTCCGGGTGAGCCGGCAATTTTCGAAACCAATAGCGAGGGAAATAGAATGAAACGACACATAGTATCAGCCGCAATGGTTGCGGGCTTGGTGGTAGCACAGTCTAGTGCCATGGCAGCGCCAGCGAAAGATGCCGATCTCTTAAAGACCCAACAAGACAAAATCAGCTACACCATCGGTGTAGATATGGGCGAAAACCTTAAAGCACAGTCCTTAGATATCAACGCAGATTTACTCGCGCGCGGTATTAAGGACGGCATGTCTGGCGAAAATATGTTGATGACCAAAGATGAAATGCAAAACACCTTGGTCAAATTCCAAAAGGAATTCATTGCCCAACAAGCCAAAAAAATCCAAGAAGAAGGCGCTAAGAATCAAAAAGCCGGTGAGAAGTTCTTGGCTGACAACAAAAAGAAACCAGGTGTTAAAACCTTACCTAGCGGTTTACAGTACAAAGTCTTAACCCCAGGCAATGGTCAGGTGCCGACAGATGATGATTCAGTCACTGTTGAGTATGAAGGCAAAACGTTAGACGGCACGGTATTTGATAGCACTTATACCCGTGGTAAGCCAGCAACTTTCAAAGTCTCGCAAATGATTCCTGGTTGGCAAGAAGCATTGCAGAGCATGAAATCAGGCTCTACCTGGATGGTCTATATACCACCTAAGTTAGCTTATGGTGCTCGAGGTCTCGGCGGTCCTATTGGCCCTAACGAAACCTTGATCTTCAAAGTACACTTAATTTCTGTTGCTAAAGGTAGCGCTGACGCGTCATCTGCAAAGACTAACTAATCTCACTGGGGCAGGGTTGCCTGCCCCCTTTTCTTCTCGGGATACTGTGAACGACAAAACGACTTTTACTCAACTCCTTCAGGCCTTACTCAGTCGTCGTTTACTCGTTATACTCTTACTCGGCTTTTCTTCTGGTCTGCCCTTAGCGTTGACAGGCTCTACCCTGCAAGCATGGTATACCAAAGCCGGCGTTGATATCGTCACTATAGGCTTTTTGGCCTTGGTGGGCCAACCCTATGTGTATAAATTTCTATGGGCACCTATTCTCGATCGGTTTGTATTGCCGTTATTGGGACGTCGTCGCGGCTGGATGTTAGTGATGCAGTTAGCTTTGCTGGCTATCATCATTGGTTTAGCCCAGTGTAACCCAGCAGAGCATGCTATCTTCATGGGTGTGGTGGCGATGGTCTTGGCGTTTTTGTCTGCTACCCAAGATATTGCGATTGATGCTTACCGTACTGAGATCCTTGAGCCTGAGGAACGGGGGATTGGTTCGGCGCTAAATAGTACCGGTTACCGCATTGCCATGTTGGTGTCCGGTGGCTTCGGTTTTATCATGGCGGAGCATCTCGGATGGCAGACGACTTATTATGTCATGGCGGCCTTAATGGGTATTGGTATTATTGCTACCTTTATCAGCATTGAGCCCGTCAATACTCATGAGCAACCAGACAGTCTCTATAAGACGGTTGTTGATGCGTACAAAGATTTCATGATGCGCCAGGGAGCAGTTCTAATACTCTTGTTTATGGTCTTCTATAAAATCGGCGATGCCTTTGCTCTTACCTTGAGTACGCCGTTTTTGTTGCGGGGAATGGGCTTTAGTCTGACGGATGTGGGGGTTGTGACTAAGATTGTAGGGATATTTGCAACGATAGTGGGGGGCTTACTCGGTGGCATAATCATGCTGCGCATGCGTCTATTTCGTGCCTTGATGTTATTTGGCTTTTTGCAAGCGGTGGCGAATCTTGGCTTTATGGTGTTAGCGATGGTGGGTAAGAACTACGCGGTAATGGCCACAGCAATCACTATCGAGAATATCGCTAGCGGTATGGGCACGACTGCTTTTTTAGCATTCTTGATGAGTTTATGTAATCAGCGCTACACCGCGACACAATACGCCTTGTTCTCAGCTCTGGCGGCGGTGGGGCGGGTGTATGTTGGACCAGTGTCAGGCGTCTTGGTGGAACACATTGGCTGGGCACATTTCTTCTTTTGGACTTTTATTATTTCGCTGCCGGCGTTATTCTTGTTATGGTGTTTACGCAACGAGGTGGTATTTAAACCTGCCTTTGGCCCCCAAGTGACGAGTTAGTATGATGGAACAGCAGCCCCGCACACGGATCGCAATCTACCTCACTATGTTAATAGCGATAGCACTTGTCTTTTTGGTGAAGCCGAGTTTTGCCGACACATTAGCCGAAAATGCACCTATTGCTGCCGCAATAGAGACCACCAATAATAAAACTCAACTCCTCAACGCGCAAAATACCGAAGATCAGACCCAGCTGGATGAACAACAACAACGACAACGACAACGGGCTAATCAACTACAGATAGAGCCTGTATCTGCCCAAGGACTCGAACATATTGCTTTTGAGACTGTCTTAGTCCGCGCCAAACTTGACAGCGCAAGAATTGCTCAGGCAGAAGCCCGACAAACCATTGCTGCTACCCAAGACAGAATTCGTAACATCGAGTATCAACTGCAAGATATTACCTTAGCCGCAGGCAAAACCCGTGAAGTTAAAGTTCACCTGCAGGCACTACAAAACAAACTCAATGCTTACCGCGAATTATTGCGAGCCCAACAAAAGTACGCAGATGCAGTAGATAATTCCTATAACATAGCCAAGCGGATGCATGATCTAGAACAAGAGCACAATGCGCAAATACAATACCTTTATCAAGCTCAAGAGCGTTTAAAACAAGAGGATGAGTTTCATCAAAAAGAACTTGCGCTGCAACAACAACAGCAAAAATGGCTGGAGACGTTGCGCGACTTGAACGATGATATTCAGGCGTTGGCCAACGCCCCTCAAGATAACGTATCGACGCAACGGATCTTGCTAGAATTAAAAGTTTTGCAAGCCCAAGAAATGAGCAATGTCAACCATTTGTCCTTGGTCCTAGAGCGCTTAGATTTTCAATATTCGCAATTGGGTATTGACCACCATAACAAGCCTTCTGTTAGTGAACTTAATGCTATTCAGAGCCAATTACGCCAGATGATTACGGAGGGTAAACGGGTTAAGAAGCTGATCAAACAAAAGCTCAAATTAATTGGTCAGCGTCAACAAGCGGCGACAGAATTGAAGGCTTCCGGGATACTTACTGCGGCAGACTACAAAACCAGCGTATCACTCCTACACAGTGTGGCGCAATCTTATGATAAGTTGCGCAAACGGGTTGAAGGACAAATAGAGACGTTTAACTCTCAGCAACTCATGATCCAAGCCAGCCTCAAAAATGCACTGGCTAAACGTCAAGCATTACCAGGACTCAGTCTCGCCGCCTGGGCGTCTTTAGGACATAAACTGATGCTGATCCCAGGCTTAAGTTTGCAAGCACTCAATGCCCTTAAGGATCAAGTCGTCATTGCTGCCGCAAAACTCAAGACCCTGAGGTTTATTGGGATTGTATTACTAGAAGTTGTCTGGTTTTGTTTGTGGTATTGGCTGCGTGGATTTTTGCAGCATCGTATTACTGCGATGGCAGATGCCCGAGAGAGTATTACTGACAATGTTGTTTATGTGATAACGGAACTATTATCACAAAATTTAGCGGGCTTATTTATTTTCGCTGGCATCGTCTTTGTGGTATTACTTAGCGGCGTCTCGTTACGATCTTTTAGTCCCATCTTTACTTTAGCTATTGTTTGGTTTGCTTTTAAGTTTGCGATAGGAATTGCACGCTTTAGTTTATTAGAATCCGTGCAGGATGCTTCCGGGCGGGACGTGCAATTTTACCATCGGCTTAAATGGTTTTTGCTGGGTGGTGCCGGTCTGACGTTTTTGACGGTGCTGTCGCAACAATTGCCGGTAGGCTTCGAGGTACGTGATTTCTTCAATCGCTTAATGATGTTGCTTATTGTTGCCGTGTCAGTTTTGATTCTCAAAAATTGGCAAGTAGTACCCGCCTTAATTGAACCTTATCTTGACCCTAAACGAACGTATATTCCACGCTTGGTACGTAGCTTGAGTTTTTTGATACCGCTGACTATTTTCGTGACGGCAATGATTGGGTTGGTTGGTTATGTGGATTTAGCGTGGGCGATTAGTCGTTATGAAGGTGTTTTCTTTATGGTGATGACAGGCTATGTTTTGGTTCATGGTTTTGTTCACGATATCTTTGAGTGGCTATCTGAATTATTTATCCGACGATTACGCAATGGTTGGCTTTGGACCCAAGCCGTTTTGCGGCCACTCGATAAGATCATGCGCTTTGGTCTGTTTATTTTTGCCTGGTATATTTTATTCATTTCCTACGGTTGGGATAGAGATTCTTATGTAGTCAGTAAGCTAAGAACCATTGTTAATTATCACTTGATTGATCTGAAGGGTGCCAGCATTACAATATTATTGATCGTCAAATTTGTCATCGCCGTGTTAATTTTGATATGGGCAGCAAAGTGGTCACGGGAGTTTGCTTATCGCTGGCTCTTCTCACGTCAAAAAGATCTTGGCTTGCGCCATAGTTTGTCGGCATTTACCCAGTATGCGGTAGTGATTTTTTCGTTATTAATAGCCCTGCAAGTAATTGGTTTGGACTTGACTGGCCTGAGCTACATCCTCGGTGGTTTAGCTATCGGTGTGGGTTTTGGTCTGCGTGATTTAACCAAGAATTATATCAGTGGCTTAATGCTATTAATCGAGCGGCCTGTGCGGGCAGGTGATTTAGTGACGGTGGGTGAGTTCGAAGGTGAAGTGACAGATATTAGTATGCGTTCAATGACGGTGAAGACGTGGGATCGCATGGAAGTCTTAGTGCCAAATTCAGAGATGTTTGATAAACCGTTCACAAACTGGACTCATCAAGATAGTATTGTAAGGACGGTCGCCAAGATAAAAGTCTCCCGTGATGAAAATATTACTCAAATTCAACAAATCATCCATAAGGTACTGAGTGAGATCCCCGAAATCGTCACTGATCCCGCACCACAGGTATTTTTGAAAGAGATAGAAGAGGTTTTGTTAGAACTGGAGGTACGATACTTTATCAATTTAGCACAGACCGTACATGGTCGTGCATCGATGCGTTCGGTGGTCCTCATGGCGATTTGGCATGCGCTCAAAGCCGAAGGTATACGACCACCTCATGATGCGCAAGATATCTTCCTGTGTGGTTTGCCTCATAGTGAGCGGCCCAGCTATGGACCTATTGAAAATCCAGCAGCTCCCGGCTAAGCCGGAAAGCTGCTTCCCAAGTACTATCGCCTATGCGGCAAAGCCGCATGGACGGCGACCAAAGGGGGAAAATCGCGATTTCCCCCTTTGGAAANCCCCATCGCGAGATGTTAAGCGGGAGCGCTGCTGAAAATTGATTATTTCACTATTCGCTTTATAATGGCCTCTCAATCCAATGATTAGTCACAGGCATTATCATGAAAGCCCTTGAAGTTAATACATTACAAAAGATCTATTCCAATGGTGTTAAGGCCCTAAAAGGGATCAGCTTTTCCGTTACAGAAGGGGACTTTTTCGCTCTCCTAGGCCCTAATGGTGCGGGCAAATCTACAACCATCGGTATTATCACGTCGCTTGTGCGCAAGACTGGGGGCGACGTTAGTGTGTTTGGCCACTCCATTGATACTGAGCTCGAAGCCGCTAAGCGCTGCATTGGTATTGTACCGCAAGAATTTAATTTCAGTATCTTTGAAACCGTCGAGTCCATCGTCGTCAATCAAGGGGGCTATTATGGCCTTGAGCGTTCGCAAGCGAAGGCCCAAGCGAAAAAATACCTCCAGAAGCTCGGCCTATGGGATAAACGCAAATCCCGCGCGCGGACATTATCCGGTGGGATGAAGCGCCGACTAATGATTGCCCGGGCCTTGGTTCATGAACCAAAGATGTTAATCCTTGATGAACCTACGGCGGGTGTGGATATTGAGCTGCGCCGCTCCATGTGGGATTTTTTGGTGGAGATCAATCGCAATGGTACTACGGTGATTTTGACGACCCACTATCTTGAAGAAGCGGAACAACTGTGCCGCAATATTGCCATCATAGATCAAGGCAACATTGCGGTAGATACCTCGATGAAAGATTTATTGCGCAAGCTTAATAGTGAGACTTTTATACTTGATTTGAGCACCCATTTGTTAGAGCCACCGACATTACCGGGTTTTGCTAGTGAACTTATTGATGAAACAACGCTGGCTGTTGAAGTTGGCAAAGATCAAACAATGAATGAATTGTTCACAGTACTCCATCAACATGATATCGAAGCTGTGAGTATGCGCAACAAAGCCAATCGACTCGAAGAATTATTTGTTAAACTAACTGGCCAAGGAGTAGAAGAATGATAAACTCCCCTAACTATGTTGCCTTTAAAACCCTCATCGGCAAAGAGATCGGCCGATTTCTGCGGATTTGGCCCCAGACTTTGTTGCCATCAGCCATTACCATGACTCTGTACTTTGTGATCTTTGGTAACCTCATTGGGTCTCGGATCGGGAATATGGATGGTTATCCTTATATCAATTACATTGTGCCGGGGCTCGTGATGATGGCGGTTATCACAGGTGCTTATGCCAATACCTCCAGTTCGTTTTTTAGCGCCAAGTTTCAGCGCTCTATCGAAGAATTATTAGTCTCGCCCATGCCAAATTATTTAATCTTGTTGGGTTACACATTAGGCGGCGTATTACGGGGTGTCTTAGTGGGCATTATCGTGTTGTTTATTTCGTTATTTTTCACTCACCTCCATGTGCAAAATTATTTTCTCATGTTTGTGGTGATGGTATTGTCGGCATTCTTGTTTGCGTTGGCAGGGCTCATTAATGCCATCTATGCCCGCAAATTTGATGACGTGTCGATTATTCCTACCTTCGTGTTAACGCCACTGACCTATCTCGGCGGAGTATTTTATTCCATTGATTTATTGCCTGAGTTTTGGCACAAAGTGTCCCTCGTGAATCCAATACTCTATATGGTCAATGCATTTCGCTACAGCTTTATTGGGGTGTCAGATATCAATATCTATATTGCCTTCGCCTTGATACTGGTATTCTCAGCAGTATTTTATCTGATAAATATCTACCTGTTGAAACAAAGCGTCGGCTTGCGGAGCTAGTTATGCTAGCCCCGTCATATATTTAGCGTCGACCTGGACGGGGCGATGTGGGGCGTGGCTGATATACAATAACTATTTCTCTATGGTATAGAATATATCCACACCATTAGACTGCATATTGCTAGAACTTTGCAGGGTTAATTTATCAGTTAATTTATAACGAATATGTAAAGTATTAATGGGTTCGAGTAGGCCGATACTGTAGTCAACGAATAATCGCGCGGATAAGGTTTTACCTAAAACTAACGATGTATTATCCACCACTGAACCTTGTTCTGCACTATATTGTTGTTCAGACTCAAGGCCTAATTCGTCTAAGCCTAAAGTGCTTTGTAAATGACTTTTGGTGGTGGCAAATTGATTATTACTCAAACGTAACGCCGTGAGGGCTTGTCCGAGTAAAGCAGCATCGCCACCACGAGCCGAGTTAGCGGGTTTGCCTAACACAAGATACGATAAGATATCCGATTGATTCATGCCAGCAGGTTGTGAGAACAAAGTCATTTGCGGTGACTGCAGATTACCCGTAACACGCACACCAACAAAACTATCAGTGCTACCCACAGCTCCGGCATCACTACTAGAGAATTGGGTAATATGTTTGACAGCTTCAAGGTTTATCGCTGGATTATCGACGGGATTACCCACATAAATCAGTCGGCCTTGGCGAATCACAAGGTTTTGGCCATATGCCGTGAATTTACCTTGGGCGATATACAATTCTCCGGTCGCGGTGGTCGCCCCTTGGGGTTTATCTTGAATCGTGAGTTCACCGCCGAGTTTTGCATTAAGCCCCATGAAAGACAGTGATACATCATCACCAAGACGCAGAGTGAGATGGCTATAGATTTGTAATGTTTCAGTCTCATCATCATCACCCACAAAAACCACATCGCGAGGCAAAGTTACCGTGCTACTGAAATCTTTTGGTGTGATTTTGGCGGTTGGAATTGTGATATTGCCAGTGACATCTAAGCGATTATTATCATACTTGATGGTAAAGTCTGGGTTGGCAAGCACATTTGCGTCAAAGGTATTATAGACTTCGAGATCAGTGCCCTTGATAGTCAGCTCTGTGGGTAAACCGGTCTTTTGTAAATCAGTCTGGCCATTGAGCGTGACCGTACCCTTACCTGAAGTCGCGTTTGCCGCAAAGGTTAGTGGTTTTTGCAAATCGCCGTGAGCACGGGCAGTGATATTACGGATCTTAAGGCCATACTTGGGAATATCCGTTTGACCTTTTTGAAAATCCACTGATCCAGTAATGCTTGGTTTCGCTATCGTTCCGCTCACATCCACGGCGGCCTGGAGATTGCCGCTGGTATGATGTAGCGTGGGCACCAGCATGTCAATGACGTTTAGATTGTTCATCTTTAATGTTAAGTTAGCATTGATAGCTTGTTCGTTACTGATGTTTGCGGTATTAAAGCCCGGCAAGTCTATCTTGGCAGTGATCGGCGGTTGATTAGGAATACGAATTTCACCTTTGCCTGTTAAACCATGTTTGTCCAATTGTGCCTGCAATTCACCGCCGTTAAATTGCAAACCTTCCTCCATCGGCAATAAGGGATCGGTTAATTTACCTGGGGTGATAGAGACCGTGGTGTTGCCATGAATAGTGCCATGCTTGTCAGATTTGACATGGCTTGCTATAGCAACAGTCCCGCTAATACGCAGCTCTGGTTTTATTAAATCTGCCATGAGTTGTAATGGTATGGCTTTGCCATCAACATTAGCCTGCCATTGGCTGCCTCCCAGCCAGGCAGCATCAGAACACAGTTTGCCATGTATGGATTGCAAACAGAGGTTGTCGAGTTTTGCCGACGTTTGACTAAGCGACAATGGTGCAGGTGCGTGTAGGCGCCACTCATCAAATAAAGCATCTTTGATACCCAGCTGTTGGATATGACCTTGCCATTGTTGTTGAGCCCAGCCACCGATAATCTGTGTATAGAGACTTAGTTGTTGTTGGTTGATGGTGAGATCCAAACGATGTTGTGCCGGTGTTCCTTGCAATTGAGTGCTAATAGTGTCGATGGCGATGTCATTGAGTTTAATTTGCTTGGCATTTAATCGAACTTTTGATGGTGCTTCTGTACCAAGATGGACATTAATAGCAGTAGTTAGCTCGCCAATAGCATTATTCAGATAACGCAGTTTGTGTGCGCGAACGTTAGCTTTGAGTGAAGGATGTTCTCTGTCGCCGCTCAGTTGTCCTTGGGAGATGATACTGCCATAACTTGCCGGTAAAATATTTTCTAAATGGGGCAGGCTGATATTCCAGTTAAGATCCCAGTTGTCGTTTAAGATGCCATTGGCTTGGATGCGGGCTTTGCCACTGGTAATGGTAAAATGATCGACCGCAAGTTTATTATCGTGGTAATCAAACTGTCCTGAACCTTGTAGAGGGAATTGACGCAGGCGGCCATGCAAATCATGGATAACGACTTGGAGACTTGGGTGTTTATCCCAGTGGCCTTTACTGTGTATATTAAAATTCAATTCATCAGGGATAGTTGAACTATCAAGGTTTGGATCGATATTAGTGCCCTTGAGGGTTAAATCCCACGCCGGTGTGCCTGACCACGCCACAGTGCCGGCAATATGGAGGTGGCCTTTTAAGGTGATTCTCTGCGGGGCATTATCACCGTCAACAACATCTTTGCGTATAACCGAAAACGTATCGATATCTAAGTCATTAATTGCAATATTGCCACGCAGTAACTGACTGAAGCGCCAATCCAATGTTATTTTGGCAACATCAACTCCCATGGCCGGGTCATTGTAACGAAGCTTTGTCGCAGTGATAGGGCCGATGATACTGCCTTCTAGCTGTTGGATGGTAAGAGCTGGGACAAACCGTTGGGCGATGCGATAACTTAGGGTGAGTCCCCACTGACTGGTGAGGGCAAATGTAATGAAACTCGCAATGGCCACTAGCACAATACCAATTACCATCGCCGTTATTTTTTTCCAGCCTAATTTCATCATAAGGTGGTCCCCATGCTAAATTGCAGCTTCGGTTTTTTGTGGGAATCAGTAATGGATTTAGCCACAGTGACTTCCATCGGTCCTACCGGTGATGCCCACAGTGCTCCCACGCCCGCACTGTATTTTAAGACCTCATTGAGATCGATATTAGGTTGCTTTTTACCGACTACATTGCCTTCAGGGTTGCGGAAGCTGTTTACCGCATTACCCGCATCAACAAAGACAGTGGCAAACCAGTTCTTTTTGAATTCGTATTGGTACTCGGTGCTGCCTACAAGCAGGTAGCGGCCAGGACCGAGGTTTTGATAATCATAGCCCCGAATACTGTCGGCGCCACCAGCGAAGAATTGTAATGATAAAGGAACTTTTTCGAGATCTTTATCTTTAACACCGGTATAGCCTAAGTCACCACGTAGAACGATACGATTGTGTTCGCCAGGGCTCGTAATATATTTACCACTGACTTGTGCTTGGAAGAAGCTGACACTGGACGCGAGTGCTTTTGCAGAGCCAAGTCCGGTCAGACTTAAGGTGTGACCCTGGCGGGGGAACACTGGATCATCAACACGCGTATGCGTGAGTGATACTGTCGGTAGGAGTAGATGAGAATAGCGCTTAGGATCTTCACGCAGTCGGTATTGATCCCATTGGTAATTCAAACTCATCGTACGGCGCCAACCATGAAAGACATCAGACTTCCCGACAGTAATTTTTTCGGTCGTGCCGCGACTGTCATTAGGGGTTTCTTGGGACACACTAGCGCCATAAAAATACTGCTCATTCACAGGATTAGCACCAGGAATAACATAGCGGGCCTCGAGATTGCTTTCAATTTCAGAAATCTGCAGGAATGATTTAAAATAATTACCCGTATCAGTTACCCGGCGAAAATCCACCGATGTGGTAGCCCGCGGCCCAGTGTCTGTTCCGTAACCCAAACCAAAATTATAGCGCCGCGCTTTGCTTGGGGTTAAATGCACATCCACAGGGACTTGGCGCTTGGATAAGTCCTTTTCATCCGGCTGTACTGTCACTGATGAAAAATACTCCGTTGATGATAAGTCTTTTTGCAATTGTAAAACACTATCCGTAGAAAAATCCTCACCAGGCTTGAATTGCACAAAGCGATGCAAGAAAGCATCATCGTAGGTATCTTGATGGAAGGTCACATGACCAAAATAATATTGCGGACCGGTATCTAGAATAAGCGTCACGATAGCCGTATAGCGTTCTTTGTCAATATGGATGCTGCTGGTACGATAGCGCGCTCGCAAATAGCCGTTGGTAACGGCAGCATTGAGCAAGTTTCGTTTAAAGGTTTCGTAATCTTGCGTATTTAATACTGCACCCTGCTGCAACGGCGAGTGCTTCAGTACTTTAACAACCGCAACATTGGTTCGTCCAGGACCTTGGACCTTGACATCCAGTTGCGTAATGTTGAGGGCCGGGCCGGGGTTAACTTTAAACTTTGCCACCCAGTGTTTATCGTTAACTTTGCTTAAGCTTAAGGAGGCAATCACGGGTTTAAAAAAGCCAAAGGGCTGCATTGCCTCGAGCATCGTTTGTGGCGCTCGTTGGTACAGTGTCTGGATAGATTGGGTACTCAAGGGTTGTGGTTCAGTGGCTTGATCCACCTTGAGGCGGTTTTGCACATTCTCAAGGGCGGGATCTTTGAGGCCATCAATATGATAAGTCAGCACCACATCGGCCCATACCAGCTGGCTCAGGAAAATGCCTGTGAGTAAGAATACGAATTGTTTGAGCCGTCTGAACATGAGTTCCGTAAATTTTTTAGACAATTTATGATTGTAACGAATATGACTAGGCTTGCCCATAGTAAGGTGGACAAAATCATTTTTAGCGTCATACTTTACATCAGCAAAAATAAAGTATTTAATAATAAATCAATTAAAGAATAAAGGGATGACGCTACAGATGTTTTTTTGCCCAAAAGAAGACGCCACACAGGCCATATTCAATATCGATGAATTCTTAGCGGATTATCGCCAATTGCGGACAGTTGCCAAAGAGCTAGAGCGCCTTTATGGTCTCCTGGATGCTCGCATGCATCAAATGACCCACTGTACCATTCGGGTTGAAGCCCACTTTACTGAATTATTCAAAAAGCTCAATCACACTGATGAGCCGTTGCGGGAGAATTTCATGAAACAAGTGCAGTTGGCGGCGAGGGATGATTAGGTATAGAATGCGCTTGATTAACTCTGGAGGACTTGCAATGCGCCTAATGAACGTTATCAAAGCTTGTCTTTATACTAGTCTTATGGTCATTGCCGTCCCTGGTTTTGCTTGGAACGCCATCGGTCACCAAGTGGTGGCGAAGATAGCCTATGATAATTTAACCCCTGAGGCAAAGGCTGAGGTTAATCGTCTGTCAACTATCATTGGCCAATATTACACGCGCAGTAACACGTTTGTGAAATCTGCCTCTTGGCCTGATAGTATCCGTGGGCACGATGTCGGTGCCTTTGATACTTGGCATTATATTGATACGCCTTTGCGCCTTGACGGCAAACGCCCACCGCAAATCAACCAACCTGCCAATGTTCTTTGGGCCATTGATCAAAGCAGCAAGGTTCTAGCAAGTCGTAAATCTAATGATGCGGAAAAAGCATTATTTTTGCGGTTTTACGCCCATTTTGTCGGTGATGTGCATCAACCACTGCACTGTGTTGAATTGTATTCGAAGGCAACACCCGACGGCGATCAAGGCGGCAATTTGATTCCTGTCAAGTCATCGATTGGCAAGAATCTCCATAGTTATTGGGACAATGGGGCAGGAGTGTTTCGTTATATCAAGAACAAGCCCAACCGTGTGTACCAATTGGCGCGTCAACTAGAAAAAGAATATCCCAGAGCAGATTTCTCTGAAGCAGCCATTCAAGCGCCGCCCAAAGACTGGGCCGCGGAAAGTTATCAACTGGACAAAGACTTTGTATATACCGCAAAAGCCAACACTACACCGTCAGAAGCTTATCGTAAACAGGCCCAAACTATCGTCCAACAACGGGCAGCGCTGGCCGGATATCGTTTGGCGTATCAGTTGAATCAGTTGTTTCAACGGCAACGATAAAATTCAGGTAATGCTAATAAAATCAAAGAAGTGATGGTGGTATTGGCCGAACTTGGTATTTGACATTCACCTATGATAATATTCTAACCGCTTAAATCTAATAAGAAGATAAAGTCATGTATCCGATAGACGAAGAACAAACACGTATCTTAAGTGATTTGAAATCCCAATTTAGCGGTAAAGCAGAAATTGATGATAGCCAATCATTCGCTGAGCATCTTGCAATAGCATTACTTGACCACCCTGTCTATGGGACTACATTATCAGTATTGCGTGCCGCCCTAAATTCAAACACTGTTCTCGGGCAAAATATCAATCCTTCCACGCCCAACCGCCCTTTGTTTGCAGAACCACAGTACCTACACGATATAAGAAGCCGCTTAATTGAATGTGGCATAGCGCTCGTGTTCGCTGAGTTTGAAAATAATATTGAGGGCGAACTCCATCATGTCCGCACCCGAGGTGTGTAGCTGGATAATCTATTTTACCCCAAACCTGCTCTCAAGTACGTGACTGACAACTTTCGATAAGAAAGAGCTGTTGGTCCCGTTTCAGCAAATCCTATGGGTAAAACTACCTAAGTTATTACAGAGAAATAAATTAATATTCGATTCATTGCTCGCATGACGCCACTTGACGCAAATGAGGCTGAAATGTCATGCACAGTCAGTACTGAAGAACCCGTAGCACTGAGAGGGGCAGGGCCTGGCGGCAGCTAACGTTGCGCCTAACTTGACGGTAAATCCCACTGGGCTAGACTTTCTCTAATAAGGAGTGTCTATGCATAAAGTGCTGATAATCGGGGCGGGTAAGATTGGCGCCTTGATAACATCGCTATTCCTCGAGTCAGGACGTTATCACGTTACCTTGATAGATAAGGATTTAACAGGTCCGGATGCGAGTCGTTTGGCTGTGCATGATGGATTGACTCGCCAACAATGTGATATCAGTGATAATGATGCTTTTAGCGCCGTTATAGCATCCGCTAATGCGGATGCTATTATTTCTTGTCTACCATACCACTGTAATATTGCCGTTGCTAAAATGGCACGTCAGCACAGTCTGCATTATTTCGATTTGACCGAAGATACAGCGGTTACCGACGCGGTTAAACAACTTGCTGAAGGCCACGACAAAGCCTTTGTGCCCCAATGTGGTTTAGCCCCGGGCTTTATTGCAATTGTAGCGAATAGCTTGATGAATAAATTCGACAGTTGCCGCTCAGTCAAAATGCGGGTAGGCGCTTTGCCCATTAATTCCAATAATATTTTGCAATATTGTTTAAACTGGTCCACGGAAGGTTTAATCAATGAATACAATAACCCTTGTCATGCGATCGAAAATGGCAAAGATGTATTACTGCAGCCGCTTGAAGGTTTAGAGTCAATTCAATTAGACGGTACATTATATGAAGCATTTAATACCTCTGGCGGGATTGGTAGTCTGGTGGAGCTCCACAAAGGCAAAGTCGAGCGCATGAACTACAAAACCATTCGCTACCCCGGTCATTGTCATAAAATTCGCATGCTGATGAAGGATTTACACCTGGACAAAGATACGGACACGTTAAAAGTAATACTAGAAAACGCACTACCAAAGTCGTATCAAGACGTTGTGATCATTTATGTCTCAGTGACGGGGATGCGCGAAGACACTCTCGTCGAAGAGAACTATCTGCAAAAAATTTACCCCTCTAATATCGGTGGTCATCCCTGGTCCGCTATACAAATCACTACTGCATCTGGTATAACCACGGTAGTGGATATGGTGTTGAGCGAGCCGGACAAATACCACGGTTTTGTCTACCAAGAGAATATCCCACTAGCGGATTTTTTACAGAATCCATTTGGTAAGTATTACTGCGAATAACAATGACGGAGACGCTTATGGATTTGTTGCAAGCCTTACAGTGTGGCGTTATCAACAAGGGGGTATGCACCGGCGACGGTGAATGGCTTTGTGCCAGCCAAACCCCTGAACTCACTTCTATCAATCCGACGACTGCAGAGCCCATTGCCAAGGTCCATTATGCCACTGCCGAGGAATACGAAACGGTAATGGCAAAAGCAACTGAGGCCGCCCGGCACTGGCGTACCGTACCGGCGCCACAACGTGGTGAATTAATTCGCTTAATGGGCGAAGCCTTGCGTGCCAAGAAGGATTTATTGGGTTCTCTTGTGGCTCTTGAGATGGGTAAGTCCAAAGAGGAAGGCGACGGTGAAGTGCAAGAAATGATAGACATTGCTGATTTTGCTGTCGGTCAATCCCGAATGCTTTATGGCAAAACAATGCACTCGGAACGCTTTCAACATCGTATGTACGAACAATGGCAACCCTTGGGTGTTGTTGGGGTTATTTCTGCGTTTAACTTCCCGGTAGCAGTATGGGCTTGGAATGCGTTTATTGCCGCTATTTGTGGTAATACTGTGGTGTGGAAGCCATCCCACAAAACCCCTCTATGCGCTATCGCCGTGCAGCATATTTGTAATCAAGTGATGCGTGATGCAGACATGCCAGGAATCTTTTCGTTGTTGATTTGTGATAATGATAGGGCAGCAAGTTTTGTTGATGATGGGCGAGTGAAGTTAGTATCATTTACCGGATCGACGAATGTTGGTCGACAAGTAGGTGAGCGAGTTGCCAAGCGCATGGGTAAAGTATTGCTGGAACTTGGCGGCAACAACGCCATTATTGTCGATGAAACGGCGGATTTATCCTTAGCCGTACCGGCTGTCGTATTCGGTGCTGTGGGTACAGCAGGTCAACGTTGTACAACCACACGGCGTTTGATAGTCCATGAGAGTATTGCTGATGAACTCCTCAAAAAAGTCATTTATGCCTACCAACAAATCACCATTGGTGACCCTCTTGATAAGACTAATTTAATGGGACCGCTCATCGATGAAGCGGCCCAGAAGAGCTTTTTAGCAGCCATTGAGACGATAAAATCCGAAGGTGGTGAGATCCTCACTGGCGGCAAAATTATTGAAAGAAAAGGCTATTTTGTTGAACCTACAGTGGTTAAGGCAGAGAATCACTGGCCTATCGTCCAACAAGAGACCTTCGCTCCCATCCTCTATGTGATGACTTACGCAAACCTTAATGAAGCCATTATATTGCATAATTCCGTGAAGCAAGGCCTATCCTCTGCTATATTTACTAGTAACGTGCGCCATGCAGAGCAATTTTTATCTGCGGCGGGGAGTGACTGTGGTATAGCTAACGTGAATATCGGCACTTCTGGCGCTGAGATTGGTGGTGCATTTGGTGGTGAGAAGGAGACCGGTGGCGGTCGTGAATCAGGCTCAGATGCATGGCAAGCCTACATGCGACGGCAAACCAACACCATCAATTGGAGCAAGGAGCTGCCATTGGCACAAGGCATTACGTTTGATATCGAGTAGGGCAGAGGTTTGGACAATGGGTAGAGTGTTAATACCAATTATCGCATTAGCTATGACGCTATGCGCGAACGTTGCCATCTCGGCTGAAGAAACCGTCTCGATGTACTTAACCACCGACAGTAATCTTACCGGCAAAAAAATTGGCACTCTTGCGCTTAAAGATACAGAGTACGGTTTATTAATCACCCCTGAATTAAACGACTTAAAACCAGGCACCCATGGTTTTCATGTGCACCAATATGGATCTTGCTTGCATAGCGGCAAAGGCGCAGGTGATCATTTAGATCCAGAAGAAACTGGCAAACATCTTGGCCCTTACGGCGATGGCCATTTAGGCGATATGCCAGTTTTGATCGTCGACAAATCTGGCAAAGCAAGCCTTCCTATTTTAGCGCCGCGCTTAAAGCTAACAGATATCCAAGGCCGCAGTATTATTATTCATGAAGGCAGTGATAATTATTCCGATGAACCGCAAAAACTTGGCGGCGGTGGCAAACGTGTTGCCTGTACTGTGTTACCGATGGATAGAGCTGGGCCGCCGGATTAAGCAAAAATCAACTTCATTACTATGCATATATGAACGAAGATAGTTATAGTAAGAGAAATTGAGTAGCTATTGTCTTTGTTTGTTTGCACTGCATATCTATGGATGTATAATGAAACTCTGTGCCTAAGGGATATTACCGAAATTTATCAGGGAGGTGGATTCGTTAACGTTGCTCCAGTGCCGTCACTGTTGAGAACAACAGGAGAGGACAGTCTGGAGCCTACAAATGTAAGTATATTAGGGTGACTATGGGAAGTCAATTTAAGTGTGATTTACTAAATGTAGTAGAATCAATAAGTTATCCCAGACTTTCAGTTTATGGGTACCATCAGGGCATCACTCAGGAAGAAATTCTTAAAGTTTTAGCTGGCTATCATTACAATATTGCATTATCAGAGGCTTTCTATCCCTCCCTGCAGTTATGCGAGGTAGTGCTCAGGAATCAGTTGCACGAGTAGGTTTCAATCAAATATGGTAATGAATGTTGGTATGATGATGTATCTATCCTTGTTGGTATAACTGATAGGCAGGATGTAGCAGCAGTAAAACGCTCATTAATCAAGCGAAAGCGAGATGCTGTTCCACACAGGGTTATCCCTGAATTATCTTTTGGATTCTGGTCGGGACTACTACATAAGCGATATGAGGGGATTTTGTGGCCATGGCTATTACAGCCATGTTTTCCGCATATCAAGAGACGGAACCGAACCCAAGCGTATGTCTTTAAGCGGCTTAACGAGATAAGACGGTTAAGAAATCGTATTTTTCATCATGAGAGAATATGGCATCTACCTGAGTTGCCAAACTTGCATGCTCAAATTATTGATGTGATAAATTGGATTACACCAGATACGGGTGATTATTTAGCCTCTATTGACAGATTTGACAGAGTTGTCAATCGGGGGATGCCTTATTACTTTGATAAGGTAGCTACGGATCTACTTCAGCAACACAGATAAGAGCCTAATATTTTAGCAGAGGATTGTGTAAATCTCTATATATGACAGTCAGTACAAGCGCCAGCACGACATTTTTATTCTAGTAATCTTGTTTCTATCAGTAGGGGCCACTCTATTGGTTGCACTATAACATTTACCTAGACCACTTAATCGTTCTTAAAGCCGTGAAATATTCTTGTTGCATGGCTTCTTTGCACAACTGCAATGTTTGCTCAGCAATGACATTGGCTTTTTCGGTGCCTTGTTGTAACACGCCGGAGACATAATCCATATCAGCCTCTAGCTCGAGTCGACGTTGGCGCATGGGTTCAATGAGATCAACTAATACATCAATCAATTTGCGCTTACATTCCACATCACCAATTTGGCCATTGCGGTATTTATCTTCGGCTTCACGCACCCAAGCATGGTCGGGGTTGAAGGTTTCATGGAAGATCCACAAAGGGTTATTCTCAGTAGTGCCTTTATCTGTGGGTTTTAACCGATTAGGGTCGGTGTACATACCCATGACTTTTTTCTTGATAGTGTCCGGGTCATCACTCAAGAAAATAGCATTGTTAAGGGACTTGCTCATCTTCAGTAATTGACCATTACTACCAGGGCCGCCAGTACCAACAAGACGTTTGACTCGGCCAACGACAGGTTCAATGACTGGTAGTAGCCCACCCTTGCTGAGATAATCTTTGTCCTCAGTATGGGGATCCACATCACAATACAGCTGATTAAATTTACGGGCCACTTCCCGGGTCATTTCAAGGTGAGGTACTTGGTCTTCACCCACTGGGACCACATCGGGACGAAACGCCAGAATATCTGCTGTTTGGCCTACGGGATAAAGCAAAAAACCAAAGGGATAGTTATCCCCTAAGTCTTTGTCACGAATTTCGTCTTTGATAGTTGGGTTGCGCATGACCCGCGGATAAGACAGCAACATACTGAAGAAAAAAGTCAGCTCAGAGATTGCTGGAATTTCAGACTGAATGAATACAGTCGATTTCTCTGGGTCAATACCGGCGGCTAAATAGTCCAGGGCAATATCAAAGGTGCTTTGGCGGATGTCCGCTGGTTTATCGGCACGGGTGGTGAAAGCATGGATGTTGGCAATTAAAAAATAACAATCATATTGGTCCTGCATCTTGAGGCGATTCTCGATGGAGCCAACATAATGGCCGAGATGTAAGCGTCCTGTTGGTGTGTCACCAGTTAATAAGCGAGGTTTAATAGTCGTCATCGTGTTAGCTGTCCCAGAGATTAACTAAGGAACGCAATCTACCACAGTCAGGGGGTTTTGCCTATTAATCCAGTGATTTATCAAGTTGGGCATGAATTATGCCTTACTTGAATCAATTGGTGGGAGAACTATAATTCAAGTCAGATGCTCAAAAATAGAACAATTCAGATCCAGTGACGGATCACATCTCATTCTCTAGGACAAATCGCTAAACGGAAGTTCAGAATAACATTCTTGCCACCCAGTGGCTAAGGAGAATAATAATGAAAATTCTAGTAGCAATCTTTGCGTCCTGTTGTTTAGCAGTGGGTAGTGCTGTTGCAGCTGGTTTTCATGATCTAGGTGGTCAAGATATTGGCCCAAATGATCACCGTTGTTGGGGATACCTTCCTAGCGACCATGGACCAGCGGATAAGCATGTTTCCTACGATGGACGTTGCATCATACAAAGTAAAATGAATGGCAATGGACTCGGTGTCGAAATCACCGGTGAAACCGATGTCGATGGATCTATCACTCTGAATGGTGGTCCAGTTCGGGCACTAAAAAATTCTGACCGCAATGTATTACTTATCAGGGATATGACATTTCGTAATAATGCGGATCATTTCTGCCTCTACAATCGCTCAGATAAAACAACAATAAGAGCAAATTGTAGTTTGCATGAAAATGGAAAATAAACTTAAGGACATTTCCATTAACCTAGCAGACAGCAGTTAACGCTGCGGTCTGTTATTTTTGCCGGCTTTTCGCACCAGTCTCTTTTTACCCTTTTATACGTAAAAAGAGACTGGTGCGGAATGTCGGTTTTAGGAGGCCAAATGCGACGGCGAATGATGCTGATGACAATGATGCTGTTTGTACTGCCCAGTGTTGGGTGGTCAGCTTCACCTGCAGCAAACTGTCACAATCTTCAATCGTGTTTACTGATAACAAATCACACCATCAAACCGATCAATCTTCAAGCCCAACCCCAATATGCGGCCAAGTCGAAAAATAAAGGCCGTACTTACTACATGCCGAGTAAAGTTGGCTACTCTGGTACGACGTTTATTTTCAATCCACGTTCACTTATGTGGGGAGCCTACCGTGATGGTAAGCTCATCAAAAAAGGCAAAGCCTCAGGCGGCAAAGGTTATTGTAAAGATGTTCGCCGTCGCTGTCGTACGCCAGTAGGGAGTAATTTTCGTGTCTATTCCAAAGGCAGCCCTTACTGCAAATCCAGCAAATATCCACTGGGCAAAGGCGGGGCACCGATGCCGTACTGCATGTTTTTCTACAAGGGCTATGCCATCCATGGGTCGCCCAATGTGCCTAATTACAATGCCAGCCACGGCTGTATTAGGGTATTACCCAAAGATGCTAAATGGCTGCATAGAAACTTTATACGTCATGGCACCCGTGTTATCGTCAAGCCCTACTAGGAGCCACAAAGCCCCTCAATCTTGACTATACTGGCAATAAACACTCTAGAAGGATTAGCATCATGTCAAATGAAGCCGTTCAACAAATGCTCGAACAAGCTGTGAGCGCCCATAATAGCCAAGATATGGCTGCTGCCGAAAAACTCTATCAACAAATCCTCGATCAAGAGCCGCAACATGGCGATAGTTTGCATAATTTGGGTTTGTTACACATACAACAAAATAACGTCAACAAAGGCATCGAGTATTTAGAAAAGTGCGTTAAAGCCGTGGACAACAACTCACTTTACTGGCAATCACTCGGCACAGCGTATCGTAATCAACAACAAAACGACAAAGCCAAAGACGCTCTCGAAAAAGCCATTAAACTTGATGATCGCAATCATTTGGCGATGTCTAATCTAGTGATGTTGTTAGACACCATGGGCCAACAAAAAGACGCAATTAAAGTCGGACAGAATTGCCTAAACGCAAAGGATAAATTATTTTGTGACGCATTCAAGAACTTCGAAAATAAACCACGTTTGAATGTCAAAACCCATCCGGGCAATTATCAAGAAGGTCAGCTAAACATTATTGCCTTTGATTTGCCAGATAATGACCCAGAACGACTACAAGGCGCTATCATTAACGCTTCTATTGCACCGTATATCTATCCTGAATGGCAATGCCGTTTTTACTGTAGCGATGCAGTGCCTAAGGATGTAATAGGACAGTTAGTTAAATTAGGTGCAGAAGTTAGCATGGTGAAAGACGACGCGAAAACGATCCCGAGTTCACTTTGGCGATGTTTTGCTTCTGATGATAGCAATGTCACGCGATTTATCTGTCGCGACCCCCGTTCTCGTCTAAATGTACAAGAGAAGAATGCAGTGGATGAGTGGGTGGCCTCGAATAAGTACTTTCATGTGATGCGTGACAATATTAATCATGTCGAAGTGATGCGCACTAATATGTGGGGTGGCGTTGCTGGTGTGATTGCTAATTTAGGCGCATTACTATTAGCGTTTTACCAACAAGTGAATATTTCTTCGACTGATCCCAGCTTTTTGCGCGGCATCATTTGGCCGTTGATTAAGGATAATAGTTTTACCCATGATAGCTATTATCAGTTAGGTTTTTCGAAGCCGTTTCCTGAGTATGGCCGTCGACCTGCTATCACCCATGTGGGTTCATTAGAAGGTTGGGATATAAGCCGCTGGAAATAAGGAAATCACATGCCTGAAGTCTCTGTCAGAGAAGCATTGGAACTTGCTCTCACGGCGCACCGTGAAAATGAGCTCGGTAAGGCCCGCAAAATTTATGAAGATGTGTTGAAAGCCGACCCTGAGAATGTGGACAGCCTGCATTATTTGGGTTTGATATGTCATCAAGAAGGTAAGCTCGAAGAGGGTATTGAGTACATGAAAAAAGCCCTCAAACTTGCGCCGGATAACACGCATTACTGGCAGAACATCGGATCGGCATACTCCCAGGCAGAAGATTACGAAAATGCCATGGATGCCCTCAAAAAATCCATTGAGCTAGAACCCAACAATCACATCGCCTATGGCAATATGGTCTATGCCCTCAAAAAACTAGAGCGTTATCCCGAAGCTATTGAGTATGGCCAGCAATGTCTAGATATCAAAGACAAATTTTTTTGTGCAGCCTTCAATAAACTCAAATCTAAGCCTAGCCTTCAACTCAAAAAACACCCAGGCGCATATGCACCACAACAAAAGAATGTGATTTCGTTTAGTTTATGGGGCGATAATGAATTCTATACCGGGGGTGCCATCGCTAATGCTGCTATCGCGCCTTATTTATTTCCAGAGTGGGTATGTCGCTTTTATTGCGGTAAAGATGTGCCCCAAGCAGTACTAGAGAAGCTCAATAAATTAGGCGCTGAAGTGATGTTGGTACAACAAAAAAACCAAGGTGCGTTCCCTGGGCTTGCTTGGCGTTTTTTAGTCTCTGATGATGAGTCAGTGACGCGATTTATTTGTCGAGATTGCGATTCACGTTTAAGCGTGCAAGAAAAAATTGCCGTGGATGAGTGGGTCGCGTCTAACAAGTATTTTCATATTCTCAGAGACAATATCATTCACTGCGAATTAATCCTCGCCGGCATGTGGGGCGGCATTGCGGGCGTTATCCCAAACATGCAAAAACTCATCGAAGAATTCTACACCGAAGACCACGCTCAATTCCGCGACCAAGGCTTTCTTAGGACCATGATATGGCCCCTTATCAAAGACACCGCTATGACCCATGACCGATACTATCGCCTCGGCGATACCAAAGGCTACAGCCCCTATGGCGAACGACCAGGACTCTTGCATATCGGCGGTTCCGAGCAGTGGGATCTTAAACGATTCAGCTGAACAACGCCACTACGCAGTTGATTTTGTTAGCCACATAATAAGTTAATAATGCTTTAATTTGCTGATTATTTTCTATAAACTATAGTCAAATTATACAGCCAATAACAACAACGGAGGCTTTAATTATGTTTGGTAGAGGAAAACATGAAGCACCTTATGTGCTAACATCAGCGCAAGTCGATGAGAAAATTTCCCAGTACAAGGCACGAGCTCTCGAAGATCTAAATGATGCTGAGTTTCGTGAATACTTGACTACAAGTGAATTGCCGAGTCGGGTTGTGAGTGAATTAAAGCGTAATTCAAGAGCACTCGATGACTCCATTAGAGTTCTACTTAATGATCTTGAAGACGAAGAAACAAAAGAAATTATTGCAGAAGATTGTTGGAATTTCAAAAAATGTGTCGAGCGTCCTCTCTCCCTCCTTCAGGTTGATATTGTAGAGGGATTACATCTATCAAGCAGTAAAATCGATATTTTGATTGATAATCTTGCGAGAGAAATTTCTGAGTGTAAGATAGATTGTATCAGTCACATCTACACGTTACAATCTGTTGTTCCTGATATTACATCGCGACAGATTGAACGAATCAACTCAATCGTTGATGATCTAATTGAAGAGGCTCGATCTCAGCCAAACTACGACGAGATATTGAGAGACACTGGATGTACAAGTGATGCTGATTATATCGATTTTATCAAGCGTGATTTAGAATTGTCAGATGTTATAAAAGCATGGGATGAGTATCATAATGCTAATCGACCAGGGGCATCTTCGACGCGTTAGTGCTATTTGCAGATAATTTGTTAGCAGTATCACGATCGGGGAGCGGCAAGGATAATTTTTTGGCCGCATATTGTTTTGCAGCAACTATTGTTGCTATAGAGTCTGATAAAGTGCCATCCCAGTCAAATACAATTAATTTTATCATCGTTTTCTGCTCCCATAGATGGTTGTAGCACTGGAAGTATCTTATTCGGGGTATCACAAATGAGTTGTTTAATTTGGTACTTTGAGAGTCCTAGTTTGATCATATTACATATCTGTCGTTCTATTCCTTGGCTACCTGCTGCAACCAGCCCATGTTCTTGATACAGCAGTTCTGAATCATTATCTTTGTAGAGTTGGCGACCAGCAAGGTATTTGCTTTCGATGGAGTCTGTCATCATCAACATATTTTCAGTGCCTACTAGTTCTATAGTTTTATCTACGATAGCTAAGTCCACGTGCTCGCCATCGAAGTTTTGGCAAATTTTGACAATACCTTTACGTGCATTAGCTATCATTGTTGCTGGTACGGGACCAAGCTTTTCAGTTAAGTTATTTAGATTCCACGAATCTAGATCAAGTTCCGCGATCTCTTTATCACGCTGTTTTGCTTTTCTGAGCCTAGCTTCAATGTCATGCAAGTCGAGCTTCTGGATCTCAGTAAAATCATAAGGACCAATGCCATGGCAATGGAAGTCTAGGGGAATATATCCTAGCGAAGATTGTGTATTATTTAATAATGCATTAGACATGTAAATTACTCAATAGTAACTATAATTTCAAAATCTTTTTGCAGCTAGTCTGACAGAAAGAATGGTGTCTGTCACGGTCCAATTAATGTACTCCAAATTCCCCATGATTAGGTATATAATCCCCCCACCAAATCAACAATGAGGCTCCTATGACCGTGATTACCCGATTTCCGCCCAGTCCGACAGGTTATTTGCATGTGGGTGGTGCCCGCACTGCGCTCTACAGCTGGCTCTATGCCCGCCATCATCAGGGCAAATTTGTCCTGCGTATCGAGGATACGGACCGGGAGCGTTCAACGGAGGAAGCGGTGCAGGCGATCATTGATGGCATGGCTTGGCTAGGTTTGGATCATGACGAAGGGCCTTATTTTCAGACCAAACGCTTTGATCGTTATCAAGCAGTCATCGACCAATGGTTAGCCGAGGGTAAAGCTTATCGTTGTTATTGCTCCAAGGACAAATTAGACGCCCTGCGTGAAGAGCAAATGCAAAACAAACAAAAACCGCGCTATGGTGGTCATTGCCGTGATTTGGATCTAAATGATCCGGATAAACCCCATGTTGTCCGTTTCAAGAACCCTCAAACGGGAGATGTGGTGTTTGATGACGTGGTGCTTGGGACCATCACTATCAATAATAATGAACTAGACGATTTGATCATTGCCCGCACTGATGGCACACCTACCTATAATCTAACTGTTGTGGTGGATGACTATGACATGGGTATCACCCATGTGATCCGCGGTAATGACCACATTAATAATACGCCCCGACAAATCAATATGCTGGCAGCTATGGGGGCAACTATCCCAGCGTATGCCCATATTCCAATGATTTTAGGCGATGACGGTAAGCGTTTATCAAAACGTCATGGGGCGGTGGGAGTGATGCAATACCGTGACGACGGGTACTTACCCCATGCCTTATTAAATTACTTAGTGCGTTTGGGATGGTCCCATGGCGATCAGGAAATTTTTTCATTAGACGAAATGATTGCCTTATTCGATATCAAGGATGTTAATAAAGCACCGTCGGTCTTTAACACGGACAAATTATTATGGCTCAATCACCATTATATGAAAACTGATCCTGCTGTTGATGTAGCAGAGCATTTAAAATGGCATATGGATAATCAAGGTATTGATACCACTGATGGTCCGAGCCTTGAAGCCATTGTTGAGGGGTTGCGTGAGCGGTGTAAGACCTTAAAAGAAATGGCAGAGAAGAGCAAAATTTTTTATGGTGATTTCCCGGGGTTTGATGAAGCAGCAAAAGCGAAATGTTTTAAGCCCGAAACCAAAGACCCACTCGAAGCCTTGCTCAAGCAATTAACGGAGCTTAATGATTGGCAAGAAGAACCATTAGGCGCGGCGATTCAAACAGTCCTCGATGAGTTCGGACTCAAGATGGGCAAACTGGGTCCTGCTATTCGTGTGGCGTTAACCGGTAATACGATTTCGCCGTCGTTAAATACGACGTTGGCATTAATGGGACGGGATAAGAGTTTGGTGCGGTTGGCCGTGGCTATCGATGAACTTCCATAATAAATCGCCCGATGCTAATGCAGGCTGACTAACTCAGACAGTAGACAGCGCTCCTAGTGCTTAGCGATTTTGTCTTTGTTTTCATGGAGCAAAGTCTTGCTGTCGTGCTACACTTACCAACAACTACAGGGTGTTCACCTTGTCCAGCAACCATAATACGTATGAGGATGTGCTTATGTCTGAGATCGCTATCTATACAGCCAAAGATGGTCATGTGGAGTTAGATGTCAATCTTGCTGATGGGACCATTTGGCTTTCCCAGCAACAGCTTGCTGATTTATTTGGCACAAAACGACCAGCTGTAACCAAACACTTGAGAAATATCTTTAATTCCAAGGAGTTAGACGAAAATTCAGTATGTTCCATTTTGGAACATACTGCGAATGATGGCAAGCGGTATAAGACTAAGTTCTACAACTTAGATGCAGTAGTGTCTGTTGGTTACCGCATTAATTCACATGAAGCAACACGATTTCGGATATGGGCTACCCAAGTATTAAAAGACCATCTGGTTAATGGATATACAACTTATGACAAACGTTTAGCTGAGCGTGGTGTACAGGAATTGCAGCAAACGGTTGAGTTACTGCAAAAGACATTGGTTCATCACGATTTGGTGAATGATCTTGGCCAGGAAGCAATCCAGCTGATATTGGCCTATACAAAGACCTGGGATTTGTTGTTGGCCTATGATGAAGGTGAGTTAAAGTTGCCTGAGCAAGTAAAAGAGGCCTCACCGAGGTTAAATTATGAAGCCGCATTATCCGCTATCAATTCGTTAAAAACCGATCTAAGTGCACGCAATGAAGCGACTCATTTGTTTGGACAAGAACGTGATGGTGGCCTCGATAGTATTCTAGGCAATATTGAGCAAACATTTGGTGGTGAACCACTCTATAAGACACCAGAAGAAAAAGCAGCACACTTACTGTATTTTGTTATCAAAGATCATCCGTTTACTGATGGTAATAAGCGCATAGGCAGTTTTATGTTTTTGCTTTATCTAAAATCACAGAGCATGCCAATAAAACTCAATGAAAACGGATTAGTAGCCTTAGCCCTATTGGTCGCAGAGAGTGATCCAGCACAAAAGGAAATGATCATCAGACTCGTTGTTAATTTATTATTAGATTAAGTAAGGGTGTAATATTCAACAATACTTAGGGAAAATTTTCCGATGACACAATACGGGCAAATCCCCAGTGATGAAATTTTTGTTGAATCTATAGGGGTATGGTAAGCTCTCGCCCAAATTAATAACGATGCGAGTGAAACACTATGGCTAAGAGTAAAGCGTCTAAACAGCTCAGACGAACCCTTGTTCAGCGGAGTGTCCCTGTCACTAGACAGTTAAGGGTTGATCCCGTTGTCATAAATCCAGCCTATCTGCCAGATTTCTCGAATTTATCCCCCCTCATGCAAGGGATCTTCATGCTGAGTATTATGGGGCTGGTCAATGGACAGCACCTTCCCCAGCCTCAGCATATGTCAGACAGCCAGCCAACAGCAGATAGCACGCCGGAAACGGACCGTGCTATGGGCGGCCCTGCCAATAGTACGGCAATTCAAGTGGCCGAGATGCCAGGGGTTGATGTGCCGCAGACTGAGGTTGTTGTAACACCAGCCCTTGACCGAACACCACCATCTGAAAAACAGACGGGTAAAAATGCCAGGAAGAAGCAAGCGCGACAGCAACAACTTGTAATGACTGAACCTGAAATAATAAAACCGCTACGAGATAGCAATCCTGAGCGTGAGTATCACAAGTTTGTCCGTGAACAGGTATCCTACAAAGAGCAAAAATATAACCCTGAACATCGAGACCGTTTACTTGCTGTTTGGCAGCGTTATATCACTTCGACTGATAGCATTTACACCCTCACTGAGCTTTCCAACCTGGTCGAGAAAATGCAAGATCAAGTCTACTCAAAAGAAATTATCCTGGATGTCATAGAGAGTTATTTTGCTGCGATCAAAATGCCATGGTCTGCCTCCATAGAACATGCAAAGGGGGGATACTATCAAGCACGTTCACTCTTAGATATAAGATCCTGCGCTTATGTTTATCTAGTGTGCGCGCAGCGAACAGGGCAAATAGAGCGCTTTAATGCGATGATGCAATCCGATAATCCCATTAGCAGGGCGATTGGCTTATTGCCTACGAATGGCTACCGTTTAACGCATCTTCACAATGTTGCACGAGAACAAGATCAGTCGCTTCATTTGCCGAGTCCCACCACAATGGCAGAGGTGCGTCAATACTTTAATGAAGTTAGCCTACTTTCAAAGTATGATCTCTATCTTTTGGATTTCTTTATCAATAGCGATACTATCAGCCTTAATGAGAAGAGGGCACTTGTGGTTGAAAGAATAAATACCTTGAGGCCGACCTCTCCAGGTGATGCGCAACTGTTGCAAGTGCTGTATACCACTTTAGCTGAGCTGGCTGTGGAGGCAGGCGATTATGATGCTGCCCATAAAATCGATAATATAGTACTGTTTGATCCTGAATTAGCATATTACGTTGGCCTACATACCGATGAATGGAATTATCGTGCTTTCGGAAGAGATTCATGTCCTTACTATGAATTATCCGGTAGTCTTATTTATCGTAAAGGCTCAGAGGATATGAGACGTGACTTTGTTGCTGAGCGCCTGTGGCGTGAGATGAACTATTTTATGATGAATAGTAACGTTGATGCGGTGCTTACTACCTGGGAACAAGCCCTTGAACGGCGAGCATTTAATTTAAAACATAATTTTGCTGAGGTTGAGCATAGACTCGGTGAGGACTTATCCAAATACGGTGCGCACAATACACTGCCGCGTGCTGATGAGTATGATGCACGGCTGTTAAAACTTATCGATTTTCTATTAGCACAAGGTGGCCAAGAGCAGGCAATTGCTGACATTATCGAAAATTACCCTCAGACACAATATCCACAAAATATTGGTGGACCACTGTGGCAGCGATTTGCCGAAGTGTATTTCCAAATGGCGTCGACGCTTGAGTCAACTGCAGAACAAGCGACTTATCTCGAGAGAGCGGTTTATTATGACAAGGCTAATCCTGTATACCAAGAATCTTTTAGTTGGGCTGAGTGGCGAGTTAATTCAACTGTGGGTGCACTTTATGATGGAGCTGCTCGGTTTGTTCAGTCCCTGGGGATTTGGCAGTCTGCGCCTCAGGCGGCAAACGATGGTGAGGCGCCGACTCGAGCTGATGAGAGCACATCAAATTCGCCAAGCCAAACCGCGGGTTGGTAGAACGGCTCAGTTTTAAGCAAAAGGATGTTCAATTAGGCAGGATATGGTAGTATTTCGCTCAAATTAATAACGATGAGAGTGAAATACTATGGCTAGAAGTAAAGCGTCTAAACAGCTCGCACGAACCTTTGACCCGCGAAAAGCCCCTGAAAATAGGCAGTTAAGGGTTGATCCCGTTGTCGTGAATCCAGCCTATCTGCCAGATTTCTCGAATTTATCCCCCCTCATGCGAGGGATCTTTATGCTAAGTATTATGGGCCTGGTCAATGGGCAGCATCTTCCCCAGCCTCAGCCTATGTCAAACAGCCAGCCCACAGCGGATAACATGCCGGAAACAGACCATGCTATGGGTGGCCCTGCTAATAGTACGGCAATTCAAATGGCTGAGATGCCTGGGTTTAATGTGCCACAGACTGAGGTTGTGGTAACCCCAGCCGTTGATGCAGCACCATCACCTGAAAAGCAGATGGGTAAAAATGCTAGGAAGAAGCTTACAAAGCGACAAGCAATTTCAGATAAGCCAAGCCTATCTGCTCACGAGCAAGTGTTACTTAATTGGCAACAGCAGTTTGTGGCTAACCCATTTAGTCCCGAGCTTGGTACTTTTATCAGTGATAGGGGAGTTACCCTCACGGAAAAAACGGCAGTGCTTGGGCATATCATAGAACATGCTGCGCTTAAACAGACGAATACCGAGGAGGCGGCGCGTTTACAGGCACTGTGCAGTGTGCAAGCCGCTTTGGCATTTGCAAATAAGGATTATGTGACGGCATTGAACGCCGATGGTCTTGCAGAGATTTCTACAACAGACTTGGATGACAAGTCGAGCCGTGATGTCGCTCATTATAATACTATTTTGCTGCAGGATAAGAGAGAGCATTATCCGCCACGTTTTGCTGAAACTAAGCGTGAATTGATTATTAATAGATTGCGACGCAATTGGTTGGCGGTCATCAGTGCGGGCAAGGTTTCTATCGCCATGCGACTGTGGCAACAGTACTTAGGATTAATGCAAAACCCCTTCTTTTTGCCTGAAGCTGGTAATGCCAATGTTAGTCTGACACCCAATCAAGACCAGGTATGTGCTAGGGATGTCTTGCTGTATTGCAAACTCTTAACTCACCAGTCCGAGCACGTTGAAGATATGTTAGAAGTGATAGAGACATACATATCTAGTTTGCATCGTGATTGGAGTGCCGCGGATAATCATGATGCTGAACATATGATAAAAGCCTATCTCATGACTATCATCAAGTCTCGTGATATTGTGAGATACAATAATTTGATGGCGACGAATAATGTCCTGCGCGTTGCGATCCGAGAGCATATTGTGCGAGTATCCCATCCAGACGTTCAACGTCGGCTTGCGCAACAATATGCGGCTGGTGAGATAGGGAGAGAAGCTTTGCACGATGATATTTTGTCATTACTCCAGCAAATTCATCGTATTGCTGATGAAGAGGGTATTGAGTCATCAGACTATTATGTGCCAACAACTGCCGAACAGTTACAGTCATTTTTCCGCTATGACAGTAACTTTGGTTCGCAACATGAGAAATACCTATACCAATTCATCAATGATGAACAGTACTCTATTTCCGCCAAAATTGAGCTACTGCAATCGATTATTCCAACCATTAAACATATTACGCCGTTTCACTGGCGGGCACTACACATTACTATTGCAGAGTTAGCAATACTTGATGGCAACGATGAATTAGCTCACCAGATTGATAACACAAGGTTATTTAATGATGACTTAGCTGCTGAAATGGTGGATAAGCCGTTTGGCTTTAATGCATGTCGCTCAGCTGGACAGCGTTGGTGCACTATCGGAGGTGCCCAGGCGGGGGGAAGCTTTCTAGAACCCTCTGAAACCATTCGCCTCAATGGCCGTGATTTAGAAAGTGACCGGCTAAGCCGCGAGTTACAATACCACCTTAAGCGAGCTGATATAGGCGCTTCCTTAGTTGCATGGGATCAACAATGGCAACGATTAGGCGATCTATTTAACCAGAAACGCGCCATGTCCGCTCTGGAACGCAATGCTGATGAGTTGTTTCAGTTGCTAGGCTTATTGTCTAAAACACCAGGGCAAGAGAGGGAAGTGCTTCGGGTGCTAGAGCGCTATTCAGCAATTTTTATGTTGTCCTCTTACAAGACACTGGATGATAAAGCGGCATTGCTTTATCTAGAAACTGTGCTTGAGGCCGGATTATTTGATGACTTTGAGTCGCTCTGGCAGAAAAAACAGGATGGTTTTCGATATGCAGTATTTAGTGGCTACAATGAGTCGTTGAATCAACTCTGTGCGAAAATCTTCATTCTGATGAGCGAGCAAGCTACGACCGTCCAACAAAGGCTGGATTATCTTAACCTTGCAGTGCGGTATCAACCGAATAATGAAGCATATACTACACAACTTAAACAAGCGAAGAATGATAAGTCGCGCCAAGAGATCCTTGAGGCAGCACGTCCGTACTCTGGGGTCAACGCTTGGAGTAAACCTGGGACTGGTTTGTCAGACAATGTGTTATCAAACACGCTGTTAAAACATATGATCAGTCTAGGTTTGTGGCAACCTGAACCGTCTGAGGGACAGGAGAGTGAAAACCAAGGCGAGCAATCTCGCTTACACAAACGCGCACGAGCTTAAGCGATCATGATATTTATGGATTTTGTACATATTTGAACCAGCCTTTAAAGTCTGGTATATTGCGCGCAATAATGATACTAACAATAAATAACGAGACGCCGTATGTATTCCGATTCTGAAGAGAATTTTGCTGAAATTTATGCTGTACTAGGGCTAACGCCACCGCCCAGTCCTAAGACCAACACTCCATTGTTAACCAGAACCAATGAAAATAGTCAACTCACAAAACGCCCGTCATCGGGTGAAGTACCTTCCAGCAAACGTCAGCGGACCAGTGAATCAGAAGAACCTCAAAGCTCCTATAATGCCATCATCGATATAACCAATCAGATGTCTCCAGCATCGATGCCATTGCCTCAGCTGTTCACAAACCCAATGTCAGTTCTCCAGTTGAACGAACCACAATGGCCACCCTACGAAGAGTCTGGGGAAAACCTTGATGATGACATACAGCTGTTTGAAACTTCCGATAATGATGAATGGTTCGAGAAACTCGTTGCAGAAACACAAGCTGAGGTTGATTCTGAATCTTCAGAGGAAATTTTGGCAGTGCCTGCTCACGATGATGAAATGCAACCTGGTTATAATATTCAGTTCTTTCTTGATAAATTTCACGAGAGGAGGAAATACTATTGCTTTGTCTATCCAGGTACTGCTAAGAAGTACCAAGGCGATATACCTTCAGTTGTAGACCAGTGTTGGCTCAGCAATAGGAAGCTTGTCATCGGATTTATGGATGGCGATAAGCAGATATGGCTGGAGCTTATGACTTACAGGAACTTACAAGCACGAAATAATAAATTAAAAAGAATGAACACTAATGCAGATACAAAGGTGGATGCTGCACTAGACGATAATCAGAATATGATAGCCAGTCACCAGTCTTTTATTGATAAAGTAAAAAATAAATACTATCACTATGTATATTCAGGTACCGCAGATGAATATCCAGGTAATTTTCCGCAAGTTGTTCAGAGGTGGTCAAGGCGGAATCAAATTTTTAATATTGAGTTCATGGATAGAGGCGAAGAAATATGCTTGGAACTGATAGCCCACACAGCTTATCAACGTCGGTTAGCTAAGCCATTAACTGATGTGGTGACACAGCATGATTCTGATGAGGCTTCAGAGCCAGTTATACCTTATGTGGGGGTGACCCCGGATACGGATGTGATTTATGAGGGTGATAGTGGGCTTGAAGAGCTTAGTCAGAACAGCGGAAAAAACAGTAATGTTGTCAGTGTTACAAGGCGCGATGACAGTGGCCATGAGCAGGTCGTTCAGTTACAAGAACTCCTATCAGACCATTACAGTAGCCAAGTTAATGCATGTGTTTGGATAACGCCAGATACCAAGATTGTTTATCAAGTTGGGTTGCCAGAAGCCCAACGCTATATCTATGAAGGAAAAAAAGTATTTGCTGAATTTATTATCGAGGATGATAACGGAAAGTTCCATGTGGTACACTTTGGAACAGCGATTAAATATACTGGCGATCTTCCTCCAGAGAGCGAATGGCAATACCATTACAATGATGACAAGGTTTATATCGAATTTTCTGTTAGTCTAAATGACAACTTAATACATACAATTCGCTTAGAGCAGATACAATCCTGGGAATTCAATCTCAGAAAGACTCGCGCAAAAATATCCGAATGCCCAGAGCCAGCGTATAACCATCAAGCTCGCCCTGAAAGCACGGGCAACGAGATTATTGCAGATATGGAGCCATTAACTAGTGAACATACTCCAGCTGAAGCCATAGGGCCGTCATCAGGCGATACACCTTCCAGCAAACGTCAACGGACCAGTGAAGCAGAAGAACCTCAAAACTCCTACAATGCCATTATCGATAGAACGAATCAGGTGTATCCAACATTAGTGCCATTGAGCCCACCGCACACAAACCCAGTGCCACCTCGTGCTAATGATTCGCAAGTAAAATGTTGGGTAACCCCCAACACAGATCTGGTCTACGTGGATGAAATTCCTGGAGAAGTACTCGAACAAGCACAGACAACCTCGGCTAAACGCATTAAGTTTATAAGGCAAGGCCATAAAGGTGAACAACAATCTGTGCATTTGGAGTGTATTCGCAAAGTCCCTTTAAAACGCAGGCTTTCTTATTGGGTAACGCCAGAAACAGACGTGGTATATAGCAATAAGCTACCAGCGAATGCCTATCGAATCTATGATAATGATAAAGCATATATTGAGTTCTCAACAAAATCTTCTGCCGGTGAAGAACAGACAGTTCGCTTGGAGCGAATTTGTTTTGCTGAGTTAATGCGAAGGCAAACATTGCTAGTGTCAGCACCGGTCGCTAGATCAGCTCAATTCTATTGGGTTACCCCGGATACGGACGTGATTTATGAGGGTAATATTCGGCCTGAAGAGCTAAGCCACAAAATTATAGGAAGTCGCAATATTTACAATGTTATAAGGACAGATGTCAGTGGCAGTAAGCGAGTCATTCAACTGCAGAGACTGGATAGTAAATATTACAAAAAACGAGTGCAGGCATGTGTTTGGATAACGCCGAATACCAATATTATTTATCAAGGCGAGTTGCCAAAAGTCCAACGCTATCTCTACGAAAAGAAAAAGGTCTTTGCTGAGTTTGTTATCGATGATGATAACGGCGAACAACAGACGATTCGCTTGCAGCGTATTACGAAAAAAAGGTGTAAGGATGTGTGTTCGCATTGGGTAAATCTCGGAACAGCCGATATCTATGATAAAGATCTTCCTCCCAAAAGTGATTGGCAATACCATTACAATTATGACAAGGTTTCTATCGAGTTTGCTGTTGTTAACACAGATGGTTCAACCGCGATAGTTTATTTAGAGCAGATCAATTTATTAGAATTTCAGGAGAGAAAAGGATACATAACGGCTAGTGAACGCCAAGAATTAGCAAATAATCAACAAACCAATTTCGCAGGCATGCGCTATAGTTTACTCCACCGTAGAGAACCATCGTCTGTGGCAGCTATCCCTGACCAAGCTGAGGGTGCGCTAACAAGTCCTGAGGCTGGAGCCCAAGATGACCTTCTAGAAGGTCGTCTTGAGACGCATGAGGCGGTCGAAAAAACGTCCAATAATTTTCGCGTTTAAGCTATGTCAGTAACAAGCAAACATGTCCGGTTTAGCTAGCACGCCATTTGTCCGGATCTGGTATCTTAAAAAGCCCCCTTATCCACAAGTCC